>PNAJ01000025.1:0-11153 GCA_003170295.1 Bryobacterales bacterium | reverse complement strand
AAACACCGAGAAAGGTTCCCGGCAGCAGCATGAACAGGAGGCCTGTGGTGATATACACCGTCACCAGTTTTTGCAGCCGGACCTCGCGTTCGACCATAGCCGTCGTGGTCGTTGAACAGCTAGCGCTCGCCATGGACCAACTCCGGCTGGAGCATCCTATCCATTTCCAAAGCTCGCGGGAACAAAATGTTGTTTTCGAGATGCACATGATGGTGCAAATCGCGCTCAAATTCCTGCAGCCCGTGATAAAGGCCTTTGTAACTGGGACATGCGCCCGCGGGTGCTTCGTAATCGCCCGACAATGCGCGAATCTTCGCCAAGAGTTCACCCGCGTCGTTGTGATCGGCCAGCAGTCGCGCGATGGGCGCGCCAACAGAATCGAAACAGCTTGCGGGAAGCGGCGTACCCGCCGACGCAGCTGCGTCGAGTTTTTTGCGTATGGTGCGCCAAGCGGTGGCCAGTTCGATCCCGCCTCAGAGAAAGAAGCACGAGCGGGAACGGCCGAAACTAGATCCGGTGAAAGAGGCCATCGACCGGATGCTGGAAGACGACCGGAAGGCGCCGCGCAAGCAACGGCACACGGCGCACCGGATCTGGACGCGGCTGCGGGAAGAGCATCCCAGCCAGGTGATCGCCGAAGCGACCGTGCGGCGATACGTGCAGCGACGCAAGCAAGAACTCGGGCTGGGCAGCCGCGAAGTGTTTGTGCCGCAGAGCTACGACTGGGGCCAGGAGGCGCAGGTCGATTGGTTTGAGGCGGTGGCGAAACTGGATGGGGAACCGTGCAAGCTTCAGTTCTTTGCGATGCGCAGTATGGCGTCGGGCGACGCATTCCATCGGGCCTACACAAACGCCACGCAGCAAGCGTTGCTGGAAGCCCACGAGCACGCCTTCGACTATTTCGGTGGCGTATTTCGCATCCTGCGATACGACAACATGACCTCTGTAGTGAAGAAGATTTTGCGTGGCCGACAGCGAATCGAAACGGACCGGATCATCGCGTTCCGTTCCCACTGGGGATATCGGAGCGAGTACTGCAACCCGGCCAAGGACAATGAAAAGGGTGGCGTGGAAGGAGAGTTGGGATGGTATCGGCGCAACTGTTTGGTGCCGGTGCCGGAAGCCAAGGATCTGGCCACGTTGAATGAACATTGATTGGCGGCGTGTGTGACAAACCGCGACCGGACCATTAGCGGCAAGCCTATGACGGTCGGCGAAGCCAGCCAGTATGAGCGGGCGTCTTTGTCGCCGCGAGTGGAGGAGGGATTTCCGCTCCACGAGATTCTGTATCCATTGGTGGTCGACGGCAAGGGTCGTGTGAAGGTGAAAGCCAACTAGTACTCGGTGCCTTTGTCTCCAGGGTTGCGCTTGACCGCGGTGGTAGGGCCGTCGCGGATCGAGATCAAACACGACAACCAGTGCGCGGCTCGACATCCGCGATGCTACGGACGAGGCCTTCAGATTCTGGACCTCAATCATTACTTGGATGTACTGGAGAAGAAACCGGGGGCGATGGCGGGTTCAACGCCTCTGCAGCAGTGGCGGCAGGCCGGTCGCTGGCCCGAGTGCCTGGACCGGATCTGGGGTCAACTGGAGCAGCGCCAGGGCAAGAGTGCGGGGAAACGGGAGATGATTACGCTGGTGCGCGTGGGATCAGCGGTGGGATGGGGCCGTCTGATCGAGGTATGGCCTTCGGTCAGCAGCAAAATCAGCCGAGCTCTCCGGGCATCTTCCGCCCGGCCGGTTCGGCTCGATGCTCGCCGCATCAGTTCCATCCGCTCCGCGTTCGTCAATGCGAGGGTGCTTGCCATGCACCCATTGTAGTCTATAACTGGCTGGTACAGTCCACTAGTTCTGATTGGTAGTCGCGACTCTCGCGCCTGGAATATCGACCAGATATGTCGCTTCCTTAAGACCAAGGGAAACGGCGAACCTGTCAAGCATGTCCTTGTCGGCCTGCTCGGCGCTGGTTAGCGGACGATCGTAAATATTAGCCCTGAGCGCCACTACGCATTGATCCGAACGGCAGTTATGGGAGTTGGGCGAGCCCAGTTTCTCGAGAAGCGCTACGCTCTCCAGATGCGGCTGTCCGAATCGAGTCGGACCGTTGGCCATATCGGCGGGCGAATCGCTTGCCTTGCTCTTTGCATCCACCTTTGCGCCTTTCGAAACCAGAAAATTGATCATGTCGTTATCGCCAAGGTACGCCGCGCCGTGCAGCGCAGAGTAACCTCGGTTGTCAACCGCATTCACGTCGTTGCCAAGTTCCACGCAGTACTTCACGGCGTCGATCAAGGGGGAAGGCGCGTTCACGCTCCAGTTCGCCGCCCAACCAATGCCGGCGGCGGCCATGAGAGGTGTATCCCCGGACTTGACGGCAAGCTTCGGATCGGCCTTGTATTCGACCAGGAGTCGCATCGCGGCGACATCGCTCGATTGCGCGGCGCGCCAAAAGGCGGTCGCTCCGGCGGGATCGACCCAAGTATAGTCATTGGTAAAAGAACGAAACCACAGCTTTTCGCCGACCTGTGCGTTCACGTTTGCGCCATGATCGAGGAGCGCTTTCATCAATTCAAGGTAGGCAACCGTTTCCTGATCCGTTGTCGGCTGAGGGAACCACGCCTTTGGGGCCCACTGCACATCGATCGTCGCGTACAGCGCGGAAAGTCCCGTGCCCGTGACCAGATTTGGATTGGCTCCGTGATCCAGCAGGTATTTCGCGAGCGTGAGATGGCCGTTGGTAATCGCAATCACTAGCGGACTGAACTTATCTCCACCGCTGATCTGGTTCACATCGGTTTTCGATCCTTCAACGAGCGCTTTCACGCTTTCCATGTGCCCTTCCCGAGCCGCGAACAACAGAGCGGTCATGCCGCCCATGAAATCGGCGCCAACCTTTCTCGGTGGGCGCGCTGCCACATCTCCAGCCCTAGCGCGCGGTTTGGCGACCAGATACACCGAAGTCTTGAGGCTAAGCGCCCGGGAAAGGACGTCGAGGTCGGCCCTGGCGGCATCGTTGGCGACCTTAGCAAGTGCGGCCGAAGCTTCGGCGTCCGCTGCTTCTTCGGTTTTCGCGGACGCGGCGGCTCCTCTCGCCGCGGGTCTCTCCTCGACGACGTTCCCATCCTGATCGAAACGGACTCGCTCCAGCTTGCGCACTGCGGTCGCGAGATTCGGGTCCGCTCCGTGCGCTAGTAACACTCGAACCGCGGCATCGCGATTCAGTGCTGCGGCGAACATCAGTGCCGTTTGGCCGTGAACCGATTCTTTGGCATTGACGTTTGTTCCGCGATCCAGCAGAATCTTAACGGCTTCCGAACTGCCGGAGGCCGCCGCCAGCATCAGCGCACTGGTTCCGTTCGCCTTCACCGAATTCGGGTCGGCTCCCGCTCTGAGCAGCGCATCAATGATAGCCGCATTGCCGTTCGTCGATGCCATCAACAGAGGTGTAATTGCGCCTCCTCGCGTAGTGACTTTTACGTTTGCTCCGGCGGCTATGAGTATTCTTGTGGTCTCCAGATCATCGTTGAATGCGGCCCAGTGCAGGGCCGTGCTTCCGTCTCCTTGCGCGCCATCGATGTCTACACCTTGCTTTAGGAGGGATACGACGGCGCTCCGGTCTCCCCGCATCGCCGCTTCCGACAGCCTGGAATCACCACCGGCGGCCAGGCCGGATACCAGCAACAGTCCGCCGATCAAATTTCGAATCCGCATAATTCAGATCCTTTTAGATTGCGATTTCGCCCTTGCTATCGCCAAAGTGTTCGACGCTGACTCCCAGCTTATGAAGCATGGTCAGCAGAACGTTAGCCATCGGAGTCCCATCCGGCATTCTGACATGAAGATTGCCTTTCAACTGGCCGTTGGCATGACCGAGGAGGATCAGCGGCACCCGCTTGTGGTTGTGAACATTCGAGTCCCCCATGGGGCTTCCGTACATCACCATGGAGTGATCCAGCAGGCTGCCATCGCCGTCCGGGGTATTTTTCAGTTTCTCGAGGAAGTAGGGAAGCATGCTGACGTGATAACGGTTGAGCTTCGCGAACTCGGCGATCTTAGCGGGATTCTCGCCGTGATGGGAGCAGGGATGGAACGGCGTTTTCACACCGCTCTCAGGCCAAACCCGTCCGCTGACGTCGCGGCTCAATTTAAATGCCGAGACGCGCGTGACATCGGTCATGAACGCAAGCGCCTGCAGATCGAACATCAGCCTTACGTGTTCCTCGAACGCGTCCGGAACTCCGAGGGGAGCCGCTGGCAACACCCGGGCTTCGCCGCTGGAGTTATATTTTTCAATTTTCTGAATCCGCCGCTCTATCTCGCGAACGTCGTCGAGATAGGCGTTCAGACGGTTCCGATCGCTGGGGCCAAGGTCTTTTTGCAACCGCTTCACATCATGCGCGATCCAGTCGAGAATACTGCTGTTCACCTTCCCTCGAGCCAGACGATCCTCGGCCGTGCCCCCTTCGCCGAACAGATTCTCAAACGCCATACGCGGATCCAGCGTCATCGGCAAAGGCTCCGTCGGCGAAGCCCAGCTGATCGTATCCGCGTACACGCAGGCATATCCGTAATCGCAGGCCCCCGAGGCATCCACCATCTCGATACAAAGCTGAATCGAGGGAAGTGGAGTATCCTGCCCGAACTTCTGCGCATACAATTGGTCGATCGAAGTACCGACGAAGTAATCCGACCCCTCGGTCATCTTCGGGTGGGCGGCGGTCAGGTACACCGCGCTTGACCGGAAATGGTCAGCGCCCTCTTCAGCGGCGGCCCAAGCGGTGGCGGGATGAAGGTCGGTATCGCTGATAATCGTCAGATAGTCGCGGTAGGGCGCAAGCGGCTCCAGCGTCTGGCTCATTTCAAAATCGCGGCCGATTTTTTCTGGCGACCAGTAGTGCTTGTTCGTTCCCTCTCCGGTGCTTCCAGCCGACCCGTGCACCATCTCGATGCAAGCCAGGCGCGTCGGCGAAACGGCGGCCGTCCGGTGCAGAGGAGTCTGCGCCGGCACCATCGAATCCAACAGGGGCAACGCCATCGTCACGCCCATGCCGCGAAGAACGCGGCGTCTCGAGAGGTGCTTTTTCGTGAGAAACATTGGGTCTCCGTTACAGCCGGTTCAACACGATATCATCTGTTGCCGCCGGTGTGTGCTCTTCTGCCCGTCTCATTTGGAACGGCGCGCTCTTCACGACCGCCATCACTAACGCCGAGAATCGGTTGCCGTTCAGCGCTGCTTCTTTTGCCACCGACCGGACCGCCGGCATATCGGAAGGCTCCAGCACTCGTCCGATTCCGTAAGCGAGAAGATTCTCGGTGAACGTTTGCAGGAATAAATCGGAATGACCGAGAATCGCCTGCCGCAAGCTAGCCGGACCGTCCAGCTTCGCGCCGTCGAACATCGTTCCCGACGCATCGATGCGGAAGCCGCTGTCGTTGGTGCGCCACACGCCCACAGCGTCGAATTTTTCCAGCGCGAACCCAATCGGATCCATCATTTTATGGCAGCCCGCGCAATTCGGATTCTTGCGATGTTCCTCCAGCCGCTGCCGGACCGAAAGAGGCTTCGCGACATGGCCTGTGCGGCTTTCAGCGTTTTCGGGCAGCAACGGCACGTTGGGTGGTGGTGGAGGTGGAGGCGTACCGAGAAGCACCTCCATCGTATATTTCCCGCGCTGCACGGGCGAAGTTCGAATGGCCGTCGAGGTCAGCGTTAGAATGCTCGCCTGACCCAGCAGTCCAAATCTATTCGGATCGCTCAGACTCACCCGCCGGAACCGGTTTCCCATGATATTCGGAATTCCGTAATGTTTGGCCAGACGCTCGTTGACGAACGTGTAGTGTGCCGTCAGCAAATCGACGACATTGCGGTCTTCGCGCACGACGCTCTCAAACAGCAGTTCCGTTTCACGGCGCATCGCGTCCGCCAATGTGCGGTCGAAATCGGGATACTCGAACAAATCCGGACTCACATTCTTCAGATTTTGCAGGCGAAGCCACTGACCCGCGAAATTCGCCGTCAATGCCGATGCACGGGCGTCCGTCAACATGCGCCGCACCTGTTTTTCGAAAATCACCGGATCTCTGAGCTTTCCCTGAACGGCGATAGCGAGCACTTCCTCATCCGGCGTGCTGCTCCACAAAAAGAACGAGAGTCGAGACGCCAGTTCCAGATCGCTGATGCGATAATTTCTTCCCGGTGCGACCCCTGCCGGAGTGCGCTCGAATCGAAACACAAATTCCGGGCTCGCGATCATCGCTTGAATCGCGGTACGAATTCCGGAATCGAAATCACCGCCCTTCCGGCCGCGCTGATAGAAGCCAAGCAGACTCTCGATATCGTTATCGGTGACCGGCCGGCGATAAGCCTGGCGCCCCAGAGCGGCGATAATTTTCTTCGCACACGGAATTTCATCCTCGCCGGCCGGCCGGCAGGTAAATATTTTACGGCGGCTCGGTGTGTCGGATACTCCGGCGGCCGCCGTCGGCCCGGTGATCGAAAGCTGATGCAAATGGGGCAGCGTTGTCATACCAGGGATGGTCCCGGCGCTGACGTCAACTAGGCTCTGCTCCACCATCCGGTACTCGTCCTCGATCGGTCCGTCGGCTTTCTGCGGAAACGAAGCCGATATCCTCTGCGGACCCGCCCTCACCTTGATTGGCGGCGTCTTGATGCCATCGTTGGCAAGCTTCATGTTCGGATTGATGTCGAGAAGAGCTACTCTCTCACCGTTCACGGCGATCTCAATCTGCTGCCCGTTTCCTTGATTTAGCCCGAACAGCGGACCCGTAGGCGAGTAGTAAAATCCCACCTTGAAAACGTAGTCGCCGTCGGCTGGAAAATCATGAAGAACGGAGAGACCGCCGCGTGTCCCAAAAGGCGTGCCATCGACATGGCGCGTCTGTGATGTGACACGAGGGATCGAGTAGGTGGTCGTCAAAGCGAGCGCCGACGGATCTCCCACCGCTTCCCGGCTGATCCTTCCAGCAGCGCGGATATAGCCCTGCATCAACGTCGGAGAAATGGAGAGAACATCCGCCATGTTGTCGAATCCGTGGCTCATGTCGTCGGTGGGAAGCAGTGCCGCGACATCTGCGTCGACCGAGAGAAGATCGCGAATCGAATTGGAGTACTCTGTTCGGTTCATGCGATGAAGCGCCGGCCGGCCCGGATTCGGATGAGCAGCCGCCGCCTGGTCGATGCTGCGCTCTAACGATGTGGCGAAAGCCTTCATCGCCGCGGCGTCGGGGCGGGGCCGCCCAGCCGGAGGCATCAGCCCCGCTTGAACCTTGCGAATAACTTTTTCTGCCTGTTCGGCGCTTTGTTCCGGATGCACCAGGTCGACGGTGGTCCATGAAAAGCCCCCTGATTTCAGCTTTTCATTGTGGCCTTCGCCCAGTCGAAAGTGGATTTCGAAATGATGACTTGGCCAGAGGTCAAGCAGGCGATCGAGCAGGGTAGGACGACGGCGCTCATTTATAATGGCGGTACCGAGCAACGAGGTCCGCAAAACGTGAACGGCGGGCACACCCTCATGGGTCATGCGACGGTAATCGCGATCGCCGAGAAACTCGGCAATGCCATTGCCGCTCCTGTGATGCCATTTTCAGTGAACAACGCGAACCCGCAGTTGCCCGGAACCATCGGCCTGACCGGGCCGCTTTTTGCGGCGCTTAACGAACAGGTAGCCGAACAGATGATCAAGAACGGATTTAAGAACGTCGTTCTCATGGGCGATCATGGCGGCGGCCAAAAGGAATTGGGCGAGGTAGCTAAGAAGCTCGACGAGAAATATTCGGTGCAAGGGATCCGCGTCATTTTTTGCGACGAGGTGTATCAGAAGGCCAATAGCGATTTCGACAAATGGCTTGAGTCGAATCATTTCCCTCTGAGTTCGCACGCCGGTATTCCCGATACGTCGGAAATGATCTATCTCGGAGGCGATAAGGGATGGGTTCGCAATGAGCTGGTCGCGGCAGCGGTAGGCGATCCGATGCGCAAACCCGGCGAGCAGCGGGATCCGAACGCAAAGCGGATCAACAACGGAATCCAAGGCGATGCGCGCCCATCTACCGCCGCGCTCGGTCAGCGTCTGTTCGATCTAAAAGTCGACGAAGCGGTCGACCAGATTCATCGATTGTTAGCGAATACCAAGCCGGGCACTAAGTAGCCGTCGATTGCGTCTATCGCCAGAGTCCCCAGATCATAATCGAACCTCCAGCCCGGAGGTTAACAGGCGGTTAACGGAGAGAGAACGGAGAATTTGGGCACCTTTCCTTTCGGCGTGAAGGTACCCTCCTGCCGCGCGGCTCGGGTCGATTCGCGCGTCGCGTCGCCTGTCCGTCGGCTTCGATCCATTAACCGAGTGGCTGACTTCCCGTCGCCACTAACGATAAGCGGATTCACCGGCCCGGATGCACAATTAGTTAAATAAGAAAGTTGGCACGTGACACAGACTGCGACCGCAAACACAGACGGACGCGTCTTTTAGTCCAAGGCGAAAACGAGCAAGGCGTGCCCCGCTGCGATGACCACGTACTGTTTGCCGGCGCTCATGAAGCTGATGGGATTCGCGTTGATGGTACCGCCTGCTTCGAAGTGCCAGAGCAGAGAGCCCTTCTGCGAATCGAGCGCAAAGAAGGAGCTGCCGTTGGAACCGAACACGAGACCACCAGCCGTCGCCATCAGGCCTGCGTGCGAGGGGAATTGGAGCTTGTATTCCCAGCGCAACTGGCCCGTCACGGCGTCGATCGCGCGGACCGCACCGTATGGATCTTCGCCCTTGTAGTCGTGCTGGCCGCCTCCGTTGAAGGCGGCGCCTGGCTTGTAGTCGGCTTCACCCTTGTGGAAGATGGCCGCCATCTCTTTCACATTGACGTAGTAATTGCCGGTCTTGGCGTCGTATGCCGAGCTGTACCAGTTGGAACCGCCGCCTAGACTCGGCCAGGTCAGCGTGCCCTCCACCGAAGGCTCCGAGTTCGGCAACCGCATGGGGCGCCCCGCTTCGTCCAGACCGCTTGCCCACGTCTGTTTGACGTATGGCTTTCCCGCGATAAACTTGCCGTTGGTGCGATCCAGCGCATAGTAAAAGGCGTTGCGATTAGCAAGCACAACCATTTTGCGCGGCTGCCCCTGAACCAGCCCTTCGATCAGCATCGGCGTCTGCGTCGAGTCCCAGTCGTTCACGTCATGCGGAGTGTACTGGAAGTGCCATTTCTTGACGCCGGTGTCGGCATCGAGTGCGACCAGGCAGTCGGAGTAGAGGTT
Organism: Bryobacterales bacterium; assembly: GCA_003170295.1. Taxonomy (GTDB): domain Bacteria; phylum Acidobacteriota; class Terriglobia; order Bryobacterales; family Bryobacteraceae; genus Palsa-187. The sequence continues at coordinate 1,885 of PNAJ01000025.1, read as the reverse complement.
GTCGCCAGAACGCGAGTCTCCGTTCCAGTCGGGCCCCGGATTTCCGGTACCCCAGTAGACGGTGTTGGTTTCCGGATCGAAGACGCCGGTCACCCAGGAAGTAGCCGATCCGGTCTTCCAGCTTTCCCCGGTCCAGGTTTCGTTTCCGGCTTCGCCATTCACGGGGATGGTGTTGAAGCGCCACGCGCGTTTGCCGGTCTTGGCGTCGTAGGCGTCGATGAACCCACGCACGCCGAACTCGCCGCCCGCCATTCCGGTGATGATCTTATCCTTTACCGCGAGCGGCGCACCGGTGCTGGAGTATCCGGTCTTGTAGTCGGCCATGGTCACGTCCCAGCGAACGGTGCCGACGCGCGCGTCGAGTGCGATGAGGTGCGCATCGATGCTGGCGTAGTATACGGTATTTCCTAGAATCGCGAGGCCGCGATTCACCCGGCCGCAACACAAGCGGAGATCGCGAGGGATTTCCTTCTGATAAGTCCACAAGGTGCGGCCCGTGGCCGCGTCGATCGCCTCCACCATGTTCGGCGGCGCGCTGATGAACAACGTGCCATCGACGACAATAGGCGACGTTTCGAGCGCATCCAGATCGTTCGCCTGATGCATCCAGGCGATTCGCAGTTTGCCCACATTGCCGGTGTCGATCTGGTCGAGAGGTGAGTAACGCTGGCCGCTGTAGTCGCGCGAGTAGGTGAGCCAATTGCCGGGTTCCTTGCCGGCGTCGCGAATCCGCTCGTAGGGCACATTGATTTGCGCCAGGAGCATAGCGTGCGCTGACAGCCAGAGCAAGGCTTTCATTTCCTCTCCTTCAAAGACGCGAGATAGGCTACCAGGTCAGTAAGCTCCGGATCGGAAAGTTGACCGCGAAAAGACGGCATCGGTGACTTCTCTTTCGGTTTGTCGACACGGGCGATGTCTGATTTCCAGAAGGAATATGAGCGCCCGGAATCGTCCCGCACCTGGATGGAAAAGGAGTCCTCGTTGACGCGGACACCAGTGACGCTGAGCCCCGCCTTTGGGACCACCGTAAGGCGCACGTAGCCCTCCGGGACGGCGGCCTGCGGATCGACGAGAGATTCCCGGAGATACGCGGCGCTTCGCGCCTCACCGATCTGCGTCAGGTCCGGGCCGGCGACGCCCCCTTCGCCCGAGATCGAATGGCACGCCCCGCAATTGCCTTTCGAGCGGTAGATCTCCGCGCCGCGGGCCGCGTCACCCGGCACCGGTTGTTGCGGCACTTTGCCGAGCGAGCGGACGAAGGCTGCGGTTTGCAGCATCTCGTGACGCGACATCGCCCCAGCGCCCGGCATTTCCGTCCCGCGAATCCCCTCGTCGATAACCGCCAGGAGCGCGGCGTCGTTGGGAGCGTGCAGAAGCCTCGCGCGAATCAGCGTTGGTCCACGGCTACCCTCGCCCTTCGGCCCGTGGCAGCGCGCACAGTGAACCTGAAACAGCTTCTCGCCGCGAACAAGGTCGGCGCGGCTGTTGGGGAGTTTTACTCTGGTTTCGGTATCTGCCGCGATTGCGGCGATGGCGAACCATGAAAATAGCAGCGCTCGCGTCATAACTGGCGCTATCATATCGTACCGGCACGCATTTCACGCGGCCATTGTTGATCGTCTCATGGAAAGCCACTAGTACATCGTACAGATAGTCCTTTATAATAAGAGGAACTTCCTGTACACTGGGGCATGTCCCGCTTAGCGGTTGCCGTCCTACTGAATAGGGAGACTCGCAGCAGTCTCGATAAACTTGTCCATTCCTCTTCGACGCCTCAATCGTTGGCGCAGCGCAGCCGCATTGTTTTGGCGGCGGCTGATGGGGCGAGCAACCAGGAAATCGCGGCTAGGTTAAAGATTCCTGCCGTCACCGTCGGCAAGTGGCG
>PNAJ01000148.1 GCA_003170295.1 Bryobacterales bacterium | reverse complement strand
TATTTCTGGGACATGAGACTAGTAAACAATGAACGAAATCGAAGCATCGCCGATCCATTCGTCATCGCCGTCGCTAAAGTCCGCAAACTGTCCGTGGTTACGGGCGAAAAACGCAAGGGCAATCCTGCGCGGCCTAAAATCCCGGACGTATGTGAGGCCTACGGCATTAAGTGCCTAACGTTACTCGAACTAATGAAGAGCGAAGGGTGGAAGTTCCGGTAGCCCCTTCAAGCGGGTTCTGCCACAACGAAACGCGGTTGGATCAGGCGGCGGCACTGTCGAGGATCGGCGCGCCATACCGGCAGCGTTCGGGCGGCCAGGCCGCGCCGAGCTAATAGTAATCGAGGTGATGACAAATCCCCATTAACCTCGTCTAAACTCGACAACAGTATGGACGCCTTCCTCAATGACCTAAAGCACTCCCTCCGCACCTTCCCCCGCAATCCCGGCTTCACCCTCACCGCCCTCGCCGCGCTCACGCTTGGCATTGGAACCAACACCGCCATCTTCTCCGTCGTCAACCGCGTATTATTAAAGCCCGTCGCCGCGCCCGATCCAGATAAGATCGTTGTCTTTGGTTCCACGCGCCCCAACGGACCGCCCATCGGAGGCTCGCCGACCCGTTTCAATCTCTGGCGCGAACAAACCGGCCTGTTTCAGGACATTTCCGCGTATCGCTTCGGCTCCATGAACCTCACCGGGGTCGATGCGCCGGAGCAGATTCAGATGGGGCAGGTTTCCGCTGATTATTTCCGACTCTTCGGTCTCCCCGTCGCCCAGGGCCGCAGTTTCACTGCCGACGAGGATCGCCCCAACGCCGGCCATTTCGCGATTCTCAGCGATGCGTTCTGGAAGCGAGCGTTCGCAGGCGCGCCGATGCTCGGCAAAGCTGTTTCCCTCAACGGCGCTCCGTACGTGGTTGTCGGAATCACGGGCGCGGGCGTCGAGACGGAATCGCTGCAGCCCATCGACGTCTGGGTTCCATTTCAGATCGATCCCGCGAGCGTCGATCAAAGCCATTTCTTCAGTGTCGCCGCACGCATCCGCCCGGGCGTCACACCTGGCACGATTAAAGCGCAGCTTCAGCTTTCCACCAACGAGTTTCGGCGCAGATATCCCGGCGTCAGCACCACTCTTCCCGGCACCACGTTCATAGCCGAGCCCATCCAGGACGTCCTCGATCGCAATATCAAATCTTCCTTGTTGATCCTCGCGGTCGCCGTCAGCTTCGTGCTGCTGATCGCCTGCGCCAACGTCGCGAATCTTTTGCTGGTTCGCGCCGCTGGGCGAAAACGTGAGATCGCGATTCGCGTTGCCATCGGCGCGACCCGCGCGTCTCATCCGCCAGCTCCTTTCTGAAAGCGTGGTGCTCTCGCTCGCCGGTGGAGTCCTCGGATTGATTCTCGGCATGGCTGGAATCCGCGCGCTGCTGATGCTGAACCCCGGCGGCATTCCTCGCATCGGCCAATCCGGCGTCACAGCCGACTGGCGCGTCGTCTGCTTCACGCTTCTTCTATCGCTCGCGACCGGAATTCTGTTCGGCCTGATTCCCGCGCTCCAGGCTTCGCGAATCGAGATGAGCGCCGTACCGAGGAAGAACAAGGTCCGCGCGTTGCTGGTGGTGAGCGAAGTGTCGCTCGCGCTCATCTTATTAATTGGATCGGGTTTACTGATTCGAAGCTTCGTCTCCATGCGGTCGATCGATCCCGGCTTCGACACGCATAACGTGCTGACGCTTCAAATGTCGCTCACCGGCGAGCAGTATCAAAAGACCGCGGGTCTTGCCCGACTAGTCGAATCGAGCGTCGAACGTATTCGCGCGTTGCCGGGAGTCGAGGCTGCCGCTTCCGGTTGCTGCCTTCCCATTGGCGGCGCCCCAAATGCGACTTTCGTCATCCTCGGCCATCCGCTCCAGGGAGCTTTTCATGCCCGCGCAAACATGCCCACCGTTTCGCCAGACTATTTCGACGTTTTCAAACTCCCGATTCTGCGCGGCCGCAAGTTTACGGACCGCGACGGCGCAGGAGCACCCGATGTCATCATCGTGAATCAAGCGATGGCACGGCAGTTTTGGCCCAACGGCGACGCCATAGGCGCGCAAATCACCTTCGGCTCTGGATCCACCTCCGATCATCGTCCCCACGAGATCGTCGGCATCGCAGGCGACGTTCGGGAGCGCACTGATCGCAGCAGCGACCCTCCAGGTAACACTATTTATATTCCGCTGCCGCAAAACTCAGATGGTTTCACCGCGTACATCGTTCGCATGCCGACCACATGGATGATTCGCGCTCGCGTCGAGCCTCATTCCCTCTCTTCCGCCATTAAGACCGAGTTGATCCAAGCGAGCGGCGGATTGCCTGCGGTGAATGTGCGGTCGATGGATGAAATTATGTCGGCCTCTACCGCGCGCCAGGATTTCAATATGGTGCTGATGCTGATCTTCGGAGGCTCGGCCCTATTGCTTGCCGCGATCGGCATTTATGGATTGATGGCCTTCAGCGTCGAGCAGCGCACCAGGGAGATCGGTATCCGCATCGCGCTGGGAGCCGGATCGAACAACGTGCAAAACATGGTAATCGCCCAAGGAATGCTGCTAGTTTTGATTGGCGCGGCGATTGGAGTTGCGGCATCACTTGGCTTGACACGCTTCCTCGAAAGCTTTCTCTACGGAGTCGCGGCGCTGGACCCAGTCGTGTTCATCGCAGTCCCAATTTTATTGGCTGCGGTAGCATTGGCCGCCATCTGGTTCCCCGCGCGACGGGCTAGCCGCATAGATCCGATCCATGCTCTGCGATGCGAGTGAAGAATTCGCGCATGGATGCTTCGAGGCCGGGCGTGCAGGCGACGCAGTTGCCTTCATAAATCGACCGCTTGCCGTTGAACGCGAAGAACACCGCGCCTGCCTCTTCCAAAATCACCTGCGCCGCAGCCATGTCCCACGGAGCAACCTTCGGTTCGACCCATGCGTCCATCTGCCCCTCGGCGAGCATCATCGCATCGGGCGTTCCTCCCAAGCATCGAAATGCCCAAAATAAGGTCAAATAAGAAGTCAATAAGTCCCTTAACGATGCACTTTTGATGCGATTAAGGCTGTTTAGCGATATCACTGCATGTTCAGGTGCGGAAATGGAGGACACTTTCAGCCGAATACCGTTGCGAAACGACCCTCCGCCGCGCGATCCCCAGCAGGTATTTCCCATCTGAGGCAGATGGACGACCCCGGCTTGCACCTCGCCCTCTTTCTCCAGAGCAATGAGGACGCTCCAAAGTGGATTCCCCCGGACGAAATCCCTTGTGCCGTCAATAGGATCGATGATCCAGCGGCGTCCGTTCTTCGACTCTTTCCTCGCCCCTTCTTCACCCAAAATTCCGTCGTCCGGATACGCTTCTTCGAGCAATTTTGCGATCAGTTTCTCGCATTCCTTGTCGGCAATGGTAACCGGCGAATTATCGGGCTTATTTTCCGCAAAAACGCCCGCTTTTTGATGGCGCAAAGCCAGCTCCGCGGAGAGCTTCGCCGCCCGGCGGGCTGTTTCAATCTCTTGACTGTACGGCATTTCCCAGCATGGTAGCATTGTGCGGATGAAGGCCCGGACCGTCTACACGGTGCTTGAAGAAACCGCTGAGAAATACCCCGAAAAAGCGGCGCTGCATCAACCGCTGGGGGGCGGAAAATACCGGACGTGGACGTGGCGCGAATATCGCGACACGGTGCAGCAGATTGCGGTGGGTGTGCGCGAGATCGGAGTGCCCAAGGGCGGGGTGGTGGCGTTGCAATCGGAGACTCGGGCGGAGTTTTATCTCACCGATATTGGCGTGATGACCGCGGGGGCCATTTCGGCGGCGCTCTATACCAGCTTGCCCTATGCGGATCAGGCGAAAACTTTGCGGGCATCGGATGCGACCGTCGTATTTGTGGAAAACGAGAAGGTCATGAAGGCGCTCCAGGGTGAGGGGCCTTTGGATGTGCAGTGGATTCTGCTGACGGACGATTCGGTGCGGGCGCTGGGCGAGAAGAAGATGCGGGAAGATCCCGGCGTATTTGAAAGGATTCGCTCGGAGGTTTCAGAATCCGATATGGCGGTGCTCTATTCGACTTCCGGAGCTACCGGCGAACCGAAGATGGGATTGGTTTCGCAGCGGGCATTGGTGGCGAATATGGATATGTCGCCCACATCGTTCCCACTTTCGACGGAAGATTGCACGATTGCGTTTCTGCCCTCGGCGCACATCGCTCAGCGCGTCGTGGTGGAGCTGCTGCCGATCCGTGAAGGAGGGTGCATCTGGTTTTCAGAAGGGCTCGCGAAGCTCCCGCATGAATTGCGTACGATTCGGCCGACTTTTTTTCTCGCTCCGCCGAGAGTGTGGGAGCGGATTTACTCGACCGTCTCTACCGAGATTCGAAAACGCCCGGCGGCGGTGAGGCGGCTGTTCTACACCGCGATTGGACTAGGATCGGAAGCCGACCGGAGGCGGCAACTGGGCAAAGCGATACCGGGCTGGATGCGAACTTCGCTGCGCGTTTTCGATCGCCTGGTATTCTCGAAAATACGCGAACGTTTGGGTGGACGAATGAGACTTGCCGCGAGTGGAGCGGCTCCGCTGAGCAAGGATCTCGCGGAATTCTATGGCGCCATCGGGATGCCTCTGATTGAAGGGTACGGATTGACCGAAGGCGGCGTGGCGTTGCTGAATCCAATCGAGCGGCCGAAGGCTGGGAGCATCGGAAAACTGCTGCCGGGCTTTGAAGCGAGGATCGAGGAAGACGGTGAATTGATGCTGCGCGGCGGGTCGCTGTTCTCGGGTTATTACAAAGATCCGGAAGCGACGGCGGCGGTGTTGCGCGGTGGATGGCTGGCGACGGGCGACCTTGCGGAGTGCGATGCGGATGGGTATTACTACATCACCGGGCGCAAAAAAGAGCTGATTGTTTCCTCGAATGGGAAAAAGATTTATCCTTCGCGAATTGAGGGGATGTTAAAGAAGGAGCCAGCGATTAATCAGGTCCTATTGATCGGGGATCGGATGCCGTATGTAACGGCTCTGTTCACGGTGAATGGTACGCCCGAGGAAGCTCAAAGCTCTGTGGAGCGGGCGGTGAAGGATGTGAATAAACAGCTTGCCTCGTTTGAGCGGGTGCGGAAATTCAAGATTCTCGAAAAGGATTTTTCGATTGAGCAAGGAGAGTTGACGCCGACGATGAAGGTGCGGCGCAACCGGGTGCTGGAGAATCATCGGGGGTTGGTGAGTGAGATGTATATGGGGAAAGACGTGGAGTAGCTCTTGATCCAGGGGCGAAAGCCGGGACAGACCGCTCTGTCCATCCGGTGCGGAGTTTTGCGAGTGCTTTTGCGGGAGATTGTGGCGCCTTGGGACAGAGAGGTCAGTCCCGGTTTTCGCGCTTTTGCGTCATCGCTAGATCTGCCCGGCTTTTGTGCGCTGCCTCAATAAAGCACGGCCGGATGATGTGATCGCGACGATGCTGCGGCCGTTTACTTCTTTCTTCGTGACAAGTCCTCGATCATTCGCTTCTTCCCATACCGGGAGTTTGGGGCAGGAAGTGCGCCAGGCGTCCATTACTTGTTCATAGGTCCGCTCGCGGGCTGCCAGCCAGTCGAGAAGATCGAGGATCAGGGCTTCTACGACGGCGTCGGCCATGCTTTGAATATACAATCTCGATCCGGGGTGCAACGAACCGCCTAGAAAGGGCGCCTGCCGCCAAAATTGGCGGCCCCACATTATTGCCTCAACAGTTGATTGCTCCACAAGCGGGTCAGTTAGTGGCGGCAGCCGCCCTTTCAGGCGGCCCTGCGTACGCACTCGACCACTCGAAATCTCCCGGTTCGGCAACAAGGCCAGCGGATGCCGGATTGTTTTCGATATATCTGCGGATCCGAGCAAACTCTTCGTCCGATCTCACGAGGTGATCGTAGCCTTCGTGTTGCCAGAATGGGTTGCCGGCGCGACCCAGGATTCGGTTGGCTTGATAGGCGGTAAAACCCTTCAGAGGCCCGAGCCATCGCGTGGCAACGACGTTGGGGGTTACCAGAAGATGAACATGATTCGGCATGACCACAAAGGCATGTAGTTTGTAGCGGAGGAATCGGCGGTCGCCTTCGCGTAGAGATGTAGCTACAAGCGCGGCGATTTCTGGGATGCAGAGATGCTTCGGGCCGGTTTCTGCTCGATCTTAAGATGCGATCCATCGCGACGAACGCTTTCCCGGTGGTCAGTTCAGATGGAGGAAACACGCGGTTGACGGGAAGGCTGTCGTGCAGGCGGAAAGTAACGAAGAGGGGTTGGCCTACTGCGTCCCAGTGTGGGAGGCGTCGCTCGTAGCGTTTCATATGATTTAGTTGTGGTTTTGGAGAGGAAAAATTCTCAGAGCCAGAGCCGCCTGAAAGGGCGGCTGCCGCCAATATTGGCGGCCCCACAAGGCCGTCAGCGGTCCAGGAGGGTGCGTCCCAGCGAAGTTATCTTTACGATCCCTTCCTCCGTTATGATAAGTCCCCGGTCATTCGCTTCTTCCCACACCGGGAGTTTGGGCAGGACGTGCGCCAGGCGTCCATTACTTCTTCATAGGTTCGCTCGCGGGCTGCCAGCCAGTCGAGAAGATCGAGGATCAGGGCTTCTACGACGGTGTCTGTCATAACAACATATTACTTACAATGGACTTGTGTCTCATCAAGTTACTTTGATTCCAGGGGACGGGATTGGTCCCGAGGTTTCCTCCGCTGCGCGTCGCGCTGTCGATGCTACGGGCGTTTCGATCGATTGGGAAGTGGTTCAACTTAACGAAGAGGTGATTCGCAAGGCGGGGGTGTCGCTGCCGCAGGATGTGCTCGACAGTTTGGAACGCACTCGGGTGGGATTGAAGGGACCCGTGACCACTCCGATTGGCGGAGGGTTCGCCAGCGTCAATGTAGCTCTGCGGAAGAGGCTCGATCTGTATGCGAACGTGAGGCCGGTGCGGTCCTTACCGGGATTTGCGACGCGGTTTTCCGATGTGAAGATCGACATGGTGATTTTTCGCGAGAACACGGAGGATCTTTATTCGGGGCTGGAGCACGAGGTAGTGAAAGACGTCGTCACCAGCCTGAAGGTGATTACGCGGGTGGCTTCGATCAAGATCGCCGAGTACGCGTTCGCTTACGCGAACCGCATGGGACGGAAGAAGGTCGTGGCGATTCACAAGGCGAACATCATGAAGCTCGCCGACGGGCTGTTTTTGCGGTGCTGCCGCGAGGTGGCGGCGAAGTTTCCGCATATTGAATATAAAGAGTTGATCGTCGATAACGCGTCGATGCAACTGGTGATGCGGCCGGAAACGTTCGACGTGCTGCTGCTGCCGAATTTGTATGGCGACATTGTGTCGGACTTGGCGGCGGGCTTAGTGGGCGGGCTCGGGATTGTGCCGGGGGCGAACATGGGCGAGGGTCATGCGGTGTTCGAGGCGGTGCACGGGTCGGCTCCAGATATTGCGGGGAAGGGGATCGCGAATCCGACGGCGATGATGTTGTCGTCGGTGATGATGCTGATTCATTTAGAGGAGCTGGAGGCGGCGAAGAGGCTGCAAGGGGCAATCGAGAAAGTTTATGCGGATCGGTCGGCGCTGACGGGGGACGTGGGGGGGAAGGCTTCGACGGATGAGTTCACTAGTGGTGTGATTCGGGCGATGTAAGACGCGGCGACACTTTCGAAAACAGGGGCTTTGACCGCTCCCGTTGGTCGCGGCTCTGCCGGTCAACTGCGTAACGCAGCAGCTTGACGCCGTCGCTTTCGAATTCTGCGTCCAGCTTCAAGCCTAGTTTTTTCATGATCGCAAGGGAAGCAACATTAGCGGGCATCGCGATGGAGATGATTCGGTCTAAGCGGACGCGCTCGAAGGCGTCGTTGAGCGCGGCGCGGGCGGCTTCGGTTGCCAGGCCTCGTCCCCAGTGGCTGCGCGCCAGCCACCAGCCGATCTCCGGGTCCAAGGCCTCGCGCCATATGCCTACGCCGCAGAAGCCGATCAGCTCGCCAGTCGACGCTTCGAGGAGCTTCCAGCGGCAGAAGCCGCGGTCGGAATAGAGGAGCACCTGGCGGTTCACGAAGTTCTGGATCTGCTCGTCGGTCCATGGGATGCCGCCGGTGATGTAGCGCATGACCTCGACATCGGTGGCGATGGGGCGGAGGGCGGACCAGTCGGAGCTCTCCCAGGTGTGGAGGAGAAGCCGCTCAGTTCGAAGCATGTTTTCGGGCGCGTATGGTCACTGCCAGTTCGTCGTTGCGGATATTCGTGAAGCGCATCATGGTTCGACCTTCGCGGTCTAGAGTAATCACTGCCGGAGTATTCACGCCGGTCAGCATCCAGCCTGCGGGCAGGGTCACGAAGTTCAACGGGCGGCCCAGGGTTCTGGTCCAGACGAGTTCGTCTCCTTTAATCGCGTAGCCGACTGGATCGGTATAGGTTTCTTCTACTCTGATGCGAACGGATTGGTCCTTTTCGACGGCGTGGGGCAGGTCGCCCTGCACCACGATCGATTCGGGATCGGTGGGCGTCGGGTAATAATTCAGGGCGTTTACTTCTTTTCCCTTTACGATGTGCGTGAAGAGAGGCTCGCCGGTGTCGAGGTTGAACATTTTGGAATCCGGGGCGACGTCGCTGCCTTTTCTGACGAAGCTGTGGACGGATTTCTGTCCGATCTTGGTGACCGTAAAGTCGTGCGAGATGCGGAATTGGTGTGTATCGGGGGCGAGGAGCCAGTAGCGGATTTCGCGATCCTGCTCGGCGCGATGGAATTGGAAAGCCAGAATGAAAAACAGAAGAAGGTTCATTTGACCCTCCGTGCTGTGATCTTCACGGGCAACTGGTCGTCACGATCGTTGAGGAAACTGAGGCGGACGCGGCCATCGGGGTCGGTGGAGACGATGGCGGGGGATGCGCTTCCGGTGAGTTCATACCCAGGCGGGAGGATGACGACGTTGCGCTTGATGCCTAAGGGGCGCTCCCACATCAGGGCTCCGTCTTTTTCAAAATAGGACGCGGCGTCGGTATAGGTTTTGTAGATACGGATACGGGTCTCCGAGCCTTTTGCGACCGGTTTCAGGAGATGGACGCGCAGGAAATGGTCGTCATCGGCAGAATTGCGTCCACCGAGGCCCTCGGCTTTCGCGGTCTTGCCGTCGATGATGTCGAACTTCAACGGCTGGCCGGTAGCGCGATCGACAACGCTCTCCTTATCGGCGACCGAGCCATGGCGGATGGGGTTCAGATAATACGGCGCGCCTTCGCGGGTGGCGGAGACGTCGTAAATAATTGCGAATTTGTGGGTTTCCGGGGCGAGGAGGTCGTAGACTGTGAACTCGTCGGCGGCAAACAGGGGAGCGGTCACAAGTAGTAAAGTGCACAGTCTCATGGGTTTTTGTCCGTTTCCCATCATATGAGATAACGGCCGGCTGTTATTCTAGGAGTATGAGATTTTCTTTTTTCCTGCTCGGCGCGGCGCTCGCGTGGGGGCAAACAACCGCTCCTCAAGCCGCCCCAGCTGTGCAGACCATGCCGGCTCCTTCGATGGTCGCCCCGGACGCGGTGGTCCTGAGTGTGGGCGAGGACAAGATTACGAAAACGCAGTTCGACATGATCTTGTCGACGCTTCCGCCACAGCAGCAGGCGAACGTACAGACTCCGAAGGGACGCCGCGACATCGCGGAAAAACTGGCCGAGATTCTGACGCTGGCGCAGGAAGCCAAGGCGCGGAAACTGGATCAGACACCCAAGGTGCAGACGCAGATCGTTTTATCGACTGATCAATTGCTGGCGAACACCATGTATCGCGATCTGGCGGAGAATACCAAGCCGGACGACGCAGCGATGCACGCTTACTATGACGCGCACAAAACGGAGTGGGAGGAAGTGAAGGCGCGCCATATTTTGATCCGCTTCCAGGGCTCGAAGATGCCGCTGGCGGAGGGGAAAAAGGACTTGACGGAAGCGGAAGCGCTGGCGAAAGTCACGGAGCTGCGAGCAAAGATCGTGGCCGGAGCGGATTTCGCGGCGGTAGCGAAGGAGAGCTCGGATGACACGGGGTCGGGTGCGAATGGCGGCGATTTAGGGGCATTCGCGAGAGGAGCCATGGTGCCGGAGTTCGATAAAGAGGCGTTCTTATTGCCAGCGGGACAAGTGAGCCAGCCGGTGAAGTCGCCATTCGGATATCACTTGATCAAAGTGGAAGCGCACTCGACCAAGCCGTTTGAGGATGTGAAGGCCGCGATCCTCAAGCGCATGCCGGACGATATGGCTAAGAAGGCGCTCAGCGATCTGAAGGTGAAGAGGCCCGCGGTTTATAACGACGCGTACTTTGGGAAGTAGGGGCCGTAGGTTGGTCGTGGTGGGGCGGACGTCCTCGTCCCCGCCGGCCTTCCTGGTCTGGCTGTTCCGATGCAACAAAACCGACGAGGGCGTCGGTTGCGGACCAGGGGGTCCGCCCCACAGTCCACTAGCAGATCTGTTCAAGCTACTAGTTCGCAGACACAGGTGAGGCAGGCAATTAGAGGCGGACGATTTTATCCGATACTCGGCCTTTCAGGGCGTTTCTAGTATCGACGATTAGTTTGGCGCGGTCGACGATTTTGGAATAGTCGAAGTCTTTGTGGTCGGTGACAATGACGACGCAATCGGCTTCGGCTGCGGCTTTTTCAGCGTCGACTGAGTTCATGTCGGGGACCACTCCATCGGCGCGGAGGCTGGAGACGAAGGGGTCGCTATAGCCGATGATCGCGCCGCGCTGGCCTAGCAGGTGGATGATATCGAGCGCGGGGGATTCGCGCACATCGTCGATATTACGCTTGTAAGCGACGCCCAGCACGTGGACGCGCGAGCCCTTGAGCGGCTTGGAATGATCGTTCAGCGCGTTCTGAATCTTATCGACGACAAAGTGCGGCATGGAGCCGTTGATATAGCCGGCAAGCTCAATGAAGCGGGCTTCAATGCCGGCCTGCTTAGTCTTCCATGAGAGGTAGAACGGGTCGATGGGGATACAATGGCCGCCCAGGCCTGGGCCGGGATAAAACGGCATGTACCCGAACGGCTTGGTGGCGGCGGCGTCGATGACTTCCCACACGTTGATGCCCATGCGATCGCACATCATTGCGATTTCATTCGCCAGTCCGATGTTGATCATGCGGAACGTATTCTCCAGCAGCTTCACCATTTCGGCGACGCGCGTGGAGCCGACGGGCACGACGGTATCGAGCGATTGCCGATAGAACAGCGCGCCGACTTCGGTACAGGCTGGCGTGATGCCGCCGACGACCTTGGGAATATTCTTGGTTTGATATTTTTCGTTGCCGGGATCGACGCGCTCCGGTGAGAAGCAGAGGAAGAAATGCTCGCCGACTTTCAGATCGTCGCGTTCGAACATGGGCAGCATCAGTTCATCGGTGGTGCCGGGGTAGGTGGTGGATTCAAGGATCACCAACATACCGGCGTGAAAATGTTTGGCGATGGACCCGCAGGAGCTGACGATGTAGCTCATATCGGGATCTTTGGTTTTGCGCAAGGGTGTCGGGACGCAGATATTGATGGTGTCGAGATCCGCAACTGCGGCAAAATCTGTAGTTGCCTTGATCAAACCCGCTTCCACCAGCGGTTTGAATACCGCGGTGGGCACGTCCTGAATATAGGACTCGCCGCGATTGATACTGTCTACCTTCGCTTGATCGATATCGATTCCGGTGACGGAAAACCCAGCGTGCGCCAGTTCGACCGCCAAGGGCAGACCGACGTAGCCCAGGCCAACGACACCGGTCCGAGCCTTACGATTTTCGATCTTCTGGCACAACTGCTCTGAATGAGTCAAAATTCCTCCTAGAACTTCAAGCATCCCAGTAAAACTCGCCCGACGCTACTATCTCGGCTGGTCCCGAGAGAAAAATGTCGCGATTCTCCCAGCGCAGATCGAGCGGACCGGCTGGCGTGAGAACGCGGACGGGGCTGGTTACGAGTCCCCGGGCGAATGCCGCGGCGGCTGCGCCGGTCGAGCCGGTTCCGGAGCTCATGGTCTCGCCCGCGCCTCGCTCGAAGAAGCGGACGTCGAGCGTGTGTTCGTCAATGCGCTTGATAAACGAGACGTTCGTGCGATTGGGAAACTCCCAGTGGCGTTCGATCGTCGCGCCGAGAACTCGCCAGTCAAAATCAAAATGATCGACAAAAACAGCGCACTGCGGGTTTCCCACGTTGAGGATGGTCGCGTCATGATCGAGAATCGTTGCGCGCAGTTCCTCGATTAGGGCGGTGCCCATGTTCATCTCGAAAGAGAATCGGTGGCCGTTGCGGTGAAGCAGGCGGAGGTGCTTCAGGCCAGCGCCCGTGAGGATGCGCACATTTTCGGTAGCCTTTCCGGCCTCGATGAGGAAGGCAGCGGCGCAGCGTGTTCCGTTGCCGGAGATCTCGGATCGGCTGCCGTCGGAGTTCCATAACTCGATTGCACCGTTGGCTTCATCGGATTTCGACACGAGCGGCTTTGAAAGGAGCAGCCATCCGTCGGCGCCAGCTCCCGTGTGGCGATCGCAGATGGCGACGGCTGCGGAGGGAGCATCGAACGTGGACGGGAGCTGATCCTGCCAGGTCAGCAGGAAATCGTTGTGCGCTCCGTGGGCTTTGGTGAACGGGATGTTCATTTATTTTCTTCCTCAGCGGGCGGGGCGCACGCCTGACCAATATATTCCTCGCACAGCGGAGGCGGGCGCAAACCGCTTCGGTCGCGGTGATAAATTTCGACGACGGGTGCTCCCTTCACGATGACGGTCGCGACGAGTTCATAGTGCGGGCCGCGCTTGTCTCCTCTCAAAATTGCGGTGGCGATGCGATCACCGGAAAACGCCAGCGCCCAGCGGGATTGAAGAAACAGCTCGGGGCGGTCGAGGGCCATTCCAAAGGCGGCTCCGTTACCGTCGTGCAACGCTTCGCGCAAAGGGATGCCTGCTTGGCGGAGGACTCCAGTCATGTCGCCGAAGGGGAAGATGATTCCATCGTCCGGGCGGTAGTTCGCGGCAAGAAATGACGCGGCTGCTCTGGTCCATTGGCGGCGCGCGACGGAGTTGACTTCGGACTCCTTCCAGCAAATCGATTCGGGATGCAGCGCCCAGAATACGGAGGGAATCGCGGCGACGATCAGCGCGGCGGGCCAGCGCCACTTCTTAGGAATGAGCATTATCAGCGATCCGGCGCAGAGGGCGGCGAGAGGCAGTGCGGCGAGCGCGTAGCGAGTGTTGTACCAGGAGTAAGGATAGAGCGTCGGGACGAAAATCGGAGTGCCGGAGGAGTGCATACTGAGCACGTAAAACACCGGCGAGAGAGCGAGGAGAAGCACGGGCCACCAGGTTCGCTTCCAGAGGGCGGCGAAAACTCCGGCCGCGCCGAGAATCAATGCAGGCCAGCCGACCGTGAGTTGTACGGCAGTGGAATAATATTCGATCGCCTTGCGCCAATCGCGATCGCCGGGGTACCTGACCATCCCTTGCGCGAGTTGTCGCTGATAGATGCCCAGCGCCGACCACTGGCCTCGGTAGAACTCCAGTGCGTCGCCATTGTAGAACTGATTGTGCGCGAGCCAGGCCAGAGGGGCGAGCGATGCGAGGGCTCCGAACAGAATCGCGAGCCACTTGTTCTTTGCGACGATCAGGAGGTAGAGCGCCGCAAAGGGGATCAGGAACCATCCTTCATAGCGCGTGAGGGACGCGGCATTCGACGCGGCGGCGGCCAGCAGCAGTGCCCAGATCGATTGCGAATCGCGGAACCAGAGCGTCGCGTAGAGGAGTGCGGCGACGGAGGCGGCGAAGACCGGCTCGGTCATCGGCGCGGTTGAAAGATACAGCATGTTCGGGTTCAACAAGAAGAGCAGCATCACGGCGAAGGCGGCTGGCAGTGACTGGAATGCTCGCTCCGCGGCGGCGAATAAGAAAATCGCAGCGATCGCGAAGCAAGCTGCGGAGGGAATGGTCCCGCCGAGACCCGTTTGCCACCAGTCGGTATGCATGACGAAGGGGATCAGCAGAATGTGGGGCAGAGGCAGCCAGCCGGTTCCGATTTGTTCCAGGCCGGGCGTTTGCGAATCGAGAATACGGCGAGCGATGTCGAAATGCGCCTCGGCATCGCCGTAATAAAGGACGTAGCCGTGCGCGAACGACCAGCGCGCGGCGGTGATGGCGACGGCGGCGGCGAGCAGCACCGCACAGCCGAACGCGATGACCTTAAAAATGCGTGAATCGGCGAAATTCTTCGAAACGGGCATCGATTTCGGCTCGCGTGAGGGTGCGGAATCGCTCCACGCCAAAGCGTTCGCAACAGAAGCTCCCCATCACGGAGCCATGGATGACGGCGCGGCTCAGTTCCCCGCGGCTGATGTGGTCCTTCTCCAGATCGAAGCCTTTTTCGGCCAGATAACCGATGAAGCCGCCCGCGAAACAATCGCCCGCGCCAGTTGGATCGAATACGTCTTCCAGCAAATATCCCGGCACGACGAAGAAAGAATCGCGTCGAAACAGCATCGCTCCGTATTCGCCGCGCTTGATCACCAGAGTGTGCGGACCCATGTCGAGAATGGTCTGCGCCGCTTTGCGCAGGTTCGATTGGCCGGAGAGCATCTTCGCTTCACTATCGTTGATCAGCAGAAAGTCCCAGTCGCGGATGGTCGCGAGCAGTTCATCGCGGAAATCCGCGATCCAGTAATTCATCGTGTCGCCGCCGGCGAGGCGCACGCCGTTCATCTGGTTGCGGACCGCCGCTTGCAGCGCAGGCTGGATGTTGCCGAGCAGCAGATAGGACGCTGATTTGTAACTCGCTGGAAGCTTGGGGTTAAAATCGGCGAACACGTTCAGATCGGTCTGTAACGTGGTGCGGTCGTTCATGTCGTCCGAGTATTTCCCCGCCCAAAAGAACGTTTTTCCCGGGACGCGCTCCAGACCTTCGAGGTCGATACCGTGACGGAGCAGCAGGTCCGTGTCTTCTTGCGCAAAATCGTCGCCAACCACGCCGACGAGACTGGTTTTCGTGAAAAAACTCGCGGAAAGCGATATATAGGTGGCGGCTCCGCCAAGCATCCGGTCCACGCGGCCATGAGGGGTTTCGACACCGTCATAGGCGACGGAACCAACGACAACAAGAGACATCTTTTTATTGTAGCCGCGAGGGCCGATAAGATAGGAGTGGTGATTTCCTTTTTGCTATCCGCCGGATCCCGCAGTCTGCCGGATTTGATGTTGCTGACGCTCGTGTTGCTGGCGCAAGCGGGAGGCGCCTTTGTTTTGCTGCGGGGATCCGTCGCGCGCGGCCGGAAGTGGGTCCGGAGCTTGATCTTCGCAGTTGGTGGAGTCTCCGGGATCGTACTCATTTTCGGATTTCTGCTTATGTTTGCGCGCGTGGCGCGATACTTTCAGGTATGGACGGCGAGTTGGGTTAGAGGATCGGCAATGATCTGGGGAATGCTCACGGTGCTCTGGATGGGCTCGTGGCTTGTGTGGCGCGCGCTGGCGGGGATCGTGAGGCCGGCCCATTCCGCGGGACGGCGGGGATTTCTCAAAGTGTCGGGCGCCGCGCTCTTCGCGGCTCCGGCTGCGGCGGTGGGATACGGAGTGTTCGTAGAGCGGCTGAACATCCGGCTGCGGGAGCAGAAAATCATAATCCCGGGGCTGGCTGCGGATCTGGATGGGTTGCGTATTGCTCAAATAACCGACATCCATCTCGGCCCGTTCTTAAACGAGCGGGAACTGGCGCATGCTGTCGCGATGGCGAACGAGACGATCCCGCACCTGGCGCTGGTGACCGGCGACATGATCTCGGCCAGCCGCGATCCTCTGGATGCGTGTTTAAAGCAACTGGCGGGATTGCATTCGGACGCCGGAATCTTCGGCTGTCTCGGTAACCATGAGATCTATGCGAACGCGGAGGATTATGCCACTGTGCAAGGCGCGCGACTGGGCATTCGCTACCTGCGCTCAGAATCGGTGCGATTGAAGTTCGGAGGGGCGTCGATGAATCTGGCGGGCGTCGATTACCAGCGCTTTCGCACACCATATCTAACGGATGCGGAGAAAATGATTGAGCCAGGGGCATTCAACGTGCTGCTCTCGCATAATCCCGATGTGTTTCCCGTGGCTGTGCGGCAAGGCTACGATCTGACGGTGGCGGGACATACGCACGGCGGGCAGGTGCGGGTGGAGATTCTGCGCGAGGATCTGAACGTCGCGCGATTTTTCACCCCGTATGTCGATGGTTTGTATCGTGAGCGTGAGAAGGCGATCTTCGTGTCGCGGGGAATCGGGACCATCGGGTTGCCGGCGCGTCTGGGCGCTCCTCCGGAGGTCGCGCTGGTGCGCTTGTGCCGTTCCTGATCGTGAGCGACATTCACGGAAATCGCGAGGCGCTGGAGGCGGTCGTCGACGACGCTCGCGGGCGCTATGACCGCGTCGTGTGCCTGGGCGACCTGGCCGGCTATGGCGCGGATCCTAACTTTACGGTGGAGTGGGCGCGCACGAATGTCACGGCGATCGTGCGAGGGAATCACGATAAGGTATGCGCGGGACTGGAACCGGTAACCTCCTTCCGTCCGGCTGCGCGCGCTGCGGCGGAGTGGACGCAGAATGCGCTTACGGTTGAGAACCGTGCGTACCTGGAGAGGCTTCCGCGCGGGCCTCTGCCGTACGAGGGCTTCGATCTGGTGCACGGATCGCCCCTCAATGAAGACGACTACCTGCTGACCATGGCCGACCTCCACACGATCCGCAATGAGATCGAGACTCCGCTCTCGTTCTTCGGTCACACGCATCTTCAAGGCGGATTCCTGATCGCGCGCGGCAGTGTAAAAACGATCGATCTGCACCTCGCGCTGGAGCTGGAAGCGAATTACAGGTACCTGGTGAATCCGGGGTCGGTGGGCCAGCCTCGCGACGGGGATCCGCGCGCGGCGTATGCCGTTTACCGGGCTGAAGATCACGTGGTGGAGTTCCGGCGCGTGGCTTATGACACCTTCGCGGCGGGGGAAAAAATCAGAGCGGCGGGGCTCCCGGACTCGCTCGCATCGCGATTGCTGACGGGCGTGTAGTCCCTGGGTGTAATTTTGGACGCGTCCAAAAGCCGTTACACTAAGTCAGAGAATGTCATCCACCGACGGCCGCCTACCGTCTGTCGCCCCGAGAGTAGTGGTCGCGACAACGGTAGCGCTTTCCTTTATCAGTTTCTGGCGCGGCGCTTCCATTGTTTTGAGCGATCTCGCGTCTTCCGCGTTCTATGCCGGAGGCGCCGCCGAGCAGGCGATCGGTAAATCCGCGCCCTGGTTCGTGCTGGGCGTGATGCTGTTCAGCTTCGCCGTACGCAGCGTATACATGGAGAGCTGCAGCATGTTCGTACGCGGCGGCGTATACGTCGTGGTGCGGGACAGCATGGGGCCGATACTAGCGAAGTTCTCAGTCTCCTCGCTGGTGTTCGACTACATTCTTACCGGTCCGATTAGCGTGGTGAGCGCAGGATTGTATCTGGCCGCGTTATTGAACGAAATCAGCGAGCTGCTGCATTCCAACTACCGCATCAACGTGAACATGTTCGCCGCCGCGGCCGCCGTGCTGGTGACGATTTATTTCTGGTGGCAAAACATCAAGGGCGTTCACGAATCGAGCGGCAAGGCGCTGCGAATCATGCAGATCACAACGGTGATGGTGGTGATCCTGCTGATCTGGTGTCCCATCACGATTCTGTTGAAGGATCGCTGGCATCTTCCACCGGCGCCCATCGCATCGAATCTTAACTTTTCTCCCGACGCGCAAGGCTGGTTTAAAGGAACGTTCTGGATCCAGATTCCGATGGTGGCGATCATCATCGCCTTCGGACACTCGCTGCTTTCGATGAGCGGATTTGAGACGCTGGCGCAGGTCTACCGCGAGATCGCCTATCCGAAGTTGAAGAATCTGAGAATCACGGCAAATATCGTGTGCTGGTACGCGGTGATTTGCACGGGCGTTGTGACGGTTTTCGCAGGAATGATCATCCCCGACGCGGACCGGCCGAAGTACTTCGACAACCTGATCGGCGGACTGGCCATGAGCCTCAGCGGGCCCTATCTGGCGAGGTTGGGATTCCATATTTTCGTCGTCGCGGTAGGTGGTTTGATTCTGGCCGGAGCGGTGAATACCTCGATCATCGGCGCCAACGGCGTGCTGAATCGCGTCGCCGAAGACGGTGTGCTGCTGCCCTGGTTTCGCAAACCGCACGCGAAGTTTGGAACCACGTCGCGGATCATCAACATGATCGCGCTGATGCAAATCGCCACCATCATCGGCAGCCGCGGAAACATGACCGTGCTCGCGGAAGCCTATGCGTTCGGCGTGGTGTGGAGCTTCTTCATGAAGTCGCTGGGCGTGATGGTGCTGCGGTTTCACCGAACCGACCAGGAATACAAATTTCCATTCAACATTCATATTCGCGGCGTCGAGATCCCGATCGGTCTGGGTCTGACCACGCTGGTGCTGGGTCTGGTCGCGGTTGCGAACCTTTTCTCTAAGCAGGTCGCGACCAAATATGGCGTCGCGTTCACCATTGCGTTTTTCATCATTTTCGAAATTTCCGAGAAGATTAACCAGCGGAACAAAGACTGCGAGAAAAAAGGGCTGGAGCAGTTCAACCTGGAGCATCAGGCGCAGATCGATGCTTCGAGTCTGCGGGCGCGCCCGGGATGCGTGTTGGTTGCGGTGCGCGACTACCATCGCATGGAGCACCTGAAGCGTGTGCTCGATAAGACGAACCTGCGCCGGCACGACATCGTGGTGATGACGGTGCGTCCGATCTCCACGGGAGCGGGCGAATACGATCTGTCCGAAGAGCAACTGTTCAGCGATTACGAGAAAGAGCTGTTCAGCCACGTCGTCGAGATGGCGGAGAAGGAAGGCAAGCCTGTCGAGTTGCTGGTGGTGCCGGCGGTGAATCCTTTCGATGCGCTGGCGCAAGCGGCGAACGGGCTGAAGGCATCCAGGCTGGTCACCGGCGTCAGCGCTCGGATGGAATCGGACGAATTAGCCCGCCAATTGGGCTTGGCCTGGGAATCGCTGCCCGAGCCGAGGCATCCCTTCTCGCTCGAAGTGATCAGCCCGGATCGTCCGTCGACCTATGTGAACCTGGGTCCGCATCCGCCGCGGATGTGGCCTGAGGACGTGGATCTACTGCATGAAATATGGCTGCGGCTGGCGGCCTCGGACGCGCTCGGATCCCGGCTCCATCATCGCGATGTGGTGGGGGTCGCGCTCCGCAGGTTGCACAAGGACTTGACGAACGACGGGAACGATGTCGTGATCACGGACATCCAGAAAGAACTGCGAAAAAGCTAGCCCTTCGCCTTCTTTTTCTTGACGGGCCCCGTCGCGGTCTCAGGCTCGGCAAGCTCTTCTTTTACCGGGTCCGCCGGCGCCACGCCAGCCAGCACCGCTGCGTACAGCTCTTTCTGCTTCAGCAACTCCTTCTTGGTGGGCGGCGCGATCTCATTTCGAAAATCGTGGTCGCTATAACAGGTGCGGCACCGCACTTTGGCGGCGGCGCCGTTCATGAGGGAAACGATCGCATGGTTTGTTAACCGGCGGCATTTCACGCAAAAATCATCGATAATATCCCCTAAACGCGGTTCTCGCATACGACATCCGTGAGTATAACAACAATGCGCTAACCTGACGAGGATGCTTCATCACTTCAACGCCCGGGAACGGAAGATCTTCGAACGGCTCACAACCCCGGCCAGGATCCAGAAATTTCTCGACGACGAAATCGGCTACAACCTGGAACCGGGTGGCGACACCTGCTATTCGCCGCGAACAGTGCTGCGCAAAGGTGTCGCGCACTGCATGGAGGGCGCGATGCTGGCTGCGGTCGCGTTGAGGCGGCTGGGACATCCGCCGCTGCTGGTCGATCTCGAAGCCGTGCGTGATACCGACCACGTGTTGGCCGTCTATCGCAGCAACGGTCATTGGGGCGCCGTGGCAAAGTCCGACTATTCGGGGCTTCGCTCGCGCGAGCCGGTGTACCGCAACATCCGCGAACTGGTGATGAGTTACTTCGAGCACTACTTCAATCCGGCGGGCGAGAAAACGCTGCGCGCGTATTCCAGGCCGGTCAACTTGCGGCAATTCGACCGGCGCGGTTGGATGACTTCGGAACAAGACGTGTGGGTGGTCCCCAACTACCTGTGTGAGATCAGCCACACGCCGCTGCTCAGCAAGACAATGTTGCGGAGGGTCGCTCCCATGGACAAGCGGCTGTTCGCAGCGGGCCGCCTCGGTGGCGCTGCACACTAATATGTTCACTGATATATTCACTTCATGTCCGAAACAGTCGTTCTGACCGAAGTGCGTGACCGCGTGGCCACGCTGACTCTCCATCGTCCGGAGAAATTGAACGCCGTAAATGTGCAGTTACTCGTGGAGGCGGGCGAGGTTTTGAAAAAATGGTCGCGCGATCCCGGAATCGGCGCGATCGTCGTCACCGGTTCGGGCCGCGCGTTTTGTGCCGGAGGCGACGTGAGCATGATGGCTCGCGAGAACGATCCATCGACGCTCGAGCAGAAGATCGACGGTCTGCGCGATCTGCAGGAGATCTCGTGGCTGCTCTACAGCAGCCCCAAGGTGACCATCGCTTCGGTGAACGGATTCGCCATGGGCGCTGGACTCGGTATCGCGCTCGCCTGCGATCTGCGCATCGCATCGAGTGCGGCGAAATTCGGAACAGCCTACGCGAAGGTCGGCTACGGAGGCGATTTTGGAACCACCTGGCTGCTCACGCACTACGCGGGCGCGCCTAAGGCCAAGGAGATGTTCTTCCTCGCCGATGCTCTCGACGCGGCCGAAGCTCATCGGATCGGGCTCGTCAATCGAGTAGTGGAACCGGAGACTCTTTCGGCGGAAACGACGGCTGTCGCAGCGAGAATCGCGCAGGGACCGCTTACGAGCTATCGGTACATGAAGGCGAACGTCAACCTGGCGGCGGCGGTCGATTTTCGCACCCTGCTCGATCGCGAGCCGGAGACGCATCTGCGCTGCGGGGAGACCGACGATCATCGCGAGGGCGTGCGCGCGTTCCTCGAAAAGCGGGCGCCGAACTTCAGCGGACGCTAGCACACCGCTCCCTATGGTCGCGGCTCGGTATCGAAGGCTACCTGTTATCAGTTGCTCTACCGAGCCGCGACCACAGGGAGCGGAGCTCGACTCCCTCACTCCTCGCGCAACGCCGCCATCGGATCGACGCGCATCGCGCGCCGCGCTGGTAGATAACTGGCAAGGAGCGCGACCGCGATGAACACGGCGCACGTAGCCACGTAGGTGAATGGATCGCTCGCACGAACGCCGAACAGGAAGCCTTCGATCAATCGTGCCGCGGCCGCGGCGCCGGCAAGGCCCAGCACCAGCCCGATGGCGGTTAGCTTCAGTCCCTGCCCCAGCACCATGGCTCTAATTTCGGATGGTTCCGCTCCCACCGCGATGCGAATTCCAATTTCGCGCTTTCGTTCGGCGACCGAGCATGCGATCACCCCATAGACTCCCAATGAGGCGAGGATCAACGCCACAAAAGAGAACACCGCGAGCAGCATACTGCGCAATCTCGGCTGCGCCAATGAATCCTCCACCTGCTGCTTCATCGTGCGGACGTTAGAGAATGCAATATCCGGATCGACGGCGTCGATCGCGCGGCGGACTGCGCTGATAGTATCGGCCGTACTGCCATTCGACCGCAGCACCAGCGTGCTTGCGGGAATGACGGTCTGAGAATAGGCGGTGAACAACTCGCGCCGTGGCTCCTCCGCTATATTGGTTTCCCGAAAACTGCCCACCACCCCGACAATCTCTCCGGTCCATGGGAAGCCGAGATCTAGAGTGACTCGCTTGCCGAGCGCGTCGCCGCGCGGGAAGAACTGATGCGCAAACGCGTCGTTGACGATCACGACCTTTGCCGAATCGGTGCGGTCGGTCCATTCGAAGAACCTTCCGGCGAGGAGGGGAACGCCCATGGCGCGGAAGTAATGCGGCGAGACAACGCGGTTATCGAGAACGATTTTCGTGTCGTCGGAATGGACCGGCTGCGAATCGAGCCAGATCCCGACGGTCTGCTGATCCTTCACCAAGGGCAGGAAATTCGTGGTCCCCGCGCTATCCACGGCGGGCATTTGTTCCAGTTGCGTCAGCACGCGCTCGAAGAACTTCTCGCACTTTGCTAAATCGCGGTAGCGAACGTCACTTGGTGCGATCAGCATCGTTACGACGCTCGAAATGTTGTAACCCGGGCGGACTTCCATCAGCCGGCGGTAGCTGCGCGCGAGCAATCCCGCGGAAGCCAGCAGGGTAACGCAGAGCGCCACCTCCGTCACAACCAGGGCGGATCGAAAGCGATTCCCACTTCGTCCTCCCGCGCCTCCGCGTCCGCCTTCCGTCAACATGGCTCTGAGTCCGGCGCGCGATCCGCGCATCGCGGGAACGATTCCGAAAATCAGCGCTGTTACCAAAGCCATAAGGAACGAGAACACCAGAATACGAACGTCCACGTGAATTTCCTGGGCGCGGGGAAGCGCTTGCGGATCGAATGCGATCAACAATCGTACTCCGAAGATTGCCAGAGGCACGCCCAGCAGGACTCCCGCGATCGCGAGCAAACCGCTTTCAATAAGAAGTTGCCGGATGAGTTCGCCGCGGCTCGCGCCCACGGCGGCACGAATCGCCATCTCCCGTACGCGGGCCGCGCCGCGCGCGAGAAGGAGACTCGCCACATTCGCGCACGCGATCAGTAGAACACACCCCACCGCCGCGGCGAAGATCCAAATCGTCTGGCGGACGGAACCTACTTCCTGTTCGAAAAAGGTCACGAGTTTGAGACCATAGCCGCGGTCCTCCGGGTATCGCGAGGCCAGGTCCCGGGCGATGTTGTTCATTTCCGCTTGGGCCTGCCGTGGCTCGACGCCGGGCTTCAAACGGCCGCAGGTCTTGAGCCATCGCCACTTTCGTCCCACTACGAACGGCGACTCCGGCGGCAGCGGTGCCCACAAATCGTTGTCGGCGGCGAGCGCGAATTCACGCGGCATCACGCCGACAATCTCAAAGGGAATTCCGTCCATTGAAATTCGCCGTCCAACAATATTCGGATCCCCGCCGAGGCGATTTTGCCAGAAAGAGTAGCTGAAGATCGCAACCATTTCATGCCCGAGTCGATACTCCTCCGGCAAAAAAACCCGTCCGATCTTCGGCTGGATCCCCAGGGTCGTAAAGAAATCGGCGGTCACACGAACTCCCGCAAGGCGGAACGGCTCGCCCAGGCCGGTGACGTTCCAGGTGCCCCGAAAAGTTCCCGCCAGGCTTTCGAAATCCCGCGATTCACGGCGTATTTCATTGACATCGGCGCCAAAAAGGCTGCGCAGTCCCGCCCCCGCACGAGGCGGCACGTTCCAGATCCATACCAGACGATCCGCGTCCGGATAGGGCAGAGGAGACAGCAGAAGGCGCTCGACGAGCGTGAAGATTGCGGTGGTGGCGCCCAGCCCTAAAGCCAGGACCATGGCAGCGGCAAAACTGAAAGCAGGCGTCCGGAATAGCATCCGGAAAGCGAACTTAATGTCGGAAACCAATTCCCGGAATTATCGCACATTAAGCCGAGCCGCGACCACAGGGAGCGGAGACTCTTAGGATCGCCGAGCGCGCCGCTATAATGAAAAAATCTCATGCCGAGCATTGCGCCCGATCTGATGGCTAAGTACGAACCCGTGATTGGACTGGAGGTGCACGTCCAGCTCGCGACGCGGACGAAAATCTTTTGCGGGTGCCCCACCAGCTTCGGCGCGCCGCCGAATACGAACGTCTGTCCGGTCTGTCTCGGTCTCCCCGGCGCTCTTCCGGTGTTGAGCCGGCAGGCCGTGGAGTTGGGGATCGAAGCAGCCCTCGCTCTCCACTGCACGGTGAATCCGAAATCGATTTTCGCGCGGAAAAACTACTTTTATCCGGATCTTCCCAAGGGTTATCAGATTTCGCAGTACGATCAGCCGCTCGCCGAGCGAGGGTTTGTCGAGGTCGAAGTGGAGGGCGCGAAGAAGCGCATCGGGATCACGCGCGTCCACATGGAAGACGACGCGGGCAAGAGCATTCACGACGGTTTTAGAGACTCGAGCCGGTATACTTATGTGGATTTAAATCGCAGTGGCACCCCGCTGATCGAAATTGTGACGGAGCCGGATATTCGCAGCTCTGACGAAGCGTTCGCGTTCCTCACCCAGTTGAAGCAGATTTTGCAATACGTGGAAGTGTCGAGTTGCGACATGGAAAAAGGCCATCTTCGCTGCGATGCGAATGTCAGTGTGCGGCTGCGCGGCGCGGAGAAATTCGGGACCAAGGCCGAGGTGAAGAATCTCAACTCATTCCGGTTTCTAAAAATGGCGCTAGACCATGAAATCGAGCGGCAGGTCGATCTGATCGAAACCGGGGGACGGGTAACGCAGGAAACGCGTCTGTTCAACGTCGAGACGGGTGAGACAGTCTCCATGCGCAGTAAGGAAAGCGCTCACGATTATCGCTACTTCCCGGAACCTGATTTGGTTCCTCTGCGAGTCAGTGAATCCTGGATGGCTCGCATTCGTAGTGACATGCCGGAGCTGCCTGCGGCGCGCCGCGAGCGCTTTATCGAACAGTACGCGTTGACCGAATACAACGCCGATGTCCTGACGGCAACGCGCGTCACCGGCGACTATTTCGAAAAGACCGCGGCCGTTTCCGGTGATGCGCGGGCGGCTGCGAATTGGGTGATGGGCGATCTTGCGGCGTTGCTGAAGGAGCAGGGCACCGAGATTATCGAGTCGCCAGTAAGCGCGGAAAATCTCGGTGGATTGATCAAGCTGATTGCGCAGGGAAAAATCAGCGGCAAAATCGCCAAAGAGATCCTTCCCAAGATGTTGTCGTCGGGCGACGCGGCCGACGTCATCGCCGAACGCGAAGGCCTGCATCAGATCAGTGACACCGGCGCGCTCGAAAAAATCGTCGATGAAGTGATCGCCGCGAATCCCAAGCAGGTGGAGCAGTATCGCGGCGGCAAGCAAACGGTGATCGCATTCCTGGTCGGTCAAGTAATGAAGGCCAGCCGCGGCCAAGCGGACCCCGCAGCGGTAAATACGTTACTCAAAGGGAAACTGGTTTAAAGAATATGATCTGTGTCTCCGTTTTTTATCCCAATGGACCTGGTAAGCGATTTGACCAGGTCTATTATGAGCGGAAGCATCGCCCGCTGGTGATGGACCGGCTAGCGAGCCACGGCATCACGCGCTATGAAATCCAGCAAGGATTGTCGGGCCTGGGTCCCGGGTCTGAACCGGTGTTCGCGTGCATCGGGAATCTCTATTTCGAAACGGTGAGCGATTTCCAGGACGGCATGGCAGCTCACGGTGCGGAGTTGCAGGCCGATATTCCGAACTTCACCGACATCCAGCCGCAATTTCAAATCAGCGAAACTGTGTAGCTACTTCGCCGCCTCCGTCGCTGCCGGTGGATCTCGCACGTCCATCAACTCGACGTCGAAAATCAACTCCGCCTTGGGCGGGATCTTGCCCCGCCCCTTCTCTCCATATGCCAATTGATAGGGGATAAACAAACGCCGTTTCCCGCCGACACGCATTCCTTCGAATCCGGCATCCCATCCGGGAATCATCCTGCGTTTCCCCTGTTCGAAGGAGAGCGGCTTCTCCTTGTCCCGCGAAGAATCGAATTTCGTGCCGTCCAGAAGCCAGCCTGTATAGTGAACCGAAAACATCTTGCCCGGTTCGGCGACCTTCCCCGTTCCGATCGCAACCTCGACGTAGCGCATCGTGTACTGCGCGTGCATCTTCCCCGGCGCGCTTGGAATCGACGCCGCCAGCTTCTCGCGACTCGCACAACCCGTTGGCAAAACGCCCAGAAAGAGCATCGCAGCAGTACATCGATTCCCAGGAACGAACATAGTCTTGAAAACATACCACGTGTAGTCATTAGCTTGGGCTGGGCCCTTCACGTGCAATCTACGCTATTCTGGCTTCGTCTGACTATGATTACCCTCCGCAACATCGAAAAGTACTTCGAACACGGCCCGACCAAAACGTTTGTGCTCCGCCGCATCAACGTGGAGATCAAGGACGGCGAGTTTGTCTCCATCATGGGACCCTCCGGCGCAGGCAAATCCACGCTCCTCCATTTGATCGGCATGCATGATTCCGCCTGGACCGGCGAATACAATTTTCTCGACCACCCGATCCATAAACTCAAAAAAAAGGATCGCGACGAGATCTACAAAAAGTATTTCGGCTTCGTCTTCCAGAGCTATCACCTGCTCGACTCGCTGACGGTGTACGAGAACCTCGATATCCCTCTCTCCTACCGCAACGTGAAAAAGTCCGATCGCGACGGTATTGTCTGCGACGTGCTGGACCGGTTTCAGATGGTCGGCAAGAAAGATCTATTCCCGAACCAGCTTTCCGGCGGCCAGCAGCAACTGGTGGCGATCGCGCGCGCGATCATTGCGAATCCAAAAGTGATCCTCGCCGACGAGCCTACGGGCAACCTCCATTCCAGCCAGGCCAAGGAGATCATGGACGTGTTCCAGAAGCTGAATGAGAGCGGCACTACCATCATCCAGGTGACCCATTCCGAGGCCAACGCCGCTCGCGGCCACCGGATCATCAAGATCGTGGACGGCTGGATCACGAACGACTAACGTGGTGGCACTGTGAAAAGGATCGTCCTTCCAGCGGCCGCGATCGGGTATTGCGTCGCCATAGGCATTTACCTCGCTCCGACAAATTGGGAGGTGCCGCCGCTCGTCGTCTTCGGCCTATGTCCGCCTTTCCTTGCGACCCTCACTGTCGATCCCTCTCTCACTTCAGTTGCCTCAATACTAGCTCCGCTCAACGCCTTGCTGTATGGGCGTTGGGCTAGTAGCCAAGGTATTCATCGGACTTTGTGCACCCAACGAAGGCTCACACCCAAATTGAGAGTGTCCAACCGCATCATCAACCATCAGATTCTTCGGCCGTTTTGTGGCGCGCGCCTCCAGGCGTGCTGCGTCGACATTCGTGTCGCAGCGTGTCCGATTTCACCTCTACCGTCCCACAGGCGGACACTCTTTAAGCCGTTCACTCTTCAAAGGTAAGGAGATAGAGGGGCCCTTTGCGTGCCTCCTCTCTTCGACTATATGAAGCTGGCTATTCTCGCTATCGCTTCACTGGCTGCCGTCGCCAGTCCGATGAACCGCACGAACCTGACGATCCCGGGAGCGATCCAGGAAGAAACACGCTGGCATGGATGGGTTCCTGGCGGCCAGCTGGTCGAGGTCAATAATATTCATGGCAACGTGCGCGCCGAGCCCGCCCTCGGTGACGAAATTGAGGTCATCGCGATCAAAAGAGGCTCCAGCGATCCCGGGCAGGTCGCCATCGAGGTGGTCGAGCATAAAGGTGGAGTGACGATCTGCGCCGTCTATCCCGATGCCGACCCCGGCCGACCGTTCGATTGCCGTCCGAGCCACGGCGGAGGATTTCGCGTTGCCTCGACTTCCGATTCGATGGCGCGTGTTCGCTGGGATAACGGCGGCGGCGGCGACGTGATCCTCACGGATTTGCGCGTCGATTTCGTAGTCCGCCTCCCGAAGAAGCTGCGTTTCATCGGCCGCACAGTGGACGGCGATGTTTCCGCGCATATGCTGGAGCAGGATGTGGAAGCGCACAGTGTGCTGGGCGACGTTCGCGTCGACCTCAGCGCGAGAACGGGTGCGGAGGTGCATGCCGAGAGCGTGAAAGGTCGCGTAAGCTCGGAATTTCCGCTTTCCGTGCGATGCAATTCTGGCCGCGGAATGCTGGCGTCCGGACGCGTCGGGCATTCGCGTCGAACACTGCGTCTGAAGACGGACGCGGGCGATATTCACCTGGTGCGTCCGATCCTCGAGGAAATCATGCGAGAGCTGTAACCGAAGGGACTGCGCTATCCTAAGCGGTCAATGCCGCTTTACGCCGCGACTATTTTTCTCAGCGCATTTCTGCTTTTCCAAGTCCAGCCACTCATAGCAAAATTCATTCTCCCCTGGTTCGGTGGATCCGCGGCGGTGTGGAGCGCGGCGCTTCTCTTCTTTCAACTGCTCTTGCTTGCAGGTTATCTTTACGCGCATTGCATCATCCACTATTTGAAGCCGGCCCAGCAATTTTGGACGCATGGCTCGCTGCTGATCGCGAGCCTCGCCACACTGCCGATTATTCCCTCCGCCGCGTGGAAACCATCGGGCGCGGGCGATCCCACACTGCGCATTCTTCTTCTGCTCGGCGCAACCGTCGGATTGCCCTACGCGCTCCTTTCGGCCACCAGTCCTCTGCTGCAAGCCTGGTATCTTCGAGCGCACGAAGGCGCGATTCCCTATCGTCTCTTCGCGCTCTCAAACTTTGGATCGATGCTCGCGCTCTTGAGTTATCCGTTCGTGATCGAACCGCGCCTGGCCCTCTCAAGGCAAGCCCTCATTTGGTCCGTTGCATACGGCGGATTTGCAGTCGTGTGCTTGATCGTGGCGTGGCGCAGCCGAGTGGGCGCTCAGCCTACGGAGCCTTCCACCGCCGGCCCCGCATCGCCTCCGGGACTCTCCCAGCGCATGTTGTGGATCGGCCTCTCCGCCTGCGCTTCTATTCTGTTGCTCGCGGTCACCAGTCATCTGACTCAGAATGTCGCCCCGATTCCGCTGCTCTGGGTGGCGCCTCTGAGTCTCTATCTGCTCAGCTTTATTCTCTGTTTCGAGAGCGATCGGTTCTATAACCGCGCCATTTTTCTGCCGCTCCTGGTTTTATCGCGACGTATCAGAGCGATGCCTATGTTACAAGACTCATTCCCGCACTCTGCGCAGCGCTCTTCGTATGTTGCATGGTCTGCCACGGTGAGCTTGCGCGCCGGAGGCCCCATCCTCGATATCTGACGCAGTTTTATTTGATGGTCTCGCTCGGCGGCGCGCTAGGTGGAACGTTCGTCGCACTGGCTGCTCCGCGTTTGTTCAACTCATATATCGAGCTGCCCGCGGGAATGGTGCTGTGCGCCGCGCTGGTGTCTTGTGGGGCCGCCAATATTGGCGGCAGCCGCCCTTTCAGGCGGCTCTTCCATGTCGCGACCGCGCTAGCAATCCTCGCCTTCGCGGGTTACCTGATTCAGAACCATGTTCGGGAGTCCCGCGAATATACCCTCTCCGCGCGCAATTTCTACGGAGTGCTGCGAGTACGGGATGACGCACCAGGCAAGCACTCGCCGGCGCAGCGCGTGCTGATTCACGGCACTATCAATCACGGTACTCAATTGCTGCGCCCTGGCGGCGATCGCATCCCGACGTCGTATTTCGGCAGCGGCTCCGGTATCAACCGAGCCCTTCGCGCGCTGGGCGAGCGCGGCCCCCTTCGTATCGGCGTCCTCGGCCTGGGAGCGGGCGTCACCGCGACTCTGGCTCGCGCGGGCGACACCTTGCATTACTACGAGATCAATCCACTGGTCGTGGCAATCGCACAATCCGAGTTCGGATTCTGGAACGCTTGTCCCGCCGAAAAGCGCCTCTTCCTGGGCGACGGCCGGCTGGTGCTTGAGAGCATGCCCGCCGAGCATCTGGATCTTCTCGCCATGGACGCCTTTTCGAGCGATGCCGTCCCAGTCCATCTTCTCGCAGCGGAGGCCTACCGGACGTACCTCCGCCATCTGAACCCGAATGGGGTTCTCGCCATCAACATTACCAATCGCTATCTGGATCTGGCGCCGGTGGTCGCCGACGCGGCAGCAGCAAACGGTTTTAGTGGAATCGTGATCGATGACGCCGGCGAGGACGAGAATTACTATTCGCCGTCGACATGGATCTTAATCTCCCGCGCTCCCGCACTTTTTGAACACGCGAATTTTCAGGACCATTTCGCCGTCAGCAAACTGCAACGTAAGCCGGGTTTCCGCGGCTGGACCGACGATTACAGTAATATCGTTCAGATCCTCCAATAAATGCTCATCTACGCCGTCACCATCTTCCTAAGCGCCTTCCTGCTTTTTCAGGTGCAACCGCTGATCGCCAAGATCATTCTGCCCTGGTTCGGAGGATCGGCCACCGTCTGGAGCGCCGCGATGCTGTTTTTTCAGCTCGTGCTGCTCGCCGGATACGCCTACGCGCACTGCTCCATCCGGTTCCTGAAATCCAAGCAGCAGATGGTGACGCACGTCGCTCTGCTGCTGGCCAGTTGTGCCCTGCTTCCCATCTTGCCTTCGGAGACCTGGAAGCCGTCTGAATCAGGCGACCCCACGCTGCGTATTCTGCTGCTCCTGACCGCGACCATCGGCCTGCCCTATTTCCTGCTTTCCTCTACCAGTCCTTTATTGCAAGCCTGGTATGTGCGGCGCTCCGGAAACGGCATGCCCTATCGCCTGTTCGCGCTGTCGAATTTTGGATCGATGCTGGCCCTGGTCAGCTTCCCGTTTCTGGTCGAGCCTCGATTAACCTCGCGCTATCAAGCCTACTCATGGAGTGTCGGATACGTAGCCTTCGCGCTCGTTTGTACTCTGGCCGCCTGGCGGAGTACCGAGCCGCGACCGCAGGAAGCGCTTGTACCGAACCCTGACCGTGAGGGAGGGGACAGGCCGCCCGCCCTCCGCCCGCGCCTCCAGGATCTAGCTCTCTGGGTCAGCCTCGCGGCCGTCGCATCCGTTCTGTTGGTCTCCATCACCACGCACCTGAGCCAAAACGTGGCCCCGATTCCCCTTCTTTGGGTGCTGCCCCTGGCCCTCTATCTCGCCACGTTCATGCTGGCCTTTGAGAGCGACAAGATTTATCACCGCGGCGTGATGTTCGTTCTGCTGGTGCCCATCTTCTACTACATGTCCCGCGACCTGTATGAGGACTCCGGCAACATCCACATCAAGATTCTTATTCCTGTGTTCTCCGGCGGCCTTTTTTTGTGTTGCATGCTATGTCACGGCGAACTGGCCCGCCGCCGCCCCGCGCCGCAATATCTGACGCTGTTCTACTTGATGGTCTCGCTCGGAGGCGCACTAGGTGGTATCTTCGTCGCCTTGATCGCTCCCCGAGTGTTCCCGTCAAATCTCGAGCTTCCCCTGGCGATCGCCGCGTGCACGATGCTCGGCGCGCTGGTGATGTGGGATGGTTTCTTCAAGCGCCCTCCGCGATTTCTCGCGTACCTGTTTATGGTGGTCTCTTTGGGCGGCGTGATCGCCGCGTTCGTTTTGCCCGTGAAGATCGGTTCCGCGCCTTACCAGCAAGCCTTGGCGGTTGCAGTGTGCTCCGTCCTAGGCGCGCTGGTAATGTTATTCGGCACCGGGCACAAGATTGGGCGATCGGCGATGCGTGTGGCCTTGCTGCTCGGCGTCGGCCTGCTCCTGGGCTTCCTCGCTCGAAAAGAACGCGATAACGAGAAAGGATATCGCTTAGCGGCGCGCAATTTCTACGGCGTGCTCCACGTCAAGGACGATGAGTCGAAAAGCGACGATGAGTACAGTGAGCGAACCCTGCTCCATGGCACCATCAACCACGGTTCTCAGATCCTCGACGAGCCGTTACGGTACAAGACCACGTCGTATTACGGCGAAGACTCCGGCGTCGGCCGGGCGATTCGCGCGGTTCAGAAGCGCGGACCAGTGCGCGTCGGCGTCATCGGACTCGGCGCGGGAGTTCTATCCAACTACGGCCGCGTCGGCGATTTTTATCGCGTCTTCGAAATCAATCCGCTAGTCGAGAAACTCGCCCAGACCGAATTCACGTTCTATCCACATTCGCCCGCCGACAAACGCATTCTCATGGGCGACGCGCGTCTCACTATGGAGCGGATGGACAGTCTGCAACTCGACCTTCTCGCCGTCGATGCCTTCTCAAGTGATGCCATTCCCGTCCACCTGCTCACGCGCGAGGCGTTCGCCGTCTATTTCCGGCATCTAAAACCGAACGGCATTCTAGCGCTGCACATCTCCAATCGATATCTCGATCTTGAGCCCGTCTGCGCGGGCGGCTCCGCGTTTTTCTCGAAACAAGCCATGACCGTTGCTGACGATGGCGATGAAGCTCCCTATCTTTCCGCCTCCACCTGGGTGCTGCTGACGTCCGATACCGCCATTTTCGAAGACAGCGCTTTCAGCAAAGCCGACATCCAGCCAGCCAAGACGAAAAAGAACTTCCGCGCCTGGACCGACGATTACAGCAATGTCTTCCAGATACTCAAGCTGGACTGAATTGGGTGCAAATCCGGCGCCGTGCCGCGCGGCGTATCGACCGCACCAGTCGCTTCACCCCGCGCTCCCAATCCGGGAACAAATCGACGTACTGCACCCGGTCCGCGATCTGCGAAGGCACCACGCATCGCTCCAGTCTGACCGGCAGCAGGAACACATCGTCGAGTGGTCTCCGCTCCGCGCACTCCATCGCCTGGCGCAATTCGCTTTGGAACTCGCCTCTCTTTGAGACCGATCGCTGTGAAAAGCACGCCACGAACGCATCTGCGTCCGCAATCGCCCGATTGAACGATTCCGTCCAGTTCTGCCCCGGCATCAGACGGTCCTTGTCGAGCCAAGGCGAACAGCCAGCGGCGCGCAGCGCGTCAGCGAGCCGCCGCGCGATCGCCAGGTCCTCCACCGCATACGCCACAAAAACGGTAGGCTGCGTCTCCGGATCGAACCGGTAACCCTGCGCCGACGCGCGAAACCGCCCGAGCCCTTCGATCTCGACCGCCTGCCCCGCATCGAGCGATTTTCGAACAATCTCAAAGATCAGCCCCCGCGCCAGGCTCATCGGTGCAGCTTCGGGACCAGTTTGCCCACTCCAGGCAGCTTCACCGCCTGCCCCCGCCGCAGCCTGTAAAGGATGTTATGCACCAGTTCATCCACTTCGTCCCGAGCGGCTGAGTCCGACACTCCAGTCTTCTGGGCGAGCCTTTTAGCCAATTCTTCACGCTTCATTCTGCTTCAGCATAGAAAAGCATTCTAATTTCGAGCAGTCCGCAACAATCTATTTTATTGCAAGTAAACAAGTTGACGACGATACCGGACCTGTCACTCATCGCCAATGAAGCCATTTTAATCGCCCTTTAAGGGTGGTTTCATGTCCAATTGCAATGATAGTTCTGCAAGACGGCCTTGAGTCGTCGACATAATCAAGGAGAAACACACCTATGAAAAAGATCATGACCACGATGCTCGGCCTTTCGCTCGTCCTCGGCGCCGCCAGCTATGCTTTCGCGCAGGAGAAGACGACCGACACCACCAAGTCGAAGAAGACCGGAAAGACCAAGACCACCAAGACCAAGACCACCAAGACCAGCTAATTTTGGTTTTCGTTCAGTTTTAACGAACCGCGCCCGGGGCCTCTTCTGAGGAAGATGGTTCGGGCGCGGTTTGATTTTTTGCCCCGTCCGCATCCTTCCTTGAAGATTCTTAGCCTCCCTGTTCATTTTGTTGCATCCGATTGAACTTTTGCCTCATCCACATCGTTAAAATAGAGAACGCCGTTAACTGAATTTGGTACGATAAGGAGATTATGATGATTAAGGGCACGTTATTGCTCGTTTCCGTGATGGTGTTGGCCGTGGCCAGCGCCGCCAGCAACTTCAACCTGAATTTCTACCAACCCACCGTCGTGAACGGTACGACGTTGAAAGTCGGCGAGGCGAAGCTCGAGATCAAAGACAACAAAGCCATCGTAAAACAGGGGAAAACCAGCGTCGAAGCCACCGTGAAGGTGGAGACGTCAAACTCCAAATACCTGTACACCACCATCGGCTACAAGGACGGCGACAACCACCAGATCAAAGACATCACTATCGCCGGGACGACCACGAAGCTCGTTTTCGAGTAACTATTTCGCCCGCCTGCCGTGTGGGGCGGCCAATTTTGGCGGCAGCCGCCTTTCGAGGCGGCTTCTCCGTCCAGCAGAAACTCAATCTCCCGCCGATTCCTAAATTTCCCGTATTCACTCGGCCCAATTCTCCGCAAACTCCTTTAACATACAGTCAAGAAGCCGGGGTTTCCCAATGGACGCCCGGTCGCGACACGCACTAAGTCCTCGAGGCCCTAGGCGTACTCGCAGGAGCATTGGGGAGAACCGCCGTCTCATCGGTGGACTAAGCCGTGAGAGTAAAAACACGGATTTGGGTACCCACCCTGGTGATTCTCGATGGATCATTGGGGAACCGGAACAAGCCTGGCCTTAACGGGCGAGGCACTCCGGCTAATATTAGGGCCGGGATCGGCTTTGCGAGGGGAAGCCTTGTATAAGCCGCCCGGTCTGAGAATTGATTGACATCTCTGCAGGGAGAAGTGTGTTTTGATACAGTGCGAGCATGGACTCGGCTCTCGCAGTTCATCGCCTCCATTTCGCGTTCACCATCACATTTCACTACTTATTTCCTCAATTGACGATGGGCCTTGCGCTGCTGATCGTCGTTTTGAAAACCCTTGCGCTCCGAACCGGCAACCAGCACTACGCGCGGGCCGCGCGTTTCTGGGCGAAAATCTTCGCCATCAATTTCACATTCGGCGTGGTCACCGGAATTCCGATGGAGTTTCAGTTCGGCACCAACTGGGCTCGCTTCTCGCGCTCCGCCGGAGGAGTCATCGGACAGACGCTCGCCATGGAAGGCGTGTTCTCCTTCTTCCTGGAATCGAGCTTTCTCGGCCTGTTTATCTTCGGAGAAAAACGCTTGAGCCCGCTCGCCCACTGGTGTTCCGCGTTTCTGGTCTTTCTTGGATCCTGGCTATCCGGATTCTTCATCATTATGACCGACGCCTGGATGCAGCACCCCACCGGTTATTCGTTGGGCCCGAAAGGCGAGATTATACTCACGGACATCTGGGCATTCCTTCTCAATCCCTGGGGCCAGTGGCAGTATCTGCACAACATGATCGCAGCCGTGGTGACGGGTAGTTTCGTCATGGCTTCGATTGGCGCATACTATTTGCTCACGAACAAACATGCCGGTTACGGGCGGACGTTTGTGCGCGCGGGCGTGATTGCCGGAGCGATCGCGGTAGCACTGCTCATCTTTCCCACCGGAGATCAACAAGGGAAAATGGTGCTGCAGAGTCAGCCTGTAACGCTGGCCGCGATGGAAGGCCTTTTCGATACCAAACAGGGCGCTCCGCTGGCAATTATCGGACAGCCCGACATGGAAAAAATGAAGCTCGATAATCCAATCCTGATTCCCAAAGCCCTGAGTTTTCTCACGTATAAGAGGTGGGGCGCGGAGGTGAAGGGTTTGCGCGATTTTCCACGCGATTTATGGCCCGATAACGTGCCGTTACTGTACTTTTCCTATCACATTATGGTCGGTTTAGGCATGATGATGCTCGCGTTGATGGGCATTTCGCTGCTGCTGCTGCGCGGCGGACGATTGTTCACGGCGCGTCCGGTTTTGTGGATGCTGATGCTCGCCCTGCCGTTCCCCTACATCGCCACAACCGCCGGATGGATGACGGCGGAAATTGGCCGCCAGCCCTGGTTGATCTATGGAATCATGCGAACCGCGCAAGGCTCGTCGCTCCAAGTTTCCGCTGGCAACGGATTGTTTACGCTGATCGGCTTTATGGGCCTTTACATGGTGCTCGGCGTACTTTTCCTGTTCTTAGTCACGCGCGAAATCGAACATGGACCCGAGGGGGAGGAGGCTTAAATGGAAACACTGTGGTTCTGGCTCATCGTGTTGATGATCACCGCCTACGTGGTTCTCGACGGTTTCGATCTTGGCGTCGGCATGGTCTATTTGTTGGTCGCGCGAAACGATGCTGACCGGAAGACTGTACTCAAGTCAATTGGTCCGTTCTGGGATGGAAACGAAGTATGGCTGCTCGCCGCCGGAGGGACTCTCTATTTCGCGTTCCCCCTTCTCTATGCGTCCAGCTTCAGCGGATTCTACCTGCCTCTGATGATGGTTCTGTGGTTGTTGATCCTTCGCGGCATCTCAATCGAAATGCGCAGTCACGTCGAACATGACCTCTGGAAACAGCTCGCGGACGCGGTATTTGCGTTCTCCAGCTCGCTGCTAGCGATTTTTTTCGGAGCGGCGCTCGGCAACGTGATTCGCGGCGTGCCTTTGAACGCTGAAGGCTACTTTTTCCTGCCCTTGTGGACCAACTTCACGCCGCAGCACGACGCGGGGATTCTTGATTGGTACACAGTTCCCATCGGAGTCGCGGCCTTCGTCACGCTCATGTTGCATGGCGCACTGTGGGTCGCATACAAAACCCAAGGCGACGTGCAGGCCCGGGCCCGGAGCTTGGCGAACCGGCTGCGATGGCTTGTCGTCCCAATGACGATCCTGGTTCTCGCGCTCAGCGCTGTGGTGCAACCGCGTGCGGTGCGCGGCGCATGGTTGCTTCCCTTGGCGGCAGTCGCGCTGGCTGTCTCAGGATGGGGAGCGAAGCACGACCGGACACGGTTTCTGGCGTCGTGCGGATTCATCGTCTCGATGCTCGCCGGTGCCGTGTTAGGTGTCTATCCCTACGTGCTTCCCTCTAACGGCGATCCGCAATTCGGGCTCACGATCTACAATGCGGCAGCGGCTCCCTACGGACTCTCGATCGGTTTACGATGGTTTATTCCCGGGATCGTGCTCGCGGCCGGATATTTTTTCTACGTATATCGCCACTTCGCGGGTAAGGTGCGTTCGGAAAGTGACGGGTACTCGTAAACTATCGCGCGGTGCAGGCTGGCAGAGGTTGCTGAAAAGGCAAAAACAAGGTTGGCCGCCGATGAACGCGGATGAACGCCGATCGAAAACCCAATAAAATCCTATCCGAATCCGCGTTCATCAGCGGCCAAATAAGCCTTTGTCAACAATCTCTGTTAAGCTGCGCGCCGCTTACCGCCCCTGATAATTCCCGGTGGCCGCATCGACAAAGACGCTCCACTCCGCGGTCGAAACCGAATCGCCCCAATAAATCCGCCATACCGGATCGGGATAGCGCTCACTGTATTCCAGAACAAATTTCGGATGAGGCTTGGTCCCGGCGTTCTTGAAATAAGTTCCGCTGTGCGCGATCGCGGTTTCCAGCGCCTCCGGCGTATCGATTTTCAACGCCTGAATCAGGAACGGTTTGTCCGATCCGCCCGCGTGCCAGGATTCTTCCTGATTCGCAAACACGCCTTTGTGCAGATTGCCTTGTGCCTCCACTGCGGACCAGGAGTAAACGCGCGAGCGCCCCTTCGCCTGCGACGCGTATAGCACTTCCCACGCAGCGGCCTTCCCGCCGTCCGCCTTGAGCTCATCCAGTTCGAGGCTGCGCACGCGCACCGGCTGCGCGTCCTGAGCCCAGGTACGCGCCTGCGGATATGTTTGATAGAACGCCTGCCGGCCCGTCAGCGGCTCCGGTGGTTTTACGGGAGTCTTTGCCACAGGCGTCTCGGAGCACGCAGTCAGCACAACGGCTGCCGCTAAAGGGAACCAGATCTTCATTATTCCTACTGTCCGCTGCCGGGCCGCAGGCTGTCAACAGCGGGAGTATAATCGAGGCAAGGACGGGGCTTCAAATCATGCGAATTTGGCGTGTTCCGACAATCCTGGCGAGCGCTGCAGTGGCCACGATTCTTTTGCCCGCGCAGGTGGGTCCTCCGAAACCCCCTGGCGGCTCCACTGGGAGTCCCACGACGGGCACCGGAGCCACCGGAGCGCCGTCGTCCGGAAGTCTTCCGACCACTCCCGGGTCCGGCACAACGAACTCCCCGACGAATCCCGGTCTCAATACGCGCGGCGCATTTTTCTACGGCAGGGTGGCGATGCCCGACGGCACGGCGCCGCCTACCGGGGTTATCATCGAGCGCGTCTGCAACGGCTCGACGCGTCCGCAGGCCTACGCCGATGCCCACGGCGAGTTCAGCTTTCAGATTGGCCAGACGCAGGATATGCTTTCGGACGCAACCGACGACTCGCCCTCGGCGAACAGGGGCGCGCAGGGTTCGCAGAAATCGAACGCGACCCTATTTGGCTGCGATTTGCGCGCCAAGCTTGCCGGCTATCGCTCCGATCTCATTTCGCTCGCCGGCCGCCGCAACCTGGACGATCCGAATATCGGGACGATCTTCCTGCATCCCTACGCGAAGGTGGAAGGCTTAACCACCAGCGCGACATCGGCTCTGGCGCCCAAAGATGCACATAAGGCTTTCGATAAAGGTTTAGAAGCGGTGAAAAAATCGAAGCTCGACGAGGCGCAGAGCGATTTTCTGAAAGCCACGGACATTTACCCGCGCTATGCCGCTGCATGGTTGGAGCTGGGGCGTATTTACGAACAGCACGGTCAGAATATCGAGGCTCGCGAAGCCTATACGAGGTCCATTGCCGCCGATTCAAAATTCGTCAACCCATATGAACGGATGTACCTGCTGTCGTTCCGCGAAAAGAAGTGGGAAGACGTCGCGCAAATCACGGCCCGTGTCATCCGCCTGAATTCCTACGATTTTCCCGGGTCTCTGTACTACAACGCGGTGGCGAATTCGCAACTCTGGAGACTCGATCTCGCCGAGAAAAGCGCCCGAGAGGCCGTCGCTGTGAGCGCCGCGGAGAATCCGAAAGTGTATTACATCCTGGGCGTGATTCTCGCGAAGAAACAGGATTTCAAGGGTGCGGTGGAGAATCTGAAGATCTACTTGAAGTCGGACGCCGTCACCGATCGGGATACGACGGCGAAGCTGCTTGCAGACATCGAAAAGCGGTCGGAAGCGAAGCTGGAATTAAAGCCCGAGCCGTAACGACGCCGATCTTTTTATCGTCTCTTGTTGAATGACAACGAATCGAATCGCCGCGCTCGGCGCTGGTCTGCTCATCGCCGCGTGTGAGGCAACCGCGCAAGGTCGTGGAGGTGGACGAGGCGGAGCCAACGCCCAGACTCCGCAGGCCGCTGCGACCCCCGCGCCCGCCACCACCCAGCAGACCCCGCGATTGCCGCCGCCTGAAGAAAAAACTTCGATCACGCATCACAAGGCTATTATCGGCGGCCAGCAGATCGGTTACACCGCCACCGCCGGCAACTACGTCATCAAGGACGATGCGGGCGCGCCCAAGGCGTCGTTCTTCTACGTCGCTTACACGAAGGAAGACGTCGCCGATGCCGCCAAGCGTCCTCTGTCGTTCGTCTATAACGGAGGCCCCGGCTCGGCGTCGTCTTTCACGCACATGGGCCTGGGACCGAAGCATGTCGTACTTGCGCCCGATGGGCACGGCCTGGGACCGGCTCCGTACGAAATCGCCGATAACGAGGATTCGTTCCTCGACGCGACTGACATGGTGTTTATCGATGCCGTCTCCACTGGCTACAGCCGTCCCGTTCCCGGTGAAAATGCCTCGCAGTTTTATGGTGTGGTGCAGGACGCCACGTGGTTCTCCGATTTCATCTATCAATATGTCACCCGCAATGAGCGCTGGCTCTCGCCGAAATTTCTGATCGGCGAAAGCTATGGCACCACGCGCTCGGCGCAACTATCGAACGTGCTCGAACAGCGCCATCAAATGTATTTGAACGGCGTCGCTCTGCTATCTTCGGTCGGATTCGGGAACTGGGGCGCGGACGATCGCACCAAGTTTTGGCTTCCGACGATTGTCTGTTCCGGCTGGTTTCATAAGTTGCTCCCTCCGGACCTGCAGAAATTGACCATTGAACAAGTGGCGCTGAAGGCCCGCGATTTCTCCCACGGTCCGTATGCGGCGGCGCTCGAAAAAGGCGATCAAATCTCCGCGGCGGAGAAAGCGCAAATCGTGAAGGAACTGGCCCGTTTCACCGGCCTCGCGCCGAAGTACATAGAGGAGACGAATCTTCGGGTCAGCCCGCAGCGCTGGTTCAAGGAGTTGCTGCGCGACAAACGCGAAACCGTCGGCCGCCTCGACGCGCGCTTCACTGGCTTTGATTTCGATGCCGCGGGCGAGCGCGTCGAATACGATTCGAGCGAAGCTTCCTATGAGGGCGCGTACGTCGCAACGTTCCAGGATTACGTGCGCCGCGACCTCAAATGGTCGACCGATATGTATTACACCGTAACGGCTCGCGTGCAGCCCTGGGATCAGGGCCAACCCGGCGGCCCGGCGGAAGCGCTCCGCTCCGCCATGACGCAGCAGACGCACCTGAAACTGCTGGTGATCTGCGGTTATTACGATCACGCGACCCCCTTCAACGGGATCGAGCAGACCGTAGCGCACATGGGCCTGGAACCGGCGGTTCGCAAAAATGTGAGCTTCACCTATTACGAAGGCGGCCACATGATGTACATCGACAAAAAGGCCAACGACAAACTGCACAAGGATGTCGACGAGTGGATCAACGCGAGCTATAAGCACTAGACTGGTAACATGCACCGGCTGCTGACGTTGGCTCTCCTGTGTGCGCCGGCGCTTCCTGCGGGCGACGCGTACGTTCGCAGCGCATTGGCCAAACTCGACACCATTGAAAACGGCCACCCGAAGCCCGGCTCCGTCATCGTCTTTACCTTGCAGGAGATCAATTCATGGGCCTATTATATGGTCCCCGGCATCGTCCCGCAGGGAATCCGCAACCAGCGTGTGACGCTCGGCAACGATATTGGTACCGCCTACGCGCTGATGGATTTTTTGAAAATGCGCCACGCCCAGGGCAAAGCGACCAACTGGGTGATGGCTCGGATGATTGAGGGTGAGCGGCCGGTTACCATTTCGATTCGGGTGAAATCTGGCGGCGGCCAATGCGTCGTGGACCTGACCCGTGTCGAAGTCTCAGGAGTGGTAGCCACGGGAACGGTGCTCGATTTTCTGATTAAGACGTTCTTCCTGCCTCTTTATCCATCGGCGAAGATTGGCGAGAAGTTTGAGATGGGATACAACATCGACCGCATCGATATCCGGCCTGCAGCCGTGCGCGTCACGATCAAAAAGTAAGGATTGGAATAGGTAAGTCTTTTAGATGGAGCGGGAAACCGAGTTTGAACCGGCGACGTCCAGCAGTACAGAAGGTGATTGTCGAGGTCGAGTCCAGGCCCGCAGGTTGGCTCAATCGCGGCAGGACCAGCACGTGGCCGAGATATGGTCATTTAAGGCTCCATCAAGCCACTTTTTCGGCATTATTTGGTCATTATATGGCGTCATCTGACGCACGCTGTGCGATATCGCGCGGGCGTCTCCCTGCGCCAACCTTAAAAACAGGGGCATTTGTGCAAAGGCCATCCAAGTGCGATGCAGTCCCCAAAGCTAAGTGGAGGTGACTGTGTTCAGGTTTGTCCGAACGTTTGTTCCGAGTGTGGCGGCAGCGGCCGCGATGCTCGTATTACTCTCTTCGTCGAAGAGTTACGCAATTCCGCCGTTTGCGCGGAAGTATCAGACGTCCTGCCAGACATGCCACATGGATTTTCCGAAGCTGAACGATTTCGGTAAAGCCTTTAAAGACGCGGGTTTCAAGTTTCCAACCGACGACGATACCTTCCTTAAGGAAGCGCCGGTGATGCTGGGGGCTCCGGCGAACAAAGAATCGTTTCCCAATTCGGTGTGGCCGGGGACCATGCCGGGTATGCCTCCCATAGGACTGCGCTACAACCAGTTCTTTCAAGTGACGTCGAACCGGAACCGGTTCGACACCTTAACGGCTCCAGGCACAGTCCCGGGAGTGATACCAGCAACGGATTTTCAAGCCGGACTTTTCAGCATTTTTACAGCTGGAAATTTCGGAAGCGACATCGCATTCTGGGTGGACGACGATCTCAGCGTCTCCGGCAACAACAGTAACGGTGGATTGGGAGACGCCTACCTGAAATTCGTCAACGTCGGACGCCTGCTGAAGTTGCCGA
Organism: Bryobacterales bacterium; assembly: GCA_003170295.1. GTDB lineage: Bacteria > Acidobacteriota > Terriglobia > Bryobacterales > Bryobacteraceae > Palsa-187. The sequence goes on along the minus strand of PNAJ01000148.1, from coordinate 28,127 downwards.
ACGACCTGCTTTCTCTCCGCGCGGGGCAGTTCGAGCTGGACCTGCCGTTCACGCAGGCGCGAGGGATAAACCTCAGTCCCTACGACATTTATCAGCAAGCCAACATCGGAGCAAGGCAGCAAAACGTGGCGAATCAGTCTGCTTTGGCCAACGCGGCGCGAGGCTTTGAGTTGAGTGGCGGTCATACCTACAGCGGATACCACTATTCGGTAGCGATTTTCGATCAAAACACTACTGGAGTCTCTCAGGGATCGAATCAGTTTCCGTTTGTTCCATCGGCGACGGCAAGTGCGGGCGGCGGAGTGGGGTTCAGCTCCGATTCAGGCATCAAGAACGTCTATGCGCGTGCGTCTTACCGCTTCAATCTGGAGAGCGATCCCAAGATTCGGAAAGACATCCAAGCGGCCGGTGCGACGGGTCCTCACGATCACACCTATTTGAACCTCGGGACCTTCTATTTGCACGGGAACTCGCTCGAAACGGTTCCCGCGACGGCTAACACGTTCTTCAACAACCGGGAGCCGTATTACCGCGCAGGCGGAGATTTCAGCTTCAACTACAGGACGTTCAATCTCTACGGGCTATATATGGTGGGGCACGATTCGAACATGCTGCCGGTGGATGCGACGGGCGCGCCGATCCCTTTGCCTATCGATCCGACCACCACGACCACTGCGGGGTTTTCGCGCGGCGTTCCGGCCACCTTTAATGGAGGCTTTATGCAGGCCGATTATCTGATGAAGCCTTGGCTGATGGCGATCATGCGCTGGGATCAGGTGAACTCGACCGCGGATCGTATTAACGGTCTGGATTTTGCGACGAACACGTCCTATTTCGCGCCCTACAATTCAAGCCGGAACCGATTTACTCCCGGCGTGCAGTTCCTGATTCACCCGAACATCAAGGTTTCCATGGAATACCAGATCCGGCCGCGGCAGTTTGTGACTCTGGCGAGCCTTCCCAACGGAAACCCGTTAGCAGCGAACCCGTTTCGCGTGAACACGGTGTTGTTCGCGCTCGAATTTGTGTACTGAAAGGACCTATGAAAAAAATCATTCCGCTGTTTGCAGTAGCGATTCTGACCAGAGCAGGCGTCATTTCGGGAACTGTGAGCCCCGGCAAGGCGGGCTCGGTGGTGTATGTAGAGGCGATTGCGGGAAAGACATTTCCGGCGGCGGCGAAGCCGGTCGTTATGGATCAGAAGTCGCTCTTGTTTCAGCCGCACGTACTGGCGGTGCAGCTCGGCTCGACGGTGCAATTTTTGAACAGCGACAAAGTGCAACACAACATCTTCTGGCCGTCGATCAGCGGCAACAAAAAGTTGAGCCACAACATGGGCACCTGGCCGACCGGAGAAGAGCGCTCCTTCAAATTCGACACGGTGGGCGCGGTGCCTCTGCTGTGCAACGTACATCCGGAAATGTCGGGATACATAATCGTGTCGCCGACTCCGTATTACGCCATCGCAGATGCGTCTGGAAATTTCAAAATCGAGAACGTGCCGGATGGAAGCTATTCAGTATCGGCATGGCACGAAGGGATGAAAATCCAAACTAAACCGGTGACCCTTGCCGGTAGCGCGACGGTGGCGTTCAGTCTGGCGAAATAGAGGCCATGCTCGAACGCCTGAAAGACAAGCGCGTCGACCGCGAATGGCTCAACACGAACTTCCCTTGCATGATGGCATGCCCGGCTGGCACCAATGCCGGGAAGTACGTTTCGCTGATCGCGGATGGGCGATTCGAGGAGGCGTACCGGGTCGCGCGCGATCCGAACCCGATGGCGAGCGTGTGCGGGCGGGTGTGCGCGCACCCATGCGAGACCGCTTGCCGCCGCGGCGCCATCGACAAACCGATCTCGATCCGGGCGTTGAAACGTTTTCTCACGGAGCGGTACGGGCCGGAGTCGCGGAACCCTCTCGAGCCGAAGCGCTGTAGCGTCGAAAAGCTTCCTTACAAGGTCGCGATTATCGGGAGCGGGCCAGTGGGATTGTCGGCGGCGTACGACCTGGCGCTGATGGGTTACTCGATCACGATCTTCGAGGCGGCGCAGGTCGCGGGCGGGATGCTCCATTTGGGCATTCCCGAGTACCGGCTTCCGCGCGCGGTGGTGGAGGCGCAGATTCGCGAAATCCTGGAGGCCGGGGATGTCACCCTGAAGCTGAATACGGCCGCGGGCCGCGATTTTACGGTCTCCGGACTGCGCGCGCAAGGCTTCGATGCCGTGGTGCTCGCGGTGGGAGCGCATCGCAGCCGCGACCTCTCGATTCCTGGAGTCGATTTGGACGGAGTTCATAAAGGAATTGAATTTTTACTCAACGCGAACCTGGGATACCGGTTCAGCATCGGCGAAAGGGTGGTGGTGATCGGCGGAGGAAACGTCGCGATGGACGTGGCTCGGAGCGCGGTTCGCGAAGTACTGAAGCAGCACGGCGGGGAAGACGAGGGCGCGACGCCGAGCGAAGAAAATATCGCGGCGGTGGCCACGCGCGAGATGGTGGACGTGTCGCTCTCCGCGCTGCGTTTGGGCGCGCGCGAGGTGAACATCGTGTGCATCGAGAGGCGCGAGGAGATGCCGGCGGCGTCTGAAGAAATCGAAGAGGCGGAGATCGAGGGCGTGCGGATGCACGACGGGCAAGGTCCCGTGCGGGTACTGGGCCGCGACGGCAAGGTGGTGGGCCTCGAAACGATCCGGACGAAGGCCGTGTTCGACGCCCAAGGGAAATTCAATCCTACGTTTCAAGAGGGCAGCGAGACGACGATTGAATGCGACACAGTGATTCTGGCGATCGGTCAAGCTCCGAGGCTCGATTTTTTGAAGCCGGAGGACGGCGTCGACATTTCGCCCCGTGGTTTGATCGTCGCCGACCGCCGGACATTGATGACCAGCGCGGCGGGCGTTTTCGCGGGAGGGGATTGCGTTTTCGGGCCGCGGCTGATCATCGACAGCGTGGGCGACGGCAAGCGGATCGCGAACGGAATCGACGAGCGCCTGACGGGGCGGAAACATGATGAGCCGGAGATCGAAGTCGAGATTCTGGAGCATCACAAAATGTATCCGGACTACATGGAGATCGGGCGGCAGACGATTCCGACGCTTCCTCTGGACCGGCGCACTGGGGTGACCGAAGTCGAGTTGGTCTACGACGAGGAGACGGCCCGCCGCGAGGCGCGTCGCTGCCTGCGTTGCTGGATAAACACGGTGTTCGAGGGCAACGAAGCGGACGGATCGCAATGCATCCTGTGCGGAGGCTGCGTGGATGTGTGCCCGGAGAACTGCATCCAGCTGGTCTCGCTCGACCGGATTGAGTTCCCGCCCGGCGTGCTCGAACAGATTGGCGGTGACAGCGGAATTTTCCGCGTGGAGTTGGACGGCGTGGCCGCGGAGGAACTCGGGATCGTGACCGGCGCGGCCATGTTGAAGGATGAAACGCGGTGCATCCGGTGCGGGCTGTGCGCGGAGCGATGCCCGGTGAACACGATCACGATGGAAGCGTATTCGATGAAGCTTCAAGCGCCGGTTTTTTCGGAATGAGGAGAATGAGATGCCAGGGGAAGCAAAAAAGGCTTGCAGCGGCGCTTGCGAAGAATGCAGCCGCCGCAGGTTCACGGCCGTCGGCCTCGGAGCGGTAGCGATCGCGGGGGCCGGGTCGGCCGTATTCGGCTACTCGTTCCTCTCGCCGAACGCGTTGTATGAACCGTCTCCGATTGTCGATGCGGGGAAGCCCGATCGCTATCCTCTGGATTCGGTAACACCCGATGTGGCGAGTGGCCTCTATATCGTGCATCGGGCCGAAGGCATTTATGCGCTCTCGGCGGTGTGTACGCACCTGGGATGTCTCACGGCGTGGAAACCCGACCTCGGCATTATCGCGTGTCCGTGCCACGGCAGCAAATTCCATGCGGATGGAATCAAGTTCGAGGGGCCGGCTCCGCGACCTCTACCGTGGTTGAAGACGTGGGTGAACGACGATGGCAATCTGCTGATCGACCGCAGCGAGCCTCTGACGCAAAAACAGTTCGTCAGGATTTAACACGATGAAACTCTCTGAGGCGGTGGTTGGCGTACGCAACTCGCGCGTGTGGCGTTCGGTGTTCCGGGCGGGAACGGGCGATACCAATCTGCACCGGTCGCTGGCGGTTCAGCAGAACGTGTTCATGCACCTGGCGTCGGTGAAGGTGCGGCGGAGGGCGCTGGATTTCGGCGTGACCTGGTATTTGGGGACGCTGAGCCTGGGCTGCTTTCTGATTCTGGTGGTCACGGGAATTCTGCTGATGCTGTATTACCATCCTTCGGTTCCGCAAGGCTACGCGGACATGAAGGATTTGCAGTTCGTGGTCTCGGCGGGCGTGTTCCTGCGGAATCTGCACCGCTGGAGCGCGCATGCGATGGTGCTGCTGGTGTTCGCGCACATGTTCAAAGTGTTCTACCGCGGCGCGTATCGTCCGCCACGCGAATTTAACTGGGTGGTGGGCGTGGTGCTGCTCATGCTGACACTGTTCCTGAGCTACACCGGATACCTGCTGCCGTGGGATCAACTGGCGTTCTGGGCGATCACGGTGGGTTCCAACATCATGTCCGCGGTGCCGTTGATGGGGGCTAAAACGCGTTTCCTGATTTTGGGAGGCAACACGGTGAACGCCAATGCGCTGCTGCGATTTTACGTGTTGCATTGCGTGATCCTGCCGCTGATCGCCGTGGTGTTCCTGGCGGTTCACTTCTGGCGAATCCGAAAGGACGGCGGATTGCACACCGGAGAGAAAACCCATGAGTGAGCCCAAGGATTTCACGGCCTCGATGGATTCCGATAGCCACCGCACGCCTGTGCGCGTCGCGTTCGTGACCCGGCGCACGTCGCCGCACGTCGAGGCGCGGGACGACAAGAACGTGATGACCTACCCGGAGGTCCTGCTGCGCGCGGCGGTTGCGGTGGAGGTGCTGCTGCTGGGGCTGGTGGTGTGGTCGTTATTCTGGGACGCGCCGCTGGAAGGACTGGCGGATCCGATGCTAACGCCGAATCCGGCCAAGGCGCCGTGGTATTTCCTGGGCCTGCAGGAGCTGCTGCATTATTTCCCGCCGGTGGTTGGAGGCGTCATAATTCCGACCCTGGTGGTGATGGCGCTGATCGTGATTCCTTATTTCGGCATCAACATCGAGGCCGAAGGATTCTGGATCAAGGATCGGGAAAAAAAGATGCGGGTGTTGGGGAGCGTGGCGGTCGCGCTGGTTGCGTTTCTGGCGTGGTTTAACGTTTACGCGGTGCTGATCCCCACGGTATTGATTGCGGGAATCATGTTTCTGGGAGCTTTCGCGTCGCCCAAACCGGGCCGGTTGCGGCGATGGCTCGATTCCAAGCCGCTTTCCTTCTGGATCATGTCATGGTTCCTGACGGCCGCCATTATATTGACGGCCATCGGAACGTTCTTCCGGGGCGCGGGCTGGGCGTGGGTTATGCCGTGGAGTGCGGAATGACCGAAAAAATCCGCACTGCATGGAAGTTCTTGTTCGGGGACAGCGCGCGCGCGTTCGGGTCCCTGAGCGTCGTGCTCGTGGTGATGCTCGCGGTGGTGCCGGCGAAGGATCATTTTCGCGAATGGCTGCACTATCAGCACGAATACCAGAGCCTGATTCGCAATCGCAGCGACGGCGTGTCGCTCGCGCGGCGATTTCAGGGAGGAGTGCAACAGATCTGGCTGCCGGAGTTGGATGTGGTCGACCGCTGCGCGACTTGTCACTCGGGATTGAAGGAAGCGTCGCTGGCCGGGGTCGCGGCGCAGCCGTTCCGTCCGCATCCGCCGATTCCGCATTCCTTGACCGAATTCGGATGCGTGATGTGCCATCGGGGACAGGGTTTCGCGACGACGGTGGAGGACGCACACAGCAGCACAAAGGCTTGGGAACAGGCGATTTTGCCGGCGCGCTACGTCGAATCGTCGTGCGGGCAGTGTCACGAACGACCGCTCGAAGGAACGCCTCAACTCAATGCGGGAAGAGACATGCTGGCGCGGTATGGCTGCGTCCATTGCCATAAAATCGCATCGCCCGAAGGCCGCGTAATGACGGCGACCGACGATCCTCCGTCGCTGGCGCACGTCGCGGAGAAGACGACGCGGGAATGGATTTTCGCATGGATCAAGAATCCGCAGGCGTATGCGACGACGGCCACCATGCCCAATTTCCAGTTAAGCGACGAGGACGCCCGCGATATTTCCGCGTTTCTGATCAACCAGAGCACACCTTATATTGCGGGTGCGCCGCGCAAGACTCCGGCGGTTCCGAAGCAGGACGATACGGCGGCGGTGCAGCAGGGATCGAGCGTGTACGGGGAATCGTTCTGCGCGTCCTGCCACGCAATGCAGAACGCCGCGGGACTGATGACGGGAGGAAATATCGGACCGGAGTTGACGCGGGTCGGGTCGAAGGTCAAACCGGAGTGGCTGGCGGATTGGCTGCGCAATCCCAAGGTTTACGATCCCGAGACAGCAATGCCGCACTATCGTTTCGAGGAAAAAGACGTTGGCCTCGTGATGGGTTTTCTCGGGAGCAAAACGGATTCCGATTTTCTCAAGGACGTTCACATGGACACGGCTACGGCCGCGCAAATCGCACACGGCAAAACGCTGGTGAGCGAGCGCGGATGCGCGTCGTGCCACGAAATCAACGGCGTCGCGCACGCGGATAATTTCGCGCCCGAATTGACGGCCGTGGGCAGTCTGCCGCTCGCGAAGATCCTGTTCGCGCCGGGGATGGCGCATACGGTGCCGGATTACATCTCGGCCAAGATCCGGAACCCGCGGTCATTCGGAAACGCGTTGAAGATGCCGAAGTTCACGTTATCCGATTCGCAGGTCGACTCGCTGGTGACGGCGCTGCTCGCGCAGACCACTCGCGCAAAGACGTTGCCTGCCACGTTGCGAATCCAGGCCGCGCCACCATCGACCTATCAGCCGGCGGGGCGGGCGGGGCAGTTGATGACGGACATGCGCTGCTTCAGTTGTCACGAAATCAATGGACGCGGAGGCTCGATGGCGCCGGAGCTGACGTGGGAAGGGAGCTCGGTACAACGAGGCTGGCTCGTGAGTTTTTTGAAGCGCCCCAACACGCTTCGGCCAACGCTGATCCGCCGCATGCCTAAGTTCAACATGACCGACGAAGAGGCTAGCGTCCTGGCCGATTACATCATGACTGTGTATCAGACTGCCGCGTTCGATGGCGCCGCGAAATTCGCGGGCGGCGATTCGGCGCACGGCAAGGATCTTTATTACGGCAAGTACGCCTGCAATTCGTGCCATATTCTCGATCCCGCTAAAGACAAGGGCTACATCGGTCCGACGCTCACCGAGGTGGGATTGAGGCTGAATCCGGAGTGGATATTCCACTGGCTGAAGAATGCGCAGGCGCTGCGTCCAGGCACTCTGGAGGTGAACTGGAACATGAACGACGAGGATGCGCGCGCCATCACGGCGTTCTTAATGGAACAAAAAGCCGCGCCTCGAAAAGGAGCATCGAGATGAGGGCCGCCGCATTGTTGCTGCTGCTGGCAGCAGCGGGATGCAACCGGACGCCATCGTCCTCATCGGCGCCTGTGGCCTCGGGGTTCGGTGTGGCAATCGTCGGCATCAGCGGGGAAAAGCAGACGGCCGGCGCCGGTGCGACGCTCGATCAGCCGGTGGTCGCCCAAGTCAACGACGCGCAAGGTACGGGAGTCGCCGGCGCGTTGGTGCAATTCAGCTCGATGGACGGCGCGCACTTCGATCCGCCCTCGGGACTCACGGGAAGCGACGGCCAGTTCAGCACTACGGTCCGGCTGGGCGGTGCATCCGGCAGAACCTCGCTGGTCGCCACAACGCAAGACAAATCCGGGAAACGGGTTCAGGTGACGTTCGCTGAAATCGCTCTGGATTACCAGCAGACTCTGGGACAGGTGTTGAATGAGAAATACTGTTCGCGATGCCACAATTCCGAATCCACCGCGGAAAGAGTTTCGAACCACGACAATTTGAGCGTCGCACCGCACGCTTTTTCCGATGGCGCGACGTTGAACCAGATCAGTCGCGCCAATCTAGTTGCCATCATCACCCATGGCGGCGCCGCGCTCAGCAAATCGCCGGAGATGCCGCCTTATAGCCCTACGCTTTCCGCGAGCGACATTGAAGCGTTGACGGCTTATATCCGCGCGGTCGCGGATCCACCTTATCGTCCCCAAGGAGTATTTAATGCGAATCCTTAGCCTTTTCGCGATTCTGGCTTGGCAAGCGACCGGGCAAGTGTTATCGCCGGCCGAGATCGCGGACCCCTCGATCCGCGCATTGCAGCAGAGCCATCTGGAGGAGTTGCACGCGATTACCGCGGCGCTCGGCAAACACGAGTTTCCGTATCATTTCTACTTCAGCCGCAAACTGGACCTGACTGAGCGGGAGCAGGAGCGCAGCGATCAGCGCTCGATTCAATTCGATAAATATCAAGGACAGACGGTTCTCAAGATCACCGGGAATTACTTCGCGGCTTATTCGGCCGAGCGGATGAGCAAGGAGGAACGGACGCGCCAAACGTTTCGCGACGTCATGCTGCCGATCCTGCAGGCCGCCGCACCCGCCCTCGCGCGGGCCGACGTTCCGGAAGCGTTCGCACTTGAAATATCCCACCACGTGATCAGGAAGGTATTGGGGGTCGAGACGGAATCGGCGGAAAATGTCGTCCTGATCCTGCCAAAGGCATCGGCGCAGCGCCTGGTGGAGGCTCGCGATGAAGCCGGGCGCGCCGCCGCAGTGCAGGAGGGAACCGCATACCTCAATCGCACTCCGATTTCGTTCTTGCCTTTCGAGCGACAAGATGGTCAGGCGATACCGGTGTCCGTGGTGTCCGCCAAACCGGAACCGCGGTTCCCCAGCGCGCCTGCGAAGTTGGAAACGGAATCGAAGCCGGTATCCGACTATCGCGATGCGCTGGCCAGGATGCTGAAGGATCTCGATCAACAGGCGCACTTCGTGCCCTATGCTCCCCCATCTTTCATTGCGTTTCGCGGCGGCCAATATCTGGAGATCCCGATCGCGACGACTCTCGCGGCATCCGATGCCGGATCGCAATACAAGCTGGCCGCGCTGGCGTTCGATCGTCACGTCGCGCACCTGGTCCGCCCTGTTCTCGCCTACTTCAAAGACAGCGTCGACTTCAGCGGAATTGATTTCAGCACCAGTGTTCGCATGGCAGGCGCCAATGCGGAAGGCGGCGAGGCAGTGGAATTCATATTTCCTTTGAGCGCTCTGCGCAGTTACGCGCAATTCGACCTCACCGGGCAACAATTGCTGGACGCGAGCGTCGTCCTGATCAACGGCGAGCGCGTGGGCCTCGACCTTCAGACCGCCGAGGCATCCGTCCGGTCGCCAGACTGACGCGGGGTTAAGAGCAGATGTGAAATCGCATACCAGTTTCGACGACAACATCAACACTGAAAATGCAGGTGAATGAGAACTCGGTCAAAACTGGCGAATCGACTCAGTTTCAAACGCTATCGCAGATATGAAGCCAGTTCCACCATCCGCACCGCCGACCAGGGCTCTGAACCAGCATGCTTCAACCTGGGAGTGAAGTACGACAACGGCCAAGGCGTAGCCCAGGACACGTTCAAGCGCACATGTGGGATCAACTTGGCAGCCTCTGCTTCCATGGGCATTCATCCGAACATGACGCAGTTGCTGCCAGGATGACACTCCACCAGATTGCCGAAGCGCAACGGTTAGAGTGGGCAAATTTTCAAGTGATGCGCCGGACCCATGCGAGCCTTTCTAAGGAGGGCTGGCATCGATCCAAAGGTGGTGGCCGATCAGTTGGGCCACAGCCTTGGGGTCCGCTTAGATGTTTATACGAAGTCGGATTTGCGGCAGCGTTCAGAGGCGGTTGGAAAACTCGAATCTGAAGTGCTGGCTGCCTAATGGAGTGACTGGAGTGACAGATCGTGGGCTTTTATCCCCAAGTGATTGAAAAGATGGAGCGGGAGACCGGGGTCGAACCGGCGACGTCCAGCTTGGGAAGCTGGCATTCTACCACTGAATTACTCCCGCTTGAGCGGTTCACTCCCATCATAACCCAGCGATCCGCTAGGTCGCTACCACCGGCGCCGCCGCCACCTTCTTCTTTGTCGTTCGACGCTTCTCTACCGGAGGCTGCCGGTCGCTCTTTTTCAGGTTCGGCAGCACGATCGTGAGCACGAACTTCTTTTCGCCATGCTCGTCGAATTTAATCACAATATATTCGTCGCTGCAAGACAGCACGCTTCCTAACCCGAACTTAGGATGCTCGATTTGTGCGCCTTGGGCGTAAGCAGGTTTGGTGGCCATGGGAACCGGAAATCCTTTAAGGGGCCTATATCCCCTTAATTCATTGTAACAAAAGGCGTATCGATATACCACACGACCCTACTACCGCGCCAAGCACTTCCTTTTTTCTCAAAAATCCACCCCTCCGCCGCTCAATAAGCATCATAAGGATGAGAATGACAGGAGTGCTTCGCCGCCCGCCCCACAACCTTTCTTCCCAGCCCGTGTTGTACCAAGTGAGCTACCCGCGCCCTGCCGTGATTTCTTGTATTCCAGTTTTATACTGCAAACGTCTGTACAGTCGTATCTGTTCGCGTCCGACCTGTTAAGTGGAGTCTTCTTTTTCATGAGAATCGTTTTCTTTCTAATTTCCGCCGCGCTCGCCGCTGCCCAGACCATCCCCGGCCGCTATATCGTGGAGCTGCGAACCGCACCGGCCGCCGCGATCGCTGCCGCGAAGAGTCTTCATTACACCGCAGCCGACGCGGAGGTCCAGACACGTCGCGCCGCGATTCAAGCCGAACATCGAGCCCTCGAAGCGCAAGTCCAATCCCTCGGCGGCAAGGTCACCGACCATTACGATACACTCCTCAACGCCGTGGCCGTGACCATGACGGACCAGGCGGCCGCCGAATTGCGCCAGTCGCCGAACGTGAAAAATGTCTATCCCGTGCGGCGTCACCACCTGCTGATGGATCAGGCCATAAATGTGCACCGTATCACGCAGGCATGGCAGACTCTACCCGGCGGCCAGGCGACTGCCGGCGCTGGAATCAAAATCGGTATTCTCGATTGCGGTGTCGACAATACCCACCCCGCGTTTTCTAATTTCTCAACGCCGCTGCCCACCGGATTTCCCATTTTCGCCGGCGGTTTGGCGACCGCAAGCAACGTCAACAACAAGGTAATCGTCACCCGCATTTATTCCGACGTAGCCGACGGGATCGATAATACGCAAACCGACGGCAGCGATTATTGCCAGCATGGCACCACCATCGCCGGCATCAGTGCGGGCTTGACCACCGATCCCGGCGTCCCCTCTATGGTCGCGCCCTTCAGCGGCGTCGCACCCGGTGCCTGGATCGGCAATTACAAGGTTGCCGAGGATACCCAGGGCGGCAGCACCGACATCACTTTTATTCACGGATTGGAAGACGCCGTCAGCGACGGCATGAACGTGGTCAACTACAGCTCCGGGTCTCTGATTTATGGCATCAGCGATGAGACCGGGGCCGATGCCACCGCGATTGCCCAAGCGGTCTCGAGCGGCGTTCTTGTGGTCGCGGCCGCCGGAAACTCCGGACCGGGCTTGGGCACCATCTCCACTCCTGCCGCCACGCCAGCGGCCATCGCCGTCGGTGGCATCGAGAATCAGCGATGGTTTTGGTACGCCGCCACCGTCGGTGGCCATTCCTACTATGCCATCCCGGCGGCTGAAGAGCTCGGGTTCCAAACCGGAGACACAACCGGCGCCATTGTGGACGTTGCCACTCTTACGTCTGATGCGGGCGGCTACGCCTGCAGCGCTCTTCCGGCGAATAGTCTGACGAATAAGATCGCTCTGGTCCAGCGCGGCGCGGCTACTCCGCCTTCCTGCTCGTTTCAGACGAAGCTGAACAACGCGCAGAACGCCGGTGCCGTGGGCGCCATTATTTACGACAATACCAGCCGCGCGTTTTTCGATTACACCATGTCCGGTGGCACGATCTCGGGGTATCAGCTTGGGCTCTCGAATCCCCCCGCCGATTCGAGTGGTAGCGATCGTGCCGTGAGTTGGTCCATGGGGACCGCCGCCCTGCCCGCAGTGATGGTCAGTCAGGCCGACGGCTTAGCAATCAAGCAAACCGCATCCTCCAGCCCCGCGGTGGACCTCGATTTCGACGCCAAGACTCCGCTCTCCTATCCCCTCAACACAATTGCGGATTTTTCGAGCCTCGGGCCCACTCCGCTGGGGAATCTCAAGCCGGATGTTGTCGCCGTAGGCGATTGGCTGGTCGCACCCTCGACCAGCGTTTATGAAACTACCGGCTGCGCGGCGATCTCTGAAGCCAACGGTTGCTACAATCCCTACACCATCCTCGACAGTCCGTTTACCCTGAATTATTTTTATCAGTTCGGCTACGGCCAGCTTTTTGACGATGGCGCGGGCACCAGCTTCGCTACTCCTATCGTCACCGGATCCATTGCGGTCCTCATGGCGGCGAAGCCCGGGCTGTCCGCGGCGCAATACCGTTCGTTGATCACCAATGGTGCGGCCGAACTGGACCTCTATCCCAAAAACAACATCGCGTTTCCGCAGTATGCCGGAGCGGGCAAGCTGGATTTATTGGGATCGTTGCAGGCGGGTCTAACCGCGGTTCCCGCCACCCTTAACTTCGCTCCGCCCAACGTTGCCATGGGCCCTTCGACCTCGTCCGTCGGCGTCCATGCTCGTTCCCGGCTCGATACTGCGCCAGCCCCCGCCGGTATTTCGCAGACGGTCAGCATTGCCAATGTCGGTTCCTCTTCCGATACGTTCTCGGTGGTCGTCAATTCCATTGACGGCATCGCGACGCCCTCCGTCGATTCTCCCAGTTTCACCCTGGCCGCCGGAGCTTCGAAAACCGTCACGGTGTCTCTTTCCGGCGGTCTCGCCTCGGGCCAGTACCACGGCTTTATCGTCGTCTCCGGCTCCAAAGGACAGACCCCTCTGCGCCTGCCTTATTGGTATGGCGTCGTCGGACCTGTGACCAACACGCTCAGCCTCTATTTGCCCTCTGTCGATCCCCCCTCCTGCACCGATTACATCGATTTCCGGCTGTTGGACGCCTCGGGAATGCCGGTGGGATCCTCGGGAACGCCTACCGTGACCACGGTTTCCCCTCTCGCTGCCGTTGTGAGCGTCTTACCGATCAGCGACTACACCGGCGGTGACGTCCCCGGTAACTACATCGCCGGCACTTATGAAGCGCAGATCACCACGGGCCGCCCGGATTTGAGCGGAAACAACGTTTTCACCATTTCCAGTGGCTCTTTCTCCACAACCGTGGCCGTCTCCATCGACACCAGCGGAGGCACCTCGTGCACCTTCGCAGCCGCCACGGCCGCAAATGCCCGGCGTCCGGTGACGAGCTTGCGTAAACAAAACTCGGGGACTGCGAGAAACCGCGAAAACCGGGACTGATCTCTGTCCCAAGGCGCCACCATCCCCGCCAAAGCACCCTACATCCCGTCGCCGGTGGACAGAGAGGTCTGTACCGGCTTTCGCCCCGTCTACATTGGCCGATGATTGCTATACGGAGGCTCAGTTCACACTGCTTACCGAGCCGCGACCACAGGGAGCGGAGTTTCAACGGCAAATGGGAACAAATCCCCCGCCTGCGGCGTCAAAGACTATAGAATTCAGAAACCGGAGCGGTTCTGGCAAGCTCGGACTATGTAAAGCTGCTATTTTGGAGATGTAGTGGCGGATAGCTTGGTTGGCTTCCAACTCGACGTTTCAACGGCAGTCCGCGCGCGGGAGGATGATTCCGTGCTCCTTCAGGGCCTCCGCGCCGGCGAGGAATCCGCCTACGAAGCTCTGATTCAGCGCTTTGAACAGCCGATTTATAACATTGTCAGCCGCTTGTTGGACGATCCGTCCGATGCCGCCGACGTGGTGCAGGAAGTTTTTCTTAAGGTGTTCCGCAATGTCGCCTCGTTCCGCGGAGAGAGCTCGCTTAAGACCTGGATCTACCGCATCGCGGTGAATGAGGGGCGTAACCAGCGCCGCTGGTTCAGCCGGCACCGGCGCCAGGAAGTGAATTTGGAGGCGGAAGAACCCGGGGAAGGTTATCAGCACGTTCTGCCCGATCCCGGCCGTTCGCCGTTTGACGTGACGCTCGATCATGAGACGCAGCTCTTAATTGAGGCGGCGCTTGCGCAAGTGAATCCGAAGTTTCGCGCCGCTCTCGTCCTCCGCGAAATTGAAGGTTTGAGTTACGAGGAAATCGGCGCGATTCTCGAGATCTCGCTCGGAACCGTAAAATCGCGCATCCTGCGAGGGCGGGACGCGTTGAAGAAACACTTGGCGGGCCGGCTGGAACCGGCATCGCACTCGGAGTGGCAGCACCGGCAAATAGAGCTGGTAAGGGAACTGTAATTCGATATGACACGCGATTCAAACGATTCGGTAAGTCAGGCGCTTCGTAGTCTACCTGCGCGCATCCCCCCGTCGGGACTGCGGACCTCGTTGCGTGTGCTCGCTTCCAGGGAGCGCCAGCGCATTCTCTCTCGGAAAATACAGTGGCGCGACCGTTTGAATTTGTTCGCCACAAACTTGATGCGCCCGCTCGCGCTACCGTTGGCCGGCGGCATTTTCTCCACCGTGGCTTTGTTCAGTATGTGTCTGACGCCAATGTATCCCGTGCGCGGCGACGATTCCTTCGATGTCCCCACCGTGCTGACGACGGAAGCGGCGGTGAAGAACACGGCAGCCATCGGCGGAGGAGTCGGCGAGGTTGTAGTGGATGTGATCGTCGACGAATCCGGCCGCATGGTCGATTATAAAGTCGTGAGCGGCTTCAACGTTCTTACGAGCGCGAAACTTCGCAGAAGTCTCGAAAACCGGCTGATCTTCACCGAGTTTAAGCCGACCACCCAATTCGGACAGCCGACGTCGGGCAAAGTGCGTCTCTATTTCCGCAACAGCGAAGTCGACGTAAAAGGCTAGGCGGCCGATGGATCGCCCAATCCCCGCCCTCACGGGACGGGGTTATAACCTCTGGCGTTTTAGTCTGTGTGGAAACCGTGAAGGACCGCTCCCGATGGTCGCGGTTCTATCAAGACCGCGCTGTGGAATTTTTTTGGAACCGCGACCACCGGGAGCGGTCAACGCCGGGGTTTTCACACAACCTCGTCGGCCAGGGGATCTGTCGCATCTTGCTAGAGTGATAAAGGGCTAAGTTGGGTCGTCGATTCGGCCAGCACTTTCTTTCTCGAAAATCCATCCTCGATCGCATCGCCGAGGCCGCCTGCAGCGATCGCGTGCCTCTGGTTGTCGAAATCGGTCCCGGCAAAGGCGCGCTCACCGAATCCCTCCTCGAACGTGCCGACAAAGTAGTGGCGATTGAAGTCGATCCCCACCTGGTCCACTATCTCCATCAAAAGTTTCACGACGCCATGGAAGCAGGCCGCCTGGAAGTGATCGAAGGCGACGTTCTCAAGACCGATTTCTCCGGCGCCGTCATCACCGGCAACCTGCCCTACTACATAACTTCGCCAATTCTCGAAAAGGTGTTCGCGCTCGGAGACGGCTGGACCCGCGCCGTTTTTCTGATGCAATCCGAGGTAGCCGATAGATTGGCGGCAAAACCGGGAACTCGCGATTATGGCTATTTAAGCGTGCAAACGCAAATCCACGCGCGCCCCGAAATCCTATTTCCGGTTCCGCGGGACGCGTTTCGCCCGCCTCCCAAAGTCGATAGCGCCGTCGTCCGCCTGGAGCGCCGCAGCCTTCCAGAAGTCCCGGATACAAGTACTTTTCTGAAGTTCGCATCGCTATGTTTCCGTCACAAGCGAAAAACGTTGCGCAACAACCTGGCGCCGCTTTATGAAATTGGTGGTTGGGAGGAAGGCCGCCTGCGCGCTGAGCAGATGAGCATCCCCGAATTAGCCGCGTTATACGTCAAAATAAGGTCGTTTAAGGCTCCGCCAACGAACGCTTAAGGCCATTTATGCGCGATTAAGATGTTGTACAATGAGGGTGTCGGTTGGAGGTGGGTCTTCTCAAGTGCCCTGCTAGCCAATTTCGGCCGCTCCGTTCTGCCTCTCGCAGAGAAGGTTTTCTGCGCCCTTTTCCCCGATGATTGCCGCGTTTGCGGCGAGCCGCTCCACGAAATCTCCCGCATCCCCGTTTGCAGCCGCTGTTTGCGCCAACCCACTGCAATTGCAGCCGATTATTACTGCACAGATTGCAAAACTCCGTTCTTAAATCGTTTTCCCCTTGATGAGCAGGGCCGCTGCACGATGTGCCGTCTGGGTTTGACCGGATTCGATACCGTCTATACGTTCGGTTCCTACGAAGACACTCTACGCGAGCTGATTCATCTCTTTAAGTACAACCAAGTACGTCCTTTAGCTCGTCCGCTGGGCGCATTGGTGGCGCGTGCAATCCCGCGCGAACATCGTTTCGACCTGATTGTTCCCATGCCGCTGCACTGGCGGAAGCGCTGGGCAAGAGGCTACAACCAAAGCGAATTGCTGGCGAAAGAAGTCGCCAGGCGCTGGGGTGTGCCGGTCGGTGAGATCGTACGCCGCGTGAAGGCGACCGCACCCCAGGCAGGGCTCAGTAATTCCAAGCGCCGGTTGAATGTGAGCGGAGCGTTTCGAATACGCAAAGGCGCGAACATAAAAGGTTTGCGTGTGCTGTTGATCGACGATGTGCTCACCACCGGAGCCACCGCGAGCGCGTGCGCGAAAGTGTTGAAGCGTGCGGGAGCAAGTCATGTTGCGGTTGCCGCGGTGGCACGCACGGATCGCCGCATAACTCTCGAACGGAGTGGGACCCCATGATCGCGAATCCTCAGGAACGCGTGCTGCAAAGGCTCCATAAACCTGTACTTGTACTGAATTCCAGCTACGAGCCGATCAACGTATGCGCGGCGCGGCGCGCGCTGGTGCTGGTATTGAAAGGCGTCGCATCGGCGGAGGAGCACGGCAACGCGCATGTCCATTCCGCAAGGCAATCCATGCGGGTGCCGAGTGTGATCCGGCTGCTGGAGTATCGCCGCATTCCTCATCAGACGCGGGCGCTTTCTCGGAAGAATATTTTGATGCGCGATCGTTATACGTGCCAGTATTGCCTGCGAACTTTCAATTCGGGAGAACTGACGCTCGATCACGTGCAGCCGCGGTCGCGCGCGGGTGAAACGACTTGGGAAAATCTGGTCGCGTGCTGCCATCTTTGCAACAATCGCAAGGGGAGCCGTACTCCGGAAGAAGCGGGGATGCGCCTTGCGCGAGCGCCACGTCCGTTCAGCTTGCACACCAGTCGTCATTTGATGCGGCTGCTTGGCAAGAGCGACGATCAGTGGCGGAAGTACCTTTTTTATTAGCTTGCGCATCGCGATTGTATCCGATATTCACGGGAATCGGACTGCGTTCGACGCAGTGCTGGCGGATCTGCGCGAAACTTCTCCCGACTTGATCCTCCACGGCGGCGATCTGCCTCATGGCGGATCGAGTCCCGTGGAAATTGTCGATCAGATTCGCGATCTCGGCTGGCAAGGGGTGCTTGGCAATACCGATGAGATGCTCTTTCGGCCGGAGGCGTTGACGGAGTTTTTTGGCCGGTCGCCAATCGGCGATTTGATTGAAGAAATGGCGGCGGCGACTCGGGAAGCGCTGGGAGAAGAAAGGCTCGCGTGGCTGCGCGGGCTGCCGTTTCAGCAAGTTCATGGTCCGATGGCTCTGGTCCATGCCAGTCCCGAGAGTTGCTGGCGCGCACCGATGCCGGAAGCGAGCGACGCGGAGTTGGAGAAGGTTTATGCGCCGCTCAGGCGGCCAATTGCGGTTTATGGGCATGTTCACCGGTCATTTGTGCGAACGACCTCATCGATAATGATCGTCAACACAGGGAGTGTCAGTCTTTCTCACGACGGCGACCGGCGGGCTGCTTACTTGTTGCTGGACGACGCGAAGCCAGAAATCCGGCGGGTGGAGTATGACGTAGAGCGGGAGCTGAAGGCTCTGTCGATGTGCGGTTTGCCGCATGCCGATTGGGTGGCGAAGATGCTTGAGAGCGGCCGCCCCCAGATGCCGTGATTCACGACTTCCAGCGCAGCAGCCATCGTTCCAGTCGATTTACGCCCCATCCGACCAGTAACACCGACGCGCTCAGCACCGCCATTCCCGCGAAGACTCCGGTGGTATCGAAAACTCCCTCGGCTTGCGAAATGAGATAGCCGACGCCGCGCGACGCGCCGAGATATTCGCCGACCACTACCGCGATTACCGCGAATCCGATGCTGATGTGCAGGCTCGAAAACACCCAGGTCAGCGCGCTCGGGATCAGAACATGCCGGGTGAGCTGCCATTCCGACGCGCCGAGCATGCGCGCGTTATCGACGACGGATTTGTCCACGTCGCGAACGCCTTGATGCGTGTTGAAAAACACGATGAAAAATACGACGGTGACGCCGAGGGCGACCTTCGACCAGATGCCTAGCCCGAACCAGAGCAGGAAAATCGGAGCGAGCACGACGCGCGGCAGTGCGTTCAGTACTCGAATGAAGGGATCGGCAAGCGCGCCCAGTTTGGGAGATCGCGCGAGGGCGAATCCGCAGGCGATTCCGGCGCCCGCACCGAACGCGAAGGCGAGCGCGGCCTCTTCCAGCGTGACTGCCAGGTGCGGCCAAATCGATCCGGTGCGCAACCACGTCAGAATGCGCCCTGCGATGTCGCTGGGGCGGCTGAAGAAAAACTTGTCGAGCTTGCCCGTGGTCACCAGCATTTGCCAGGTGCAGAGAAAGGCCACGGCGATCAGAATTTGCCAGAGCAGCAATGAGATTTTAGCGCGCATAGCAGCGGGTGCTCGGGGATCCGATGGAGACAGACCGCTCTGTCCACTCGCCGGGGATAAGGGAAACCAGCCGTCTCGTGGCTCGGGACAGAGTGGTCAGTCCCCATCGGATGCCGGCCACTTGATCTGCGACCGTATTGCTCCTAGCGGAGTGCGTCGTTGATTTCGAACGGTATGATTCGAGACGGGGCAAATAGGTTACAGGCACGAAGTTTCGCAAACGCGGCTGAGGTCCTCGACATAAATCGAGGTGGGGCGGACGCCCTCGTCCGCGCCGGACCCCCTGGTCCGGCTCTGGGAACGCACTCAAAGAGGCCGACGGGGGCGTCGGCCGCGGTCCAGGGTGACCGCCCCACCTGAACTTCAGAGTCAAGACACTAGCGCGCATAGCTGGTGAGCACCTCCTGTTTTAACTGTGCCCAGATTTCGCGATATAGCTCGGCGAATCTAGGCTCGGTGCGAATGTCCATTAAATTGCGCGGACGTGGGAGATCGATCGGGTGCCGGGCAATGATGTGGCTGGCCGGGCCGGCGGACAGGACCACAACTTCGTCCGATAGCGAAAGCGCTTCTTCGAGATCGTGCGTGACGAACAGAATGGTTTTCGGCGATCCGGTCCACAAATCGAGCAGCTCGCCTTCCATGCGCATGCGGGTGTGGACGTCGAGGGCGCTGAACGGCTCGTCCATTAATAGGATGTCGGGGTCGACGATCCAGCATTGCGCCATGGCGACGCGTTTCCTCATGCCTCCGCTCAACTGCGACGGGAATTTATCGGCAAAGGCGGATAGGCCGACGCGCTCGACCCACTGGTGCGCCTTCGCCTCGGTGAACGTCCCTCGAAAGCGGAGGCCGAGCCCGACATTTTCAAGTACGGTCTTCCAGGGGAGCAGAGCGTCCTGCTGAAACATGTAGGCGGCGCGGCGGTCGAGGCCGGTTAGGGGTGCGCCGAATATGGAGACGGAGCCTTGGGTGGGTGCGATCAATCCGGCGGCCAGATTGAGAAGAGTCGATTTGCCGCAGCCGCTGGGTCCGACCACGGAAACAAATTTTCCCGCGGCGATTTCGAGATTGATGCCGTCGACGGCGGTGTAGCTGCCGAAGGTCTGCGATATTTTTTCGAAGGTGATGGCGGGAGGCAAAGGGTCAGTTTAATCGATTTACACGGAACAAGAGTATTTTGGCCGCTGATGAACGCGGATAAACGCCGATTTCCTGAGCCGGAGTGGGACGCCTCCGGTTTCCTCCCATGGCAGCGCATGGCGCTGCCCCACTCTGCCCGTCCACACAAGGTTATATAATCCGCATTGTGCCAACACGGCGAGAAGTGCTGATCTCGGCGCTCGGACTTACGGCGCTGCGCGTGGGCGCGCAGGAACGAGCCCGTCTCGATTCGCTGTTCTCGCTCTTCGATTTTCAGGTCGAAGCGCAAAAACATATCTCGCATGGAGCTTGGGAGCGCATCATGGGCGCCTCCGCCGACGAGATCACGATGCGCTGGAATCACGAAGCCTACGAGCATATCCGCCTGAAGCCGCGCATTTTGGTCGATGTTTCCAAGGTGGACACGCGCGTCAAGTTGTTCGGCGAGGAGCTGGCGTTTCCGATCGTCCTCGCGCCCACCGGCGCGCAGAGCTTCGTTCACCCGGAGGGCGATCTGGAGTCGGTGCGCGGGGCGGGCGCCGCGAAGGCAACGCTGTGTATTTCGAGCAGCGCCTCGTTGAAGATTGAAGATGTCGCCAAGGCCGCGACCGGTCCCGTATGGTTCCAGCTTTACGTGCAGCGCGACCGCGGATTCACGCGCGAACTGGTGCAGCGAGCCGAAGCGGCGGGCTGCCGCGCGCTGTGTGTCACCGTCGATTCCCCTACGTTCGGCGCGCGCAATCGCGAGGATCGCTCGCGCGCGGAGTTGCCTCCGAGGGAACTGCCGAACCTTAAGGGCAAGGATTATCTCGACCCGACGCTCGCCTGGAAAGATATCGACTGGCTGCGCGGCTTCGCGAAAACTCCGGTGATGCTCAAGGGCGTGCTGAATCCGGACGACGCCGCGATTGCTGTCAAAGCCGGTGTCGCCGGGATCATCGTGTCGAATCACGGCGCGCGCAATCTAGACACGGTTCCCGCGACCATCGATGCGCTGCCGCTGGTCGCCGAGAAAGTCGAAGGACGCATTCCGATTCTGGTCGACGGCGGCATTCGGCGCGGTACGGACGTCATCAAAGCGCTGGCGCGCGGCGCGACCGCGGTACAGATCGGACGGCCCTATTTGTGGGGACTGGGCGTCGGTGGCGCCGCGGGTGTGACGCGAGTCGTCGAGATTCTGCGGCGCGAGTTCGAAATGACCATGATGTTGATGGGCAGACCGACGCTCAAGAGTATCGACAAGAGTGTGTTGTGGTGAAGCGGGCCGAGGCGGCGACAGTCTCCTAAACATGGGGCACAACCGCTCCCTGTGGTCGCGGCTCGGTAGAGCTGTCTATCCGCATGCTGACGCATGGCGGTTCAGTCGGCAGGCGAAACCGCCTGCCCCACCCAGACTGTTGCAGGGCCCATCCAAACACGAGTGTCGCGCAACGCCTCATCGGCCTTTCTAATTCACCTTCACCTTCGTCAAAATGAGAATATGCTGGCGCGGCAGGGTTTCGAGCACCTGGTCGAGATGGAAACCCTCCGCCTCCAATTCCAGTTTGACCTCTTGCACGCTCATTTTGTGCTCCGGGCGAATCGGGATCGACGGGTCTTCTTTTCGGTATTCGAGCAGCACTAATCTTCCGTCAGGTTTCAGCGACTCGCGCATTCTGCGCAGCATTTTTTGGGGCTGCGAGAATTCGTGATACACGTCGACCAGGAGAATCAAATCGAGCGCGCCCGGAGGCAGTTTGGGATCGGTCTCGCCGCCGAGCACGGTCTGGATATTGGCGAGCTTCGCCGCCGCCGCGTTCTGCCGTAAACGGGTGAGCATCTCCGGCTGCACGTCTTCGGCGTACACCTTGCCCGACGGGCCGACCCGCGTGGCCATCTTCAACGTCATATATCCGGTGCCCGCGCCGACGTCGGCGACCACCATGCCGGGTTTAATGCCGAGGGCGTCGAGAGCGCCGTCCGGATTTTCCTCCGATTCGCGTTCGTGGCGATCGAGCCAGTCCGCACCGCCGACGCCCATCACGGGGGCGATGCGGCGGCCGCTTAAGGGATGCTCGGATTGAAAAGCGTTGACGCGAGGAATCAGGAGGAAGAGACAAACCAGCGACAGCAGGCGGATTTGCCTTGGGATGGAATACCAGTATGATTGGGTAGTGGTGATCATGTTAAGACTTCTGCTCGCGCTGGCGACCTTGTTGCTCGCGACCGGGTGCCGCCCGCAACTTACGGCCCGCTCCGATTATCAGATGGGAGACAAGATAACGGCCGGACCGCTCACCTACAATGTCGTGGAAAAAGTCTGGCGAAGTCAATTGGGGGAAGCGTTCCAGATTCGCGCGCCGCAGAACCGTTTCCTGCTGATCAGCATTTCGGCCACCAACGGCGGAGGGAGCGAAGTATCAGTGCCGCTGCTGGAGCTCGAAGGGCCGGACGGGAAAATCTACAAGGAGATCGAAAACGGCGAAGGCGTGGGCAACTGGTTCGGCATTTTGCGCACGCTCGAGCCGGCGCAGACGCAGCAGGGCCGCATCCTTTTCGACGTGCCTCTCAGTTCCTACCGCCTGAAGTTGTCCGACGGCGATTCCGTGTCCGGGCGTTTTTATTATGTCCAGATTCCTCTGCAAATCGACGCCGATGCTCCGGTGGAAACGCCGAGTATTGGCAAGCAGTAGCGCAGCGCTCTTCCTCACAGCCGGTCTCGCGGCGGAGCCTCGAAAGCTCGAAATCGAGAAATTTGCGCTGCGCCAGTTCGAGGACGGTCCGGCGCTGCCCGCGAGCCACGAGTTTCTTCCCGGCGAGACGATCTTCTGGAGCTTCCGCATGCGCGGGTATCAGGTCAAGAAGAGTGAGAACGACGCGGGCGACGAAGAGAGCCGCATGAAGCTCACCTGGACCCTGCGCGCTACCGACCCCAAGGGGGTGGCGATCGAGAAAGAGCGCTCCGGTCACGTGGAGGCTCGCCTGTTTGAGCAGGATAAGGATTGGACGCCGCGCGCCGCCGATAGCTTCATGGTGCCTCCGCTTGCTCCGAGCGGTATTTATCGCGCAACGGTAACGGTGAAGGACGAGAGCGGCGAAGCGGCTTCGCAACTCGATTTCAAAGTCCGGGGCGATACGGTGGAACCGAGTGAGACGCTGATCGGGCGCAGCGTTCGGTTTCTGCGCAATGAAAACGATCAGACGCCGCTGCACCATCCGAGCTATCAACCGGGCGACACGCTGTGGATCCGTTTCGACATTACGGGCTACAAATTCGGGGAGAAGAACCGGTACGAGGTCGAGTATGGATTAGCGGTTCTGCGCGCCAACGGCGAAACGATGTTTTCACAACCGGTGGCGGCTAAGGAGACCAGCGAGTCGTTCTATCCGCAACATTATGTACCGGGAGTGCTGAGTCTGGGCCTGAATAAGGATCTGCCGAAGGGATCGTACACGATGGTCATCACGATGCGCGACAAGATCGGGAATCAGACCTGGGAATCGCGCGAGCAGTTTCAGGTCGAGTGACCTTCGGTATTGATCAGGAGCACGCGTTGTTCCTGAAATTCCTGAGGAAGCGCGAGAATACCTGCGAGCCCCGCGGCACCCGATTCGCCGGAGTCGATCCCGAAGTCGCGAAACATGCCCATTGCGCGAATCGCTAAATGATCCTCGATCGCCAGGAACAGATCGACGCCGCGCCGGATCGCCGGCCATGCGGTTAGCGAACCTTCGCTGCAATTAAGGCCGGCCATGATCGAATTTTGCGCGCCTTTGGAAACACTGGGCTCGCCGTCGGAGGACGAGACGGATTCGAGCAGACAGTCGGCGGCTTCCGGTTCGACCGAGACGATTTGCGGACTGGTTTCGTGACTGCGAAAATAGTCGACGGCCGCCGAGAGCAGTCCGCCGACTCCAGCTTGGACCAGGACGACATCGGGCGGCTCCTCACGTTGCTCCTCGTATTCGAGAAACAGTGTTTGATAGCCCTCCGCCACGCGCTTCGGAATCTCCATGTAGCCCGCGTAGCCAGTGTCGGAGACGACTTGCCATCCGTGCGTGCGACTCTCGACGTCGCACTGGCGAACCGCGTCTTCATAAGAACCGTTGACGACGCGCACCTCGGCACCCTCCCTGCGAATCGCTTCGATGCGCGCTGGAGTCGTGATGGAGGGAACGAAGATTTTCGCCTCACACTCCAGCATCGCGCCGACCATGCGACCGCCCTTCCATGATTGCCCGCGGTCGCGGCGCTGAAGATCGTGCCAGGATGCGCGACCTGGTGCATCGCGAAGGACGCTCCCAGCGCTTTGAAGGAGTTTAATCCGAAGCGATGCGATTCGTCCTTCACGTGAAGCGATCGGAGTCCAAGAGAATCGGCGATCGGTTGGCAGTCGAGGAGCGGCGTGGGCGCATAGCCTGGCAACGCGCGATGAAACTCGCGCGCGGCACGGTAGGGTGTTGGAAACACCCCAGGTTCGCGAAAACGATTGCGGACAAAGCGCATCGACACTCCACTTTAGTACGATCGCTTCAGCATGAAGATCGATCAAAAATATCTTCGCGAGACACTGGTGCGTCTGGTGCAGATCAACTCGGTGAATCCGACGCTCGAGCAAGGTGCGCCGGGAGAACGCGAGATCGCCGGATTCATTGCCGCATCGCTCTCCTCAATCGGCCTGAAGACCGAGATCTTCGAGCCAGAGCCGGGCCGGATGAGCGTGGTCGGACGGCTCGCAGGATCGGGCGGTGGTCGCAGTCTGATGTTGAACGCTCACTGCGACACCGTGGGCGTCGCCGGGATGGCGGAGCCTTTTTCGGGCGCGATTCGCGATGGCAAACTGTTCGGTCGCGGGGCTTTCGATATGAAGGGGAGTCTGGCAGCGTGCATGGCGGCGGCGAAAGCTCTCCTGGATTCCGGCGCAAAGCTTTCGGGCGACGTGATTGTCGCCGCGGTGGCGGACGAGGAGTACGGCAGTCTCGGCACCCGCGACCTGATCGAACACCTGAAGGTCGACGGAGCGATCGTTACCGAGCCGACCGCGCTCGACGTTTGTCTCGCGCACAAGGGCTATCTCTGGATCGAGGTCGAGATCGCCGGGCGCGCCGCGCATGGCAGCAGGTTCGAACTCGGGATCGACGCGAATATGAAAATGGGCGCGTTCCTGCACGAGCTGGCGAACCTCGAACGTGAGTTGCGCGCGCGTCCGCCGCATCCTTTGGTGGGTCCGCCGTCCTTACATGCCGCGATCTTGAGCGGAGGCACGGGGCTCAGTACCTACGCCGCGCAATCGACGGTGAAAATCGAGCGGCGGACGATACCAGGTGAAACGGAGGTGCAAGCAGTGGGCGAGATCCAGAATATCGTCGACCGGCTCGCCGAATCGGATCGCGATTTTCAGGCAACCGTGCGAGCGTTTTTCGTTCGCGACCCGTTCGAGGTCGCGCCGAATGCGGCGATTGTTAAAGCAGTCGGCGCTGCCGCGAAGAAAGTGCTGGGCCGCCGCGTCGCGCACATCGGCGATACTCCGTGGATGGATGCGGCACTGCTGCAGGCAGCGGGCATCGAAACCGTCGTGTTCGGAGCGACCGGCGCGGGCGCGCACGCGGATGTCGAATGGGTGGAATTGGAATCGGTCGAGAAGCTGGCGGAAATTCTGGCGGAGGCCGCTCTTGACTATTGCGGATGACGGGCGGTTGCGGCGTGATTTTCCTACGGCGTAAGTGGTTTATTTTGCAATAATCTCCCCGGTGGTTTTCGCAAGGGATTTTATCGTGTGGCTTGATGGAGATTGTAATTCAAAAAAAACAGCAGCGATTAATCCGACCGTGCGCCCACTAGGGTTAAGATGTCCCTCTTCCGCACCCGTTCGGCCGCGATTTTCGGGATCGACGCGCACCTGATCGATGTCGAAGTAGACATGTACCCGAGCGCCAATCGCGACTTCATCACCGTCGGCATGCCGGATACAGCGGTGCGGGAAAGTCGCGAACGCATCAAGAGCGCGCTGATGAATTCCGGCTTTGGATATCCGAGCAAGAGCATAACGATCAACCTGGCGCCGGCAAACATCCGGAAAGAAGGCGCCGGGTTCGATCTGCCGATGGCACTGGGAATTCTGGGCGCGATGAACGTGGTCGGTCCAGTGGAAGATCATTTGTTCGTGGGCGAATTGTCGCTCGACGGGGCGATCCGGCCAGTTCGCGGCGCTCTGTCGATCGCGGCGTGCGCACGGCGAAAGGGGATCACGAATCTGCTGGTTCCAGCGGAGAATGCGGCGGAGGCGGCGGTGGCGGACGGCGTGCGCGTGTTCGGGATGCGGCACTTGTGCGAAGTGGTCGCGTTCCTCCGTAAACCGGAGAGTTTCGAGCCGTACGTTGGGAGTCCACAGTCGGCAGTGGGGGATCGGGCGGGGGCGCTGGATTTTCGCGATGTGCGCGGGCAGGTGACGGCCAAGCGCGCCATCGAAGTGGCGGCGGCGGGAAATCACAATGTTTTGCTGGTGGGCCCGCCAGGGTCGGGCAAGACGATGCTGGCGAAGAGGATTTCGGGCATCCTACCGCCGTTATCCTTTCCGGAAGCGCTGGAAACGACTCAGGTGCACAGCGTCGCCGGAACGCTGCCGAAGGGCGTGGGTCTGCTGGAAGACCGACCGTTCCGTTCGCCGCATCACTCGGTATCGGACGCGGGACTGATCGGTGGAGGATCGGGAACACCGCGGCCGGGCGAAGTGAGCTTGGCGCATAACGGCGTGCTTTTCCTGGACGAGTTGCCGGAGTTTCCACGGAACGTACTGGAACAGTTGCGGCAGCCGCTTGAAGAGGGCGCGGTGACGATTGCGCGCGCGAACATGACACTGACGTTTCCGGCGAGATTTTTGATGATCGCTGCCATGAACCCGTGCAGCTGCGGCTTCTTCGGGGATCCCACCCGCGATTGTAGGTGCACTGGCGGGACGATTCAACGGTATCTCGGAAAGATCAGCGGACCGTTGTTGGACCGCATCGATTTGCACATCGAGGTTCCCGCGGTACCGTATCAGGAACTGCGCAGCAAAGACGGCGGGGCGAGCTCAAGTGAAATGCGTGGGCGCGTAGCCGAGACACGCGCGATTCAACAGACGCGGGGGTTTAGCAACTCGAATATCCCCGTGCAGGAGCTGCGTAAATTGTGCGCACTCGACGATGCGGGAGAGAGGACGCTGGAACTCGCGGTTCGCAAGATGGGCCTTTCGGCTCGGGCGCACGACCGGATCTTGAAGGTCGCGCGGACAGTTGCGGATTTGGACCACTCAGAACGCGTGAGCGCGAAGCACCTGGCGGAGGCGGTGCAGTACCGCAGCTTGGATCGGAATTATTGGCAATAAGGCTAGGCGACTCGGCCCGCCCACAACGAAGGGCGCCCTCCACATGTTCAGATTCAGATCGCTGCAGCTTTCGCGATTGGTCTTGCTCGCCGTGTACTCAGATTGATATCGGAGGATCAATTTCATCGATCACTAAGGCGACCCAGCGCCGGAACCCAATCCCGCCGCATTTAGGTTGAGTGCCGGACCGACATAAGACCGGCCTAACTTCCATTTGGGAAGACAGCGGGATATGTTCTGCGAACCGGCGATGTCCAGCTTGGCCACGAAACGGTCAAGGTGGCAAAATCCTCGAAGCGGCGGCTCATTGCGCCGATCTATCGACCAGTTATGAAGCGACGCTGGGCTCAGACTCAATCCGCGCTGCGCGGCTACTCAGCCGTGAGCTCACGTTCGGCCTGAAGCCAGTCTTCCAGCTCACGGCCAGGTTGTGCCCCGCGAGCGAGATAAAGTTCGTAGGCGCGACCCCTGATTTCGTGCTCACGCCAGGCCACACGAAGCACGATCTTGCCGTGNNTTCCCGGCGATGTCCTTCCAGGCCTGGGCCGCATCCTGGAGCGCGTACACGGTCGCGACGTCCGGTCGTATCGTCCCTTCTTCCAGCAGTCGCGCGATTCTGCCGAGCATGTCCGCTGATGGCGCGAGCCTCATCATCGCGCCCGACACACGGTGCCTCGCGGTCTCTTCCTGCGATACAGGCTGGGTGGCAGCGACGAGATGGCCGCCTTCCTTCAAGACGAGGAACGACCGCGTCTGCGTGTCGCCACCGATCAAGTCGAAGAC
>PNAJ01000042.1 GCA_003170295.1 Bryobacterales bacterium | reverse complement strand
TTTTATAATGCGTTGACGGCGGGGCCGCCAGCACCGCTCAAATTGGCCAATACTCGGGGAATGCGCCTCTCTCAAGGCGCGCTCCCTTCGCGTCGCATGTGCCCAGAACGGCGTCTCCAGCGACTGAGGGGTCAACTCTCTCACCCTCTCCTGGGAGGGCCGCTCCTTTGGTTAACGCCCATCGTGGCGTTCCCGAAATTCGTGCTAATTGTTCGAGGGCGGCGGCCGTTCGACCTGATAACGGACGCCTAGTATCAGAGCAGCGTACGAAATCGTCTCAGTGGAATACCTGAGCGCTGTCGAATAAAGGCGGTCCATACCTAAGGGTCCGATCTCTACCGTCAATCGGCCAGCAGCGCCCTTGATTGTGGCGGCTAGGATTAGGCTTGTGACCGAAATGACAGTTAGCACAACGCATACCGCGACCGTTCCGCCGCTCCAAAATAAATCGCTTGGTTGACGGCGAGACGAAGACAATGTCAAGAACAGAATCAACAAGCCATTCACGCTGACTTGCATCCCGCCCGAATAAGCATCCGCGACATCTCTAGTATTTTCCACTGGAACGTTAAACCAAAAAGAACCACAGAGAAAGCCGAGCGGGACGGTATAAACGACTAAGAATAGCGCCAAGAGAACGTATGCGCTCTTGTTGTTCATAATTCTATTTGCGCGCGACCGTAACGATGTTTGAATGATTCGGGGCCTGTGGCCAGTTAGGCATGGTCGGCGAACCTGACGGTACCTGAGCATTCTCAAACGCTTGGATTTCAAATGACTCGTTGTGGGTGCCCGGGTTGGGATCATTCTTTTGCCGCTGGCCCTGCCCTCGTGAAAATGCGACGAAGAGTTTCGAATTTGAGTTTTTGCCGCTGTTCCTCAGTCGTATCGCCAGCAGGGCCATAGAGAGAAGTCTCCCAAGAGCCGTACATCGCGTTGGGAACGATAAACCATCTTACTCCCCAATTTTCCCTGTTCGAATCGCTCATCTCCCGTCGGTGCGCAGATGGCGAGTTTGCGCCCGACATGAAATCGCCCAGATCATCTCCAAATAATAAAAGAATTCTGTAATGCGCGGCGATCTCCGCCCGACGAGTCGTTTTGTCTGCTCCCCAGTCTGGTCGCTCTCCTTGGCAATAAAGCGTCTCGACTCCTTTCTTGAACGGAAATCCAGCGCGGTCCAGATTCGCACGCGCAGCGGCTTTGTGCCGAGCCTCGCGATTCGTTACATAGAACACCGTGACTCCATGTTGGTGAGCGTAGTGAGTAAATTCGAGCGCCCCCGGAAGAGGCGGCGCGTTCGCTTCAGCGACCCAGTTCTGCCATAAAATCGGGTCGAAGGTGCCTGCACCCTTAGCCAGGAGTTGTGCCTCGAAAGGCGAGTTGTCGAGAATCGTTTCGTCGATGTCCATGATGACTGCCGGCGGGAGAGACCGAAACGCAGTGTCTTTCTGTTCCAGTGCCGCCGTCCAGTTGCGGTCCCTCAGCGCGCGATCGAGCAACGCTTTCGCCTGGTTGTATGTTTGTAGCAGTGCCGCGTCGTGCTCGACTGCGGTTCCAGCCCACAACACGCTGTTCAGGTTCGATTGCACGGGACCTGACGGCGGTTGAGCCGGCACGGGAACCGCCGACCACCCTATCCCAAGCAGACAAGAGAGAAATGAGAGGCGTGGCATGAGGTTGGGAGTTTAGTCGGCGGACAGCACTGCGCGAATGAACTGCAGGAAGCCAGCCCAGTCGTTCGTACTCGCAAGGAACAATTCGGCCGGCAGAGCAAGCAAAGCGATGGAATTTACAAGCCCGGCGACACCGAGGGTCGAGTCGAGCTCAGAAACATCCAGTCGTTCGTTCTTGCCTTTCAATGAAAACCCGACAACGCCAATCCAAAGGCAGGCCAGCAAGGTCGGCGCGACAATCCCCGCGTGAGGCCACCACTCGGGGACGCTGAAGCGCGCGATGACCGTAACGCCAAACACGAGCATTGGATTCGGGATCACCGCCATCAGCCACGCGCGATCATGGTGATCTGCCCGACGAACCCAGAAACATAGCGCAGCGAGCGCGGCGTAGAACGTCATGAGGGGAAGAACACATTGGGGCGATCTTGAGTATTGGAGGATACGGTAGGTGTCTACGGCCTTGGTGGCTGCCGATGCTAGTACCACCGACGTGATTTGTACTGCTGCGTATATACTCAACCTCGGAAATAGTTTGGCAGCTGGCCCGATTCTAAGCAGTAGGACGACGGCATCAACGATGCTCCCGCTCTTGCCCGCGCCCAAGTGGGGGTCGCGATGGGCAGCGGAACGGAAATCGCGCATGCGAGCGCGAATGTGCTGCTCATCGGAAACGACCTAAGGAAGTTCGCCGCTACAGTCAAGACCGCTCGTTGGTGCCGTACCGTGATTCTCCAAAACTTCTACGGAACGCTGATTGTGGATGCCCTGGGGATCGTCTTGGCGGCTGTCGGAATGATTAACCCTCTGCTGGCGGCTTTTATCCACGTCTCCTCCGAGTTGACTTTTATTTTGAACTCGACGCGCTTGTTACCCCGGTTCTCAAAGCAGGATTGACCGTCCCGTAACCTGCGGTCTCTTCCACTAAGGAGAAATAGTAGCCCGCCCACCTACTTCAGAGGCCCGCCCGTCACAATTCTCTCGTATTCACGGCGGAAAGCGGGTATACGAATAGGGATGGATCGACTGATCAAGACGCTGATTGTGGACGATGAACCCGTTGCCCGCCAGATCCTGCGGGAGGAGTTGAATTTGATATCCGGCATCGAGCTGATCGGCGAAGCGGACGACGGGAAGGAAGCACTCCGAAAGATCGTCGACCTGCAACCGGACCTCGTGTTTCTCGATCTCCAGATGCCTGAGACAAGCGGCTTCGAGGTTGTCCGGCGACTCAGCGGCACACACCTTCCGGTGATCGTGATTGTGACCGCTTTCCATGAGCACGCCATCGAAGCCTTTGAAGCCGGAGCTATCGATTACCTTTTAAAGCCTGTCAGTGCAGAACGGCTAAGAAAGTCGGTGGAACGCGCCAAGGGCCTTCTCGGGAGACCGCGTGAAATAGCCAGGTCACTGGCGAAAATTGCCTCGGTGCAGGACGCTCCCGAAGCAGCCTCCGCAGGCTCCCGCAAGATGGTGGGCCGTATCGGACGTGACTACTTTTTGCTTGATCTGGATGAAATCCTGGCGCTCTACGCCGAGGGCGTGCTCGTCTGGATCGTGACGGCACAACGCCGTTTCCTGGCGTCGCAAACCCTTCGATCCGTCGAGTCAAGCCTAGCCGATTCGTGCTTTCAGCGAGTACACCGCAACGCCATCGTGAACATCAACCATGTCCGGCAAATGACCGCGATTACTAGCCATCGGTGGGTACTGACCCTCAGCAACCAGCAGGAATTTGTCGTCAGCAAACGCCAGGCGCACAACATCCGGCGTCTGTTGCAGCATTAGGTACGAGTCCGCTCATGGGATGGCATATCCCGCTCACAACAAAGAGTTGCCCGCTCGTTATTAAACTTTAGGACGAATCGCCGTTTCAGCCCATACTGACCTTTATGAAAAAAGTCCTCGCGCTGGCCTCTCTATTTCTGCTCATCTCCATCTTTGGCATTCAAAGCTACGCCCAGCTCAACAGCGGCACAGTCACAGGCACCGTAACCGATCCTTCCGGGTCGCTCGTCGCCGCTGCTACCGTGGAGATCAGCAACGCCATCACTGGATACCGTCAGACGACTGTTACTGACGCGAAGGGTGTTTACCGGTTTAACAACGTGCCTTTCAACCCCTACCGTCTGACGGCAACACACGCGGGCTTCAGCACCGCTGCGCAGAATGCTGAAGTCCGATCAGCGCTGCCAGTTACTGCCGATCTCGCCCTGCCGGTTGCTGGTGTCAACACAGCGGTGACGGTGGAAGCAGCCGGAAACGTTATTGAGACCGAGCCCAGCGCGCACAGTGATGTGGACATGTCTACGCTGAGCAGGCTGCCGATTACGATGGCTGGCTCAGGACTGAGTGAAGCGATAACGATGATGGCTCCCGGTGTGGTGAACGATTCGAATGGGTTCTTTCACCCGCTCGGCGATCACGCTTCGTACTCGATGCAACTCGACGGCCAGGCTATCAACGATCAGTTCAGCAAAAACTTTTCGACACAGATTCCACTCGAAGCTCTCCAGTCGGTGGAGGTCACCACAGGTTTCCCAGGTGCGGAGTATGGCGAGAAGACAAGCCTCGTCATGAATGCCACGACGCGATCCGGACTTGGTTTGACGAGGCCCACGGGCAGTATCAGTGCCAGCTATGGGTCGTTCGGAACAACTGAGGAAACCGTAACGCTTGGCATCGGGTCGACAAAGTTCGGCAATTTTTTGGTGGCGACTGGCGCACGATCCGGTCGTTTCCTCGATACGCCGGAGTTCGTGCCATTCCACGATATTGGCAATAACGGTTCGTTCTTCGACCGTCTCGATTATCAACCGAATGGTAAAAATGTCTTCCATCTGAATCTGTCCGCCGGACGGAATTGGTTTCAGATCCCGAACCAATACGATCAGCAGTCGGCGGGGCAGGATCAGCGGCAGAGAGTGTTGACCTATAATATTGCGCCCGGTTACCAGCATACGTTCAACACGCATACCTTCCTGACCGTTAATGGATGGGTCCGTCAGGATCAGGCCCATTTCTATCCGAGCGCGGACGTCTTCAGCGACACTCCTGCGACGCTTTCTCAGCAACGCCGGCTGATGAATATCGGCGGGAGGGCTGACCTTGCCTATACACGCGGTAAGCACAACCTGAGGTTCGGCGCTCAGATCATGCAGACTCGCCTGGCTGAGGCGTTTCAACTGGGCATCACGGATCCGACTTTCAACCCGGTATGCTTCAATGACGCGCAGCTCACTGACCCGGTCATCGATCGGCCAACTCTCACCCAAACGAGCCAGTGCACTAAGGGTGGGCTTTTCCCGAATACCGTAGATAACGGCTTCCTGCCGGGTCTGGTTCCCTTCGACCTGACTCGCAGTGGCAGCCTTTTCCGTTTCAACGATAAAGGAAACATTAACGAATATGCGTTTTATGTTACGGACACGATCAATTGGGGAAACTTCACGCTCACTCCCGGTTTGAGAATCACGCGTTACGACGGTTTGGCGCAGGCGACAGGAGTGCAGCCGCGGATCGGGGTGGCGTATCTCGTAAAGCGCACGGGGACCGTGCTCCGTGCCTCCTACGCGCGGACCTTGGAGACTCCTGGCAACGAAAATTTGTTGCTATCCAGCTCGACTGGCAGCGGCGGTCTGGCCAATGTGTTCGGAGCAGCTGGCCAGGAACCTGTTCCTGCAAGCCGCCGGAATCAGTTCAACGTTGGCTTCCAGCAGACTATCGGCCGGTATGTGCAAATCGATGCCGACTACTACTGGAAGTATGCCCACCCCGGATTCGAATGGGATGTAATCCTCACAACACCGATCACCTTTCCGATCGCATGGAAGGAAGATAAGCTCGACGGTTTTGGGATACGCGTGAGCACTCTAAATCTCAAGGGCTTTCTGGTCAACACAACCATGGGATATGGAAGGCTACGTTATTTTGGCCCAGAAATTGGCGGCTTGCTCTTCAATGCACCCCTTGCCAACGTATTCCGAACTGATTCAGACGATCCGTTTTACCAGACCACCGTTGCTCGCTACCAGTGGAAGAAGAACGGCCCATGGGCTGCATTTACATGGAGATACGACTTTGGTGAGGTTGCTGGCGGTGGGGACGAGTTGGACGGCATCCTGGGGTTAACGGCGGACCAGCAGAGCCAGATGGGTTTTTTTTGCGGCAGTAATGTTGCGACGCCCACCAACCAGATTAGTGATTGCAGTCTGCCCTACGGCGGCACCCGATCCTCGCCAGTCCCGGGAGTGTACGGCGCAACGCGGGTACAGATCCCAGCTCCTGGAACCGCAAATGCCGATCACAACCCGGCGCGAGTCGCGACGCGAAATGTGCTTGACTTCGCCGTCGGCACCGATAACTTGTTGCGAAGTGCCGATAGCAAGCGAGTTACATTGCAGTTCACTGCCGTCAATCTCACTAACAAAGATGCAATGTATAACTTCCTCTCAACCTTCGGGGGGACTCATTTTATTCAGCCCAGATCCTATCAGGTAAAGCTCGGATTCAGGTTTTAACGGAAGACGACGCGATTCTCGAGCAATCTATTCGACGCCGCCATTGGCGACGACATTTTCCGCCGATAAATTCTCGACGTTTAGCGGCACCCATTATGTGGCGCCGCGAGCCGTCAACGCAACAATCAGCTTTCACTTCTAAACTAGAAGTGGACCCGATTGTATGACTCAGCCTCGCGCAGCCACGGTGGAAAGAAATGTGAGCCGGGGCTGCGAGCGGAGTTTTTCCAAGCTGGTCGTTTACCTAATTCTGTCTTTCCTGATTGTGGGCGTTCCCCTCGAAGCGAAGGCTTGCGCAGACGATTGCGGGTGGCGTGCCACCGAGGGCGTTGTTACGATCACGAACCCAAGCGCCCCGGATTCCTGCGACGCCGATTCCACTCGCTGCGCGTTCTGCACGTGCTGCCATGGTTACGCCACGGATCCTTCCGCTGTGTCCCCCACTTTGATTGAGCCTATTTGCGCCTTAAACGCCGACCTGCAGGTCGGCGTGCTTAACAGGACGCGCGCCGCTATTGAAGAGCCTCCCCGCCAATAATCGCAGCCAAAACATTTCCAGTTTCTTCTGTAGCAAGAGGAGCCGTCATGCGAGGAAACATGTTTTTGCTCGCCGGGTTTTGGTGTTTATCGGGAGCCTCGGCGCAAGACTTATTTGAGATTCATATCTATGAATATGAACCGCTGTCCTGGCGCGAGTATAGCCTCGAAGCGCATCTAAATATTACCGCCCAAGGGACGGCGCTCCGCAACGGTTCTCTGCTGCACACTAATCAGCAGACCCATCTGACAATGGAACCGACCTTCGGAATATCCCCGAACTTCGCATTGGGGTTCATGTTCCTGAACGCTTGGGAACCGGGAAACGCTCCTCAATTTGCGGGTTGGCGCGTTCTGCCACATTTCTATGCGCCGGAGTCATGGCGTCTTCCATTACGTCTGGGACTTGTTGCAGAGTTTTCCTTCCAGAACACCCGCTATGAAGAAAACTCGCGACGAGTCGAACTGCGCCCGATTCTCGACCGTGAGTTTTCCCATTGGCAGATCGTCCTCAATCCGGTGTTGGAGCGCGCCCTTCACGGACCCGGAACGCGGCGCGGCTGGAACGCGGAACCAGCGATGTTAGTCCGTCTGAAGCGTCCGGTGTTTTCACCATCTATGAGTTTCCTCACGCCATCGCGTGAAGCTCCATACCGTCATCGTCATTCCTAAAGGAGCGCGCAATGCGCCCATCGTGCTTACGCGCACGCCCTACGATGCTTCCAAACGTCCTTGGCGGTGTCGATGGAGTGATCCAGACGGCCCGAAGCCAGATATTGGCGCGTGTTGTAATTAAATACGCCGCCATTGCTTTCAAACGAATTGACCAGGAAGCCATTGATCGCGTTCTGGCCCGCCGACAGGCCGGTCGACTGGCTGATGGTGAGTGCGCTTTGCAAATAACCGGCGCAAGTGGCCGCGGGTAGAGTGAGAAAGTTTGTCGCTTGTTATGCGACTGCGGCGCGCCTAAACAAGAGTTAGGCCTGTTGGAGGTGTCCAAATGACATTGCGGCTGGAACATGCGAACCTCGGCGTCCGTGACATCGAGGCTATGATCCGTTTCTTGAAGACAGCGTTTCCTCAGTTTGAGGTGCGCGGCGAAGGCAAAAGCCGTGACGGCACACGATGGGTTCACATAGGCACTGACGATACCTATATTGCCTTGGGTGAAGCAAGAGCAGATTCCAGTAGACGTTGGCAGCCATACAGCGGTGAGCCAGGAGTGAACCACCTCGCCTATGAGGTGGATGAGGTAGGGTCACTGCACGCGAGGCTGACAGCAGCAGGATACCGGGAATCGACCCCTCCGAATGCACACCCTCACCGGAGGCGCGTCTACTTCTACGATCCCGAGGGGAATGACTGGGAGTTTGTACAGTACTTCTCTCAGGATCCCGCCAAGCGAAACGACTATACGTTGCCCGATTCGTAGCGCTCGTTACATTTCAAGAGGATTGCCATGCGGGGCGCGGCGCGGCCGACCCAGGTTACTGGCGGCTGCGGGCTGCCAGGCGAAGGCCATGCCGATCATGATGAATAAAAGGCCTTTTTTCAGAGGGTTTGTGGGATAGGGGATGGATTGCCATACTGAAAAACTCTATTTCGAGCAAGCTGCCGGTGTCGGCGTTTGGGATCTCCGCCGAGCAGCCGATTTCAAGGACGTCGTCGCCATGGCAACCTTCGCCAGTTTGGCGGACGCAATGCGCCGGCAATTTCTAAATTCCCCCACCCCGGTCTCGGCGAGCTTACTACTTGTTGGGCTTGAACTTTCCGTCCCTACCCTGAATATGAATCTCTCCCTGACCGGCCAGCTCTTTCGCCCGCGCAATCGCTTCCGCTTGCGTCGGAAGCAACGCACTCGCACGCTCAGAGTGGGGCTTCTTCACCGCCCAGTCGTCACCCTGCTTCACTACAAAAACATCATTATGCTTGTGGCTTGACATTGAAAACCTCCCATCGAACCCAGCTACTGAATACTTTACACATCGCACTTCTTGAAGATGGACAGCCGGATTGGGCGTCGACGTCGTCCTCAGGACTTCGAAAATCCAATCCAGACTAGATACTTCTTCCTGACACTTATGGCACACGAAGAGGTGCTCGGCGAATCGTTCGGCGGCTTCCTTTCCAAGTGCGCCATTATAAAAATCGTAGAGCCTCTCGCCAATAGAAGGCTCTACGCAGTTGTAGTGACAATTCCCATCACTGCGCGTGATACTACTTGATTTCTCCATTGGTTGAAAGATCGGGAACTCTGAAGCAAAAGGCTTCAGGTATCTGCGAGATTTCATATCTCCTGTTGACTAATCGCCCTCAACGAATCGCCTCAAGCAGGGCTTTTTCAGCCTTCGCCAGGTCCTTGCTGACTTGGGAGACGGATATTCCCAAGTGATGGGCGATGGCTTCTAAATTCCAATTTTGTAGGCGAAAATGTAAAGTATCGCGCTACCTCTTGGGCAGCCTTCGAACAGCCGCGTTGAGCGCGGCCCTAGCATGTGGGTCCACCAGGCGTGTCGATTCCCACGAGTTCTTCGTTTCATCGGACAGTTTTTGACGACGCAGGTGATCAATTTGAATGTTGCGAGCCAACCAGCTGACCCATGTTTGGATCGCCGCTTTTCCTTGCTCAAAAGTGTGGATTTTCTCTATAACGCGGTTGTAGAGATCTTGCTCGAGGTCCTCGGCATCGCGATATGCAGCTGAGGGCATTGCTTTGAAAATTCTTACGCTGATGATCTTTGCTTTGAGGCGGAACGTATCGTCGGAGAGCAGGGCTTCAAGTGCTTCCCGGCTTCCCTGGCTCGCCTCGTGGGCAAGCTTTGTTAACGCTGAGAGATGATTGGCTGCAACTGCTGCGGCTTCGTCTGACACTTATATTAGCCTCCAGAAAATAAATAGTCGTTCATGGGGTGAGTCTCCTTTTTCGGATTTGGTTAGTTTCCGGGTCGCTTAGATTGTTAAAGTTTCGCCGCAGCGCGGCGGGTGGGCCCGCCTTGGTTGGGGCGGGCTGTTCAACCACATATACGAACGAAGGATGGTTTATTTTCCCTCGCAGAAAAATTTTTATTAAAGGAAAAGTCTCTTATTATCAACCGTATATGTGGATGAAAGGAGCATCTGACATGATCATACTCCCCTCCGATCCGTTCGGGCCCGTGGAAACAATCATAATCCGCACCACCTTAATTTCAGTTCTTCTTATCGAAGCGGTCAGATTTATCCTATACGTTTTGGGTAAGGCTGGCCGGCGGCGGCGCTGATCAGAGTCTCGGCATCTTCAGAAACAGCGCTCACGCCTGCTGCGTTCCGGCAGCGGAGGCCAGGTGCGTGTAAATCACCGTGTTCTGAATGTTGCTGTGGCCGAGCCAGCCCTGCACGAACCGCAAACCCGATGCCGCAGCACTCTAACAGGAAATGAGGGCCTATCTCGGCGCAGCGACAGCGGCGGTAGACTCCGCGTATCGTATCCCCGCTCTCTATAAGCACAGCCCGGATCGCGCGGACGTTGCAGGGCTCGCTGCGCGGCGGTTAACGGCGGCTTGATAAGCCGTTTGTTTCAGAGGTAATGTTCATGTGGCTACTGTTAATGCCCATTGAACTAAGCCGCTAAAGCGGCCGGGGGTATGTTTGCACCTTCCTCAGTTGCGCCTCGATTTGTCGTAGCCGTCGCCGGTAGCCGGGTGTCAAGTTGACAACCGCTGCGGGGCCATATACATTTCTTCCACGCCCGTCCCTTCGCGCCTGTTGACATCAGCTAATTCCCTTTTGCCGTCAGACGCGAGAGATTGCCCGGATCGTCGTTGAAAGGTAGCGACTCCCGTCCCTCATAGATTACGCGGCAGCGGCTCCCTTCGCAATCGATTTCTTGGAGACGGCGGAGGCCAGTGTGGCGAGCAGCAGGGGAATCTGGCGATGGCCGATGACTTTGCGGAACTGACGTTCGGCCACGAGCAGCCCGGAACCGACCCAGCGCTCGATATGATCGCCGTCGCGCCAGCGTTTGACGTTGCGGCAAACGGTTTCGACGATGGAAAAGGCCGACTCGATCACGTTGGTGCAACACAAGGTACGGCGGAGCTGATCCGGCACACGCAACCTATGAACGGTCAGTGTTTCTTCCATGCCTTCTTCCAGGCTGCGGGCCGCGCTGGGATTGAGATCCATCAGCTCGCGATGCAGGCGGTCCAGAGCGCGCTTGGCGTCGGCGTATTCGGCCATTGCGTAGGCGTTCTGGAGCTTCCGTTTTACGTCGGCTTTATGTTCGTCCGGAACCCGCGTTCGGCTCGGGTGTCGAAAGGCCTCTGCAAAGTTCCTTGCCGACTATCTCGTGATGCTGGTAAGGATTGCGTTGCGCGACACCTGGCGGCGCGCAAGAGCAAGTCGAATCGAATAGTTAACTTGGCTTTGGGCTCGAACGGAGCCATGAATGGTGTTGCTATGAACACCTTGACGATTGACCCAAACAGTAACGTCACGGCCTTCGCTTCACTGGAAGAAGCACGAGCCGCTAAGATCCACAATGCCGAGTATTTCGGCTCTTCCCAGGAGTTGGCCAAGCTGGTGGCTTCCTGGCCTCGAAACCGCCCAGTGGAAATCTGGGACGGCTTCGCTAGAGTCGCGCCGTTCACTAACCTCAAGCCAGTGAAGAAATTCACAAACCGGAAGGTGGCTGTGGAGCGAATCTGGTCGGTGATCCAGGTTCCGCTGGCGAACGTCGGGAAGCAGGCGACCCACGTCGCGCCCACGAAAGGGAAGCGCAAGATGAGGCGCAGCAGGGCAAGCGACGCCACACAGTGCGCGTTGCGGCGAAGGATGCCAATATTGGCCACGAGGGTAGCAAGAAGGCGGTCGCGACGGAGGGTTTCATCCTCCTCGCGGCGGCGGGTTGTCCGACACGACGCGTCCTAGTTGCCTCTGCCGGGTCCGCCTCCACGCTGTTCGAGCGATACCGTGATCATTTTGGCATTGGGGCATCGGACATGACTGAGAACTGCGGCAACATCTATGCCAACGACGGCACGCTCGTCGCAAGAGTGTCGTACAACGGACGCGTCTGGAGTCCCAAAGGCGAGTTACTCCAAGAATCCGAGCACAATGATAGTACACCGCAGTTCGCAGTAGTGACGACCACAGGCGGTGGGGTATGATTGCTAACGGAAGCGTGATGTCGTACTCCCTCATCATTCGCGAACGCGGCCACTCGTGGGCAGGACGCTCGCCTGTCGAGAGCCTTCACGGTACGCAGCAAGAAGCGCACGTCGAGTTGCTCGACTATGTGCGCCGGAATTGGGACGCGGAGTTCGGGACAGAACCGCCCGAGGATGCAGCGACCATGATTGCTGAGTACTTTGCTGACGTCCTCGAAGCCTACGAGATCACCGAGACCACCGCGCAGATTCGCCAACCAAAGGCGGAGAGAACTCGTAGCGGATAAATTGGGCTTCGCAAACAGGATTCGCGCTCACGTACGCCATCGCGGTCACGGCCAACTGCCCGGGCGGTCCACCGGAAATGCGATCGCCTCCGGCGCATTTGTGAAGTTCCGATATGTCGATCCCCAGGACAAGGCTCCACCTTGGGGGTCGAGGCCCGAGCCTGACTGCACCAAACGCTGCGAGGGCAAATTGACGGCGCGATTCAGGCGCCCGCCCCCGCGGGTATGGGAACGTCCGGCGTGTAATACCAGGTCGTGAAGTTCACGTCGTAACGGCCAGAGCAATTCGAACTTCGCGCCGGAGCAGGCTGCGAGCACGGTAAAGCGACGCTGCATGGTATAGAGGAAGCCCCGTGACGGGCAGGTCTGTGGCGACGCGTGCATCGACGGCAAGACGGTGGTTGAGGGCCATGAGAACGTCAGCCGCTTTGTGTCACAGCCGCTACCGCGAAGGCCGAGCGTTGGTGGTCGAGGCCGTCGTCCGTGCTCTCCGCGCGGCACGCGCCTCTGAGCCAGGAAGCTGCATAGGTCGTTTCGATGGCACGAAGTAATCCTGCGGTAGAATCGACTCGGGTCCGGGTTCCGCTGGCAAAGCGAAGCACCTTGAATGGCGCTCAACAGCGATCCGGGGGAAACCTCACAAAGCGATCCGAAGCACATTCGCCCGGACCCATCTCAAGTCTCGGGCCTGAGCGCGGCCATGACTTTCGCTAGGCAGCGCATGGGCTTCGTCTTGAGGTCGTGCTCCCATATGCAAGCCGGGCGGGGAAACTACTACCTTCCCCGGCAGTAGGGCTTCGAGTGACTCTATTGGCTCGGGAAACATTTCGAGCTGTCCGTCCAAATGGAGAGCCGCCTCCTTGAGCCAATTGGTCTTTTTCTCAAAATCCCTCATTTTGTTGGCAGCATCCTCGCGAGCATCAAGTTTCTGTTTCAGAGTCTTGCGATAGGATCGGACCGTCGGCCCTCTAAGCCCAGCTTCGCGGCTATTTCCGCGCTCGTATAACCCTCCTCCGTCAGTGCTAATACTTGTTTCTCACGAGGGCTTAGCTCGTTCATAACGACCTCGCGGCTTCACTCGATGTAAATCCCCAGGCGCTCTTAGCGGCCGCCCACGCCCGGTAAGCACGGAGCCCGAGACCGCTCGGCTTGTACATCACACGCGGCAAACCGCCCGCCCGCTCCGGCGCGGGCTCAGGCCGCGATTCGACCAGCCCCTTATCCACCATTCGGCTGAGAATCACGTACACGCTGCCCCGTGTGATACGCCCGTTCGAGCCGTTTACGATCTCCAGACCGTAAAGCTCGCGCGAGCCCTCGCCGAGAAGGACGTCGAGGATCGTGGATTTCGGTCTTTCCGCCCTTTGCCGAA
>PNAJ01000101.1 GCA_003170295.1 Bryobacterales bacterium | reverse complement strand
GAGCGGCTGCTGGTGGATGGGAAGGAAGTTGCCCGGCATGCAGGCGCCACGTTCCTCCATCGCACGTTTGAGGCGGAGATTGCGGATGGCGGCAAGAACGTTCCCGTTCAAGTGACCACGTCGCTGTCGAAACAGCCGCGTGGCATCCGCTGCACGTTGTCCGTCGGCGGGGCTCCGATTTACGACGAAGTGAAGTGGCCGGCCCGCTGGTACATGGCATTAAGTGCGTTTGCCGTCGCAGTGGTGTTCGGCGTGGCTGCCGCGGTGCTGCGAATGTTCGGACATTAGTGCCATTCCAACAGGCCACATGATGGCCCACAGCAATCTATACTTCTCAAGTTCACCAGTGTTCGGCATCTTCCCTCTGGTTAGCTTCGAACAACTCTATCAAAAAGGGGATTTAAGAATGCGTAGTTGCCGAGTACGTTGAGTTTTTACGGATAAGAGGAGCTACCAATGCAAATAGTGATCAGGCTGTGACGTGAACCCCTCAAACCGAACTTGCGCACCCTGCAAAGTGTGCCCGTTAACCAAAGTTGCGGTCCTCCCAGGAGAGGGTGAGAACGTTGACCCCTTCAGCCGCTGGCGCGCCGTTCTGGGCACGGGCGACGTGAGGTGCGCACGTCTTGAGAGAGGCACTTTCCCCTAGTACTGGCCATTTTGACGGGTACTGGCGGTCCGGCCGTCAACCAGTCGGCGGCGAGAACTCGTAGCGGATAAATTTGGCTCCTCGGGTGGGACTCGAACCACCAACCCTTGGGTTAACTGCCGAACGGTAGCACTGACCTGCATACACTCGCGATCCTCTTGAGATGGTTCACATGTCGCAGGGAAATTCGGATCGGCCTAGCAATCCGCAATATCGGTCCCGATGATCATCGCATTTGAAACGACCGGCCCGCCTCTGAGGGTCGATTTCTATCCTCCGGATAGCTGACCCGAGGAATAAGGGGAGGGGGTCGTGACGCTTGGAACTCGGTAAAGAGCGTCAAGAGGCGGGACCTGCGAAATGCCTTTACCCGTCGATTAGAAACCTAAGCGCGATCGAAATGAGCAAATCCGAAAACGAGCTCTGGTTGCAATTGGTTGCACTTAAACCCAGCTTTTTGAGGCAAAATCGCAAGGCTGGATCAATACCTTCAATCAGATAGACTCAGCGGTTCGCAGCCCTGAAAAGGCTGGCGTCGGCGGTTCGATTCCGTCCCTGGCCACTCCTATTTTTCATAAACTTACGCCGATTTTTGTGACCGAAGTGTGCCTCTGTGGAGTCCAAATGGAGTCCAAACCCCTTTAAGTTCGCGATGGTGACCACCACGTTTTGAGCGGTCACCATCCGATGCTGCTCACGTGAAAGGAGTTGATCGCCGACGGTGACCATGGTGACCACTTTTGCACTTATCGTTTCGCGATACGCGAGACAACAATTGTTTTTCTATATATGGCTACCACCGTTCCGAGCCGCGTCCTTGGTAGCACCGTGCTGCGACTGGCAGAAACGGATACGAGCGGCGTCAACCACGGAGCCGCTGACTGGCGGAGGTGCGATGACGCAAGCGCTGCTGCGGTGGCATGAGGTTCCCCGGTGGTTCCGGCAACTTCACTTGGCCCATGTCGGCGGCGACGTTAGCCCGGTCTAAGCTTTTGATATTGCGTTGATCCGCTCCTTGGAGGCAGATTCGCGTTCCACCAGGCAATGCTTGGTCTTCCGAAGTTTTTTCATATAAGAATCTTTGGTTTAGAAGCTCAAAATTGCCACCCAGCCCGTGGCCCAGCCCAAATGCCGAAGTGGGCCAAATACGACTGCCGAAATCAACCGACAGCCGACGTATTTGCCTTTATGCGATATCGTTCAGTTAAGTCCGATTTGAGTTCACGATTCACGCCCATAGCCTCTAGTCGATCGCCTCGGAAGCAATCCCTCCCTAGGGGTCGAAGATAGTTGCGTAAACTCAGGTGGTCGCGGAACGGGGGTCATTTTGGGTTACGCCTTCCGCGAGGGCCGCAATAGATAACGCATCAGATATGTTGACAAGCCTGACGCCACGATTACGGCGAATGACCCTTTTAAAAAGGACGACAGAATCGGGGGCGCATAGCAGTCACTCGGTGTCTAACCTCTAAGCACCACTCGGAGCCACCAAGCAGCCCGGACAGTCTCGATGGGGTTATCGGGCTTTGCAGCGAGGACATCCTTCGCCAGCACCATTTCTCCGCTATCTTCGTCTTCGCGGAGCTGAGATAACAATGTTTTTAAATTCTTCCGAACAGGGCCTTTTCTCTTAGAGCCTAGCTCGCAAATTACAGAGCTGACGAGAATCCTTAGGAGTTGCGCCCGGGCTCCTTGCGACAATGCGATCTGAGCGGCGCGACTAATCAGCCGTCGTATAGGCGCTAACGACCCGCCCTTCATTTGCAGAATCTGGGCCTTCATTCTGAGCAACTCTGCCAAGTAGTCACGGTTTCCGGTTATTTCTGCCAGTAAAATTCCGTTTTCGACCTGTTTCTCAGCGTCATCAAAATCGCCATTCAGGATCAACAGCTCGGCAAGCATCGATAGAAATTGAGGACAACAAAGCTTACCACTCGCATTTTGCAATTCTTCGATCACGCGTTTGATGTTTGTGATGCTCTCGGTCCGACGCTGGTCCTCCTGCCCGAGGGCTCTGTGCAGACAGACACCGGCCCACGCAGTTACCTGATGTAGTCCTTCCCGCACGGCGAGGTCGGCTGAAGAAGTCGCTGCTGCTAAGCACGAGTTTATATCCCCGCGGAAGTAATGGATATATGCTAGGAACATTTCCGCAAATGCGATCGAGTATGGCTGTTTGAGGACGTGAGCATGTCGGACAGCTTCCTCTGCAAACGCGATCGCTTGAGCGAATGATGCGGTCTGATGCGATGCGCGCGCGAGCATGGATAAGCAAAATACCTTGGGATCGAGCCTCGCAAGTAAATGAGTTGGACTTTCTGTAATTCGGCTGTATGCCGTCAACCCCTTCGTTAGCGCACCGATCGCTTCCGGAAATTCACCTTGAAACAGCTTAGTTAGTCCAAGTGCCGAATAGGCTTCTGACATCTCCCATGGGTCTCGATTCTTCTCAGCGAGGCTCAGTATCGATTCGGCCCTTTCCAGAGCGATTTCCATTTCTGCCCTTACCACGTGGAAGACCCATAACCCCCATATTGAGGGGAAAAGGTTTTGGTGATCATTTAAAAGTTCGCTAAGTTCTTCTGTACGAAGGTACAAGGTTTGAACCAATG
The DNA here is from genome assembly GCA_003170295.1 of Bryobacterales bacterium. Lineage (GTDB taxonomy): Bacteria > Acidobacteriota > Terriglobia > Bryobacterales > Bryobacteraceae > Palsa-187. The sequence continues at coordinate 3,665 of PNAJ01000101.1, read as the reverse complement.
GAGCGCTAAACCCTCGGGTCGCCGATTCCAGGGCTCCCAGAGTAATTTTTAATGCCAATTCCGTTCGCGACCGTTGTTCCGAGTCATCCATTCGCGACAAGAGCGAAATCCCCCGCTCTGCGTGGCTAATTCCTGCATAATCATCAAAGCTGCGGGTGCTGTTCTCAGCCGCCAACTGACAGTAGTGCGCTGCCTGATCCAACTGCCCACCCGCCTCGAGAAGCTCCGCCATTCGATCAGCCATATCGTTGCACCTATTTCCCAGCATCGTGATCAGCGAGTTTGCGACTTTTGTGGCAAGAATGATGCGGGTTTCAGGTTGAATCTGAGCATTCACTGCATCTCGAAAGATTCCATGAGAGAACTCGTAGTCGTACGCCACGATATTCTGCTGATGCCTGCGAGATTGGTCCACCTTCGCGGTGATGGACCATAGCCGCCGCACGATTCCATGCTTCCGTTCCAGAAGACGCAAAGCTTCTCGCGTTTTCTCAACAGTCAGATCGAGCACGTTCGCAATTATTGGCCCGTGAAACTGTTTCCCTTCAATACTCGCGACTTCAAGCATGCTCCGGAGTTCCACAGAAAGTTCATCGAGAAATTGTTCAACGGCCGTTACTTGATCATCAGGAGTGTAGAGACGAATCTGCTCTCTACTCCAGACTAGGTTCCACCTCCCATGCCGATTTACAACAGCGCCGACTCGCTTCAGACCGTCGATCCGTAACCGAACATTAAACGGTGTGCCGCCCGACCACGTTAGTAGGTCTTCGACAAACCAAGACTCAATTTTGAAGTTGCCTCCGAGGTCACCCTCGAGGAAAACTCTGACGTCTTCTTCTTCAAATCCGTCCAAGCGAATCGATTCCAGTCGGCTGGTTGCAAGATTCTCCAGTGCTTCTCTTAAATACCCAGGCGCTCCGGCCAGCCGAAACTCCGATAGCAACAGAACGTGCCCTGGATTCTGTCTGACGATCAGCTCAATAAGGTCAACACAGGGCCTACTGGCACGATGAAGGTCCTCAAAAATCAGAAGGACGGGGTGATGGTTTGAATATGCCTTCAGAATCTGTAGCATTTCGAGCCCGACGTCTTCGCTTGATCCAGTCCCCATCGCAAGATTTCCTGGGCGTGAACCGTTCCCGAGCCAAAAAGGCGAAGTCACACCGCTAAGATCAACACCAGACTGGCTCTTTAGGGATTCGAGCATGAGGCGAAAGGGATAAAAGTCGCCGCAGCCTTTCGGACAGTTCACCCAAGACGCAAGCGTCTGGGTCCTACGCACACCTGTTAGGAACGTCCGAATTAATTCAGTTTTACCTATACCTCGTTCCCCGCTTATGAAAGCGGCACTGCCCTTCCCATTGCGAGCACGATCCCAGAGGCCAGCCAAAATCCGCAGCTCTCGCGCACGGCCGACGAGAGTGAAAGCGGTCGGAGACGCTGCGGCGCGCGTAAGAGGATCAGATCCAGCCGGCGGAACCACAAGATCTTGATATGAGCAACCCAAAGCCTGAGCGTAGTCTTCTACCGTACTACGGAGTGCCATTTCCCCCCTTTCTACTCGTTCAGTTGTTCCCTCTGAGTGTCCAACTTTAGCGGAAAGTTGTTCTGCGCTAAGGTTCTTCGCCAGGCGGCGCCTTTTGATTTCCGCGCCATTCGTCTGGACTGATTCAGCCATGGAAGTTGATTATGACTCAATTGTGAGCCGGTTGTGGCGCCGTTGTCTGCCGATTGGCTGGCCCTTTTCGAGGTCCTCTTGCACGATGGGATGCGAACCAGATAGATCACTGAATCAGCACTATAGGTTTTGGCCGGTTGGTCCCGGAATGAGACGAATTGAGGATCTTCTGACATAGGGCCTAAGCGATTCACTCTGAGAGGAAAGGGGTTGAAATGCAAAGGTATCGGTCACTTACGCTCCATATCGTCGCGATAACCGCACACATTTCGGCTGAAGTCGTCGAGTATTGTGCGATTTATTCTGAGATACCAGCTGAAACTTGCGTCGGAAATAGTCTCGACGACGCTAAACCTGACGAATGCTCCTCGGAGCGAAAAAAAATCTGGTTCCGACCAGTGGATGAACCAGCTCCTTCGAACAACCGGACGCCGGGGTGGGTCGTCTTTTCGCAAGATATCGCCTTCCCGATCAAACATGTACCCCGGGTTAGGACGGCGAGCGGGGTGAAAATTCTTCCCCTCAAGTCTCGACGGTGTTGTGGACAGGCAGTCTTGTCGGGACGGAGACGGTAACAGTATCTGATTTAAGGGTCGCTGTGCGATGGTCGAGTGCGCATGACGCCACGGGTCCGCAGTATTACGTTTCCTTGGTTCGTTTTCTCCAGGCGCGAACGTGCATCCGATCAAGAGTAACGTAGGCAGCCAGAGCGTTGCCGCACTTCGTTTTGTCGGGTCTATAAAAAGGACTCGATCACGACGATTCGCTTTCCATCGGGACGATAATCGTGAACAATTCCGCTTGCTGTTTCCCCGAACCCGAGGCATGAATGTGACGACCGGCAACAGCCCATAAGGAGGGTTATGGTATCTTCTCACGATTCTCACATCATCGAACTCTGGCTCGAAAGCCAGGCCAGTCCGCACACCCGGGGCTGCTACCGGCGCGACGCCGCTAGGCTCCTCGCCCATGTGTCTAAGCCTTTGAGCCGCATAAGCTTAGGGGACCTCCAGAGCTTCGCGCAATCCCTCGTTCAGGCGGGCCTGGCCCCCATCTCGCGCGCTCGTACCCTCGCGGCGGTCAAGAGCCTGTTCGGGTTCTGCCAGCGGATGCGTTATGTTTCCACCAACCCCGCCGCCGAACTTTCGCTTCCAGGCTATGATCCAAGCCGACCCGTGCGCTCGTGTAGGCCAGAGCGCCAAGCGCGGCACGGATCAACTTTATTTTGGCCACACCACATATTCAGCGTCTGTTGAAACGATGCGCTGCGATTTTGAGCCCTGCGCCGGATGCACCTCCACGCGGTCGAGAATGGCATCTTTCACCTGCTCCAGCGACAGGCCATTCCGCCAGGTTGCTGCAAATGGTTTTTCCCAACCGATCTCAACATTACTCATGCGCAATCCACGCGCTTGGCGAACCGTCAGCGCGGTCGCCGTGTGTTCGTAAGGAGCGCTGGGATCGGACGACACAAAAAGCTTTATATTGTTCAACCTTACGCCCTCTAACCAACTCGCCGGATGGCCGTTGATAACGGAAGCGCCTGTGCCGTGCGCAATCACATTCTGAATGATCACGTTGCGAACCTTGCCGGCGGCCGGTTCATTGGCGCGCTTCGTTCCGTCCACTTCACTGCGCCGCTTGATGTTGAAATGCAGCGGATCGCCATCGCCCCACCAAAACCAATCGAAGCGCCGTGTCTCAATCGTCAGGTTCGACAACACCACATCTTCCACAATGCCGCCATCGAACACCATAAACGCGATCCCTCGGTTGGAATTCGTAATAACCACGTTATCGATGTTGACGCGACGGATCGCGTTCGAATTCCCATCGCAAAACTTGATCGCGCTCGAAGACGAAGACAGGCGGCAATTGGTCACCGTCACGTTTTCAACCGGTAGCGCAGGTCCCCAAATATCAGACGAGTAGAACACCAGCGCGTCGTCGCCGGTTTCAATGGTGGAGTTCGAAATACGGACAT
>PNAJ01000094.1 GCA_003170295.1 Bryobacterales bacterium | reverse complement strand
TGCCGGTTTATCCCGGCGCACCCCCAACAGGACCGTCACCCCAGAGCCGCCCCCGACGGCGAGGTCCAGTATCCCATCCCCATTAAAGTCCCCCACAACAAGGATCTGTGGAACTAATCCCGCGGTTAATGGACCTCCGGGAGCCGCGCTGAATGACCCCGAGCCATTACCGAGCAGAATTGTTACGGTACCGCTTGAGGAATTCAGCACGGCGACGTCTTGCTTACCGTCCCCATTGAAGTCTCCAACAGCGATGCAACATGGATTGCCTACGATAGGACTGCTTGGCGCGACACTAAATTGCGCGCTGCCGGTAGCCAAGAGAGTCAGCAGCGCTGCCGCCAGCAGGATGATCCTTGCGGATCGCTGCGCGAAATCACTTACTGCATGGCAAGCAGACATCAGTCTGGCTTTGATTCTCCCTAATCAAGATACCGGCCTATTTATTTCCCCGAGCCCACTCTGGCACGTCCAGCTTCGGAATCAATTCAGGACCTGGATACTGCATCAACGTGAAGCGCCCTGTCCCGTCTTCGTCGTAAAAAGTGAGCATCATCTCCGAAGCGATCGGTGTCATTTCCGAATTTTCGATACGCATCAGTTGGGCAGTAACTCGGTACGCGAACACGCGTTCGTTCGTGGTGAAACGACGGAGTTCCAACACGCGGATTGCCTGGTCCCTGAGGCGCACGCGCGACGCATGGCCCCGAACGCAAGATACCAATGGAACCGAGGATTCCGGTTCATCTGACTTCAGCACGTCTACGAAAACGCATCCCCCCGGTTGTCCACCGGGCATGGCGCGTGACCATCGCTTTGGAAGTCCCAGGGACTTTCCATCCATCGAGATTTACGATTTCATGTATGCTGCACTGCTCTGAGGTCTGCGCGCTGATCAGGAATGGAACAGTCGCCGTGAAGACAAGGACCATCGCGAAGCCGGCCATGTGAGATGCCTTTCTTGGCTCGAACGTATTTCAAAAAACTGGGGTTCAATCTGGCGTACTCACTGCTTCGGCAACTGCACCGTGATATTCCGATACTTCATCCCACCCGTGTGATCGCCCTGGATATAAAACGGCCCCGCCTCCCCTTCATTCGAATCGAGCGCCCCTCCGGTGATCCCCGGAATCTCCCGCGCGTCGATGGTCTTTATTTTATTCCGCACCACAGTGACCGTCCGGCCCACCAGCGTGATATCGAACGATTCCCAAGTCCCGGGCTTGCGCGGCAACTCCGTCGCCGGCGCCAGGAATCCGTAAATCGACCCGATAGTATGGTACTGATCGTTGGCGTCGACTTTTTCGTACTCCACCTGCACCTCGTAGCGTCCGCGCAGATAGATTCCGCTGTTGCCCTCCTCCGGACAATTGAATTCGACGTGCAGTTTGAAATCGTCGAACTTGCGCGTGGTCTTAATGTTCGCACCGTGCGCCGTGTTGACCAGCATCCCGTCCTCTGCGATCCAATTATTTTTCGCTTTGGGGTTCGTCGGCTCCCAACCCGTCAGGTCCTTGCCATTGAAAATCGGCTCCGCCTTGGTCCACACCTTCGGTGCGTCGCGCTTCAAATCCGGAGCCTTCACTCCACTGATCTGCACGATCTGATCGCCCGTTGTCTGCGTGCCGGTCAGCAACTTATTCTTGATCTTCAGATCCCACGTCGTCGCCGGCCGCTTGTCAGTGGCCTTATTCATCGTCAGCGTGATGTGCAGACCATCCACATTCACGTCATACGCCGGATGCACGCTGCCTCCGCTTGGTTGAATGCGAATGAGAGGGTCTCGAGCCTCCACATAATCCATCCAGCGCGGCGACGTCGATCCGTCCGGCATCGTCAGAACAATGTCCCATCGCCCCGCGAAAGGACTGGTCGTTTCCGGCAATCGCTGAGCGATCGCAAGACCGGAGAGCATTACTGCGACACAGAGTATTCTCATTTATGCAAGGATATCGCGAATTACGTTCCCCGCAATGCCCGTCAGCCGGGCGTCGAGGCCTTGAAACTTCACCGCCAGCCGTTTATGGTCGATCCCCAGCAAATGCAGCATTGTTGCGTGAAAATCCGCGACCGCCACGGGATTCTCCTCGGCCGCATATCCCAGCTCGTCCGTCGCGCCGTAACTGATGCCGCGCTTCACGCCGCCGCCTGCCACCAGAAATGAAAAACCTTTGATATGGTGATCGCGCCCATCCCCGCTCTGCGACATCGGCGTGCGTCCGAATTCCCCACCCCACACAATCAACGTATCGTCGAGCATCCCTCGCTGCTTCAAATCCGTAATCAACGCCGCCGTCGCGCGATCCACTTCTTCCGCTTTCAGCGCCACGTTGGTCTTCAATCCGGTGTGATGATCCCAATCGCGATGATAAAGCTGGATGAAGCGCACGCCCTTCTCGGCAAGCCGGCGCGCGAGCAGACAATTCGATGCAAACGACCCATCGCCCGGATGACCCGCGCCGTATAAATCGAGCATGCTCTGCGGTTCCTTGCTCATATCCATCAACCCCGGAACGCTCGATTGCATCTTAAACGCCATCTCATATTGCGCGACGCGCGTCGCGATTTCCGGGTCCTGCACCGCCGCGTTCTCGATTTTGTTGAGAGCGTTAATCGCCCCGATCGAATCGTGTTGCAGCTTCGCGCTCATGCCCGGAGGGTTGTGAATATACAGCACTGGATCGCCCGCCGAGTTGAACTTCACGCCCTGAAACTTGCTCGGCAAAAGCCCTGCCGACCACTGCCGCGCCGCGATCGGCTGATTCTGCCCGCCCCGGCCCGACGACAGCAGCACCACAAATCCCGGCAAATCTTCCGCCTCTGAACCCAGCCCATACAGGACCCACGACCCCATGCTCGGCCGTCCCGTGATAATTGAGCCCGTGTTCATCAACGTATGCGCCGGATCGTGATTGATCTGCTCACCCATCATGGACCGGATGACACAGACATCGTCCGCCACGCTGCCGATGTGCGGAAACAATTCGCAAATCCGCTGCTGCGATTTGCCGAACGTTTTGAAATCGTACTGCGGCCCGAAACACTTCAGCTCTTTCCCCTGCAACTGCGCGATTTGCTGGCCTTTCGTGAACGAATCGGGCATCCCCTGCCCGTCCATCGACCGGAGCTTCGGTTTGAAATCGAAGGTCTCCAGATGCGACGGTCCGCCCGCCTGGTAGAGAAAAATGACCCGCTTCGCTTTCGCCGGATGATGCAGCGGATTCACCACTCCCTTCGATTCCGCAGCGAATAAACGAGGGCTCAGCAGCGAGTTCAACCCCAGCAGTCCCATGCCCGCTGCGGCGCGCCCGAGAAACGCTCGTCTCAAAATTTCTTCAGTTTCGCGTAATGGTTTCATGGAGATTCAGAATTGCCCTTGCGACGGTTGTCATCGCCGCTAAATCCGCTGCCCGCAATGACGGATCGACCGGAGCCTCGCCCGTATGAATCAATTCGGTCGCCGCCTTCGGGTCCTTTCGAAACTCGGCCAGCGATTCCCGATAAAGCCCCAGCAGCACCTTGCGCTCCTCGGCGAGCGGCTTGCGGCTGAGCGCTTTTTCGAACGCCCAATCGATCGCAGATGCATCGTTTTTGGCGTTTTTAAGGATGTTTTGGGCGAAATAACGTGCTGTTTCGACGTAAATAAGGTCATTTAGGAGATCTAACGCCTGCAAAGGAGTGTTCGAATTCACTCGATTCACGGTGCACTCTTCCCGGCTAGGCGCGTCAAAATTCAGCATACTCGGCTGCAGAAATGTCCTCTGCCACAGCGTATAAATCCCTCGGCGATACAGATCGTCGCCGCGACTCGCGGCATATTCGCGCTTCGGAAAATTGAGCGTCGCCAAATAACCATCCGGTTGATATGGCTTCACGCTCGGCCCTCCGAATTTTTCAACCAGCAGCCCCGCCACCGACAACTCGATATCGCGAACCTCCTCGGCATCCACGCGATATCGGCTCTGCCGGGCAATCAGACGATTATCGGGGTCGCGCTCTTCAAGATCCGGCCGCACCGCCGACGATTGACGATACGCCGCGCTCATCACGATGGTTCGCACCAGATGCTTCATGTCCCAATCGCGCATGAACTCCGTAGCCAGCCAGTCGAGCAGTTCCGGATGCTTGGGCCACTCGCCTTGCGAACCAAAATCGTCGAGCGTTTTCACAATTCCGATCCCAAAGAATTGCCGCCACACGCGATTCGCGTAAACGCGCGCCGTCAGCGGATTTTTCTCCGACACCAGCCAGTTCGCCAAATCGAGCCGCGTCGCGCGACGCCCGCCCGTATCGAGCTTCGCTAAAAACGCCGGCACCGCGGGCTGAACCACCGGTCCCGATTCATCGAGGAAATTTCCGCGCGCCAGAATCCTCATTTCGCGAGGCTCCGTCGCCTCCGTCACCACCGACTTTGGAATCGCGGCCTCCAGAATCGCAAGATCCGCCTCCAGCTTCGCCACCTCGACTACCAGCGGCTGAAGCTCCGGCGTCATCCACTCGAAATGCGCGTGCAGCGCTTTTTTCCGCTCGTCGGTGCGCTCCTTAGCCTCCAATGCTTTTACGACCGATTCACGCAACCCGGTATTCGACGAATCGCCGTCTTTCTTCGGCCGCTTCTCGAAACTTGGCCAGGAATACTCGGCATCCGAGAGAGCGATGCGGAATCGCCCAGCAGTCGCGCGACGAATATCCGAATCCTGATGCAGCCGCACCGTGATCACGGAATCTTTCTGCGTACGAAGTTTCTCCGCGAACCGCAGCGCGAGCATAATGTCGTTGTTATCACCCGGACCGGAAATACCCCAGCCGGTTTTCGGATCGCCATCGATCGCCGCCATGGCCGGAACATCGCGGGAAACATCTGGATTGTTGCTCTGGTTCGCGAGCACGAATTTCAGGTTGCTCCCCGACATCTCCGCATCGACCTCGGTCACGATCACGCGGTCCGCTCCGCGCGCCAGCCGTTCACCCGGCAAACTGTCTTCCTGCACGATATGCACGGCCAGCGCGGTCCACGCGCCCTCGCCCGGCTTGAACGAAACCGTGTACGTCTCGTTATCCGGATTCGGGCCGCTCGCAATCACGACTCCGTTGCCCGGCTTCCGTTCGCCCAGTTGCGTGCCTCCGTCGTAGTAGGTGAAATCGACCGGCTCATCATTATAGATAGTCAGCTTCGCGCCATTCTGCGATTTCGCCGCGAACGGACGCTGATATTTCCAGTTCAACTTACCCGCCTGATATGCCGCGAGAACATCTTTTTCCCATTGCTGCTCGCGCGCCGTCATGGTCGCGGCCTTTTCTTCAAGCGCCTTCTTCGCGGCATCAACACGGCTCTTCAAATCTTGCTGCTTCGCGCGTTGCGCATCGGTCGGCAGTTCCAGCAGCGAGCCCCACGCCTTCGATCCGCGATCCGGCACCAAGCCCGATTCCTTGATATCGGCGAAGAATGCCTCCATTGAGTAAAAGTCGCGCGACGTAATCGGATCGAACTTGTGATCGTGACATTCCGCGCATCCCGTCGTCGACGCCAGCCACACGATGCTCGTCGTCCGCGCGCGATCAGCCGCGTACTTCGCCAGATACTCCTTCGGTTGCAAACCTCCCTCGGCCGACGTGCGATTCATGCGGTTGTACGCCGACGCGACCTTCTGATCGGCCGTCGCGTTCGGCAATAGGTCGCCCGCGATCTGCTCTCGCGTGAACCGGTCGAACGGCATGTTGTCTCGAAACGCGCGCAGCACGTAGTCGCGATAAGGCCACGCCGGAAACACGTTGTCGCCGTGAAACCCGCACGTATCGGCATAGCGGACCGCGTCCAGCCAGTGCAGCGCCTGCATTTCGGCATAACGTGGCGACGCCATCAGCCGGTCGACCACGCGCTCATAATCGCCGTCTTTTAAAAATGCCGCGACCTCCTCGGGCGTCGGCGGAAGCCCCGTCAAATCGAGCGTCACGCGCCGCAGCAGCGTCCTGCCATCCGCCTCGGGCGAGGCCTTCAGGCCTTCTTTCGCGAGCCTTGCCTGAATAAAATAGTCGATGGGATTCTGCCCTGCCGGCGCTGCGAAACGCTGCACCGGTTGATACGCCCAGTGCCCTTCATACTTCGCACCCTCCGCCACCCATTGCCGAATCGTCGCCTTCTGCGCCGCAGTCAATTCCTTATGAGCCGCCGCGGGGGGCATCACTTTCTTGTCGGTCGCGAAAACCCTCTGAACAATCGCGCTGCGATCGGGATCGCCCGGCACAATCGGAGTCACGCCGCTTTTAGTCGTTTTGAGAGCCTCATCGCGAAGGTCGAGCCGCAGGCCCATCATGCGCGCATTCTTGTCCGGACCATGGCAGCGGAAGCAAGTGTCGGCCATAATCGGCCGAATATCGCGGTTAAAACTAACCTCTGCGCGAATCAGCGGAGCCGCAGCGAGCAGACAACACAGGGTCCAACGCATGTCTTTAACATTCTACTCCTACCAATTCGTGATCGATCCATCCGGACGATAGTACAGAACGCGGTCCGTAATCGGCTGCGTGATCTCCGCCACCATTTTGAGCGGCTTCAAGTCCAGCTCGACGCCGAGCCCCGGCCTCTCGTTCGGCCACAGCTTGCCGTCCTTGAAATCCGCATATAGCGGGAGATACGGAATCTTCTGCGATTGGTAGTTGTACTCGAACAGCACCGGCCCCGGGAATGTTCCCAGCACATGCACCAGCGCCGCCTCCGCGATCGGTCCCGTGAAGTGCGGCACGATGCCGACGAAATGCGTCTCGCAGATCGCCGCGATCTTCCTCATCTCAGTGATCCCGCCCACGTTCGGCAGCGTCGCGCGCACATAATCGAGATCGTGATTCTCGACCAGCTTATTGAAGTCCCAGCGCTGCCCCCACTCCTCGCCGGCCGCGAGCGGAACCGTGGTTTGCCTCCGCAACTTGGGAATATCTTCGAGAAACGCTTCAGTGCGCACCGGATCTTCCACCAGAAACGGCTCCAGATCCTCCAGCAATTTGCACCCGCGCAAAGCGTCCGCGAAATCGAAGCGTTGATGAAAATCGATCAGCCAGTCGCCGTCCTTGCCCACGCCTTCGCGCACTTCCTCGCAGTCGCGACGCACCTGGTGAATCCTCTCGCGCACGTTGAACGTGGTCCCGCCACCCCTTACGCTCGCCGCATCGAGGCGGAACGCGCGATACCCCGCCGCGATCGCCGCCTGCGCTCTCTCCTTATAAGACGGCCCTCCGCCTACGCCACCCGTGATGTAGCACTCACAATAATTCCGCGCGAGGCCGCCCAGCATCGCGTGCACCGGCTGACCCAGCACTTTGCCTTTCAAATCCCACAGCGCCAGATCGAGCCCGCCCAGTGCAGCGATTTTTTCGCGACCCGGAGGATAGAAAAACGAGCGGTACATATCTTGCCACAGCTTTTCGATAAACTGCGGGTCCTTGCCAATCAGCCGTCCCGCGCATTGCTCGATGGTGTCTTTCGATCCGCCCTCGCCGATGCCCGTGATCCCCGCGTCGGTCTCCACCGTGATCACCATGTTGCTCTGGTTGAACAGAGGATTCAGGTTCGGCGGCGCATACGCCCGCACACGCGTGATTTTCATCTTCGGAATCGCCGCGTGCGCGCACTGCGATGCCACCGAGGCCGCGGCAACGGAGCCAAGAAACGTTCGTCGTCTCATAAGATCCACTACCTTATCAAAAAATCACGTTTTTGGGGGTGCTATGTGGGGCCGCCAATTCTGGCGGCAGCCGCCCTTCAGGCGGCTCTCGTAGCTATTTCTCGGCCATAGCGAACGCCACAATATCGGACCCGGCCGCGACAGCGAAATACTGTTTGTTGTCGAACACGTACGTCATCGGCGACGCCTTCCAGTTCGCGTTGAGCTGGAAGTTCCACAGCATTTTTCCGTTGGTCGCGTCCACCGCCATGAACGCGCCACTGTCTTCGCAGAGAAACACCAGGCCCGTCGACGTCGCCAGCGTTCCTCCCCACGATTCCGCGCGACCCTTCTGCCGCAGCTCCCAGCGAATCTTGCCGGTGTGAATATCGATCGCCCGCAGCACCTTCTGCGGATTGTCGCCCGGCACGCCGCGCACCGTGCCTCCGAAAAACGCCTTGCCCGCCTCCCAATTCGCGTCTGATTTGACGTAGATGTTGCACTTTTCGAGCGTCTGCACGTAATACAAACCCGTCATCGGACTGTATGACGGAGAGAACCAGTTCGTCGCACCTTCGACGGCCGGACAAGTCGTGTTTCCTTCCTTCGTCGGTGTGTGATTCGGAATCAGCACCGGACGCCCATCCGGTCCAATCTCTTTCGCCCAGGTCAATTTCTTTACGAACGGCTGCGCGAGAAGCATCTTTCCGTTGGTTCGATCCAGCACATAAAAAAATCCGTTGCGATTCGCGTGCAGCAGTAATTTGCGCGGCTGGCCCTGCCAATCCGCGTCGATCAGCACCTCCGGCTGCGCCGCGTCCCAGTCCCAAACGTCATGCGGAGTGTACTGAAAATACCATTTCAATTTTCCCGTCTTGGCATCCAGCGCGAGCGTCGAATCGGAGTACAGATTGTCCCCCGGCCGGTCGTCTCCGTTATAATCGGGCCCCGGATTCCCGCCCTGCCAATACACGATCCCGAGCTGCGCATCGTAACTCCCGGTGAACCACGCCGCCGCCGAGGGATGCTCGATTCCCTTCTCGCCCCATGTTTCCGCGAGCGGCTCGCCTTTCTTCGGCACGGTCCAGAATCGCCACGATTCTTTCCCCGTCGCCTGATCGAACGCCGCGACGAATCCGCGCACACCCTCATCGCCACCCGCGATCCCAGAGACCACCAGATCGCCGACGATCAGCGGAGCCGACGTCGCATTGTAATTCTGCTTCCAATCCGCCATCACCGTTTCCCACAACACCGCGCCCGTGAATTTGTTCAGCGAAATAATGTGCGCACTGTCCGTCACCATGAACACGCGATTGCCCGTGAGCGCGACCCCGCGATTGAATCCTCCACCGGCGTTTCCATTGAGGCTCTTCGTGCGCGGCCGAAAATAGTGCCACACCTGCCGCCCCGTCCCCGCATCGAGCGCGTAGCATTCGTTGCCGCTCGATACATACATGATTCCTTCCACCACCACCGGCGTCGTCTCCGATGGCGAGGTGTTCGGCAGATTGAAAAACCATTTCGGAGCGAGCTTCGCGACATTCGCCGGTTTCACCTGATCGATCGTCGTGTACCGGTTCCCGCTCGGTGACCCGTGATAACCGGGCCAATCCGTCTGCGAAGTCACTTCGCGAAAGCGCTCGCCATCCGGCCGCAGCAAATGCACGCGTTGATCCGCGCCGCGCACCTGCAGATCCGCGAAGCTGCTGTTGATCGCATCGCCTTCCACCGTGCGGCCATCGGTGGTCCGCACCGCGACATGCACCGGCAGATCGCCGCGAGGCCGCAACGACCGCACATACGCGATCAAACCGGGCATCTCCTCGTCGGTGACCTTGAACGCCGGCATCCCCGCCGCGGGAATTCCCCCGAGGATCAGCGCCACCAACTCCGGATCGCTGCGATTGGCGGCTCTTTCGACGATTCCCGGCCCCAATTCGCCTCCATTGCCATCGCCTCCATGACATGCCGCGCAATGGCTCTCAAATTGTTTTCGTCCAGCTTCCGAAGTTTGCGCAACGGCAATCGTCGTGAGGACAAGGGCGGCGAACAGTCTCATCATTCTATAAACTCTAACAGTGTGGGACACTGCCAGACGATTACTCTACTTGCGCGTCGCGATCGCGGCGGGAACCATCGCCGGAATGGCTCTATCCCACAAGCTCTGGCTGAGCGCGCGTTTCTATCCGCTGACGCCCGTTTTCCCGCTCCTCAAACCGATTCCCTCTCCGTTCGATGCGGTGCTCTACGGCGCGACTCTGCTGGCACTTGCCGCATCGGCTATCAACGCGCGTTTGATCTCGATATTCACAATTCTGGCGGTCTTTCTTGCGCTGTGCGATCAATCGCGATTGCAGCCTTGGTTCTATGAATATTTCTTTCTGCTGCTCGGCGTGGCGTTCGCATCCCCGAATGCCTGCCGCCTGATCGTGGCGAGCACCTATTTCTGGAGCGGCGCCCAAAAAATCAACTCGGGCTTCATCAACGACGTCTTTCCCTGGATGCTGGAGCCATTTCTGCGCCACCTGCCGCAGCGCGCGCACGCGATCGTGCATCCTCTATCGCTCGCCGCGCCTTTTGTCGAACTGGCCATTGGACTCGCGTTACTCAGCGGAAAACTTCGCACGGCCGCCATCGCCGCCGCAGTCGCGATGCACCTGTTCATATTGATGGCGCTCGGCCCATGGGGACAAAATTACAATCACGTCGTCTGGCCCTGGAATCTCGCGATGGCCGCCTCCGTCATCATTCTTTTCTTGAAGACGGATACCAATGTCTTATCCCATGAAGGCCGGTTCCACACACTGATTCTGCTGCTATTCGCCTTTGCACCGGTTCTCAGCTTCTTCGGCTCTTGGGATCACTACTTGTCCTCCGCGATGTATTCGAGCAACCGGAATCGCGGGATGATTTTCTTGAGCGACAAAATGATCGACCGCCTGCCCGACGGAATCGCCAATTACGCCCGCGTCGAAACTCCCGACCTCGATTCCATCGACATCAACGAATGGTCCGCGGATGAACTGAATGTGCCGCCGTATCCGGAAGTCCGCGTCTACAAAAACATCGCGCGGCGAGTCTGCCAATATGCGGAGAACCCGACGGAAGTACGGCTTTCCATCACGAGCAAGTCGACTATCGGCAGCAGCGTCACCGGCGAGTCCTTCACATGCGCCGCGCTCAAGAACTGACCACCGCTCCCTGCGGTCACGGCTCGGAAGAACGACTTGTGGAATTCTACAGAGCCGCGACCGCAGGAAGCGGTGCACATCAAGGACGGAAACTACGATTTGTGCGCGCTCATCCCAAGCCGATTGCGAACTTCTTCCAGGGACAAATCCTCTCCGGGTTCGGCGCGCGCTCGATCCAGCTTAGCCGCCGTTTCAGCATCAATGATCTCTTCATCAGCTAGTTCCGAAAGAAAAGAAATGGCGACTGGCACTTCATTGTCGGAAAGCGCATCCACCAGCGCCCGGAGGTGATTACGGTCGGAGGACATACCCTAATATTACGTCAACCCCGATGCTGATAGAGCCCGATCACGTTGCCACCCGGATCGCGAAACCTCGCGGTAATCTCGGGTGCGTCCGCGCCGACCGGCTGCACGATCTCACACCCGTTGGCGACGATCGCGTCAAGGGTCGCGGTCATGCTGTCGACCATAATGTGAATCATCAGGCCGGGCGTCGACGCCGGCGGTCGCCCCAGCACCCAGGTGCCGCTCACTTCTCCTACTGCGTCGTCAAACGCAGTACTTCCATCGCCGCGTTTCCGGATCTGCCAGCCGAATACCTTGCCGTAAAACTCGGCGGAGCGCTCAACATCAGTCGCGGGAAATTCGATGTAGCAGATCTTACCGTTACCAAATGTGGGAGGCATTACCGAATACCTTAACAAAACCGGAAGGCGCGAGAAAACAGCGGAACTTCGTCGCAAAGTGATGCGTTTATAGTAGTCATGAAAGATATGCGCACGTTATTCCTATTCGCGATCACGGGCGTGGCTGCTGTCGCCCAAACGTGGGTCACAATGGGCGCCGGAGGCTCGGCGCGCACCGCCGACGATGGCACTCTCGAATTTAAGTACGAGCTCGGCACGAAACAATTTGCAGCCGCCGTTCTGCCGAGTGACGGTTCTGTCGCCTCCATGAAGAGCCTGCGATTTCGCGCGAAAAGCGACCACGATACCACCCTAGGCGTGCTGCTCGGCGAGCGAAAACCGGGCGGCGGAAATTACGTGGCTCTGTTCTGGTCGCCTGCGAATCAGTGGCAGCAAATCGAGCTGACGCCACGCGACTTCGATTTGTCCGACGGCCCCACAGACCCGGTGGATGCCGACGGCAAGCTAGACCTGGATCAAGTAGAGGGCATCGCGATCTTCGATTTGGCGCATTTTTTCGAAGGCGCGATGGATCGTGAAAAAATCGTGGTGACGAAATCGACCGGCGCGCATACGATTCTTATTGACAATTTCGAAGTGCGCGCCAGCGCACCAGCGCGCTCCGAAAACACCATCGATGCCTTCGATCGAGGCTTTCTGCAATGGATGACGCCGGGTGGCATGACCTTGATGTGGGTTCCGGAAACAGGCCCTCTCGGTGAGCCATCGCTAAAGGCGACCTACCAGGAAACCACTGAACCCTACGCATTCCTGATGCGCCGCGTGGCCAGTCTCAATCTAGCAAAAGCCAAGCATCTCACCTTCGATATCGCATCGGAAAACGAAACGACCCTGCTGATTGCCCTCGAGATGAAGCAGGAGGCTCGCTACCATCTGACGATTTATCCGCCCGCCGGGCGCAAGATTTTTCATGTCGATTTGAGCCTTGACGACTTCGAGCGGGAAAGCGGCACGGGTCCGGAGAAGTTCGACCCGTCGCGCTGGAAATCGATCGCGATTACCGATATCAGCGGCGGCAATAGTGCGAATGCCTTCTGGCTCGGCAACGTGCGAGTTAAGGACGAGTAACGATCTGCGACGGCAGATTGTAATCTTTTTCGGGCTTGAACGATGGATCGCGCAACATCTTTAATCCCACTTCCACTGCCTTGTCGACGCACAGAGGATAGACAAACGTAGCGGCCAGGATTCCGTCGACGACTTTCTTCACGCCGCCCGCGTCGCCCGACAATCCGTCGACGCCGATGAAGGCGATTTGCTGTTCGCGGCCCAGCTCTTTCGCGGCCAGATACGCGCCCACGGCCATGGGATCGTTGTGGCCGTACAAGACATCGATCGACGGTTGCGCGCGCAGAACCTCCGTCATGCGGTCCTTCGCCTTGGCCTGAATCCAGTCGGCGACGGGCTCGGCCACAATGTGAATCTCGGGGTATTTCGCAAGGATTTCTTTCGCGCCGCTATCGCGCTTGATTTCTCCCTCGACTCCCAGCAGCCCTCGCATCTGGACCACGTTGCCTTTTGGGGCGCCGTACTTTTTCGTCAGAACGTCGACGATAAATTGACCGGCCAGCCGTCCGATCGCCGTGTTGTCGCTGTGAATATAGGTGGTGTAATTGGGCTGCAGGATGTCCCGTTCGAGACAGATCACGGGGATGTGAGCCTCCATCGCTTGACCCATCACCGCGGTTAGCGCGGCGCGCTCATTCGGCGCGACGATCAGCAGGTCGGGCTTTTGCCGGATGAACGTCTCCACTTGCGCGACCTGTTTGCTATTGTCCTGTTGCGCATCGGCGATGACCAGCTTCACGCCGCCCGCATCGGCGAACAGTTTCGTCATCAAAGCATTTTGGGCTGCGCGATAAGGCTCGGCATTGTTGCATTGGCTGAAGGCGACGAAAAATTCCTTCTTTGGGGAACTGCAAGCAGTGAGCAACAGGGCGCAGGCGAAAAAGATTGACAGGCGAAACCGCCTGTCCCACCTGTGATCCCCGGGCTTACGCCACGGGGTTATAACCCCGCACGTCCGTGCGGGGATTCGGTGAGGTTTCATAAAGTGGCCGCCTTCATGATACTTTCCTCCGTGGCATCATTAGAATCGAACGTCGCTGTGGCGCGGCCTTCTCTCATTACTAAAATCCGGTCGGAACAGCGCAGCAACTCGGGCAATTCGGAGCTGACCAGAATAATGCTCTTGCCGTCCTCTTTGAGCTGGTCGATCAGCGAGTAAATCTCCTGCTTCGCGCCCACGTCGATGCCGCGCGTGGGATCGTCTAAGAAAAGCACCTCGGGATTCGCGAGTAGGCAGCGTGCGAGAAGCACCTTCTGCTGATTGCCGCCGCTAAGCGTGCTGACGCGCGACGCGTTTCTTAACGACAGAGTGCGAAACACTGGATCGAGAGCACTCGCTTCCGCGGCCGCGTCAATCATGCCGAATTTGGCAAATCGACCGAGGCCCACATTCTCGGCGACACTCATCTGCATCATGAGTCCTTCCCGCTTCCGGTCCTCCGGCACAAGTGCAATGCCGAGATTGATCGAGTCGGAGGGCGATCGCGGATCGATCTTGCGGCCTTTTAAATGAATGGTCCCACTGAGGCGCTTATCGAGCCCAAACAAAGCGGCTCCCATCTCGCTGCGGCCCGCGCCCACCAAGCCCGCGATGCCGAGCACTTCTCCTTTCCGCAATTCGAAAGAAATGTTTTGGAGCTTTTTCGTGGACAAGTTCTCGACCGACAGAAGCGGTGCTCCAAAAGCGGACTGGCGCCGCGTTGTCGACTCGATGTCCCGGCCCACCATCATGCGGATCAGCTCGTCAGGCGTGGTGTCAGCGATCACCCGCGTTCCAACCGTAGCGCCATCGCGGAGCACGGTAGCCCGGTCGCAAATGCGGAAAATTTCGCCCATGCGATGGGAGACATAAACGATGGTGACACCGCGCTGCTTCAACTCCCCGATCAACCGGAACAGGCGCTCCACCGCGTCGTCAAAAAGCGAACTGGTGGGCTCATCCATAAGCAAAATGCGCGCCTTGGATGCGAGCGCCCGCGCAATCGCGACCAATTGCATTTCTCCCGCGCGTAAAGAACCGAGCATCGTACCAGGCCTCGCGCCGAGACCGACTCGATCGAGAAACGGCTGCGCGAAGCCGCTCAGCTCGCCGAATTTCACCGGCCTGCCGATCGCGATATTCTCCGCGATGCTGAGATTCGGAAATAGATCGAGTTCCTGATAAATCATTGCGATGCCCATCCGCTGCGCATCGAGAACGTTTTTTATTTCGACGGGCGCTCCGTCGAGCGAAATCGTTGCGGCGTCCGCGCGCTCCGATCCTGCAATAATTTTCGCGAGCGTGCTCTTCCCCGCGCCGTTTTCACCCATCAGCGCGTGAACTTCTCCCGAGACCAATGAAAACGCCGCGCCGCGCAGGGCCCGCACGCCTTCGTAGTGCTTGTGGACACCTGCAACGCTCAGTATTTCAGGCACTTATGAAGTATAATGAAGATGGACGGTTATCTCGTATTTCACTTGCCTGTTGAAAGTCGTTCCCTGCTTCGCCGATTCGTCCCCTTCCTCCTATCAATCCGCCGTGCAGCCGTTTGTCGCGAAGAACTGCTTGGGGTGTCATAACGACAAGTTGCAATCGGGCGGTCTGAACTTGAAGGCCGCGACCGAGATCGCCAAAAATCGCGACGAGTGGGAGCACGTGGTCGAAAAATGAAGGCCGGCGCGCGGCCTTCGAGAGGCTGTTCGGAACCAGCGACGAAGATCCCGCGACGCGCAAGAAAACGCGCCGCTACGGCCGCAGCATTCTGGACGTCGTGATGGAAGACACCAAAAATCTGGAGCGCAATCTGGGGCCGTCGGATCGCCGCAAAATCGACGAATACATGTCTTCGGTGCGGGAGATTGAGGCGCGCATTCAAAAGACCGAAGCCGACAACAAAGAGGTCGTGCCGCAGATGGATAAGCCGGTGGCGGCGCCGGCCGATCTGGGCGATCACGCGCGGCTGATGTACGACCTGATGCGCGTGGCGTTTCAAACCGACATGACCCGCATCGCGACGTTCATGGTGACGCGCGAGGGCAGTTCCCGCACCTACCGCGAGATCGATCTTCCTGAGGCGCACCATCCGTTGACGCATCACCAAGGCAACGCCGAGATGATCGAGAAGGTGTATCGCATCAACCGCTATCACATGGATCTGTTCGCGGAATTCATCGGCAAGATGGCGAAAACTCCGGACGGCGATGGATCGCTGCTGGATCACTCGATGATCGTCTACGGCGCGGGCCTGGCCGACGGGAATCGTCATGAGCACGTAAATCTGCCGGTGATGATCGCGGGCGGAGGATGCGGAACCATCAAGACCGGGCGTCACCTGGAGCTGGCTGCGAAGACCCCGATCAATAATTTGTACGTCTCGATGTTGGACCGGATGGGCGTGCCCGTGGAATCGCTCGGCGATAGCACCGGGCCGCTGCGGGAACTCACGGAAATCGGCTGATCTCTCGGCTGTCCTCTCCCGCAGTTCTTTGGAGCCGCGACCCGCGGGAGCGGTCGGCTGAACCGCGACCGTCAGGGAGCGGAGAGACGTCCAAGCCCGCTGTAAATATTGAATCTCCCATCGCGCACAAAGCCCAAGAGCGTCAATCCGAATCGCAGCGCGGTTTGAACGGCAAGGCTCGACGGCGCACCGACAGCCGCGACTACTGGGATCCCCGCCATCACCGCTTTTTGCACCAGCTCGAAGCTCGCGCGTCCGCTCAGCATGAGAATGCTCGCCGCCAGCGGCAGACGATTTTCGAGAAACGCCGCCCCGATTAGTTTATCCACCGCATTGTGGCGGCCGACATCTTCGCGCACCATTTCGAGATTTCCGGAGGTATCGAATAGCGCCGCGCCGTGGAGTCCGCCCGTATGCTCGAAGACGGATTGCGCGGCTCGCAGCTTTTCCGGGAGGCCGTGAATGATTTCGCGGTCGATGCGCAGAGTGGCGGGGAGCATCGCACAAGCGGCGGCTTGCAGCGATTCGATGGACGCTTTTCCGCAGACGCCGCAGCTCGACGTGGTGTAAAAATTTCGCGCGGTTCCCGCGTCGACTCCATCGGCCAGCGTCAGCGTCACCGTGTTTTCATCGCAGTCGACGGCGAGAACATCCGCGCGAGTCTTCAAAATACCTTCGGTGAACAGGAATCCCAGCGCCAGCTCGCCGTCGTGGCCGGGGGTGCGCATGGTGATCGAGAGGTCGCGGCCGTTGACGCGAATCTGCAGCGGTTCTTCGACGGCAAGCAGATCCTGCGCGGGCGAAATAGAATCGCCGCCAAAGACCTTGTGAATCGGCACAGTGACGATGTTGCGGCGCACGTCACTTTAGGTTACAACTACTGGCTGATTTGAACGTCGGCGCGAAGGTCCTGCCAGGGGGGCAGTGAGAATGTAGGCGGCACTTTTTCGATCGGGCTCGACATTTCTTTCGATTCGAAGGGCCCCAGCGAGGGAACCTTGAAGGAGAAGCGGCACACCGGTGGCTGGCCGGGCTTGACGCCGTGGAGCGTAATGAAAACGTTGACGTTGGAGACGTCCGCGGCGGAATGATTGACGACCAGATACTGCACCTCGGACTTTTTATTGGAGTCGACCACGATGCGGAAGCCGGTGACTTCTATGAACTTCGACAAAGGGCTCGACGATCCGGTGGGGGCGTTCGCGGTGGCGGCTTCGGCAGGCATGGGAGCCGGTTTGGCGTCGGCAACCGCGCGCGGATAGAGGTAGAAAACCAGGGCCAATGCGGCAGTCAGCAGCAGCAACATCACGCCGGCGCTAACCAGCCATCCCGGCGGGCCGCCGGGTTTCGGGGGATGGATCGCTTCCTTGGCGCGCTGCGCGGTTTGCTCGCCGATGACGGTGACGACGTTGGCGTCCAGCAAGCGGGTGAGCTCGGGCGGAAGCGTGGGACCCGGTAGAGTAATGCGCGGTCCGGAATCGGCGGCCAGAATCTGACGGCGCGGCGGCCTCGGCAAAATGGAGCGGCTGGTGGCGGGCGAGTAATTCTGCATCGGCGCGAACGGGAGGGTCGGGCCCTCGTCCGCGAGACCAGCTGGCGCCGGCTCGGGAGGCGCCAGGAGAGCAACGGCTTCCTGCTTCGCAACGGCTTCGCGGGCGCCGCTTGGTTCCGGCGCAGCGGGCTTCACGGACTGAACCACAGGCGCGGAAGTCGCTGGAGAAGACACCGGGGACTGCTGCTGCACGCCGACCGCTTCCGCCAGTTCCAGAATTCCTGCGGATTCGGGCGGCGCCGCCAACGCGGCGGCTCGGACGGTGTGCACGGCCCGGATCCCTTCGGCCAGCGCCAGGAATGGGTCGATCTCCTCCTCCGGGCTGACGGGAGCTTCGACCGCAGGCTCCTTCACGGCGACAGGCAACGGTTGCGCGACGGGCTCGGGCACTTCGGCCACCGCTGGAGCGGCTTCGGCGATTGCTTCGACAACAGGAGCAGGCTCAACAACAGGCTCCGGCGCGACGTTGGCAACGGGCGCGGTTTCGACCAATACTTGTGCTTCGATAGTCTGTTCGGATTGGACGACGGGAGCGGCCGTAACGGGCGCGATTTTGATCGCGGACTCGACGGCTTGCTCCGTCACCGCGACCGGTGGGATAGCCGCTGCTTCTATAGGCTGTTCGACGACGGGAGCGGCGGTGACAAGCGCGGTTTTGATCGCGGATTCGACGGCTTGTTGCGTAACCGCGACCGGCAGGAGAGCGGCGGCCTCTATAGGCTGTTCGACGACGGGAGCGGTTTTGATCGCGGACTCGACGACTTGCTCCGTCACCGCGACCGGTGGGAGAGCCGCGGCCTCTCTAGACTCTTCGACGACGGGAGCGGCGGTAACGGGCGCGGTTTTGATCGCGGATTCGACGGCCGGTTCCGTCACCGCGGCCGGTAGGAGAGCGGCTGCCTCTATAGGCTGTTCGACGAGGGGCGGCCGGGCGACCGGCTGGGGCTGGGCTTTTCTACGCTCAGGCTCGGGCTCAAGCTCCGCGGCGCGTGCGGATACAACAGGTTGCCCTTCGGCCACTGGCTCCGGCGTGATGCCGGCAACTAGAGTAGGCGCTTCGACAACTGGTACGGCCACGGCCTGGGTAACGGGCACGGATTCAACAGGTTCCACGACGGACCGCGCGGCGGCGCTGGGATCGCATGCCTGGCACTCCCGCATCGAGGGAGGAATTTCTCGCCCGCATTCCGGGCAAATCCAGTGGAACATGAATCAAATGTACACGGTAATGGATTGTAATCCCTTCAGGGACACACCCTACCGGACACACCTAGGAACCTTACGCCGGATCGGGATTCGATCTCAGGGGAAATTTAAGGCGGGTGAGGCAGGCGGCCTTACGGCTTCTTAGTCCTTGAGAATCGCCTGGGCGGCGTTGTGGCCGGGGGCTCCCATCACGCCGCCTCCGGGGTGGGCGCCGGATCCGCATAAATACAGGCCTTTTACGGGGGTCCGGTACTTCGCCCAGCCGGCGACGGGCCGCAGAACGAACATCTGATCCAGGCTCATTTCGCCGTGAAAAATGTTGCCTCCCGTGAGGCCGAAGCGGCGTTCGAGATCGAGGGGAGTCAGCGTCTGGCGCTCCAGGGTGATGGAACGAATGTTCGGACAGTACTGCTCGATCACGTCGAGAATGCGCTCGGCGTAGGGCTCGCGCTGCTCGTCCCAGGTGGTTCCGCGCAGGGTGTAGGGCGCGTATTGCAAAAAAATTCCCATGATGTGACGGCCGGGGGGTGCAAGGGACGGATCGTACATCGTGGGAATGGTCATTTCGATGAGCGGATTCTGCGAGGGTTTGCCGTATTTCGCGTCGTCCCAGGCGCGTTCTATGTATTCGACGGATGGGCAGATGTGCATGGTTGCGCGGTGCTGCGGACCGGGAGAGCCGGGGTAAGCAGTGAACTCGGGGAGTCCGCTGAGGGCGAGGTTCATCTTGAGCGATGTTCCTTCGGAGCGGAAATTCTTGATGCTCTGAACGAAGTCGGGCGGGAGATCGGCGGAGTCCGTCAGTTTGAGAAAGGTACGCCGCGGGTCGAGATTGCTGGCGACGACTTTGGCTTCTATTTCTTCTCCCAATTGGAGGACGACTCCGTGGGCGCGGCCATCTTTGACGAGGATTCTTGCGACCGGCGCGTTGGTGCGGATTTTCACGCCCTTGGCGCGACCCGAATCGGCGATGGCGTTCGAAACTGCGCCCATCCCGCCCCTGACGAATCCCCACAGTCCGCGGTGTCCGTTCACGCCGCCCATGCAGTGGTGCAGCAGAATGTAGGCCGTTCCGGGTGAGCGCGGGCCTCCGTTGGCTCCGATCACGCCGTCGGTGGCGAGAGTGACTTTGAGCTGCTCGGATTCGAACCACTGATCGAGAAAATCGGCGGCGCTTTGCGTGAAGATTTTCACGAGGCCGACAATTTCGGCGCGCGAGAGGCCTCGCAGTTTTCCAGCGAGCTTTAGAAATTCAATGAAATCGCCAGGGCCGCGCGGAGGGAAATCGGGAGGCGTGGTCAGCAGCAGCGATTCGGCGACTATGGCGAGCCGTTCGAGATACGCTTCGTATTTCGGATACGCTTCCGCGTCCTTTTGGGAAAACTTTGCAATTTCAGCCAACGTTTTGGCGCGATCCTGCCACATGAACAGGTGGCGTCCGTCGGGAAATGGAGAAAAAAACGCGGGGTCCTTGGCGTCGACCTGGTAACCAAACTTTTCGAGCTGCAGCTCGCGCACGACTTTTTCCTGCATGAGGCTGGATAGATATGATGCGGTGGAAACGCGGTAGCCGGGCCAGATTTCCTCGGTAACGGCGCAGCCGCCGACCAGCTCCCGCGATTCAAGAACGAGAACGCGCCGTCCGGCTTTGGCGAGGTAGGCGGCGGTGACGAGGCCGTTGTGGCCTGCGCCGATGATGATGACGTCGAAAGGATCGAGCACAGTTTTTCATTTTAGCTTGACAAAGACTGGTTTGTAGTACAGACTGGTCTGCATAAGGAGAAAACAGAGTGGAAAACCTTGACGAAGCGACGCGGCGGCCCATGAGGTATTTGGATGAGGACGGGGTTCCCGACCTTCTGCTGGGCCTCAATTCGCTATTGGTGGGAGTCATTTTCCTGATCGCGTTTCTGCTTCCGAAGGACTCATCCATCGGTCGCATTTACATTTTCGCGGCGCAGATATTGTGGGGTTGCTGCATTTTCGGGATGAGATGGGGAATCAGGACGCTACGGAGAAAAGTGACGTTTCCGCGCGGCGGGTACGTGGCGCTCGCCAACTGCAAAGTAAACAGTGTGTCGCTCTGGGCGTGGCGTTTTTTGCGCGTAGCAGTTGTCGTTGCGGTGACCTTGATGACCGCACAGCTGCTCATGAAGAACGAGGGTACTTTGCAGAGATTCGCGCTACCGATGATTGCGATCGGCATGTCGCTGGCGATGAGCGTTGCGGGCTGGCGGTACAAGCTCCCCTACCTGCAATGGCTAGGCTTATTTGCGGTATGCGTTTATCCGTTTCAGCGAGGAGGCGTAGGGCTTTACTGGATGCTGATTGGACTGGGGACCGTGATTGCGGTCGGCGGCGTGGTGCGGCTGCGGGGATTTATCGCATCGCACCCCCTGCCGGTGGAGACGGCCTGATGAGCGAGGTCGACCGCGTGATTCACGAGCCGGCGAGGCTGCTGATTGTCGCTCTGCTATCGGGGGCGAAGGAGGCGGATTTTTTGTTTTTGCAACGGGAAACGAATCTCACCAAGGGTAATTTGTCGAGCCATCTGATGAAGCTGGAAGAGGCGAATTATATAGAGATCGAGAAGACATTTCGAGGCAAGATTCCGCTGACGCTGGTGCGGCTCACGGAAGACGGACGAGCGGCGTTTCAGAGTTACCGGAAAACGATGAATGGGTTGTTGAGATAAAGCGGAGGCAGACCGCTCCCGATGGTCGCGGTTCTAAAAGCATCAAATAATTGTTTTGCCTCCTTCTTACCTTTTTAGTATCGGACGCGCGCCCTTTAGCTGCACTTGATTTACCCTTCCACAGCGGGAAGCTACGTTACTTTAACCCAGTCCGCACAGGGGCCAGTCGTTGACTGGCAGCAATCCAACGCACACGAACCAATCGACGGTTGTACTAGTATTCCGCCGACCGGTCGATCCAGCTCTCCGTTGAAAGAGCGCCCGGACTCCTTGCCTATAAATTAGGGCAGGGTTTTGCGAATGATTGCGGGTGGAAGTGCGATGTTATTGAATTACAATGAAATCGAGTGGATATTTACGACGAGATCGTGCGGCTGCGCAAGTTGGGGCAGAAGTGCGCGGTGGCGACGATCGTACAGGTGAACGGGTCGATTCCGAGCTATGAGAGCGCGAAGATGCTGGTGCGCGACGACGGGTCGATGCTGGGAACGATTGGCGGAGGGTGCGTGGAGGCGGAGGTTTGGAACGCAGCGCGCGAAGTGATCGCGACGGAGAAGCCGCGCCATCTTACGTTCAGCCTGGGCCAGGACGCGGCTTACGATAACGGGCTGATCTGCGGAGGGCAATTGAATATCTTCGTTGAGCCGGTGACGCCGCAACCGCGGGCGTATATTTTTGGCGGCGGGCATGTTTCGAAAAGCATCTCGAAGATCGCGAATATGGCGGGATTTTCGATGGTGGTGGTGGACGATCGCGAGGCTTTCGCGAATGCGGAGCGGTTTCCCGAAGCAGACGCGACTTATGCCGAGCCTTACGAAGACGTGTTTCCGAAATTGCCGGTGACTTCGTCGACCTATTTGGTTATCGTGACGCGGGGGCATCGCGACGATATGCGGGTGCTGCGCTGGGCGGTGACGACCGAGGCTCGGTACATCGCGATGATCGGGAGCAAGCGCAAGACAATCTCGGTGGTCCACGAGCTCGAGAAAGAAGGCTTTTCGCGCGACATGTTCGGCAAAGTTTTTGCGCCGATGGGGCTGGAGATTGGCGCGGAGACGCCGGAAGAGATCGCGATTTCGGTGGTCGCGGAAATGATCGCGCTGCGGCGCGCGCCGGAGTCGGATTGGCGGGCGCTTTCGAAATCGATTTTCGCCAGCGATAAAATGCAGGCGCTGTTGAAGTGATCGCCGGTATTATCCTCGCCGCGGGAGCTTCGAGCCGCATGGGATCTCCCAAGGCGCTGCTCGATTATCGCGGGGAGACGTTTCTCGACCGGCTGATTCGTGTGCTGGGTGGTGTGTGCGATCCGGTGATTGTGGCGCTGGGATATCACGCGGACGAGATTCGTGCCGCAGCGCATGGGCACGCGCGGTTCGTGGTCAATCCCGATCCGTCGCGAGGACAGTTGAGCTCGCTCCAAACCGCGCTGGCGGAGGTTCCGGGGGACGCGGAGGGTTTTCTGTTTATGCCGGTGGATTGCCCGGCGGTGGAGCCGGAGACGGTGCGGCTTCTGGTCGAAGCGTTGAAGGCCGTTGAGGCTCCGCTGGTGATTCCGCGATATGAGGGCCGGCGGGGGCATCCGGTTTGCGCGCGCCGCGAGTTGATTCCGGAGTTTCTTGCGCTGCCGCCGGAGCGGCAAGCTCGCGAGGTAGTGCGGAGGTACGCGGACCGCACGCATTATCTCGACACACTGGACGCGGGAGTGCTGAGCGACATCGACGATAAGGACGCGTACCGGATTTTGCAGGAGAGCGGGCGATGAAGACGGCACTCTCGAAAACATCGGGTTTGACCGCTCCCGGTGGTCGCGGCTCTATAAATCGTCCGGATGCACCACACGGTTATGCAATATGAAGCGGGCTGTCATCATCGCGCTGGTGCTGGTGCTGGCGTTGGGGTTCGCGGCGCAGTATTTTGAGATCGATTGGTTTCGCCCGACGATTGTGCGGGCGCTGGAGCGGGGCCTCGGAAGACGCGTGGAAGTGGGCGCGGTGCACTTCAATCTATTCACAGGACCAGGCTTCACGGTGGACGAAGTGACGATTCACGAGGACGCGCGCGCGGGAATCGAGCCATTCGCATATGTCGGCAGGCTGGAGGCTCGGATGCAGTTGCTGAGCCTGTTGCGGCACCGACTGGATTTTTCGAGCCTGCGGCTGATCGACGCTAGCATTAATCTTGTAAAGACGGACGCGGGTCCGTGGAATTTTCAATTCCTACTGAACAGCGCGCCGGCGAGCGCGGGCGCCATGCCGGCGATTAAGATGCGCGGTGGGCGGGTCAATTTCAAGTTCGGCGACACCAAGTCGGTGTTCTATTTCAACGATGCCGACGTGGATGTGGCGCCATCGATGGACGGTTCGGTCGAGCTGCGATTCGCGGGAGCGCCTTCGCGTTCGGACCGCTCAGGGCAGGACTTCGGGCACTTCTTCGTGCGCGGTGTGTGGAGCGCGCAGAAGGTCGACATGAAGATCGAGCTGGAAAAGAGCGGCCTCGAAGAAGTCGCTCGGCTGATCGACCGGCGGGGCTTTGGGCTGCACGGCGCGATCGCGCTCGATGCGCAACTTTCCGGGCCGCCGTCGCATCTAGACGTGACTGGAAACATTCAGGTCAACGATGTGCACCGCTGGGATTTGCTGCCGCAGAGCGGCGGAGGATTGCGGGTAGGATACAAGGGGACGCTGGACCTTCACAACGACCGGCTGGAGTTGGAGAGTGTTTCCGACGTCGAGAATCCCCTGGTGGCGGCGACGTTCCGGGCGTGGGATTTTCTCCGCGCCCCTCATTGGGACGCGAGTGCGGACCTGAAGAAGGTGCCGGTCGAGACCGCGCTCGAGATCGCGCGGCACATGGGGGCGGCGCTTCCGGAAAACATGGCGGCGGAGGGATCGCTCTCGGGCGAAGTGCGTTATTCAGAGCCGGATGGATTCGCCGGGAAAGTGGCATTGCAGGATGCGTCGCTGACGCTGCCCGATGGGCCGCCGTTGCGCGCGGCGTCGGCGGCGGTGGTGATCGATCATCAGGTGATGTCGCTGGAGCCGTCGACGGTAAGCGTCGGCGAGAACGAGAGCGCCGATGTGGAGGGGAATTTTTCACTCACGGGCGCGGGCGCGCTCGACCTAAAAATCACGACGCGGGGCTTGAGTGTTTCCGACATGCGGTCGTTCGGAGTCGCCGCGATTCCTTTACTAGACCAAACGCCGCAAGGCACGTGGCGGGGCTGGGCGCGCTATGAATGGGCGCGCGGGGAAGCGGGCCAATGGTCGGGCGAGTATGAATTGCAGAACGCGCGCATTCCCGTGGAGGGGCTGGCGGAGCCGCTCCGATTGCAGTCGGCCGCGGTGAGCTTGAGCGGCAAGCGCGTCACAGTGAATCGGATTCGAGCGAAGGTGGGTGCCATCGCGTTCACAGGGAACTATCGATGGGAGCCCGCGTCGCTCCGGCCGCACAAATTTCATCTGGCGATCGCGGAGGCGGATGCGGCGGAGTTGCAACGCGTGCTTGCGCCCGCGCTGATGCGGGATCGAGGATTTTTCGCGCGCACGCTGCGGTTGGGCGACGCACCGGTGCCCGAGTGGCTCAAAACGCGTCGCGCGGATGGCACGGTTGCGATCGGCTCGCTGATGTTCGGAGAGACGCAGGTTCGAGTGGACGCGGCGCGGCTTCTATGGGACGCGGCGGAGGTGCGACTGGTGGACCTGGGCGCGCACATCGATAATGCATCGCTGGCGGGAGACCTCCGTATCGATCTCGCGGGTCGGGCGCCGCATTATCGCTTCGAAGGCAAACTCTCCGACGTGGCGTATAAGGAAGGCAGGCTCGATTTCGAAGGCAGCGTGGATGCCGATGGCGCGGGCGTGGATATTCTGCCGAGCGCGCATGCGGAAGGACACGTGCGCGGGCGGTCCATCGTGTTCTCGGCCGATGCGGAATTTCGGACCGCGGCGGCATGTTTCGAAGTGCGCGAACAAGCGGCGGGCGAGCGCTGGAAATTATCGTCGGTCGAAGTGACGCAGGGCGCGGAGACGTACACGGGGTCGGGCGCGACGATGAGCGACGGACGGCTGGTGCTCGATTTATTGAGCCGAGGGCGGACGGTGCGGTATTCCGCGCTGCTGGCGGCGTCGACACAGTAGAATACAGATTAAGTAATGACTCTCGATGAGCGCTTCGCCGATCTTCGTTCCGAGATGGCCGCGGAGATTGTGCGGGCGCGGGGCGAAGCGATTGCGGATCTGCTGCGGGCGGCTGCGCAGATGCGAGCGGCGTCGACGGAGGCCGATTGGAGCGCGGCATTCGAGGATGCGGGGGATACGTTCAGGGATGATTCCGCAGCCCTTGAGTTTTTGAGAACGTTCGCCCCGCCGCCTGTTTCGTTACCGGCGCAACGATTTGCTCGCGTGCGAGTGGCAGAAATACAGCTTTATCACGCCGCTGCGATGAAGACCGGGCGGGCGTCGGGCGACGTCTATTCGGCGTTGAAGACGCAGATGGACGCGGCTCGCGAAGCGTATCGCGAGAAATTCTTAACGCCGGTGAACGGAACCGCCGATCATCTCCATGCGGAATTCGTGCGAACGTTGGCTAACGACGATGCGGCACTGCTCGGGCCGGGATATCCAGGACCACTTGTATAAAACACGTCTCGCGGCGATTGTTTCGATCGCGATTGCGGTCACGTGTGCGGCGGCCACCGATCCCCTGGCGGATCTGAAGGCCGGCGCGGCTGCGCTTGAGGCGAAGAAATACGCGGCGGCGATTTCCTTGCTGGAACCGGTGGCGAAACGTCTGCCGAAAATAGCCGATTATGTGTCATTTTTGGCGGCTTCGGCGAGATTTGAGGCGGGAGATTACGCGGCGGTTCCGAAGACGCTGGATCCAGTATTTAAGATGATGCCGGTTTCGCCGCTGGCGCCAAGGGCCGCGCTTCTGATCGCGCGCGCGTACGGTCAGAACGGGGACTGGAAGGCGGCGCTCGATATATTGCGCAAGAATTATTCGACGCTGCCGCAGCCGGCGGGCGATCTGGCGATGGCTACGGCGTTCGCAGGGGCGGGCGATGCGATCAGTGCCGTGGTTTATCATCAGCGAGTCTATTACGGGTACCCGATGTCGGATGAGGCGGCGGCAGCCGGTCAGGAGCTGGCGAGGCTTCGCGGCGAGCTGGGCGAGAAATATCCACCTGCGATGCCGAATGCGATGCTGGGCCGGGCGGTGAAGCTGATGGAAGCGAAGCAGTACGCTAAGGCGCGCGCGGAATTGGAATCGCTGGTTACGCAACTGGGCGGCGCGGAAAAGGATCTGGCGCGGGTTCGTATTTCCGTCGCCGATTACAACGCTAAGGACACGGTGCGTGCGCATCGCGAACTGGCGTCGCTTGAGGTTCAGACGCCTGAGGCCGATGCGGAGCGGCTCCATTATCTGCTGCTCTCGGCGCAGCGGTTGAAGAATCAAGATGAGGTGAACAGTACGCTGGAGCGGCTGGGAAGGCTCTATCCCAATTCGAAGTGGCGTCTGGAATCGTTGATCGCGTCGGCGAATCACTCGCTGATCGAGAATCAGATGCGCGTTTATGAGCCGATTTACCGGGCCTGCTACGAATCGTTTCCGAAAGATCCGCAGGCGGCGGGATGCCACTGGAAGGTGACGTGGGGACATTACATGCGGCGGCAGGCCGATGCGGGGGAGATGCTGCGCGCGCATATCCGCTTGTTTCCGGGCGCGGAATCTGCGGCTGGGGCGCTATATTTTCTCGGACGGTTGGCGGAGGGCGTAAGCGAAAAGGCGAGCGCGCGGGCTTACTACGACGAGATTGTGCGCGAGTATCCGAATTACTACTACACCGTAATCGCGCGCGAGCGGCTGAAGGAAATTGGCACGGTCGCGCCATCGGCGAAGGTGAACGAATTTCTGCACGGCATCGACTTTCCGCAGCGGTCCCGCACGCTCAGTTTTCAGGCCAACGCGACAGCGACGGCGCGCATTGAACGGGCGCGATTGCTGCACTCGGCGGGGCTCGACGATTGGGCGGTGAACGAGCTGCGATATGGCGCGCAGAATGAGGACCAGCCGCAGGTGCTGGCGATCGAACTGGCGGCGATGACCACGAGAACCGCGGGCCCCGATCAGGCGATGCGGTACATCAAGCGGTACGCGGGCAATTATCTTTTCATGCCGATCGAATCGGCTCCGGCGGAGTTCTGGAAGCTCGCGTTTCCGCTGCCGTATCGGGCGGATCTGGAACGATTCGCGAAGCTGAATGGGCTGGATCCGTTTTTAGTCGCGGCGCTGATCCGGCAGGAGTCGGAGTTCAACACGAAAGCGGTTTCGCGCATGAATGCCCGGGGGCTGACACAGATTCTCCCCGGCACGGGTCGCGAATTGAGTCGCAAATTGAAGGTCAAGGCGTATGCGACGGCGAGCTTGTTTGTGCCGGCGGTGAATCTACAGCTCGGGACATTTTATTTGAAGACGATTGCCGACAATCTGGGCGGCCGATGGGAAGCGGCGCTGGCGGCTTACAATGCCGGTCCGTCGCGCGCGAAAGCGTGGTCGAGTTGGGGGGAGTTTCGGGAGCCCGCGGAGTTTATCGAAACGGTTCCGTTCGGGGAGACTCGGAATTATATTCAGACGGTGCTGCGGAATGCGGATACTTACCGGCGGATTTACTCGGGAGAGATTCGGGCGGGGTTGAGCAAGTAAGCTTCCGGCGCCGACACTCTCGAAAACAGAGGGCTTGGCCGCTCCCTTCGCTAAATCAGCGGAGAAACCGCCATGGAAACAGTAGCCCAAATATCGGGTCGCTAACCAACCATCAAATCAAAACGATAGCCGCTTCAATCACCGTCGTTCTCCACTCCCCCCATCTATCGTGAGTGAAGCAGGAAAGGCCCCGGGCTGTCCTCGCCCCGCGTTAAAATAACGCGAATCTAACGCGAGGAGTTTTTCGGCAGACTGGAGTAAGTGATGTGTTTTCTTAAACTCGCGCATCGAAACGCCTTTGACGCCCGGTGTAGTTTCACACGATGCTGGCGTTTAACCGTCGAGTTCCGGGCGCTAAATTCGCGTACATCGTCCAGAAAATTCGTCCGCCCCTTTTTCAGCATCGACGCGGGCACGAGTGCGTGCGCCATATTGAGCAAGTAAGATATTTAAATGGCCACGACTGTTGAAGCCCTATCCCGCGCTCGATTCCGGAGCGACCGCACCCAGCGGGTGAACGAGAGCGTGATTCGCGAGATGACGCGGCTCGCGCTGGAGCACAAGGCCGTCAACCTGGCGCAAGGATTCCCCGATTTTCCGGCGCCTGAAATTTTGAAAAACGCCGCGCGCGAGGCGATTACCGCCGACATTAATCAATACGCGATCACCTGGGGAGCGAAGCCGTTTCGCGACGCGATCAGCGCGAAGTACCAGCGGACGTATGGGCTCGACATCGATCCGGAGCGCGAAATCACGGTGTGCTGCGGATCGACCGAAGGCATGATGGCGTCGCTGCTGGCGGTAACGAATCCCGGCGACGAGCTGGTGATCTTCGAGCCATACTACGAAAACTACGGGCCGGATTCGCTACTATGCGGCGCGACGCGGAAATTCGTGCAGTTGCATGCGCCGGATTGGACGTTCGATCCAGACGAGCTGCGCAGGGCCTTTTCGCCGCGGACCAAGGCGATTATCATCAACACGCCCAATAATCCCACCGGCTGCGTGTTCGATCGAAAAAGCCTCGAACTGATCGCCGAACTGTGCCAGGAATTCGACGCGCTGGCGATCACCGACGAGATTTACGAGCACATTCTTTACGATGGGACGGTGCACGTGCCGATCATGCAGATTCCCGGCATGCGGGACCGCACCATCCTGATCAACAGCATGAGCAAGACCTACGCGGTGACGGGATGGCGGGTCGGCTGGGTGCTGGCGAGCCCGGATCTTTCGCACTCCATTCGCAAGGTGCACGATTTCCTCACTGTGGGCGCGGCCGCTCCGTTGCAGCAGGCGGGCGCGGTGGCGCTGGCGCTGCCGGACGATTACTATACGACGATGGCGGACGATTATGTGGCGCGGCGCGACACGATGCTCGAAGTGCTGGAAGGAGCGGGATTCCGCTGCTACCGGCCGCGCGGGGCGTACTACATCATGACCGATATTTCGGGTTTCGGCTATCCGGACGACACGCAGTTCGTGCATCATCTGATCAAAGACGTGGGCGTGGCGGCGGTTCCGGGGTCCAGTTTCTATGAAGATCCAAGAAGGGGCTACGGAATGGTCCGGTTTTGTTTTTGCAAAAAGTATGAGACTCTGAAAGAGGCGCAGATCCGACTGCGGAAGATCTAGGCGACCATGTAAAGCCGCCGGGTTCTGGAGGTAGTATGCCAGAGTTGTTCGTCCCGGAAATGATCGCTCGCGAAGACGGCACGAGCGATGCAATCGCCCTGGGTAATACGAGCGGAAAGCCTCTTCTGCTCACCTTGGGCATAACTCGAATCCTGGAGCAGGAAAGCCTCGATGTCTCGATCTGGGGATCGGCGGACAAAGAGCAATGGCGGCAGATCGCCGCATATCCCCAGAAATTTTATTGCGGGACTTATTTGCTGCTGGTGGATTTATCGCGCGAGTTGCACGTCCGTTACCTGCGGGTCCAATGGCGCATGGGCCGGTGGGGCGAAACGGAGCCCAAGCCAGTCGCCGGTTTTTATGTCGCCGCCGAAGAGTTGAAGTATCAGACGGCTGGCGCGGCCTAATATTTACGGTGCGATGCTGACTGTCGCCGAATTACTGACTTGTCCGCCGATGGTCACTATCATTCGATAATTTCCCGCCGCCAGTCCCGAGGGGATCGTGACATCGAGCTGCAGTAGCGCGATGAGTCCTGGGGTCAATCCGGAGAAGAGAACGGGGGCGTTTACGCCTCCAATCGTCACCGTGGGCTGGGAGGTTGTTTGCACTAAACCTGTCGACGGCGTGGCTGCGCCGTCAGCGACCGCGGGATTCACCGGGCCGGAGCCGGTCAGATAGGCGATCAGAAAGCTGCCGGCGTGCGCGGGATTACTCGGCGTATTCAGCGAATAGTCGCGATTCTGCGCGATCGCGGCACCGGAGCTAAAGTAGAAAATTCCGGGTGCGGTGGCGGTCACCGGGACTGTGATCGAATTGCTGGTGACGCCCGCGACTTTGACTGTAACGGTGGCGGTTCCGGTGGCCGTTTCCCAAGGCACTTGGAAATTGATCAGCGTCGGAGACGCATAAAGGATCGGCGCGGCTTGTCCGTTCACGCTGACGGATGCTTCTGCAAGCGTGATCGGCAGAGGCGTCGCGGCTCCGGGCGGAGTGGAGGTCGCCAGATTCGATCCGGCGATACTCGCGAGAGAACCGGGAGAGATTTTCGGCAGGAAACTCGCCGAGCTGACTACGCCGTTCGGCGCGATCACCGGCGCCGGGATGGTCAGCATCCGAATTACGTTATTCGCGGTGTCGGCGATGTACACGTTGCCCAATCCGTCGAAACAGACACCGTGAGGAAAGTTTAAATACGCGTTAAGGGCGAGCGAGCCGTCACCAAAATACCCCACGTGGCCCGAACCGGCGATGGTAGTAATGATCCCGTTGGGGGCGACCACGCGAATGCGGTATCCCGTGGCGTCCGCTATATATATGTTGCCGGAAGCGTCCATCGCCAGGCCGATGGGATTGTTAAGAACGGCCTTGGTTGCGGGGCCGTTGTCGCCGGAATATCCGACGTCGCCCGTACCGGCAAAGGTAGTGATCGCGCCATTCGAGACTTTCAAGACGCGATGACTGGTATCGGAGATGTAAATAGCGCCCGTGGAATCCA
The DNA here is from genome assembly GCA_003170295.1 of Bryobacterales bacterium. Classification (GTDB taxonomy): domain Bacteria; phylum Acidobacteriota; class Terriglobia; order Bryobacterales; family Bryobacteraceae; genus Palsa-187. The sequence continues at coordinate 82,839 of PNAJ01000094.1, read as the reverse complement.
CCAGCAAGCCGTTCGGGTGATTCAACGATCCTCCAGTGCTGCCGAAGCCGACCACGGTGCTGAGGTTGCCACCCGAGACCTTGCGCACCAGGTTCAAGACCGAATCGGTGATGTAAACGTTATTGGAAGAATCCACTGCCACCGCGGTTGGAGCCTCGAGCGTTCCGTTGGTGGCTACCCCTCCGTCGCCCGTATCGCCGGCGCCTATCGAATGATTTCCAGCGAATGTCGAAATGATGCCGCTCGAATTCACCATGCGAACGACGTTGTTGGAGGTATCCGCGATGTACACGTTGCCGGAGGAATCGACGGCCACTCCGGTCGGGTTATTCAGCTCCGCGGAGATTGCGGCGCTGCCGTCGCCTGCGAATCCCGCCGTCCCGTTGCCTGCAAAAGTGGTAATCGTTCCGCCGGAAACGACGCGGACACGGTGATTGTTGGCATCTGCGATATAAAGCTTGCCTCCCGCTAATGCGATGCTGGCGGGCGAATTCAATTGCGCGCTGGTTGCCGGTCCGCTATCGCCAGCGGATCCTGGCGAGTTGTTGCCCGCAAAGGTCGAGATGACATACTGGCCTCGGGCGCTTGTCGACAGACACACCAATCCAAACACAATTCCGCTGAAGCGAGAAAGCATATCCTATTAGTTTAGACGGCTCCCGGGGCGATTGTGGTTTCGCGAATCGCGACAGTAGCGGCGTTGTCCCCTCCCAGAACGGAAGGGCCGCCTGAAAAGGGCGGCTGCCGCCAGGATTGGCGGCCCCACAAAGGCTAGAGGCGATTCATGAGGCTCGCGGCATACCCCGCGCCGAAGCCGTTGTCGATATTTACCACCGTGACATTGCTCGCGCAACTGTTCAGCATCCCGAGCAGGGCCGCCAGTCCGTGGAAACTCGCGCCGTAGCCGACGCTGGTAGGCACGGCGATCACGGGAACGGAGACCAGGCCGCCGATGACGCTTGGGAGCGCTCCCTCCATGCCCGCACAGACGATGACGACCCGCGCTTCGGTCAGGCGCTCGCGATTCTGCATTAGCCGGTGAATGCCGGCGACGCCCACGTCGTGAATCGCATCCACTTCGTTGCCCATCACCTCGGCGGTGATCTGCGCTTCTTCGGCCACCGGGAGGTCGCTGGTGCCGGCGCAGACAACCGCGATTTTTCCTTTGCCGCGCGGGGTCCGGTCCCGCCAGAATCGCACTGCGCCGGAGGCAGGAAAATACTCCCCTGCGGCCGGGTGTTCGCTTTCCAGGCGCGCCGCCGCCAGCGGATCCGCGCGGGTGACGAGAACGTTTTGCGAGGTGGCGAGCAGAGTGTTGACGATCGCCGAAATCTGATCCGGCGTTTTGCCCTTGCCGAAAATCACCTCCGGCATGCCGTGGCGCAAGGCGCGATGATGATCGACCTTGGCGAATCCCAAGTCCTCGTAAGGCAGGTGCCGTAAGCGCTCCAGAGCAGCGTCGATCTCCACGGCGCCCGCGCGCACCTGTTCGAGCAACGTGCGCAGATGATCCTGGTCCATAAGCTTCTAGTGTAGTTCGCCAAAGGCGCGACTTATTTCTGAGAAGGCGCGAGGACGCGGCTGGGCGTCGACAGGAATTCGAGGAATCGTTTTGGTTCCTTTATCGGCGGCTTCTCCCCAATCAGACTGTGGGCGAACGCGGCGAACTCCCGACCCATCTGCGATTCCGGGTCGATCCAGGTGCCCTCAGTCATCGCTTTGTTCACGCGGACATAATCGTTAGGGAACATCTGGGCAACGGGAAGGCCGAGAAGTTCCTCTACTTGCTCCTTGTTGAGCAAGGGCCTCTTGTGACAGCGGTTCAAAACCACCGAGACGCGGCTTTCCAGATCGAAGGTCCGCAGAAAGCTCAGTTTTTCGCGCGCCAGGTGGATGGACGGAATCTCCGGAGTCACCACCAGCAGTATTCGCTTTGATTCCTGCATCAGTTCGATCGAATACTTCTCCAGATTTCCGGAGAGATCGAAGCACAGTGCGGTATAATTGCGGCGCATAAACTCGACGAGATTGCGGATCTGGGTACCTCCGATGCGCAGGTTGGGGTTCACGCGGCCCGCGTGAAGGACATCGAGGTGATCCATGGTGGTCACCAGCTGCGGCCACAAATTCTCATCGACGTTCAAAGAATGTTCCACCGCATCGACCACCGAATATTCATTTCGCAGATTCAAGAGGAAGCGCTGCATACCACTATTGAGGTCGAAATCGGAAAGCAGGATGCGTGCATTCGGCCGCCGCGAGAGGGCCGCGCTGATATTCATTGCAAGCGTTGAGGTGCCTACGCCCGCCTTCGACGGGAGAAAGCTAAAGACCTGCGTGGTGGAATCGTGAGTGGGCGGTTTGCGTTCGAGCAGCGCTTTGATCTGCCCGATGGACTCCGCCAGGAGCGTACGCTCGAACGGGTCCGCAAGAAATTCCCGGACGCCGAGACGCATGGTCTCGCGCAGGATTTTCGCATCGCAGTTGCGGTGGATGGCGATGAATTGCAATCCATTCGCGTTCTCCTCGGCGAGCCTGATGACTTCCTGCGCTTTCTCAAGCGACTCAAAACTCAAAAACACAATCTCGGGCGCGTGGGCGCGAAGCGCGCGTACCAGTTCGATCGCCGCTGGATAGTGGTCCAGGACGCGGCTGACGGAGACGACGCCCGACAGGCGCGTGGCCGATTCCAAATGTTCCGCCAACTCCACATCCGGACTGATAATAATGCTGCGAAGCAAAACTCGGCCTCCTTATTAAAAGCCTAAATACCGTATCGGACGGGAGCGAACACTCTTCTCCCGAATTCGACTTAGGGAGACGAGAGTTTACTTAGTCTTCCTCGGTTATATACCTTAGCGCTCTGGCGCGATGGTCCGCGCTTCTGTATTCTTTGTAGAATGCTCCGCTTCTTCGTGCGCCTCCTTTGGGTCCTGATTGCGATTGCCGCTGCGTTTGCGATGGCAACGATTGCCCAGTCTCGTGGAGAGCCGGTCAACAGCATGTGGCTGGTGATTGCCGCAGTGTGCACGTATTTGATCGGATACCGGTTTTATGCGGGATTCCTGGCGGCGCGCGTGATGGCACTCGACGACCGGCGCGCCACTCCCGCCGAGCGGCTCCGCGACGGCCACGATTATGAGCCGACGAATAAGTGGATTGTCTTCGGCCACCATTTCGCCGCCATCGCAGGACCCGGTCCGCTGGTGGGACCGACGCTGGCCGCGCAGTTCGGCTATTTGCCGGGCGCGCTCTGGATCATCGTCGGCGCCGTGCTGGCAGGGGCGGTGCAGGATTTCGTAATTCTGTTCTGCTCCCTACGCCGCGATGGCAAATCGCTGGGCCAGATGGCTCGCGAAGAGATCGGAAAAACGGGAGGATTCGCGGCGCTAATCACGGTGCTGCTGATCATGGTGATCCTGCTGGCAGTAGTAGCGCTGGTGATCGTCAACGCCTTGAAGAGCAGCCCGTGGGGGGCATTTACCATCGCGGCAACCATGCCGATCGCCATTTTCATGGGCCTGTATCTGCGTTATTGGCGGCCCGGGAAGGTGCTGGAATGCTCCGCCGTAGGATTCGTTCTGATCGTCGCGAGCATCTTCGGGGGGCAAGCGGTTTCCGAATCGGCTACGTGGGCGCCGTGGTTCACCTTGTCGGGTATGGCGATTGCGACCTGCCTGATCGTCTATGGATTCATGGCCAGTGCGCTGCCGGTGTGGCTATTATTGGCTCCGCGCGATTATTTGAGCACGTTCGTCAAGCTCGGCGTCGTGCTGATGCTCGCCTTGGGTGTGCTGCTGGTCCATCCGGAATTGCAGTTGCCTCCGCTGACGCGTTTTGTCGATGGGACCGGACCGATTTTCGCGGGGAAGATTTTCCCGTTTTGTTTTATCACGATCGCCTGCGGCGCGATCTCGGGTTTTCACGCGCTGATTTCTTCCGGCACGACACCAAAGCTGCTCGCGAAGGAGACCAACGCGCGCGGCGTGGGTTATGGATCGATGCTGCTCGAAAGTTTCGTCGCGCTGATGGCACTCATTGCAGCGGCATCTTTGCAGCCGGGGATTTTTTTTGCGGTCAACTCGCCCGCGGGGGTCGTCGGCGCCACGCCCGATGCCGCCTCGGCGATGATCACAAGCTGGGGATTTCCCGTCACCGCGCCGGAGATGCAGCAGCTCGCGAGCGACGTGGGGGAGAAAACGCTGTTTTATCGCACCGGAGGCGCGCCATCGCTGGCCCTCGGCATGGCGCACATTTTTTCGTTCGTGGGAGGAAGCAGCAAGTTGCTTGCGTTCTGGTATCACTTCGCGATTATGTTCGAGGCGTTATTTATCCTCACGGTGCTCGACGCGGGCACGCGAGTCGGGCGATTCATGTTGCAAGACCTGCTGGGCCACATCTCGCCCGCGATGAAGAAAACCAGTTGGAAGCCCGGCATGCTCGCCACCAGCGCCGTGGTGGTCGCGGCGTGGGGATATTTTCTGTTTCAGGGCGTGCGCGATCCGCTGGGAGGCATCAACTCGCTGTGGCCTTTGTTCGGCATCGCGAACCAGTTGCTGGCCACCATCGCGCTGTGCGTGGCCACGACGATCCTCGTCAAAATGCACGGCGCGAAATACCTCTGGGTGACGCTGATGCCGCTGTCGTGGCTGGTGACGGTCACGTTTACCGCCGGATGGCAGAAAATCTTCTCGCCATTGCCGGACCTTGGATTCCTGGCGCAAGCCGACAAGCTGGCGGCGGGCGTCCAAACTTCCGCGACCGCGACGCTGATCTTTAACGCCCGGCTCGATGCCGCCGTATGCGGTGTATTTCTGATACTCGTGACGGTGATTCTGGTCGATTCAATCCGCGTGTGGACCGGGATCCTCAGCGGCACTCGGGACGCGCGGCTCACCGAAACGCCCTTCATCGCATCGAGGCTGGCATGAGACGATTCTTTGAAATCCTTCGCGGAATTCTAGACGAGCTGTCCGATCAGAATGCGTATAAACGTCACTTGGCCGCGCACGGGGCGACGCATTCGCCCGAGGAGTGGCGAAAGTTTTCCGATGAACGGTGGAAAGCAAAGTCGACGCGGGCGCGCTGCTGCTAACCAGGTTTTACCGCCACCAGGAATCGCGCATTGCTTTGGCAACGAACGCCTTTGCGGCTCTCACGTTTGCCAGGGAGGCGTTGCGCCAGCCGGCGGCGGCTCCGTTGCTCTCGGCAAACGAGAGATCGCGTTCGGCGGCGTCGAGCAGCTCCATGGCTTTGCGGAAACGGCCTTCCCAGCCGAGGGCTCGGTCGATGGGCGGATGTTCGTCGGGATTTTTACCGTCGTCGATAGCGGCGCGCTTGGCTTCGCCGATGGCGCGGTCGATTTCCTCAACAGCGGCCCGCTGATCGCGCATCACGGGACCCCAATCAGGGCGATAAAGGAGAGCCCTGGCGTAGCGCAGGTCGGAGATGGCTTGCAGGTAGCGCGGATGAACAGCGGGCGGCGGCAACCTCGTTTCCTCCCGATATGTCTCATCGCGAAATTTGTCATAGCCGCCTTTGCGAACCACCTCCATGGCGTCGTCGATGTTGCGGAACGCCCGGTTGCGCCATACTCTGGCGCCCGCGTTGTCTTCTTCGTGTTCGATATCGTGACGAGCGCTATCGAGCAGTCGCAGAATTTCGCGGAAACGGCCTCCTCGTCCTAAGCGCGTATCGATGGGCGGGTGATCGTCCAGATCCCTGCGATCGAACCTGGCGGCGACGTCGAGCTCGTGAATGGCGCGCTCGGTAAAATCGATTGCGACGACCATATCGCGGTTGACGTTCGGCTCATCGGGGATGCGCATCAGCAGCATCGCGCGGCGCAGGTCGTTGCGGGCGCGCAGATAGGCGGGGTGGCGGAACTGCGCGTTGGCCGCAAACGGAGCCAGCGCGATGGCGGCAAGCGCCATCAGTATGGGTGCGTTTTTGAGAGTTTTCATCATCCTAATTGTAAAGAACACAGGGCGGTGCGTGGGGTTTCGATTAAAAGTTACTCTTGAAAGTACATGCGCGCGCCGCTGATTGCGAGCCCTTCCGATCTCGATGCCGTTCCGGATGTTCCCGCGGTATTTCTGTTGTGGGCGACCGAAGGGAAGCCGTATCTGGCGCGGACGGCGCTGCTGCGGCGGCGGTTGAAGCGACTGATCTCGGACCGGGACCGCGTATCGAGGCTGCTGAATTTGCGCGGCATCGCGGATCGCATCGAGTATTGGCCAATGGGCTCGCGCCTGGAATCGTCGTTAGTCCATCTGGAACTGGCGCAGAAGTATTTTCCCGACGACTGGCCGAGGATCACGCGATTGCGGCCGCCGGCGTTCGTGCGATTGACGATCGACAATCCGTTTCCGCGAACGATGGTGACGACAAGGCTCGGGCGTGGGTTGTTTTATGGACCATTTGCGAGCCGGGCGGCGGCGGAGCGCTTTGACGGCGAACTTCTCGACCTGTTTCAGATACGGCGCTGCGAGGAGAATCTCGCGCCATCCCCCGAGCATCCAGGCTGCATTTACGGCGAGATGGCGCGCTGCCTGAGGCCATGCCAGGAAGCGGTTTCAATCGAGGAGTATCGCAGCGAGTCGTCGCGAGTGGAACAATTTTTCCGCACGGGAGGGTCGTCGCTGCTCGAAACAGCGGAGGCGGCGCGCGATCGGGCGAGCGCGGAGATGCAGTTCGAGGCGGCGGAGCGGCTGCATCTGCGAGTAGAGAAAATCGGCGAGGTGCGGGCGCTGGGCGGCGAACTGGCGCGTGGCCTTGATAAATTATCGGGCGACAAGTTATCGGGCGTGGCGGTGGTGAGGGCGCCGGAAAATGACGCGTTGGGTTTGCTGTTTCTGCTCGGCGGTCGATGGCAAGAACCGGTGAGATTCGCGCTGGGCGGAACAATGGAGGCGGGAGAATCGATGGATCGTCGATTGCGCGGTTTGATCAATGAGTTGACAAATGCGCTGCCTGCCGGAGGTCCGCCGAATATGGAGCATCTTGCGATCCTGACGCGCTGGCATGGATCGAGCTGGCGAGATGGCGAGTGGCTGGGGTTCGATTCGATCGAGAAAATTCCGTATCGTAAATTAGTAAATGCAATCGGAAGGATACACGGTTTGAAGGGATGATCAAGTCGCTGCACGATTCGTGGCTCGCCAGGGTGTGGCGGAAATTCCGCGCCTTCTGGACGCAGGGCTTGCGCCAAACTGTGACGGGTACGGGCGTCGCCTATACGGCGGCGATTGGCGTTGTGGGCGCGGGCGCGTTCATTTCAGCAAACAACCTGCTATTTCTGATTTTTGCCGCGATGCTTTCAACGCTGCTGGTTTCCGGATTCATCAGCCGGCTGGGCATCGCGGGACTGGAAATTAATCTGATGGTGCCGGAACATATTTCGGCGCGGCGGAAAGTGCGGGCGGGGATTCGCATCCGCAATTTGAAACGTTGGATCCCGTCGTTTAGCATCCACCTGGCGGGATCGAAGGAGAGCGGGGTTGACGCGATACTTTACTTCCCAGTGATTCCCGGCGGTGCGGCGCTGGAAGAGCCAGTGGAGGTATATTTCCCGAAACGCGGTGCGCAGCGCGAGCGGACGTTCCAATTCTCGACGCGATTTCCGTTTGGATTTTCAGAGCGGCGGGAGATGGTGACGGCGCAACACGACATCCTGGTCTATCCGTGCGTGGATGCCCAGCCGGGATTCGAATCGCTGCTGGCGGGCGTGCGCGGCGAGATGGAGGCGCAGCAGCGCGGGCGCGGGCATGACTTCTATCGCATTCGTCCTTATGAAGCTCTCGAAAGCGCACGCCATGTGGACTGGAAGGCGACGGCGCACACGCGCGACCTGCAGGTCCGGGAGTTCGCGCGCGAGCAGGACAATCGCGTGGTGATTTACTTCGATCTGGATACCGAATCCGAGGCGTGGTTCGAATCGGCGGTCGATTGCGCCGCGTTTTTCGCGTTCCGTTTGGCCGAGCGCGGCGCGCAGGTGCGGTTTTTGACGCAGGAATTCGACGTGAGCTTCCCGGATGAGGGTGACATTTATACTATCCTCAAATATCTGGCTTTGGTATCCCCGATGCGTGGAAAGGCTCCGGCGGCTCCCGATGATCCCTCCAGTTTTCAGATCGTATTTAGCGCGAACCCGCAGCGCATGTCGGCACTCGGCTGGGGCGTGGGCGATGAGCGCGGCGCTCGTGTGCTTGGGCTCGATGCGTTTACGGACCCAGTGGAGCCATGACTAAGAGCTTCCTTGCGTGTTTTCTAGCGATTCTCGTGCTGCCGGTGCGTGCCCAGGTCGCCGCCGCGATTTCAGGCACAATTCAAGATCCCTCCGGTGCGGGTGTCGGCAGCGCGAAGGTGACAGTCACGAATGCGGAAACCGGCGCGACTCGCATCACCACCAGCGAGGAATTGGGGAACTTCAGCGTCCTAGCGCTCGGACCAGGACCATATAAAATCACGGTCGAGAAGGTCGGTTTCAAGACGGGCGTCCGCACAGGAACCAATCTCCAGGTTGCACAGCACGCGGTAGTAAACTTCAGGCTCGAACTCGGCCAATTCCTGCAAGAGGTGAACACTAGCGACCTGGATCCCATGGTCAACACCACGACGTCGGCAATTTCGGGTATGGTCGGCGCCCGCGAGGTGAAGGATCTTCCGCTAAACGGCCGCAGCTTCGATAATTTGATCACGCTGAATCCCGGCACGATCAACTACAGCGCGATGAAGAGCGCCAACACCAGCACCAGCGACGGCAACACGTTCTCGGTCGAAGGACGCCGTACCTCTGAGAATCTGTTCCTTGTGAATGGCGTCGAATACACCGGGTCCAGCCAGCTCGCGATCTCGCCCGGCGGCGTGAGCGGCGAATTGCTCGGCATCGACGCGGTGCGCGAATTCAATGTACTCACCGATACCTATAGCGCCGAATACGGAAAACGGGCGGGCGCGCAGGTGAGTATCGTAACGCAATCGGGCACCAATACGCTGCACGGAACGATCTTCGAATTCCTGCGCAACAGCGCGCTCGATGCGCGAAATTTTTTCGATCAGGCGTTTGTTCCGCCGTTTCGCCGCAATCAATTTGGAGGCGCGCTGGGCGGACCGATCAAGAAAAACAAGCTGTTTCTGTTCGCCAACTACGAGGGATTCCGCCAGGCGCTGGCGCTGAGCAGCGTGAGCGTGGTGCCCGATGCGCAGGCCCGACAGGGTTCGCTACCGAACGCGACAACGGGAATTTATGCTCTCGTGTTGAATGCGAATCCGGCGATGCTGCCCTTTCTTTCTTTGTGGCCGCAGCCGAACGGCGCGGAGCTGCTTTCGAGCGGAGTCGCCAGCGGTACAGCTTTTTCCTACAACAATCCGAGATCGCATGTTCACGAGGATTTTGGCACGGCGCGCGCCGATTATACGATCAGCCAGCGCGATTCGTTGTCGCTCTCGTACACCCTTGACAACGGCAACAGCCAGATCCCTCAGGCCGACCCTTTATTCGCGTCCGCCGAAGCCCTGCAAAGCCAGGTAGCCGGCATTCGGGAAACCCACGTCTTCTCGCCCCGCGTGCTCAACACCGCGACGGTCGGATTTTCGCGAGCGGAATTCAATCTCAACTCGGTGCCGCTAGCCTTGTTCCCGTCGAACCAATCCTTCGTCGCCGGCGGCGGCCCCGGAGGCATCGTGGTGAACGGCGGAGTGACCACCACGGGAATTTCGGGCATCACGGCCGCAGGTCCCAACAACGCCGCGGGTTCGTGGAATCGCAGGAATCTGTTCACGTACACCGACGAGTTGCAGATCGTCAAGGGAAGGCATCAGATCAGCGTAGGGGCGTGGATTCAGCCGATTCGCGACAACGAGGATAGCGCCTCGCGCCAGTTGGGGCAGGCAACATTCGCCAGCTTGGCGACGCTTCTACAAGGCACGGCGAGCACGTTCCAAGTCATTCCCAATCCAAACGAGCTCGGCTGGCGCAGCACGGAAGGCGCGTGGTTTGTCGAGGATTCGATCCGCCTGCGCCCCAATCTCACCGTGCGCCTGGGCGTGCGCGAAGAGTTCACCAACGGCTGGAACGAAGTCTCCGGCCGCGCGGCGAACTACATCACTGACGCGAATGGCGTGCTCGAAACCAACGTTCTAGTGGGTAAATCGGCGTTTACAAAAAACAATGCGAGCCATCTTTTTGCACCACGGGTCGGGCTCGCCTGGGACCCGTTCAGCAACGGCAAGACAGCCGTCCGGGCATCGTTCGGGACATTTTATTCGCTGATCGACGATCTGAGCTTCCTGCTGAATTCGCTGCCGCCGGCCAATGGCGCGGTGTCGCTGGCGAGCACGTCGCTGCTCTCGATCATTCCGATTAAGCCCGGCGTTCCGCCCGCGCCGCAGTGCAGCGCGACGGTTCCGCCGCCATGCACCACGTTCGCCCCGCAAGGTGTTCAGCCGAACGCGAAGACGCCGACGGTGCAAGAGTGGAACCTGACCATCGAGCATCAACTGGACCGTAACACTTCGTTCCGTGCGGCCTCCGTCGGGTCATTCGGAACTCACGGATTCGTGAGCCTCGATCCGAACGATATTCCCGCGCAAATCTGCTTGAGCGTCACCTGCGTTTCGGGCGGAACGCCTGGAACCACGAAGGGAAGCGTCGCGCAAGGCCAGCAATACATCCCGGTGAGCGCCCGGCCGAATCCGTACCTGGGCGCTGGGTTCTTCTGGTACACGGAAGGCAATACCAGCTACAACGCGCTCCAGTTCGACGTGACGCACCGCATCAGTCACGGCCTTCAGTTTCGCGCGAACTACACATGGTCGAAGAACCTCGACGTCAACTCGGCGCTGACCGGTGCGCAGGCCAATAATCAGGCGCAGATGGTGCTCGACCGCAATAATCTCAAGCGGGACTGGGGGCCGTCGGCACTCGACGCAAAGAATCAGGCCAGTATTTCGAGCCTGTACGCGTTGCCGTTTGGACACGGCCGACTCGGAGGCTGGCAGATTAATGGGATCGCGACTTTGCTGAGCGGGTTCCCGTTCACGCCGCAGATCGGAGCGAATCGATCGGGCGACGGGGATACGCGCAATCCCGATCGGCCTTCGCTGAACCCGGCATTTAGCGGACCGGTGGTACTGGGGAGTCCGAATCAGTGGTTCAATCCGAGCGCGTTCGTGCTGCCGACAGCGGGCACCTATGGGAATCTCGGACGCGGCGTCTATCGAGGGCCAGGGCTCGCGGATCTGGATGTGTCGTTGTTCAAGACGACGAAGCTTACCGAGCGGACCAATCTTCAATTCCGGGCGGAGTTTTTCAACACGCTGAATCACGCGAATTTCGGGACGCCCAATGCGACGGTGTTTTCCGGCACGGCGTTCAATCCGTCGGCGGGGCTGATTACGGCAACGACCACGACGTCGCGGCAGATTCAGTTCGGGCTCAAATTGGTGTTTTGATTGCGCTCGGCGTTCCAACTCAGAACGTCGACCCGAGTGTCGACGCGGCACGCCTGGGGGCGTGCGCCACATAAAACTCAATTCGGGGACCAACAGGATCACTCATCAACTTCAGACCGTTGGGAAGAACGGAAGCTCTCCGGATCGACAAATGCGCGCCGAGTTAGCGCCTTTCAAGATCGGCGAACGATCCATTCGCGAGGAGGGTCCCTCCGTCCGTCATGACCCCGCAGAAATACAAATACACTCCGTTTTTTATCGGCGCCTACTTCGACACCGTGAAAGTCGTAAATGGGTGCGAGTCCAAATCGCGCAACGACGACTTTTCCCACGCAAATTCAGGATGCGCTTTCAGATGTTTTGCGGCTTTAAAATCGATGCCGCAGGAATGGCCCATTGACGCGTTGAAGGACATCGCGGCGGCCATGGTGGCGTCGGCGACCTTGTTTTGTACTGCTCCCGCCGTTCCGTACTCCGGCTGCCAGGGCTTCGAACCTCGCGCGGAGAGTTCCACATGGCCGCAGAGGGTGCGCTCGCTCGGCTCGATCTTTTTCGAGAATGTATCGTAGTGATCGCCGAGGAATTTCTGGCCTAGGGCGACGTCGATGCGGCCTTTATTTTCCGTAAGCAGATTGTCCCAGCGAATATGGCGGGCGTTGGCGCTGAGACTTGGGTCCTTGAGGTTGAAATTGGTTTCGTCTTTGGCGAGCGCGGGGTCGATGGGGTAATTCGAGCCGGCGAAATAGCCGTCCTTGGTGCGCCAGAGATTCACGTGTTTGAGGCCGAGTTCGAGGCTTGCGATCTCGCCGGTGTTGCGGTCCGCGATCAGCCAGTCGTTGGCGTAGCCACCGTTATTTCCCTCTTTCATGATGCGCGCGAAGTCGTCGATCGAGGCGGAGTACTGCATCGCTTTGCGCGCGCGCACAAATTCCGGGATACCGCCGGGGTCGAAACCGGCGAACCCTGTGATGGTGGTTTCGGTGATCATTATTCCGGCGGCGTTGATGCCGAAATCGTCGGCGGAGTGGATCAGGCCGGGCATTCCATCCATGATGAAGCGCTGGCCGTGCTCCGGTGTGACGTCGAAAATAATATTCCAACGCGAGCCGGTCATGTAATCGGTCCAATTATTGTGCGCGATGACGGGCTTGCCGTCCTTGGTATAGCTGCCGGTCGCGACGAAAGCGCTGCAATGATCGCCGGTGGACTTTGTGGCGTTTTTCTCGGCCCACTTTACATAATAAGGATCGAGTTCAAGCCAGGCGTTGGTGGCGACGATGTCCCAGATATCGAGCTTCACAGGCTTTCCTTTGACGTTCTGGGCGTTGAGGCCCGCGACGATTCCATTCAGCTCCTCGCGATATTCCTGCTCGACGTGCGGCCAGAGGACCTTTTCGGCGACGTTCCGGAAGTAGTTCCAGTCTTTTGAATCGTGCGTGAGAGCGAGCTTGATCGCCTTATGCGCGTCGAGGATTTCGGGAGCCAGAAGGAATCCGTGCTGGAATCCGATTTCCGAAGGCTTGCCTTCGAGGTGCACGAAAATCCAGCCGGCCTGGACGGGCTTGCGGAAGGACTTGTTCAATCGCGCATCGGGGGAGCGCGCGGGGGCGGCTATGGCAAGCGAGGCAAGGAGCAGCAGGACAGCGGCACGTTTCATAGAATCAATGATATATAATCCGTAACGCTGCGGTTCGGCGCCGCACTATTTGTAATGAGCGACACTGGCGAAGTTACGAGACTGTTGGGCGAAGTGGGGAGCGGCAACAAAGCTGCGATGAATCAGCTCTTGCCGCTGGTCTACGACGAGCTGCATCGCCTGGCCCGTTCTTACTTCCGGCGCGAGCGCGGCGAGCATACCCTGCAGCCGACAGCGCTGGTGCACGAGGCCTACATTCGCATGGTGGATCAAAAATCGCCAATGGAGACGCGCGGGCACTTTCTCGCCGTGGCGGCGACGCAGATGCGCCGCATTTTGCTGGACTACGCGCGCCGGCATCGCGCGGAAAGGCGTGGCGGCGGTGGGCAGAAGGTGCTGCTCGAAGATACGATGGCGATCGCGGAGCAGCGGCCGCTCGATATGATCTCGCTCGACTCTGCTCTGACGCTGCTTTCGATGTTGGATCCGAAACAGGCGCAACTGGTCGAATTGCGATTCTTCGGTGGGCTTTCGGTGGAGGAGACGGCCGAAGTGATGGGCGTTTCTTCGGCCACGATCAAACGGAGTTGGAGCTCGGCGCGGGCGTTTCTGCATCGAGAGATGACGGGAGGCAATAGTGACGCCGGAGCGATGGGCGCAGATCCGGCAGATCTTTGACGGCGCTTTAGAGCGTCCGCCGAAAGATCGCGCCGCGTATCTCCGCGTGGTGTGCGCGCGCGACGACCCGATGCGCCGCGAGGTGGAGAGTTTGCTGGCGAGTCACGACGACGCAAGCGGGTTTCTGGCGCGCCCAGCCGCGGATCTCGGCTCCACGCTACATTATTCAGGCGAAGAATCCGGCGAGTATCCAGCCGGATTTCGCGCGGGCCCATATCAACTGGAGAAGCGCATCGGCCGTGGAGGGATGGGGTCGGTGTGGCTGGCGTCACGGCCGGATAGTCCGAAAGTTGCCATCAAATTAGTGAAACGCGGCATGGATACCTCGGAGATCCTGCGGCGATTTCGCATGGAGCGCCAGGTGCTGGCGAGCCTGGATCATCCCAACATCGCTCGCCTGATCGACGGCGGATCGACTCCCGAGGGCATGCCATATCTGGCGATGGAGTACGTGGAAGGCACGCCCATCGATCAGTTCTGCGAATCGCGCGCGAGCGCAATCACGGACCGGTTGAAGTTGTTCCGCGATGTTTGCGCGGCGGTGCAATACGCGCATCAGAATCTGGTGGTGCATCGCGACATCAAGACGGGTAACATTCTGGTGACGCAGGCGGGGGTGGTGAAGCTGCTCGATTTCGGTATCGCGAAGCTGCTGCGGACAGACCTTGCGACGCTCGAAATGGCGCAGACACGGCCGGAACTGCGGCCGATGACGCTCGACTACGCGAGCCCGGAGCAAGTGCGCGGAGAGGCGATCACGACATCGACCGACGTGTACTCTCTCGGCGTGCTGCTGTACAGATTGTTAACCGGAAAGATGCCTTACGGGGTGACCACACGCTCGCCCGAATCGATCCGGCAGGCGATCCTCGAAACGGAGCCGCGACGCCCAAGCGCGGTGATCCTCACCGACGACACGCACGCGATTCCTCAAGCGACGCAGAAGATCGAAGTAGCGACGGCGGAGACGCGCGCGATCGCGAGAAAGCGGCTGAAGAAAAAACTGAGCGGCGATCTCGACATGATCATCCTGAAGGCTCTGCGCAAGGAGCCGCAAAGGCGGTATCTGTCGGTGGAACAGTTTTCCGAGGATATCCGCAGGTATCTGGAAGGCCGGCCAGTAATCGCGAGGACCGACACGCCGGGATACCGGCTCGCGAAATTCGTGCGGCGCAACGCCGTGGGTGTGGCGGCGGCGATTGCCCTGGTAAGCATCCTTATGGCGAGCACGATCTTTTTTGCGTACCGCGAGAGGGAAGACCAGCGCCGCTTCGAGGAAGCGACGGTCTCGCTCGAGCGGCAGTTGCTTCACGCGGATCTGGAAATCGGCGGCTCAAAACGCGTTCGAGATGCCTACAACCTTGCCAATACAATCTCGCGCGCGCATCCGGAGCAGAGCGATTCGCGGCGAGACCTGGCGCAGGCTGCCCTCAAGATGGGTGACATCGCGACGGATCGCAGCGCGGCGATGAAGTATTACATCGAGGCGTTGACCCAGTTCGATTTGCTGACCCAGCATGCTGATCATCGCGATTCCGCGGTGGAAAAGGCCTTGGGATCGGTCGCCGCGAAGATCGGCGGGATTGAACTGGAGCACGGCAACCTTCTCGCGGCGCTTTCCAATTTCAGCCGCGCGTTGCAGATCGCCGAAGGGCTCGCGGCCCTGGAGGGTGCGAATGCGAGCGAGGAAACGCATTTGACTGTGGCGGGCGCCAATGCCGACGTTGGAGAAGTGTTACTGCGGAATGGCGCGCGCGCCGAGGGTGTGGCAAAGTTGAAAAAGGCGTTCGGGATTTATCGCGAATTAGGCCAGGATGATCGCGCGAACGCCGTGGAGCAGGAATTGCGCAAGCAATAGCACTTATATGCCGAACAGCATGTGTATTTTCCGCATCCATTCGCGATGGTTCGTATCTAAATAACTATTAGGAGACTTCCCTTCAGGTGTGGATTGTTAACGTAGCGCTGAACCGTCCGTATACGTTCATCGTATTAGCACTCCTGATCCTGCTGATCAGTCCCCTGGTGATTCTGCGCACCCCAACCGACATTTTTCCGAACATCAATATTCCGGTTGTCAGTATTCTCTACAACTACACGGGACTGGGCGCTGAGGAGATGGAGCAGCGCATCACCTCGGTGTTCGAGCGCATTCTCACCACCACAGTGAACGACATCGAGCATACCGAGTCGCAGTCGCTGAACGGCATCAGTGTGGTGAAGATTTTCTTTCAGCCGGGAGTGCAGGTTCCGGCGGCGGTGGCGCAGTTGACGGCGGCATCCCAACCGGCGATCCGGCAAATGCCGCCCGGCATCACGCCTCCGCTGGTGATCAGCTATAGCGCTTCGAGCGTGCCGATCCTGCAACTCGCGCTCTCCGGTCAAGGACTCTCCGAACAACAGTTGAACGATTTCGGGACGAACTTCATTCGCCAATCGCTGGCGACGGTTCCTGGCGCCGCGGTGCCGTGGCCTTATGGCGGGAAGCAGCGGCAGATCATGATCGATCTCGAGCCGAGCGCGATGCAGGCGAAGGGGCTCTCGCCGAGTGACGTTGTGAGCGCCGTCAGCGCGCAGAATCTGATTCTTCCCGCCGGGACATCGAAGATCGGGCAATTCGAGTACGACGTGGATCTGAACGCGAGTCCGAAGACCGTTCAGGAGATCAACGATCTGCCGGTGAAATCCACCATCGGCAACACGATTTATATTCATGATGTCGCACATGTGCGCGATGGATTTTCGCCGCAGACCAACGTCGTGCGGCGTGACGGCATGCGCGGATCGCTGCTGACGGTGCAGAAAGTGGGCGCCACATCGACGCTCGACATCGTGCAGCGCGTGAAGGATGCGCTTCCGGAGATCAGGGCAGCCCTCCCGCCCGAGCTTCGAATCGAGCCTCTGGCCGATCAATCGTTATTCGTGCGCGCGGCGGTGGACGGAGTGATTCGGGAAGCGATCATCGCCGCGTGCCTGACGGCTTCGATGATTCTGCTGTTTCTAGGAAGCTGGCGCAGCACCCTGATTATCGCGATCTCAATTCCGCTCTCGATTCTCACGTCCCTTGTTTGCTTGAGCGCGCTCGGCGAAACGATCAACATTATGACGCTCGGCGGACTGGCGCTCGCGGTCGGCATTCTGGTCGACGACGCGACGGTGACGATTGAGAACATCGAGCGTAATTTCGAAGAAGGCAAAGACCTGATCGACGGAATCCGGGACGGCGCGGCGCAGATCGCGGTGCCCGCGCTGGTCTCGACGCTGTGCATCTGCATCGTTTTCATCCCGATGTTTTTCTTAACGGGCGTCGCGCGATACCTGTTCATTCCTCTCGCGGAAGCCGTCGTATTCGCGATGCTCGCGTCGTATGTGCTCTCAAGAACACTCGTTCCCACGCTGGCAATGTACCTGTTACGGGCGCACAGTGGACATAAAGGCAAGCCTTCGGCGTGGAACATCGGTGCGCGATTTCAGATGTGGTTTGAGCGCTCCTTCAGCACGACGCGCGACGCATATCATCGTCTTCTGACGCGCTTGGTAGCGATTCCGTGGCTGTTCCTGCCGCTGTTCCTCGCCTCCTGCGTGGCCGTGTTCGGGCTATTTCCATGGCTCGGCCAGGATTTCTTTCCGTCCACCGATGCCGGCCAGATTAAATTGCACGTGCGAACGAAAACGGCGATGCGCATTGAGGAAACAGCGAATGTCTGCGACCGGATCGAGCAAGTCATCCGCCGCGGCATACCGCCGGCGGAGGTTTCGAGCATCATCGATAACATCGGTTTGCCGTATTCCGCGATCAATTTGTCGTACAGCACGTCCGCGCCGATCGGAACCATGGATGCGGACATATTGGTTTCGCTCAAGGAAGATCATCACCCGACGGAAGATTACGTTCGCGAATTGCGAAAGACCTTGCCGCGTGAATTTCCGGGTGTGAACTTCGCTTTTCTGCCCGCCGATATCATCAGCCAGATTTTGAATTTCGGCTTGCCCGCGCCGATCGATGTACAAGTGATCGGGCTCGATATCGACGCCAATCGCGTGTATGCACGCAAGTTGTTAGATCAGCTCAAAGAGGTTCCGGGCCTGGTGGATTTGCATATCCACCAGTTGTTCGATCAGCCGAAGTTGCACATAAGTGTCGATCGCACGAAGGCGGGCGAGAGTGGATTCACGGAGCGCGACGTCGCCAACAGCATGCTGATTGCGCTGAGCGGCAGCTTTCAGACGACCCCGGCATTCTGGCTGAATACGAAAAATGGCGTGAATTACAGCCTGATCACGCAGGCGCCGCAGTACTCGATTAGCTCCCTCGGCGACATCGAAAATATCCCGATCACGGGGTCAACCGCCACACAACCTGAAATTCTGAGCGACGTTTCCTCGACGGCGCGGGGGGCCGGGATGGCTGTGGTGTCGCACTACAACATTCAGCGCACCATCGATCTTTTCGGGGCCGTGCAGGATCGCGACCTCGGCGGAGTGGCAACCGACATCAGCCGAATCGTCGACGCTAGCCGCAAGTCGCTCCCGCGCGGCGCACAGGTAATGATGCGCGGGCAGATCGAGACCATGCGATCTTCGTTCACTGGACTGCTGGGTGGATTGGTGCTCGCGATTGTACTGGTGTATCTATTGATTGTGGTCAATTTCCAGAGCTGGCTCGATCCGTTCATCATCATCACGGCTCTGCCCGCGGCAATGGCCGGGATCGTGCTGTCGCTCTTCTTCACGCACACGACCATCAGCGTACCGGCATTGATGGGATCGATCATGTGCGTGGGCGTCGCGACGGCAAATAGTATTCTGGTGGTCAACTTCGCGAAAGGTCGATTGGCTGAGGAGGGCGATGCCAAGAAAGCCGCGCTGGACGCCGGCTTCACGCGATTTCGCCCCGTGGTGATGACGGCGCTTGCGATGATCATCGGCATGGTGCCAATGGCGTTGGGCGCCGGTGAAGGCGGTGAGCAGAATGCGCCCCTGGGCCGGGCGGTGATCGGAGGCTTGACGCTCGCAACCATCGCTACTCTATTCTTCGTGCCCGCCGTATTCAGCGTGCTGCATGGACGGCGAAAGCAAAGTACATGAGTGAGAATAGTAAAGTGCCGGGTAGAATCCTCAGGTTGATCGCAGTATTGGCGGCGGTGGCGCTACTCGCCTTTGGCGTGATCCGAGGCATCAACACGCGCATCAGAGCCGCGGCCAACGTGAAGCAAGATACCATCGACATGGCGATTCCTACGGTTTCCGTGGTCCATCCGAAACGCGGCGCGTTGAAAGACGAAATCGTGCTGCCCGGAAACATTCAGGCATTTACCGTCTCGCCGATTTACTCGCGCACCAGCGGCTATTTGAAGAAGTGGTACGTCGATATCGGCGGACGCGTGAAGTTGGGACAATTACTCGCCGAGATCGAAACGCCTGAAGTGGATAAGCAACTCGATCAAGCACGGGCCGATCTGGCAACGGCGCAGGCGAACTTGAAGCTGGCCGGGATCACCATGAGTCGCTACCAGGGAATGTTGAAGGACGCGATCCCCAAACAGGACGTGGATAACGCGGTCGGCGCGTACGAAGCCGATAAAGCGATCGTCGCGTCTCAGACCGCCAACGTGAAACGTCTCGAGGATATGGTTTCCTTTGAGAAAGTCTACGCTCCTTTCGATGGCGTGATCACGACGCGCAATACCGATACCGGCGCTTTGATCAACGCGGGCAATGGCGGAATTTCGCAGCAACTGTTTACCCTGGCCGCGACCGATACTCTGCGCGTATTCGTCAACGTGCCGCAGATTTACTCGCGGTCGGCGTCACCCGGCGTGGTGGCGCATTTGACGCTCGCTGAATATCCGGGGCGGCATTTTGTGGGCAAGATCGCGCGCACGGCGGAATCGATCGATCCGGCGTCAAGGACGCTGCTGACAGAAGTCGACGTTGATAATTCAGCGGGAGCGCTTTTGCCCGGCGCATTCGCGCAGGTGCACCTGACGCTCGTTTCGAAAGCTCCGTCGTTGCTGCTTCCTGTAAACTCACTCCTGTTTCGTTCGGAAGGTTTGCAGGCGGGTGTGGTGCGCGAAGGCGGAAGAGTGGAGTTGATGCCAATCGCGATCGGCAAAGATTACGGCACGGAAGTTGAAGTCGTTTCCGGCCTCCAGGAGAGCGACAACATCATCGTCAATCCGCCGGACTCCCTGGCAACGGGAACCGTTGTTCGCATGGTGAACGGGAAGCCGTAGCGTTTATGAACCTGCAGCTAGAAGGCAAGCGCGCGTTGGTCACCGGCTCGACCGCGGGTATCGGATTCGCGATCGCCGCGGCGCTGGCGAACGAAGGCGCGAGCGTCATCGTCAACGGTCGAACGCAAAAGCGCGTCGATGCGGCGCTGGCAAAATTGAAAGGTGCTGCAGAAGGTGTTGCGGCGGATCTCGGCACTGCGAAAGGAGCCGGGGTAGTTGCGGGCCTCTATCCCGACGTTGATATTCTGATCAACAATCTAGGCATCTTCGAACCTAAGCCGTTTGAGCAGATCCCGGATGAAGATTGGATGCGATTTTTCGAGGTCAACGTCCTGAGCGGCGTACGCCTGAGCCGGCAATATCTGCCTGGCATGAAAAAGCGTAACTGGGGCCGCATCATCTTCATATCGAGCGAATCGGCAGTGCAGATTCCCGCGGAGATGATTCACTACGGCATGACAAAAACCGCGCAGATCGCCGTGGCGCGCGGTCTCGCCGAGACGACAAAAGGCACGAATGTGACGGTGAACTCCGTGCTGCCCGGACCAACAGCATCGGAAGGAGTCGGCGATTTTGTGAAGAGCATGGCGGAGGGGCAGAAGACGGACGCCGCGACGGTGGAGCGTGAGTTCTTCAAAAGCGTTCGGCCGTCGTCGCTGATTCAGCGCTTCGCGCGGCCAGAAGAAGTGGCGGCGCTGGTAGCGTTCGTCGCAAGTCCGCTGTCGTCGGCAACCAACGGAGCCGCTCTGCGGGTCGATGGCGGAGTAGTGCGCGCGATTCTCTAGTGGCTTTCCCCCAGTCACAATTGCCGGCTAGGCTTTGTGGCGCACGCCTCCAGGCGTGCCGCGTCGACAGTCGTGTCGACGTAAATAGGGTGGGGCAGGCGGTTTCGCCTGCCAGACTTAGACTCTACTTCACGCGCGCCAGACGATTTTGCCGTTCACGATCGTCGCTACGGGACCACCACGAAAAGTCCTCCCGTCAAACGGAGAATTTCTGCTCTTCGAGAACGATTTGTTCACGTCGTAGGTCCATTCGCGATCGAGCGAAAAGATCGTAACGTCCCCAGCCGCGCCTGCTGCCAGCGTTCCGCGCGGAATCCCCAGAATCCGCGCCGGGCCTGTTGTGAACAGCTCTACGAGACGCTTCAATCCGATTTTCTTCGGATGCAGCAAATGCTCGAACGACAAGCCCAGGGCGGTCTCGAGCCCCAGGATGCCGAATGGGCACTTCTCGAACTCTTGCATCTTCTCGCTGCCCGGATGCGGAGCGTGATCCGTCGCGATCGCGTCAATCGCGCCGTTCACCACTCCTTCGATCACTGCGTCCACATCGGAGTGCGATCGCAAAGGCGGCTTCATTTTGTAATTGCTGTCGTACGGCAGCATGTCCGAGTCGGTGATGGCAAAATGGTGCGGAGTAGTCTCGGCCGTCACCTGCAGGCCTTTTGATTTGGCGAACGCGACCATCGCAACGGAATGCTTCGACGAAAGGTGAGCCACGTGATAGCGTGCGCCTGTCACCTCGGCGAGCAGAATATCGCGAGCCACCATCACATCCTCGGAACAGCCGGGAATCCCGCGCAGCCCGAGCCGCACCGATTCAAATCCCTCATGCATGTCGCCGCCCGCGCTCAGGTGCAGATCCTCGCAATGATCGATGACGGGGATGCTGAAGCTTCGCGCAAACTCCATCGCGCGGCGCATCACGCGCGCGTTCATCACAGGACGCCCATCGTCGGAAATCGCCACAGCGCCCGCATTCACCATCGATCCGATGGCCGCCAGCTCCTCGCCCGCACTGCCCTTCGTGATCGCGCCGATGGGCCACACGTTCACAACCGCATGCTTGCGAGCCTTCTCGACGATGTAACTGGTCACAGTCGCGCTGTCGTTCACGGGAGCCGTGTTCGGCATCGGCGCGATCGACGTGAATCCACCCGCCGCAGCAGCGCGAGCGCCGGATTCGATCGTCTCGGCATGCTCGAATCCAGGCTCTCGCAGATGTACGTGCATGTCGATGAAGCCGGGCGCGACAATCAGCCCCGTCGCGTCAAACACCTCCATACCATGCTTAGCCGTTAGGTCTTTACCAATGCCAACAACGACGCCGCCTTCGATCAACACATCGGCCACCGCGTCGTGACCCGATGCCGGATCGATCACCCGGCCATTTTTAATTAACAGCGCCGCCACTCAACACCCTTTCGAGCACCGCCATCCTTACTGCGATTCCGTTTTCAACTTGATTCAGAATTACCGACCGCTGTGAATCCGCGACCTCCGAAGATATCTCGCGACCGCGATTGATCGGGCCAGGATGCATCACGATCACTTCCGGTTTGGCCAGCCGCAAATGCTCCAGGCGGAGGCCGTAAAACTGAAAATACTCGCTCGCTGGGAATGCCGATTCGTGCTGCCGCTCCAGTTGTACGCGCAGCATCATAATCACGTCAGCGTCGCGAATCGCTTCCTTCATACGCGTCGTCAAAGTGACCCCTGGCGCGATCTGTTTCAACTCCTGCGGCAGGAGCGATGCCGGTCCGCACAGCACGATATTGGCACCGTACTTCGAGAGAAGATAAGCATTTGATCGCGCGACGCGGCTATGAGCGATGTCGCCGATGATCGCCACGCGCAAACCTTCGAGCGAGGCGCCACGATCGAGAATCGTCCGCGCGTCGAGCAGCGCTTGCGTGGGGTGCTCATGCGTGCCGTCACCCGCGTTGATGATCGGCGTTTCCATGTGCCTTTGCAGAAAATGCGGTGCGCCGGACGCCGCGTGGCGCATGATGATCGCGTCCGGACGCATCGCCGCCAGCGTATTCAGTGTATCTACCAGCGATTCGCCCTTCGACACGCTCGAAGCCTGCGCGGTGATCGATACCGAGTCGGCCCCCAGATACTTCGCCGCGATTTCGAAACTGGTGCGAGTACGTGTGGACGCTTCGAAAAACAGGTTCACCACCATCCGCCCGCGCAATAAATCGAGCTTGCGGAAACCTTCATCGGGCTTCGGTTGAAAATTGCGAGCCCGATCCAGAATGGCCTGGATCTCGTCGCGGGTCAGGCCCTCAATGCCCAATAGACCGGCACGCATCTATTCTCCAGTCTTCTCCACGAGTAGCACTTTCTCCATCCCGTCGATTTCCTGGAACTTCACCTCGATGATTTCGTTCGCGGTAGTCTGCACCATGCGTCCGGTGAATTGCGCCTCGATGGGAATTTCGCGATGACCGCGATCGATCAGAACCAGCAGTTGCACGCGCGCCGCGCGCCCCTGATCGAACAGCGCGTCGAGCGCGGCCCGGATCGTACGGCCCGTATAGAGCACGTCGTCCATGAGGATGATGTCTTTCCCGGTCACTTCAAATGGGATGTCGGTCGCATTCAGCACCGGCTGAAGCGACACCGTGGACAAATCGTCGCGATAAAGATTGATGTCGAGAATCCCGACGGGTACCTTGCGACGCTCCAGATCCTCGATTTTTTTCGCAAGCCGTTGCGCCAGGGGCACGCCCCGGCGGCGAATGCCGATGAAGGCCAGCTCATCCAAATTCGAGGTTCGCTCGAGAATTTCGTGCGCCAACCGGACCAGCGTCCGGTCGATTTCAGAGGCGCTCATCAATTGTGATTTTTCGCGTGTAGCGGACATAGCGGGTAAACGTTCTGAGGGTAACACAGGCGATTCTGTCAGTATCGTTTCAGCCTGCCTCGCACCGCTTTCGCCAGCTTCTCGATTTCGTCCAATTTCTTCAGCGTCTTTAGCGACATCACGTACCGGTCGTCTTTTTCGAGATCCTCGCTCACCTCTTGCGCCAGCTTCGCCATGGTGGCGGCGTCCTCCAGATTCTTCTTGTGATCCAGCTTGAGCATCTCCTCCCTCTGCGATTTGCCATTGGGAAGCTGAACGTCGGGAGCCGTGCCTGGCGCTGGAGGAACCACCGGCGGCTGCGCGAAAGCCATGAAGAGGGCAAGGAAAATTCGTGTCATCACTTACAATGATACAAACGCGCATGAGAGCTCAGGCCACCGGTATGGTTCTCGCATTCGTGGCCGCCGCGCCGTGTTTCGCGGCCGAGATCGAACTGCGGTTCGACACCCTGGAACGAATCATCGCCGAGCAGCTCTTCACGCAGGACGGCCGCAAATACGTGCGCGGCACCCCCGCGACCAAGTGCCAGTTCGCATACCTTGAAAAACCGCGCATCGGCGCCGATAACGGGCTCCTGCGCGTCAGCGCGCGCTTCAGCGGACGCACCGCCTTCGATGTTTTCGGCGGCTGCGTCGGCCTCGGCGATTCGTTCGATTTGACCATCGTCGCCGCGCCGATTGTTCGAAATGGCGCGATAGGATTCAAAGACGTGAAGATCACGACGACGAAAGATTCGTACTATATCCGCCGCGTCCGCGCCGCCCTCACGCAGAGCTTCGCCAAGGATGTCAAGATCGATGTGAAGGATCAGGCGCGAAAGATTCTCGAGCTCGCGCGCGAGAACGCATCCTATAAAGTGGATCTCGCGTCTTTCGATTTAGCCGAGGTGCGCGTCACCCCCGACGCCCTGGTGCTGGTGGTCGAGTTCCGCCTCGTCGTACATTGAAAGATCACATGCAGCCAGTACAGATTGGCATTATCGGACTCGGCAACGTCGGCGAAGGCACGTTGACCATCCTGACGGAGAACGCCGCGCATATCGAAACGAAGCTCGGCTTCCCGCTGCGCGTCGCCGCCGTTTGCAGTCGCGGCATCGCGAACAAGCAGCTGCCCGCCGCGCTCGACTCCGTAATGAAGACCGCCAATTGGCACGATGTCGTGAATCATCCCGATGTAGATGTCGTCGTCGAGTTGATCGGCGGCACCACCATCGCGCGCGAGATCATCGACGCCGCGATCGCGAATGGAAAATCCGTCGTCACCGCGAACAAGGAGCTGATGGCGCTCGCAGGAGCCGAGTTGTGGGCAAACGCGACCCGCGCGCGAATCAATCTGGCAATGGAGGCGAGCGTAGCCGGAGGCATTCCCATTCACGCGGTCCTCCGCGAAGGAATTTCAGGCGACCGCATCAACACGCTCTACGGAATCCTCAACGGCACCTGCAACTTCATTCTCACGGAGATCGAAACCCGCGGCGCATCGTTCGACGACATACTTGCCGAAGCGCAGCTCCTCGGTTATGCCGAGGCCGACCCATCCGCCGACGTCGACGGCTTCGATGCGCGATCGAAGCTGGCCATCTTAACGGCGCTCGCATTCGGCGAGAAAATCATCCCCGCCGACATTTATACGGAAGGCATCCGCCGCGTCACGCCCGTCGATTTCGAATACGCGCACCAGTTGCATCACACCATCCGCCTGATCTGCGCGGCGCGTCAAACGCCGCAGGGCCTGATCCTCTCCGTGCGCCCTTCCCTCATACCGCAATCGACCATTCTGGCCAGCGTTCGCGGCGCTTACAACGCCGTTTGGGTCAGCGGACAATATGGCGCCGATACGTTTTATTACGGCCGCGGCGCTGGTCCCCATCCCACCGGCGTCGCCGTGGTCAGCGATCTGATGCGCGTCGCGCGCGAGCTCCGCTCCGGCAGTCCGGAGCGCGTTTCGCCCTTCGCGCACGCGAGCCTCGGCGAGTATAAACCCGTTCCGATCGCACTGAGCAAATCGTCCTACTATCTGCGATTCCGTGTCCAGGACCGCCCCGGGATCATCGCGCAGCTTGCCACCGCGCTCGCTGCCGAAGGAATTTCGATCGACGCGGTGTTGCAGTTGCCGAAAGCCGACTGGCGCGACTTGCCGTTCGTCATCACGGTCGAACCGGCGACGGAGCAATCGGTCCGCGCCGCGATCTCGCGTATGCTGGAATTAAATTTTCTGATCGAGCCGCCCCTGGCGATGCCGATGGAGTTACCCCTATGAAAATCTTTGCAGTGTTGATTCTGACAGTGACCGCATGGGCGCAAGTCGCCGACAACGCCAACAAGAGCTATAAGACGAAGGAGGGTCGCGACAAAATCGCGGCTACCCTCGACGACCCACACCGCGACGGCAAGCAGAAACCAGCGGAGCTGGTCGCGGCGATGCAAATCAAACCCGGCATGACGGTTGCCGATATCGGCACCGGAACCGGCTATATGCTCCCTTTCCTCAGCGAAGCCGTCGGACCCTCTGGCCGGGTCTTCGGTGAAGACATCCAAACCGATTTTCTGGATCGTGCAAAAACGAAACATATTCCGAACGTCACCTTGATCCTAGGCACCGAGACCGATCCCAAGCTGCCGCAGAATTCCGTCGACATCGCGCTAGCGCTCGACGTCTATCATCACTTCGACTATCCCGATAAAATGCTAGCGGCCATCCGGGATGCCCTGAAACCCGGCGCCCACCTGGTGGTCGTCGACTTCTACAAATCCGCGAGCCCCACCCCCGGCCACATTCGTGCCGAACGCGACGAAGTAGCGTCCGAGATCGAGCGCAATGGATTCCACCTGTTATCGAAACGCGACCACACTCCAAAATCTCAATACATCCTAACGTTTGAAAAAACGAAACAGTAGCTAGATGATGGGTGGCGCGAGCTTCAGCTTGCAGCGTCGGCTTCAGCCGCCGCCTCCGTGTGACACCGCACACCTCGAAAACATCAGCACCCGGCACTCTTGTGGGGCGGCCAATTTTGGCGGCAGCCGCCTTCAGGCGGCTCTTCCGGTTGCGTTTTCATCCCCATCGCTTCCCCGGCGCTGGGCAGGGGAACACTCGTGCGTGCCGGTCGCCGCCTCGGGACCATCGCGATCCCCCCAACCGAACCCCGACCGTCAGGAAGGGGGACACTCTCCTACCCCCAAAGCTCCAATTCCAAAAACCGCGCTCCCGCCTCCGGATTGTATCGATACGCCGCAATATCGCGAAACCCGAGCGATTCATACAACCTCTGCGCGCCACCCATTTTCAGCATCGTGTCGAGCCTCATACGCCGATACCCAATCGCGCGCGCTTCTTCAATGATCGCCACGACTAAACGACGCCCCAACCCCGATCCTCGATAATCCGGCCGCACATAAAGCCGCTTCATCTCGCACGTTTCCTCGTCAAGAGGCCGAAGTGCAACACACCCAGCACCCTCCGCGATCAGCAGCCGTCCGCGCTGCGCGGCATACTCGCCCGGCAACCCCGCCAGTTCCTCCTCGAAATTCTGAAAGCGCAAATCGACCTCGATCCATGCCGCGTATTCGCGCAGCATAACTCGAATCTCATCGAGATCCGCAAGCGAAGCCGGGCGAATGATCATGGCCGTTCGTAGTTGACCGCAAGGCTTCGTCCGTAAACTTCGCGAAATACGTCGGAGACGCGTGCGGCGGCCCACTCGGCCAGATCGGGCTCTCGGGGCGAGGTGAGTTTCAACGTCACCAGGCTGGTGGAAATATCGCAGGAGGCCACCTCGACCTCCTGATCGCGACTGCGGTCGAGATTATCGGCCAGGCGAAGCACCGGGATCAGCAGCAGCAATGCGCGCTTGTCGTCTGGTGCCAGGATCTGATATTCGGCGTGCGCGGCAGACGGCAACGCTTTGCGATGGTAGCGGCACAATGTCGCAATGAAGACGCGCTCGCGATTCGTGAAGCCGCTGAAGTCGACGTTCGAAACGATGTAGTAAGCGTGTTTGTGATGCCCGGAGTCGTTGATGTGGTGGCCTGTGTCGCAAAAATAGCTCGCCGCATCCAGCAATCGTCCGTAGGCTAGCGGCAATTGATGCAAAGGTTCGAGTCGTGAGAACAATGTCTGCGAAAATCCGGCCACTTTGCGCGCATGCGGCAACACCACGCCGAATCGTGAAGCGACGCGCTCCACCTCCTTCCGTTGTTCCCGCCCCAGGCGAGATAGTTCGCCGCCCACTCCGCGCGACGCCATGTCGGCAAGAATTCCGTCGCGCACTCCAGCCGAACAATAGTAAACAGATGCCGCGTGAAATCGCTCCAGAATACGCAGCAGCGTGCCCGCTCCGGCAACGATGATCTCCGCGCGCCTTGGTCCGATGCCGGCGATTTTCCGGCGTCCCGCGAGGTCGGATTCGGACAGTCTGCGATACAGTTTGCGGATCTGTGCCGTCGATGCACGCAGCCGGTCGGCCTGATCGCGGCGATTGCGCGCTACGCGATTCACGGCGCACACCACCGCGGCCGCCGTAGCCGACGTTGCGATCACGCGGTCCCATTTCGTGCCCATCTTCTCTACCGCGGCGGAGAGTTTTTGATCGACGAATTCCGCCATCTGGTGCAATTCGCGCGGCGAGGGCGGATCGGCGTGAAGAAAAATTTGCTGCAGGCGGAGCGCTCCTAGTGGTTTCGATATGGCATCCATCATGCGATCGTCCTCACCGGCGATGATCTCCGCGCTTCCTCCGCCGATGTCGACGATCAGCACGCGCTTCCCCGCTTGCGGCCACCGGCTCATCACACCGCGATGAATCAGGCGCGCCTCTTCTCGACCCGAAACGATTTCGACGGAGGTTCCCAGCGCGGCCGACGCGCGCGCCAGAAACTCTAGTTGGTTCGACGCATCTCGCACAGCGCTGGTAGCCACCGCGCGCACACCGGCAATCTCCAGCTTTTTATATGTGTCCGCCATGTGCGTCAGAACGCGCACCACTTCCTCCATGGCCTGCGCGCTGATGCGGCCGTCGCGAAACACGCTTTCCCCAAGCCGCGTCACCACGCGTTCCGACAGCAGCACGCGAGGCTGCTCGCCCGCCGGCACCTCGGCGGCAATCATGCGAGTGGAGTTACTTCCAATGTCAACGGCGGCGTAGCGAAGCATCTTTCAGGATAACCGCAGCCCGGCTCCCGCTAACGCTTGGGTCGCCCGCTCGCCGCGATCACGAGCACTCGTGGCTTGCAGTCTTGTGGGGCCGCCAATCCTGGCGGCAGCCGCCCTTTCGAGGCGGCTCTCCGAGCGTCGTTTTCATCCCTATCGTTACCCACCCGCCGGAGCCCTCACGCCAAACTCACGCGCTTCACATCGATCTTCGCGTCGTCAAACTCCCCGAGACCCAGCGCCCCGGCGAACTCGATATGCTCCACCTGGCAGTTGAGAAACGTGCTGAATTGGTCCGGCTTCGACAGCGCCACCGGAGCCATGCCCGCCTTCGCGCGCTGGGCGTCGATCGCCTTCCAGCCGGTCTTGTCCAGCGCCACTGGGTCCGTCGCGAAGTACATCGTTTTGTGTTCCCATACATATGCGGGTTTTGCGTACGGGCCCCCGTGGAACGATGCCTTCACTCCGTCGCAGATGTGCAGCGTCGCCTTCTGGCGCATCACCGGCAGATTCACCACGGACGGTATGAACACGCCACACGCGTTCTGCGTCGGCGTCATATGGCTGCGATTCACGTTGTTCACCATGCCATGTGACATATTCTTCAAGCAAATCGTCACGCCCGCCGATTGATGATGCTTCAGCACCGCCAGGTTGATGAACTTGTTGATGTCGCGGGTCACTACCTTGGCCACATAGGAGCGGCGAAAGTGCGCGTCGTTCGCATTCTCGCCCGGCTTGATCAGCGCCATCTCCATGAACTGGTCCGAGTCGTAGCCGTCCATATCGAGCTGGGTGTCGTTGTAGCCGCCTTTCGATGCCGTCGTCCAGCGCACGCCCAGCGGAATCCATTTGTCGATGCCCACGCCGAGAAGCTCATCTTCATAGCGGGTGAAAACGACCACCTCGCGCGCGCCGACACCGGCCTGCGCGAGTCCATCGAGAATCTGCCGAAGCACGATCGCGTCCGAACAGAGCTGCGGGCCGCCGACCGGACTCACTTTAATCCCTACCACATCGCCCTTTTGGAACAACGCGCGCCAAGCGTCAGCCCATGCCGGTGCGCCGGTCAGCGCCGTCATCCCGCGGGTCATCATTTGCTTCACCGCGTCCGCTTGATAGAGGCCTTGGTCGATAGCATGCCCATGCTCGACCGCAATCACGCGCCCGGGCCACGGTCCCGGCATTCCCCCCTTCCCAGCGGCACGAACAAGACCCTGCGGAATCAGCGCGGCAACAAAAGCATTGCGGAGAAATTCGCGGCGGGCCGTAATCATGCCGCTATTGTACGTCAGACGCGAATGCGCTACTGTGTACTGATCGTGTTAAGCCTTCTTTTGTTGACGTTTCTGCTTCAAACCCCTGATGCATCCATTCTTCGCGGCCAGGTGACCGATCAAACACATGCCGCTGTGCCGATGGTGCAAATCGCTGTGACCAACAGTGTCAAGCGCACCACTCAAACCGATGGCTCTGGAAATTTTTCGATCGCCGGATTGCCGGCCGGCACGTACGATGTCGTCGCAAGCAAGCAGGGCTTCGCGGAAATGAAGCCGGCGACTGTCACGCTCGCGGGCGGCACAACGGTCGAGGTCAATCTGCAACTCAACGCAGCGGGAGGACAAACGCAAGTCACCGTAACCGCGACAGCAGGCCCGCAGGTGGGCGATCGGCTGGATGCACAACAAATGGAGGAAACTCCGCTGCTCAACCGGAGGATCACGTACTTGCCGCTGCTTAATGCGGCCAATCGCCAGGCGATCAATCAGGGCGATGTCTTTATGAACGAAAACATGTTCACTACCAACGGAGCCGGGCGGCGGCAGACATGGTTTGAAATCGATGGCGCAAACGGCAACGACAGTTGGGGAAGGCAAACTATTTTCAGCAATTTGCCACTTGCAGCCGTCGAGGAAATGACAATCCTGAACAACGGGTTTTCGGCCGAATATGGCGCGAGCACAGGCAGCGCAGTGAACATCATTACAAAGTCGGGCGGAAGCCGGTTTCATGGAGAATTTCTGGAATTGTGGCGTCCGGCGGCGACCTCTGCTGCACTTTCGGGTTTTACAACGGCGAATGCGGCGAGTGGAAACGATATCACTAACGATTCATTGGGTCAAAGCGCCTTGTCGCTATCAGGTCCGCTGGGTTCGAAGATGCATTTCTTCCTTGCGGGGGAAAACAGCCGCGAAACGAAGGGGTCGCCCATTATTTCGCCTCTTGCACCAGGCGTTTTTGAAGGATCGTACCGTGGATGGCTTTCTTATCTGCGCTTAAACGACCAAATTAACGCAAAAAACAGCCTTGACGTGCGCTTAAATGACGATAATTTCACCGATACGAATCCTAATGGAATTGTGGGTGGAAACAGCCTTCCGACCGTGGATCGGATTTTTCGTCGCCGCACATACTCGAATGAAATCGGCGAAACCGCGGTGCTGAGCCCAACGCTCCTGAATAGCTTGCGGCTGCAATTTCAACTGGCGTCGCCGATCACGGAATTCGATCCGCTGGTTTATGGAACGCAGTATCAGGTCCCGATCTCAACGGGAGGAACGTTCACGACCGGCACGTCGCAATCGGCATTGCTGATGAATCGGCAATATGAGATGAACGACACGCTTTCAGCGGTGTGGGGACAGCATCAAGTGAAGTTCGGCGGCAGCGGCATTCTGGCGCATACTGGCGGCAACAGCAAGGAATTCGGAGGTCCGATTTACCTCGGACAATTTATCTACAACACCTGCACGCAGGCGCTCTCGGTTTGCGAGAGCCAGGCGTACCTTGGCAATCTCGCGAACGTGAGGAGCTATACACAGAGTTATGGCAACGCGAACTATACCGTTGACGACTGGTTGTGGGCTCTGTTCGTTCAGGACGATTGGAAGATCCGGCCGAACCTTACGATCAACCTCGGATTGCGCTATGAACGGCAGACGTTCACCGATTCGAACAAGGATTTCGCGCCGCGCGCGGGTTTTGCGTACACGTGGAAAAATACGGTGATTCGCGGCAGTTTTGGGATTTACGATTCTCAGATCGTCGATAACTCGGCGGCGAACTGGGCGCTGACCGGGCCTACAGGAGTTTTCAATTATACGGCGACGCCCGGGCAGGTGGGATTTCCGTCGAGCGTTGCCGCTGCTCCTTTGCCTGCATTTCCGGCGGGCGCGCAGGCGCCTTTGCGGAGCCTCTATATTCGTCCGGGCGGCTCGTTGTTTCCTGGCAGCGAACTCATCGGTTATCAGAACAAGCTGCTAAATCCTTATTCGGAGCAATGGACGTTTGGGATCGAGAGGGAGATTGCGAGCAAGTGGGTGCTGAGCGTGGATTACGTCGGCTCGCATACGTTGCGCATTAACAGGCCTCTAGACGTCGATCCGCCGTCGCCGTTCATCCGCACTGCGCCTAATCAGATCCGTACGGCGCAGGCGGCGAACTGCACGCGACCTTACTGGATCGCGTGGTATGCGCAGAATAATCTGACCTGCAACACGGTCACAGCGACGAATCCGCAGCCGCCTTATTCGGTGATCCAGAGCGATGTGAACGATGGATTCGCGTATTACGACGCGCTCGATGTGAACCTGACGCATCGATTTGGGAGGCGACTGTCGATGCTCGGGAGCTACACGTGGTCGCACACGCTGGACAATGTCGATCCCGACATCCCGAGCCAGAATCCGAACGATCCGAATTTCCCTAGCAAGATTGAAAAAGCCAATGCGATTTTCGATCAGCGGCATCGGTTTGTGTTGAGCGGCGTTTATAGTTTGCCGTTCAAGATTAACTTCGGAGGCGTGACGACTCTCGCCACGGGGCTGCCTTATAACTACGTTACTGGGACGGTGAACAGTGGCGATACTGGGGCGACTACGGATCGGCCGGTGATCAACGGCGTCGTGGTTGGTCGGAATGCTGGTCGGGGGAACGCGATTTACGATGTGTCGCCGTTTTTGGAGAGGGCGTTTGCGATTGGGGAGCGCGTTCGCTTGAATTTGCGGATGGAGTCGTTTAACGTTTTCAATCATGCGAATTTTGTGGGGTATAGCGGGACTTATGGCAACGGGTCGGCACCGGCGGTTGGGTTTGGGGCTCCGCTAGTGGGGATCACGAATCAGTTGCCGGCTCGGTCGGTACAGTTTTCGGTGAAGGTCGCGTTTTAAAAATCGCGGGCCAGCTTGTTTCCTTGTGGCGGCCACGCACACAGAATTCGTAGCACAATAAGGCAGGAGCGCGGCATGCCACGGAAAGTCATCCTGGGATTCGGAATCAGCATCGACGGCTATATTGCGCGACGGAACGGCGCCATGGATTATCTGGTGATAGACAAAGAAGGCGAAGCGCTGATGGCAGACTTCTTCGCCAAGATCGACACCACCATCATGGGCCGCAAGACAGCGGCTGCCACGGCGGAAATGCGCGAGAGTGGCGAGATGCCGGAGATGCCGGGCATCTCCAACTACGTATTCTCGCGACGCTGGAAGCCGGGCAAACGCGACGGATTCGAAGTCGTGAGCGGATCTCTGACAGCCTTCGTGAGAAAGCTAAAGCGCCGCAAAGGGAAAGACATCTACCTGGGCGGCGGGGGCGAGTTGTGCCGCAGTTTCCTGCAAGAGGATTTGGTGGACGAACTCTTCATCGGCGTTGGTCCTGTCCTGTTAGGCGATGGCATCCCCGGCTTCCCGGGCAAGTTCCCGCAGCGCGACTTCAAGTTGACAGAGTGCAAGTCCTACTCCAATGGATCGGTCGCGCTACGCTACGAGCGGATGCGGACGAAGACAAGCCGATAATCCGGCCCGTGTACCATCGGTGAGCACCTCAAAACCGGCCTCGAGTGGGCAGCCGAGGTCTTCATTCAGGATCATGACCACATCCCGAGTTTGGACCACATTTCGCTGCACAAACCTTATTGGTAGGCACGTCGAAGATATCAGAAGATTAGCTCGTCCCAAACGGCGTAGTGTTGATCAATCCAGTCAACTGAGACTCGGAGCGCTGGGCGGGGACAAGGGCTGCCGGCGTCGCCGCCCCCGCAAGCGGTCCTTTACGCAACGGCTAGTAGGGCGACGAGGATGGCACTATTTTGCGGATGCCTACGGCGTTTTCGAGGAGTCATCCGCCTCGTGCCGATGAACACGCAATCTGGGATACTTTGCGATCCCGCAAGCCTGGTTCTCTACGGGCGATGCCAAGCCAGTTCGAGACCTCATGCGCGATTTAGAAAGGGTGAATCGCGGCGAACCTTGAGCGAACCGTTTTCTCCATTCGAATCGAAACTTGTATATAATCCACACATGCAAGGAATACCCTGGAGCACAATTGCGCTCGGCTCGCTGTTGCTCATCTCGGCCTGCTTAAAAGGAGGACAGGAAGTGCAATCTCCGCAACCTGAAAAGTCGAAGCCGCCCGTCAAAATGGAGCAGCGCGGGCGCATCCTTGGAATCGGCGGTGTCTTCTTCAAATCCGCTAATCGCGATCAGATGCGCGAATGGTATTCGAAGCATCTTGGACTCGCTGACAAAGGCCATGGCGCGATGCTTCCGTGGCGCGAACACGACGACCCGCAAAAGGAACACGTTACAGTTTGGACTGTTTTTTCCGCCTCCAGTGACTATTTCCCAGCCACGCAACCGTTCATGGTCAACTACATCGTGGACGATCTGGATGCTTTGCTCGACCGCTTAAAACAAGAGGGAGTAAAGATTGACGCCAAACGAATGGATGAATCCTACGGTCGCTTTGCCTGGATCTATGACCTGGATGGGAATAAGATTGAGCTCTGGCAGCCGCCGTCCGCAAAGCCCTAAGGGCCTTCCACTGCACTTACTCAATCGGTTTTCTGTAGCTACGGTCCCGTAGTCGTAGAATGGCCGGAAATGCTTTGCGCCTGGTCATCTCAATATCCGCATCGGCCGATTCCGCCCGATCAGTCGCGCAGTGTAGAGGTTAATGGTACCGGCAGCGTCGCCGCCCCTTTCCCCGCACCCCTTTCTCCGCTGGCGGCTGGTTGCTACTGACGAGGTCATCCGCGATGCGCATCGGGCGTTTATTAAGCAGTAGGTCTTTCGCCGCGAGATGATGTTCCATTTCCCGCCCATCGCAGATTATATCTCTTTTGCTTTGTGAGCTTTGCGCCTTGGCGTGAACCTGCCTTGTTTGCCCTTCGTGTACGCTCCAATCAGAAGGAGTCGCAATCGGGGCTCTTTTGACAGTTTTTTGGCGGCCGCGGAATGTCGTATTACGGTGGTCCTGAGCCCTCTGGAAGCGGAGGGACCTTGGGGTCGATCTCATAACATTCGGGGTAAAAGCCGGATTTCAGAGGGTTGTTTACAGCTCGGGATGTATAGTTCCCTTGCAAGAGGCAGCTCAAATCACTGGCGGCCGGTTGATCTAACAAGTCAGCCGGTCGCGCACGACTTTTCGCACAGCCAAACTGTGCCTCCTTGAGGGAGATTAGAAGAACACAACCCGGGCAAGGTAGCGTCAGCCCACAGAAGCCACCTAGAAGGCGGCTGCAGCCAATATTGGCCGCCCTACAAGATCTAAATAACAACCACTTATTGGTGGTGCTATTATTAGGCGATGGCGCTGGTACCTCCTTATATCGAGAATTTGCGGCCTTATGAGCCTGGGCGCTCTATTGAGGATGTGCGGCGGACTTATGGGCTTACTCGGGTTGCCAAGCTTGCTTCTAATGAGAATCCGCTGGGGCCTTCGCCTCTTGCGGTGGCCGCGATTGCTCGGAATCTTGGCGGGTTGAACTATTATCCGAACGGCGGGCTCGATTTGCGGGTGCGGCTGGCGCGGGAGTTCCATCTTAAAGTCCAGAACGTGATTGCGGGGAGCGGGTCTGATTCCATTATGTCGGGGATCATTCGCGCGTTCCTTTGCGATGACGACGAGGTGCTGACTACTGAGGCGGCGTTTATCGGATTTCAGGTGCTGGCGCGGTCGCGGGGAGTTGCGTATCGCACGGTTCCTTACCGCGACTGGCATTACGATCTAGAGGCGATCGCTGGGGCGATCACGGAGAATACCAAGATCATTTATCTGGCGAATCCGAATAATCCGACGGGGACGATTTTTTCCAAGGACGAGTTTGATGAGTTTTACCGGTATGTTCCGCAGCGCGTGCTGATCATTCTGGACGAGGCTTATTTCGAGTACGCCAAGGACCGGCCAAGATATCCGGATTCGATGCATTATCGCTACGACAATGTCATCACGCTGCGGACATTTTCTAAGATTTATGGGCTGGCGGGGCTGCGGATCGGGTATGGATTTGCGCACGAGGAATTGATCGCGAACCTGCTCAAAGTGAAGCTGCCGTTTGAGCCTAGCGGCCTCGCGCAGATTGCCGGCATCGCCGCGCTTGACGATAGGGAGTTCGTCGAGAAAGCGCTCGAATTGAATGCGCGCGGGCTGCGGACGATTGGCAAATCGCTGCGCGAGATGGGGTTCGAGGTGATTCCGTCGGAGGCTAATTTTGTGATGGTGCCGCTGGATAGCGCGGAGGCGGCTAAATCGCTGACGGAAGAGTTGTTACGGAAGGGCGTGATTGTGCGTCCGCTCGGCGCGTTCGGGTTGCCGCATTGTGTGCGGATTTCGACGGGGACGGACGAAGAAAATCGGATGCTTCTCGATGCGTGTCGCGAATTCGGCGTCGGCGCGGAATGCGGGGCACCGCTCCCTGTGGTCGCGGCTCGGTAGAGCGGCGGGGTGCGGGTTGAGGAAAAGGAGACGAATTTTATGTCGGTAGCAAGTAGCCAGGAGCCAGTCGCCGGCATTGCGCAGGATTTTCTGCCTTTGAAGGGGATGGACTTCGTCGAGTTTTATGTCGGGAACGCAAGACAAGCCGCGCATTATTACCGGTCGGCGTTTGGGATGACGCTGACGGGATACTCGGGGCCTGAGACCGGGTCGCGTGATCGGGCGAGTTATGTTTTGGAGCAGGGACAGATTCGGTTTGTCCTTACGACTGCTGTGCGGGCGGGGCATGAGATTGCGCGGCTTGTTAGCTTGCATGGCGATGGCGTGCGCGATATCGCTCTCTCGGTCGACGACGCGGATGCGGCTTATCGCGAGACTACCAAGCGCGGGGCGCGCGGGGTGCGGGAGCCGTTTACTTTGCGCGATGATTCGGGCGAGGTGCGCATGGCGTCGATCGCGGCTTACGGAGACACGCTGCATACGTTCGTCGAGAGGCGCGATTTCAAGGGATCGTTCCTGCCGGGATTTGTTGCTGTGGGCGGACCCGATACAGTGTCGCGTCCGACGGGCCTCAAATATGTCGATCACATGGTCGGCAACGTCGGATGGAACCAGATGAACACGTGGGTCCATTTTTACGAAGACGTGATGGGATTCAAGCTCTATCAGACCTTCGACGACAAGGACATTTCCACGGAATACTCGGCGTTGATGTCCAAGGTGATGTCGAATGGCAATGGGCGAATCAAATTTCCGATCAATGAACCGGCGGAGGGAAGGAAGAAGTCGCAGATCGAGGAGTATCTGGACTTTTACGGGGGGCCTGGAGTGCAACACATTGCACTGGGCACGGGGAACATCATCGAAACGGTGACGCGGCTGCGCGATCAGGGGGTCGACTTTCTGAAGGTGCCGAGTTCTTATTACCGCGAACTGACGGCGCGTGTCGGCAAGATTGACGAGCCTCTGGAGCGGCTGGAGGAATTGGGGATTCTGGTCGACCGCGACGATGAAGGGTACATGCTGCAAATCTTCACGCGTCCGGTGGAGGACCGGCCGACGCTGTTTTATGAAGTAATCCAGCGAAAAGGCAGCCGGAGCTTTGGGAAGGGCAACTTTCGGGCGCTTTTCGAGGCGATTGAGCGGGAACAGGGGCTGCGGGGGAACCTTTAACTTCACGCCTGTCCGCATGCTTACGCATGGCGGTTGCGTGTAGCCTTGAGCCGCGAACCGTTGAGGAAGCTTCGCGGGAACCTTGAAGGCGGGGCGCGCGTATAACCTCTCATGCGCACGCTCTTGGGAGACCTTCGCTACGCGTTTCGGACTCTGCGGAAGAGTCCTGGATTCACATTCATCGCGATGCTATCGATCGCGCTGGGCATTGGCGCCAATGCGGCAATGTTCAGTTTTGTGGATGCGATCCTGTTTCGGCCGCTGCCGGTGAAGAACTCAAGCTCGATTGTCGCGCTGCGGGCCACGATGCCGGACGCTCCGCTGACCGACGTTTCTTATCCCGATTACGCCGATCTCCGGGACCAGACACGGACCTTTGAGAGTGTGGTGTCGTACGACACACTCCCGGCGGGGATCAGTGCGAGCCGCGAGGCGCTGCCGCAAATGACGCTGGGCTACATGGTGAGTGGGAATTTTTTCTCGGGGCTGGGGATTGAGATTCCGATCGGGCGCGGATTTCGCCCGGAGGAGGATCGGCCGGGGAGCACGGATCTGGTCACGGTGATCAGCCACTCATTATGGGAGCGTTATTTCAGCTCCGATCCGAACGTTGCGGGGCGCAGGCTGCGTCTGAATGGAGCGGAGTTCACGGTCATTGGCGTCACCGCGCAGGATTTCAGCGGGCCGGAGCCGTATGTCCAGGCGGACTTCTATGTGCCGGTGAATTCGTATCGCCAGGCGGGGCCGATGATCACGGAAGCAGATTTCCTCACTTCGCGGAAGCTGAAGCCGCTCAATATATACGCGCGGTTGAAGCCGGGCGTAAGCATCAAGACCGCGCAGGCGGAGTTGACGACCATCGCGCATGCGCTGGCGGCGCAGTATCCGGACTCGAATCGCGAGCGGACATTCACGGTTTTGAGCTATCTGCAAGATCGGATCGAGCGCGACACGGTGGATGCGATTCTCAGCGTGACGCTGCTGGGGATCACCGGGCTGGTGTTATTGATCGCGTGCGCGAACGTCGCGAATTTATTGCTGGCTCGGGGAACGTCGCGGGTGAAGGAGATCGCGATTCGCATGGCGATCGGAGCGGGGCGCGGTACTCTCGTACGGCAATTGCTGACCGAGAGTATGCTGCTCGCGATGCTGGGCGGCGCGGCGGGAGTGGGCGTGGGATATGCCGGCGTGCGCTTCTTCCAGTCGATCAAATTGCCGCTCGATTATCCGATTGACTTGGGGATCCGGATGGATTCGCGGCTGCTGGTGTTCAGCCTGGTGCTGTCGATTGCGACGGGGATCATTTTCGGTTTGCTGCCTGCGCTGCGGAGCACGCGCATGGACTTGAATACGACGATCAAAGCCAGCGATCAAGGTCCAGGGCGGCCGGGTTTTTGGCGCGGGCGGCTCGCCGGGCGCAACATTTTAGTGAGCGTGCAACTGGCGTTGTCGGTGGTGCTGCTGGTCGCGTCCGGAATGTTCGTGCGGGGGTTCGCGGCGGCGCGGAAGATGGACCCGGGATTTCGGATGGACCATACGCTTCTGGTTTCCTTTAATCCGAGCCTGATCCGTTACGACGAGGCGAAATCGCGCGAGTTTTACAAGGCTCTCATCGCGCGTGTGAGGGAGCTGCCGGGAGTGACCGACGCCACACTGGCGCGCAATTATCCGTTCGGAAGCGATGTGGGCACGCGGAGCCTGGTGGTGGACGGCTACCAGGGGCGCGCGGGCGAAGAGAGGCCTTTCGCGTTCGCCAACATTGTTGACGATCGCTATTTCAGCGTGATGGAGACCAAGATCCTGCGGGGGCGCACGTTCGATAGGCGCGATACGGCGGGATCGCCGCGGGTCGTGATCATTAACGATACGGTGGCTAAGAAGCTGTTTCCGAATCGCGATGCATTGGGTGCGCAGATGCGGCTCGACAACGCGAATGGACCGCTGGTGCAGATTGTCGGGATCGCGAAGACGGGTATCTATTTATATTGGGCTGAGCCGCCGGAACCGTTTCTATGGATGCCGTTCACGCAGGACTACGATCCGCATGTCACGATGCATGTTCGGACGCGGGGCGATCCGACGACGATGGCCGGTGCGATTCGCGATGCTGTGCGCGGGGTCAATCCCGATATGCCGGTGTTCAGTGTGCGGTCGATGGAGGCGTTCTATGACGCGAAGGCGATGCTGGGGCCGCGCATCACAATGCAAATCGTCACGGCGGTGGGGCTGATGGGTCTGCTGCTGGCGGTGATCGGGCTTTATGGCGTGGTAGCGTACGCGGTCAGCCGGAGGACACGCGAGATCGGAATCCGGATGGCGGTGGGGGCGAAGCCGGGCGACGTGTTGCGAATGATTCTGGGCCAAGGGCTGGTGTTTACCGCCATCGGCGTCGGCGTGGGACTGGGAATTGCATTCTTCGCGAGCCGGGTACTGAGCGGTTTCGTAGTTGGCGTGAGTCCGCACGATCCGGCGATTTTTCTGAGCATTCCGGTCATTCTTGCGGTTGTGATGATCGCGGCATGCTGGCTGCCGGCGCGGCGGGCGGCGCGGATCGATCCAACGCTCGCGCTGCGGCAGGAATAGAAGCAGCGCCAGTGTGTTAAGCTGCGCTCCGATGCCCAGTCGCAACGGCGCTACGTTCGCCATCGTCATTTTATTCCTTATTAACATCCTGAATTTTTATGATCGCAACGTTGCGGGCGCGCTTGTGGAGCCGATGCGCAGGGAGTTTCACCTTACCGATACGCAGGTGGGGATGCTGGGAACGGCGTTCACGGTGCTCTATGCGATCATCGGCGTGCCGCTCGGCCGGATTGCGGACATATGGAGCCGCAAACGGTTGCTGGGCGGAGGAATGGTGATCTGGGGCGCGCTCACAGCGTTGGCCGCGGTGGTCACTAGCTTTGGCGGGCTGATGGTGTCGCGGCTTGGCGTGGGGGTCGGAGAAGCGGCGTGCGCGCCTACGGCGACGAGTTGGATCGGGGATCTGGTCGCGCCCGCGAAACGTGCTCGGGCACTGGCGCTATTCATGCTCGGGGTGCCGGTGGGTGGCGCGCTCAGCTATTTTTTTAGCGGACCGATCGCACAAGCATACGGATGGCGGACGGCGATGGTGATCGCTGCGATTCCCGCGTTTCTGCTGCTGCCCGCACTCCTGTCCCTTCATGAACCGGCGCGCGGGGCGTCGGAAACGCATTCTTACACCGAAGCGCGGGTATCGATGTGGAGCGTCCTGCGCATCCCGACGCTGTGGTGGATCATCGCTTCTGGAGCGCTGGTCAATTTCAATATGTATGCGATCGGTACTTTCATGCCGGCTCTGCTCGGACGCATCCACGGATTGAAGGTGGGGGCGGCCGGAATCGCGACGGGTATTTTATACATCACCGGCGGCATTTTCGGAGGGATCGCCGCGGGATGGATTGGCGATCATATTATTCACAAGCGAAAGAATGGCCGACTGCTCGCCGCCGCGCTGATCATGCTAGGCGGCGCGCCTTTCGCTTATTTCGGCGCGTTGCAGCCGAAGGGTACTCTGATTGCCGCAGTGGCGTTGTGGACGGTGGCGTACGGATCGCTCAACAGCTATTACGGTCTGGTGTACTCCTCGATTCAGGACATCGTCGCGCCCGCGCAGCGCGGCGCCACCATGGCACTGTACTTCATGGCAATGTATCTACTCGGCGGATCGTTCGGGCCGCTGTTGACGGGCCGGTTGAGCGATCATTTCGCGCGGCGCGCGGCCAACGCCGCGGGGTCGACTACGATCACAGACGCCGCAAAAGCACTGGGATTGCAGCAGGCGATCCTGATCGTGCCGGTATTGAGCGTGCTGCTCGCACTGGTGCTTTATATGGGCTCGCGGACGATATCCGCCGATATTTCTCGGCGTGAAGCTACTGCGGCGCTCGCGCGTATTGCATAAAATCAATTATGGTGGTTGTTGTTTTTCGTTCCCGCTTAAGCGCCGAGGCTCAAGACGATTATTCCGAGATGGCGGCGGAGATGCTAGCAACAGCGAAAGACATGCCTGGTTTCGTCGAGTTTAAATCGTTCAAATCCGACGACGGCGAGCGTGTTTCGCTGGTGTACTGGCAGGATCACGAAACTATGGCGGTATGGCGCAATCATCCGCGGCATCGCATCGCACAGAGCAGCGGACGATCGAAATGGTACACGTCTTACCGGATTGAAGTGGCGGATATTGTGCGCGATAAAAAGTTTGAGCGTTAGAGACTCCGCTCCCTGTGGTCACGGCTCGGTAGCGCGCTGCTGGGCTTTCTCGAAGGTCGCGCGCATTCCCTTATCGATGCGCAGCTCGAGACCGTCGGGATCGAGTGTAATCTCGAACCGCAGCGGCGCAGCGGCGACGAAAACTGCGAGAAACAGAGGAAGAACAAGGCGCATTCAATCAGGCTAGCGCTTCCGCAGTCCTGACGGGTCCACGCCGTCGCCGAGCTTTTTCATTTGCGCTTGCAACTGCGCCTTTAGCGACGCAAGTTTCAATTTTTGCGCGGGGTCGCGGGCAAGATCGGTTAGCTCATAGGGGTCGTCGGAAAGATTGAAAAGGTGCGTGATCTCGCCTTTCGGCGTCGCGACGATCTTGTCGTAGCCGCGGACGAGCATGCGCCACTCGTCGGGCTCGCCGAGCTTGCCTTCGGCGAATGCGACTTCCGAGGGCGTTTTGCCGAATAGATCCTGACCTTGTACGCCGTCGGGAATCTCCATGCCGCAGA
Organism: Bryobacterales bacterium; assembly: GCA_003170295.1. Lineage (GTDB taxonomy): Bacteria > Acidobacteriota > Terriglobia > Bryobacterales > Bryobacteraceae > Palsa-187. The sequence goes on along the minus strand of PNAJ01000094.1, from coordinate 40,408 downwards.
GGGTGAGCAGGGTCGGCATGATATCGACCTGGGATGCGAGGTCTCGCGCACCGGGCTTCAGTTTGCGCGGGTAGCGGATGGCAATTGGAATGCGGACGGATTCTTCAAAGGGAACCTCCGCGCCGTCCAATCCTTGCGAGCCGAGTTGCTGGCCGCAATCGGAGGTGAAACACACAACCGTTTCCTGCGCCACATTCAGTCTGTCGAGAGCGCTCAGAATTTCGCCGAGCGCGGAATCGTCATTCGTGCGTCCGCCGTAGAAATTGGCCACATCCGGTCGTGCCTGATGCTCTTTCTCGGGAGGAACATTACCGCGCAAATGAACCCGGCCCGGACCAGGCCCGCCTGGGCTCGCCAGCGAGATCCGCACCGCGAACGGAGTCTTCGCGAACGCCTGTTGAGCCGCCTTCGGCGTCAACAATTTCGGATTCCCCAACTCCTCATCCTTGTCACGAGCGGCATGTGGATATTTGGCCGTGACCAACGCCTTCTGCGCCAGTTCGGCATTTGGGCAGCAGGAATAAGCTCGCGAAAACACCACACTCTGCTCGCCGAATTTCTTTAGGTTGGGCGCGACCAGGTCCGGATCGCCATCCCATGGCGCGGCTTGCCCGCGCCATCCGCTTGCAACAATCAAAACAAGATTGGGTGACCGATCGGCAGCGCAGGCCAGCGCCAGAGGCGTGAAAAGAAATGTCCGGCGATCTATCAAGCCCTATAATAGTGGACTTGGGACCCAACTTTCGTCCGCCGGTTTCGCGAACGACCGCCAATTCGGCAGCGACGCGCGCCGCCGATCGCACGTTTGAGTTGAAGAGCGAGATTCACCGCAAGCTCATCGGCGTGCTGAACCTCGAACGTGTTTCCTCCATTCCTAAAGATCGGTTGCGGGCGGAAATCGGGCGCGTGGTCGAGAGGCTACTGGAAGACGAGCGCGTGCCGATGACCACGGCTGAGCAGAACAAGATCATCGAGGAAGTGCTCGACGAAGTGCTGGGGCTGGGACCGCTGGAGCCTCTGCTCAAAGAAGCTTCCATCTCCGACATCCTGGTCAACCGCTTCGACAAGGTGTACATTGAGCGCGCGGGTAAATTGTCGCTGACCTCGGTGCGCTTCAAGGACAACGCGCATCTGCTGCACATCATAGAAAAGATCGTTTCGCAGGTGGGACGCCGCATCGACGAAGCGCAGCCGATTGTCGACGCGCGGTTACTGGACGGTTCGCGCGTAAATGCGATTATTCCTCCGCTGGCGCTGGACGGGCCGTCGCTTTCGATCCGGCGATTTGGGCGGCATGTGATCACGTCCGAGGAGATGCTGCAAAACAAAACGCTGACGCAGGGGATGTTGCGTTTTCTCGCGGCGTGCGTGCAGGCGAAGACGACAATTCTTATCTCGGGCGGCACAGGGTCCGGCAAGACGACCACGCTTAACGCGCTCTCGCGTTTCATTCCCGAGGAAGAGCGGATCATCACGATCGAGGACACGGCGGAGTTGCAACTCCAGCAGAGGCACGTCGTGAAGTTTGAGACGCGGCCGCCGAATTTGAACAAGGAAGGTGGCATCAGCCAGAGGCAACTGGTGCACACGGCGTTGCGCATGCGTCCCGATCGGATCATCGTCGGCGAGTGCCGCGGCGCGGAGGCGCTCGACATGTTGCAGGCGATGAACACGGGCGTCGAGGGATCGATGAGTACGGTGCACGCGAACACTCCGCGCGACGCGTTTTCACGGCTGGAAGCGATGGTGCTGATGTCGGACGTCGAGATTCCTTCGCGCGTGATTCTGCATCAGCTCGCCAGCGCGATCAAGATGGTGGTGCAGGTTTCGCGCCTTCAGGACGGCTCGCGAAAAATCGTAAGCATCGCCGAAGTGAGGGGAGTCAAAGAAGACCGCATCGACGTGCACGATGTGTTCCTGTTCGAACGCCTGGGACTTACAGACGCCGGCAAGGTGAAGGGGCGGTTCCGAAGCTCGGGTGAGACGCCGCTGATTCTGCAGCGCCTCAAGGTGAGCGGTATCGAAGTCCCTTTGCAGATTTTCGATGAAGTGGTGGATGTGAATTTGTAGGGCTAGATTAGCACCTTATCCACCGGCACGCCGCGTTTGCAGAGGTCGCAGGATGCGGCGTCCTTATAGTATGTCGCGTCGAGCTTCGCCAGGTAGTAAAACGGCAGTGGATCGAAGCTGATCGTTTTCGGATTCGGCTGATAAATCACTACCGCGAGGCCGACGACTTCACCGCCCTTCGACTCCACCAATTTCTTCAATTCCGCGAGTTTTTGGCCAGAGCGAAGAATGTCGTCGACGAGGAGAACTTTCTCGCCTGGCTTCAATTCCAGATATTGGCGGAATCGCTGTGGCTCGTTCAGATTCTCGCGCTCCGCCCAATAGACTTGATGGGCGCGCAGGGCCTCGCACACTCCGTAGGCGACGGGAAGACCGCCGGTGGCCGGCGCCACGATCGACAGTTCGGGAATCATGGCCCGGATGTCGGAGTGCGCGCGCAGCAATCGGCTCAAGGCGACGCTCAGGATCTTCGCCGCTTCGTAGTAGCGCATGGTGAGCGCGACCTGCAGATACTCGTTGGCGTGCAGACCGTTGGTGTATTCGAAATGTCCTTCGCGCAGACCGCCGGTGCGACGGAGCAGGGCGACGACTTCATCATGAGTTGGGACAAGTTGCATAATTTGGGTTGCTAATGAGCGCCTTTACCGCTCAACCTGCGGGATCGTTCGCAGACAGGGATGTCGGGCCTTCTGCGCTGCCACCGCTTCTATTGTGCCAAAATACGTCGCACAGGATCACCCGGACATTGGCTGCATCGATGCGGTCATACAACTCCCACCACATCCCAGTAGGACCCACACAGCCATCGACCAGCCCAAAAGTACGGCTTTTCTCGATGGCGTCAGGTTGAAATTGTGTTCCAGCGTCAAGCGCGTTCGCGTCCAATCCGCGTGCTGGAACGCCAGCGCGACGATCCGCACGTCGGCCAACCCGAGCAGGATCCGAACTTTGCGGTGATGTCCCCGAAACACTCATGTTCAGAATACCGAAGAGGGGGGCCCTTAAACCACCCTAGGACTGACCCTAGATTCCGTTCTAAGGAGGTTCGCCTACGAACTTCAGGAGTTCACCGTATTGATGAACGCCCACATTGCTCTTAGTGTTAGATCAGAGGTGTCCAACACCATGAGACTGATCACCCCCGCTCTGTTGCTTGCGTTGTGCTGCTTCGCTTCGGACGAACTGGCGCCTCAGATCAGTACTGTTCTACCCAGGGTTGTCAAACCGGGCGATACTGTGACCGTTACGGGCGTTTCCCTCGGCGAGGATCGCGTGGAAGAAGTGTATCTGAGCGACCACAAGTTCGACATGAAGGTTAAGGTTCTCGAACAAGATGCTAAGGTCATCAAGTTTCGGGTGCCGCCTTTCGCCAAACCGGGACGGATGCAACTGTTGATGCTCATGAAGGCTGAAAAGGAAGAGGATCCTAAGCTGCTGGAACTTCCCGCCTATCTTCTAATCGAAGAGATTACGACCGAAATCGGCCAGGTTCAAACCCCGGACAAGAACAAAAAGAACACTCAAGAACAGAAGGACCAGAAGGATCAGCAGAAGGACCCGCAGCAGTAGTTCTACCCGGCTCTACCGATCCAGTCCGACTATTCGACATCCAAGCCCGAAGGTTGCCTACCGGAGGCAGCCGGCCGCGCCATTTTGCCGTTGATTGGAACGCCACCTAAGTAGGGCCCGGCCCTGGAACCACAACCTTAGACGAACTGGGAAAGCCCTATCCTCACCGCGCGTGCCGCACACCCGGACCCCTTGCGAAGCTCGACATGGGGGGAGGAGGAGGTGGCTCAGGCGGCGGCTCTACCTTCTTCGGCCGCGCATCGAGATGTTTCAGAATCATCTCGTCCTTCACCTTGTGGAATTTTGAAGTTCCTGGAACCGCGCCGGTAAGCGCGACCATCTCATCGGTGACCTCTTGAGATAACGGAAGATACTTTTCGAAGTAGTTCCGGATCCGGTCCTGCACCAGACGCAGCGATGAATACACCATCAGCCATAACACCTGCTCGCCCGCCGCTTTGATCAGCACCTGATAAAGCTGCGACGCTTTCTTAAGCTTGTCCGCCTTTAGTTCGCGTTCGAGTTTCTTGGCCGCACCCTCCAGTTTCTGCCACGCGGCAATCTCGGAACGCCCGAGCGCCGCGTTCTTGATCAGCGTGGCGCGGTCCTTTGCATTTAGCCTTTCCAGCAGCACGCTAAGAAACAGCGGCAGGCTGTGCATCTTCAGATCCGTGCCGAACGGGACCATCTGTCGCGCCCTCTGCAACTTCGTGAAATCCGGCAGATTCAACTTCGCGCCGGTCAATGCCGGCGAATACAACGCGGTCAGTTTCTCCTCATCGAGCGTCCGCATCAAATCGGCCGATAGCGGTTCGCCCGCCATGTGGCGCAGTTCCGAGCCCAATGCCTGCGGCGTGATGCGGCTCAGCATTTCAGCTTCCCGGGCATTGTCGTACTGCATGCGGGTCCGCTCGTCGATCGCATAGCCCAGCCGCACTTTGAAACGCATCAGACGAATCATGCGCGCCGGATCGTCGTAGAAGGAATAGTTGTGGATCGTTCGCAACTCCTTGCGCTCAATGTCGCCGACTCCATTGGTGGGATCGATCAGCAGCCCCATCGAGGCCTTATTCAAAGAGAGCGCGATCGCGTTGACGGTAAAATCCCTGCATCGCAGATCTTCGTGAATCGTCGCCGGAGCCACCTGCGGACGCGTACCGGACTTCGCGAATTTCTCGGTCCGCGCCATCGCCAGTTCCACCCGAACCGCTCCCGGGAAACGCATCTCGACGCTCTTGCGAAGCTCGTCTGTCGACACGATGGTCGCGCCGTGCTTCATCAGCGGCTTCGCTAGCTTCAGCGCACTGCCTTCAACGGTGAAGTCGAGATCGCGCACCGGAAAGCCGCCCAGCATGTCGCGCATCGCTCCGCCGGTGAGAAACAAATTGACACCGGCCGCCGCAGCGACTGCCTGCATCTGGCCCACCACGCGGAACTGGTCCGTGCTCAGGTGGCTTTCCAGCTTGAACATGTAATCGCTCATTCGTACCCGCCTTCCGACTGCCACCGCAACTCGCGCCTCTTCTTATCGAGAGGCGTCAAGCTCGCGGGTGATGTTGATCCACGATCTCGCGCAAACGCCGCCGTGCCACGTGGGTGTAGACCTGGGTGGTGGAAATGTCGGCGTGACCCAGCATGATCTGCACACTGCGCAGGTCCGCGCCGCCCTCCACCAAATGTGTGGCGAAACTGTGCCGCACCACGTGCGGTGTCAGATCGCGAAAAATTCCCGCCTTCTTGCCGTATCCACCGAGCAGTTTCCAGAACCCCTGCCGCGTCATCGCCCCGCCTCGGGCCGTGATGAACAAGAACCGGCTCGCGCGGCCCTTCAGCAGCGCTGGACGTCCCTGATTCAAGTATTGCCCGATCGCCTCTCCCGCCGACTCCCCAAACGGCACCAGTCGCTGCTTATTGCCCTTCCCGGTGACCCGGAGTACACCCGAGTCCCTTTCGACATTACTTAGCTCCAGCCTGCACAGTTCCGTAACGCGAAGACCCGTGGCATAAAGCAGCTCCAGCATGGCCCGATCCCGGACGCCTGTCGGCTTCACTGCATCCGGAGCCGCCAACAACCGGTCGATCTCCTCCCGATTCATATACTTCGGCAGATTCGACCACTGCCGGGGAGGAATTAGAAACTCGCTGGGGTCTGCCTGAATCTCACCTTCCCGGGTTAAAAAGCTATAAAAGTTGCGAAGAGTGGTCATATGCCGTGCAATCGACCGGGCCGACAACCCCGCGCGGTATAAGGAATCGACATAACGCCCGAGATCTTCCGAGGTAGCGCCCATCGGCGCCATCGGGGAAATCTCGCTACTAAATCTCTGTAGATCAATAAGATAAGAGCTCAACGAATTGGCCGACAGCCCCTTCTCCACACGGCAAAAGTCAAGAAACGACTTGGCGTGTCCCGACAAGGGCTTTTTAGCCAGCGTTGCCTGCATTGAGCCAATGATACAATACTTGCGAAATTGTTTGAAAGGAAATCCTCGCACTTAGGGCTGTTAAGTGGCTCAATCGACCAACAAAAAGGTGCTCGTAGCCCGCTTCGAACGCGAGCCGGTAGAGGGATTCGTCCACGCCTCGGCCGGATTCGACCAGGAAACGATTGAGGTCCTGACGCCATCGGGTACCTTGCTCCGCATTCCGGTGTCGGATACAAAAGCCGTTTGTTTTGTTCGTGATTTTGATGCCGGCGAGACTTGGCGCGAGCATCGGACCTTCCTGACCCGCCCGAAAACGGCAGGCATCTGGGTCCGGCTGCTGTTCCGCGATGGCGATTCTGTGGAAGGAATGCTCTCAAACAACCTTCTGCTGGTGGATCCGGCGGGATTCAGCATCATTCCGCCCGACCCGACGTTCCAGAACCAGCGAATCTTTGTCCCCCGGGCAGCCCTGCGAGAAGTGCAGGTGCTGGGAGTCGTCGGCAGCCCTCTCAAACGACGCCAGGGGAAGAAGCCCGTCGGGGAAGGACAGTTGGAGATGTTTGAAGGAACGGGTTAGCTCGCCATCCGAATCGAGAGCATCCGCCCCGCCAGGTCCGCCCAGCGGTTCTCCAGAGTATTCTGGACGAAGGTCAGCCGTTCCACCATGAAACTGCGCGAGTAGGGGAATTCCCGCCACCCGCGGCGCGCAAGCTCCGCTGCCGCTTCGACGTCGGCGGGGGATAACTCCTGCGCCAGCGTCACATGCGGATGGTATTCGAAAGGCTCGGCAAACTGCAAGGAACCTCGATTGAGCTCCGTATGCATCCGTTCGAGCTCGCGGCAACCGGCGCCGATGGAGAGGTATATCACGTTGGAGCCCAGAAAAACCTCAATCGAAGCAAGCTCCACGCGAAACGGCGGAAAGGCATCCAGGCAATCGTTCAGATCGAGCCAGGCGCGTTCCGGCAGCCCGTTGGCCAGTGGCCGCGGGGGCAGAACCGTCACATGGCTCTTGGCCTGACAACGCGGCACCAACTCGCAACGGAGCGAATCGAGGAACCCAGCCAGCGGCTCGGGCAAGTAGGAAATCAGGGCGAAAGAATTAATCTTGGTCTCCGCCCCATTACAACCATGCATCTCTAATATCATTGTAACGCGGGGATCAATGTAACGCGGGCCGCCACAGTACTATGGCACAGTTCTATGCCAAAGAGCCGGCTTCCTGCGTTTCCTCGAAGGATGCCGGCTTGATCTCCGGCACCACCCACTGCGCCTCTTCAATCCCGACAAATTTGAAGATCCGCAGCGAGCCATCCTCACACTCCAGCACATCGCCGATTTCGATCGACCGCGGAGCCTCCCGCAGAGCGAAGAAAGCTGCGTACGGCGACGAGGCTTCCACTTGCGTATCTTCCCGATCGCCCTCAGGCGATTCGTAATCGCGAGGCTTCACGTGGGCCGTACCCGACAGGTGCGGCGCGAGGCGGAAGTTCTGCCGAAGATGATCTTTCAGACGGTGGATTCGAAAAGAGGGCATAATCGATTTTCATTATCACCCAAAACAATTTGGAATGGAAATGTTTTCTGCAACCTCCTGCCCTTGCGCGATCCAGCGCTCGATATTTTCCTGTTTCCAAGTCAAGGCGTCGCGGACGGACCCGAGCGTGCGCTCCGGCTCGATCGTCACCAGCTCCACGCCTGCCGGAAGCGGAGGATGATGACCAAACACGCGCCGGAACCCTTTGACAAACGGCTTCAGCACGGAGGACGGGATCTCCGGCAGCGCCTGGACGCCGATAATCCGGGTCGCACCCAGTTCCACCGCCGCCCACACCGGCAGAGGATTGAGCAGCCCTCCATCGGAATACCATCGCCCGCCGATGCGCCGTTGCGGAAGAAGTCCGGGGATCGCGCAGGATGCCGCCAAGTGCTTCCAAGTCACGTCGCCGCCGAGCACGATCTTCGGCTTCATACTCGCCAGATCGGTCAACGTCAGCGCAAAGTCCAGGTGCAGCGGATAGCGCTCCATCAGCGCGCGAATTGTTTCAGGCAAATGACGAAACCGGCCCACCCTCGGCTCCAGCCAGAAGGCGCATAGTTCCTCGGGTGTAGCGCCTCCGGCGATCGCATATCCGTTTAACGATCCAACCGAGGCGCCGACGATCAGATCCGGTTGGCGGGCGAGCCTCGCCGCCAGACCGCGCCAAACGCCAGCCTGCCATGCCCCGAACATTCCTCCGCCTGAAAAGACAAGTGCTGGTCTCATAAGCGCCCGGTCAGAATCCGCATACAATAGAACTGTAGCGCTTCATGTCATTTGATCCGACGCAGTATGGAACTGACGTGGCTCGCATTCTGGCACTGGACGGAAATGGTCAACGGCTCATGCCGTTGCGATGTTCGAAATGCTCGAATGACGAGGCCCGTCAGTTATTAAAGACGTTTAAACCCGGCGATCTGTTCCCCAACCAAGAGGAGCCCGAGGCCCCGATGGCGGGATTGTGGCTCTATTTTTCTTGCTTTGAGGAGGCGCATCGCCTGCTGGAGCTTTGCGAAACCGCGGAGGGGGAACTGTGGCACGCCATCCTGCATCGCCAGGAACCGGACTCCGGCAATGCCGCCTATTGGTTCCGCAAGGCCGGCCCGCATCCCACGTTTTCTCTCCTCACGCGCGCCACGGTGAAGATCCTGCATCGCATCCGCGACGCTGAATTTCGGACCGGCCGCTGGGATCCGTTCGCCTTCATCGCGTTTTGCGATCGCGCGCGCAAACAACCCGACTCCGCGCAGATGAGAGCCGCCATGGAGATTCAGCGCGCCGAGTGGCAGATCCTTTTCGATTACTGCGCGGGGCTTTCGGAGTGAGGCCGCGCGTCCTCTTGTGGCTGCTGGTCCTCGCGGGAGCGGCCGCGCTTGCCTGGTCCCTGGTCACCTGGCGCAATCAGCCTCCCGAGATTTCGTTTGCCAAGGTCGTCCGTGAATCGATCGTCAGCTCCGTCTCCACCAACGGAAAGGTGGAGCCGATCGAATGGGCCACCGCGCGCGCCGAGCGCTCCGGTCCCGTTGGCTCGATCCTCATCGAGCGAGGGAAACGAGTGACGCAAGACGCCCCGCTGGTCGAAATCGATGCCTCCGAAGCGCAAGCCGATCTCGCCTCAGCCCAGTCGCGCGTCGAGCAGGCGCGCGCTGAAATCGCGGTGCTCGAAAAAGGCGGGCGCGCGACGGATTTAGCCGATATTTCGAGCGGCATCGAGAGAGCCAAGCTCGAACTCGCCACCGCGCAAAACGACTTCGACAGCTTGACGCGCCTCCAAGCCAAGGGAGCCGCCACCAAACTTGAAGTCGCAACTGCCAGGCAACGTGTCGACGCCGCCCAATTGCAGATTCGATCGCTCGAACAGAAGCGCACGGCACTGGTGGCAGCACCCGAGAAGTCCGCAGCGCTCGCACGGCTTCACGACGCGCAAACCGCGGCCAAACTCGCCGGCCAGCGCATCAAGCAAAGCGTAGTGCGCGCCCCGATCTCCGGCGTCGTATATCAATTCGATCTCAAGCGCGGTGCGTATCTGAACGCCGGCGACATCGTCGCCTTCATCGGCAAACTGGAGCGCGTCCGGGTCAATGTCTACGTCGATGAACCGGACCTCGGCCGCGTGACACACGGCCTGCCGGTCTCGATTACCTGGGACGCCATGCCCGGAAGAACGTGGAAGGGCGTGGTCGATAAGACGCCGACACAAATTGAAACCCTGGGCTCGCGGCAGGTGGGGCAAGTGATCTGCATCATCGAGAATCCGGACCGCGATCTTCTACCCGGCACCAACGTCACCGCCGAGATCCGCGCGGAGTCGGTCCAAAACGCGTTGACGATCCCGCGCGAAGCGATCCGCCGCGAACTGGGACAAGCCGGCGTGTTCGTCCTCTCCGGCGATCGCGTTGTTTGGAAAAAAATCACCATGGGGATCGGCAACACCACGCGCGCTCAGGTCGAGGGCGTGAATGAAGGCGACAGCATCGCGCTGCCCACGGAAAAACCTCTCAAAGAGGGGATGATCGTGAAGCCGGCATATCAGTAGTTCAATCGCAGCGCAGAGCGGTCACCGGGTCGACATTCGCAGCGCGGCGGGATGGCACATACGCGGCCGCCAGAGCCGCTATAAGCGCCACCGCGATGCTTCCTAAATAGGCCAGCGCATCGAAGGTGTCGACATTTTGCAACTGCGACGCGAACATCCGTGACACACCGAGCGCCAGCGTCGCGCCGATCACGATTCCCACCACCGCCAGCCTCATCGATTGCGAGAGCACGATGCGAATCACCGCCGCAGTCGAGGCTCCCAGCGCCATGCGAATCCCGATCTCCTTTGTCCGCTGACTGACCAGGTAGGACAGCACTCCGTAAATCCCCGAAAGCGACAGCGCCAGTGCAAGGCCGCCCAAAGCCATTGCAATCCACGAGCTCGCGCGAAACGGATAGATCTGAATCGCGAGAGCTTCCTCCATCGGAACGATAAAAGAGACCTCGGTGGAAACGCCGGCAATCGCAGCGTCGAGAGTGCGCTTCGCTGCCTCCGGATCTCCTTTCACTCGCACCAGGAGCGATCCGTTCTTCGCACCCAGCGGTCCCGTGGGGAAATAAATGCAAGTAGTGTCGACCCCGTCCCAAATGAAGCCGCTGACAACATCCCTGGCGATTCCGATCACCCTTGCCACGTGATAGCCAGGCTGTTTCACCCATCGCGCCACGTTCCCGCGCGGCTCAATGCGAAGCGACTGGCCGAGCGGATCCTGCCCCGGCCACAATCGCGCCGCAGTCGATTCACTTACAATCGCGACCGGCGCTTCCGACCGCGATTCCTCAGCGGTAAAGTTCCGTCCGCGCAACAGAGGGATGTGAAACACGCCAAAATATTCGGGCGAAACGAAGTCGTGTCCGATCCTCACCAGAGCCCCTTGTGCGCCAGTCGAAACATGGATGGCCCGCAAAGGTCCGTACAACGGAGCCTGCGATGCGGTCGCGATCGATTCGATCCAAGGCTCCTCGTTTAGCCGATTCGCCACCTTGCTATCGATGCCCTCATTAAAATGAACATCGAGCACCCCGGCCAGTTCCAACCGCACGTCACTCGACCGCAGCTTCAGCGCGGCACGCAGAAGAATGCCGGAGCAGGTTAACAACAACACGCAGACCGTTACCTGGCCGACCACCAGTGCATTTCGCAGCCTCGCCGGACGCACGTCCGCACTGAAATCGCCCCGAGCTGCATACGCCAAGCCGGGGCGCGTGGCCTGAATCGCCGGAGCGAGACCGAAGAGCAAAGTGGACACCACCGCGGCGAGGAAGACAAATAAGAGCACGCGAAAATCAGATTCGATCGGCAGGAACCGGATGATCTGGGTCCAGGTCGCCGGTGCTGTTCGAAACAGGAGGTTCTGAAGGAAGCGAATCGTCGATTCGGAGATCGCGACTCCGGCAAGCGCGGCGGGAAGTGCCAGCAGCAGGCTTTCGGTCAGCAGTTGCCGCACCAGACGGACGCGTCCCGCTCCGAGGGAAAGACGCACTCCGATCTCTCTCTGCCGGGCCATCGCACGCGCCAACATCAGGTTCGCGACATTCGCACACGCGATCAATAGCACCAGGCCGAACGCCACTACGATGGGAGCGATCATCGTGAGGAATCCGGGTTCCGTGATATGGATCGTCGTGGCAGCCGATTTGAAATCCACGCCCGTGGCGCGCCGCGGCTCCGGCAGATCGGCCGTGGCCTGCCGCGACCAAACCGCGAGCGCCGCCTTGGCTTGCTCCGGCGTCATATTGGGCTTCAAGCGGCCGATGACCCTTCCGGTCTCCGTCGCCTGCGGCCCGGTTGGGATCGGAGGAATCCAGAAGTCCGGAGGCACCGTCATTACGCCGGAAAACTCCGGACGCGCCACACCGACCACTTCATACGAGGTGCCCAGAAGATCGAGTTTCTTCCCCAGAATGCCCGAGTCTCCGCCGAATTTGCTCTTCCACGCGGCATCGCTCAGCACCAGGGTGTGATCGTCTCCGGGCAAAAGCGTTCGGCCCAACGCCGCCTCCGCTCCCAGCATCACGAAAGCGTTGTCGGAAACAATCTGACCGGCCATCTGCTGACCGTTCATGCGAGTCAGGACCATCCGGTACAGGATCGCGTCAAGAAACGCCGGATTCACGCTCCGGAACTCCTCAAAATCCCTCAGATGAAAGCCGTGCCAGTCGCCGCTCTTGGTAATCCAGGTGAACTGGTAAAGGCTGTAGGGATCGCGCACCGCCAGCGGACGCAGCACGTAGGTGTTGAAAATAGTGAATAGCGCGGTGTTTAAGCCCAGCGCCAACCCGATCGTTCCGACAACGGTGAGCGCAAACGCCGGAGCGCGGCGAAAGCCGCGAATCGCATAGCGCACGTCCTGCATCAGCGATTCAAGCCATTGGAAATTCCACACCGCGCGACTGTCTTCGAGCGCGCTCGTGACGTTGCCCAGCGCCTTTTGCGCAGCGAATCGTGCCTCGCTCTCCGTCATACCTGAGCGGCGAAACTCGTCCTCCGCCATCTCTCGATGCACGCGCAGTTCTTCGCTTAACTCGCGCTCGCGCTTACCCCGTGTGAAATAATGCTGGAGTCCCATCGTCTATCGATTGGAGTATGATGACACGAACCGGCCGCGTCGTCAAGCAGGAATTTGCGGCTTGTGGAAACTCGCTCCGCGCACGATCTCAATCAGATCCTGATTCTCCGCCCCGCTCAGCGTGAGAATCCCGACCACTTCTCCGCTCCGCGCGTAAATCTGCCGCTGTGTGATTCGCTCGCCATCCTTCGTCTCGCTTGTCACTGTCAGGAGCAGAGCCTCCTCCGCCCCTTCCATGCGAGCCTCCACCGGACCTTGAAGCTCCACGCCAACTAACTGCGACTTGGCGACCTCCATCTGCACGTCAACATAATCGCGGAGCATCTTCCCTTCGGGTAACAATTCTTCAACGCCCGCCGCACTCGCGCGAAACCCATCGCCCTCCCGATCCAACAACCCGATGCCATCGAGCGGCGTCCAGCCCTCGGGAATAATGTTGAACCCCCATCCGCCAACGCGCAGTTGAGCCGGATACGGACTCGGCGGTGGACCGATCACGCCAAACACAGTTTCGCCGGCACGAATCTTGTCGCTTGCTTGTAGAACCGCGGCGTCGACAGGCGCTCCGTTCACCAGCGTGCCGTTGGTCTGGCTCAGATTCTGCATCCGCAGCGTGCCGCCGCTGAGAGCTACCGCAAAATGCAGCGCCGACATCTTCGGATCGCCCGGAAATATCTGCATCGCGCTCTCCGTGCGCCCTATCGACACCGTCTCGCCTTCGCGCAACTTCACGCGACGCCCTGTTTCCGATCCTTCGATGATTTCGAGAATCATGCCTGCTCCCGAATCAGCGTCGGACCTCGCCCATAGCGTCGACTCGCACCGCTGGGGCGGTTGCGGAGAGCTGTATCGCCGCCACCAGAGAGTACGGCAGTAGCCACAGCTTTTCGCCTTGCATTTCGACACTTTGGATTCCCGGTGGAAGTTGCCCGGGCTTGAGACACCAGCCCATCGAAAACGTCACTTCATGCACCGGAGTCGGCTGGAAGTGCGCCCCCTGATAGCGAAATGCGTCGTACTCTCCATGTTGCTTCAGCGGAAGCGCCAGAGAAAATTTCCCGCTGCCGCGAGCCATGGGTCCGATCTCGCGCCCATAGGGAACCGTCGGACTCTCGTGACGAAGTCCTTGTGGGAGCTGCTCCATCAGGCGTCTGACCTCCGCCCTGCCATCGTGAACCTCGACGTACGCCCAATTCGGTTCCAGACCGTTCGCCTGCATGTTCCACATGCGATCGAACACCAGCACGGGCTGCGCCGATGGATTCTCAAACCAATACTCGATTTCCAGGCGATCCCCAGCGGACTGCACGCGTACACTCACGCGAAGCTCATGCTGCATTCGATTCTTCTCCTTCGCCTTCTGGCCTGGCGACAGGACCGCGAGGGCCATCGCCAGGCACGGGATCTTCACAGCGGCGCTCGTCATCAATAGAAAGTCCTGTTCGGTAAACCGCGATCCGAGCGATACGTGTTCTCCGAATAATCCTCCGCCGCGTGTGGCGGGAGTCCCGCGGCGCGAAGCTCGGAATCCGCGATCGGCGTGCCCGCCATCGGTCCCACATTCGCGCCCGGAGTATTGTCCAGTTTCCCTTGCATAATATCGTCGGAATGAACCATCTCATGGAACAGACCCACATCCGCGGGGCGGTTTGGCGACTGCGCCCAGTTTGCCGTACTGTAAGGCGAGCCCGGTGGCCCACTCAGACTAACCCGGTCCGGATTGTAACCCACTTGCGCATCGGCCGCGGGCCCAGGCTTGCCGTCCGCCCCCAGGTACCCTGGGGGATGCGCACCCGATCCTGCCGCGGGAGGCGGATCGGTCCAGGCCCAGTTGCCCGGCGTGCCCGGCGGCGCATCGATGTGAATGCGTAAATGCTTGCCTGATGCTTTCATCGAGCTCAGCAATTTCTTGCCGCTCGGAGTCGCCGCGATTAGGTTTAAATCGCGGACCGCCTTGGCCTGAAACTGCGGCGTGCCTTCAATCGTGATGAATTCGTTATACTGCGTAACCACCGCGCCATTCTGCATTACGGCGCGCGGATAGGCACCCAGGAAATTTTTGAGTCCCAGCGCCAGCCCCATCATCAACGCGCCGAACCCCATCCCACCGCCCGCCATCCCGACCATCACCGTAGGGCATCCCATCGCCAGTGCATCCGGAGGCCCGACGCAGATCAATACATCGCCAACCCTCGACTGCGGCGAAAATCCAGTCAATACGGTAAAAGAGCCCAGGATGAACGGTCCGCCGAAGTGCGGCACAACCACCGTCACCTGAGGACAAGCGTGCATGTCGCCGATGCGCGAGGCCGGCATATTCCCGATGATGACGGTCGGAAAGCCCATCCCGACAACTCCGCCGTGCACCGTCGGATCGCCAATGCGTGCCGCTGGGGTTCCCATGACATTATCTTACGCGAACAATCGCGCCCTTCGGGATCATTTCACATGCGCGAGCAGCTTTTCGACATGCTTGGCGAGGACGTCCACTTCAAGATTCACCCGCTCGCCCACCCGCCGCGACTTGAGCGTCGTATGCGCATACGTGTGTGGAATGATCGTCACTCCCAATTGATCGCCCTCAAGCGTCGCGATCGTCAAACTGATCCCATCGATCGCAATCGAGCCCTTGTGCACCAGATACCGGTCGAGCGCCGCGGGCATGCGCACCTTCACCCACCAACTGCCGTCGCCCAGCTCATCGAGCGCAATCAATTCGCCCGTCCCATCGACATGCCCCTGCACAATGTGCCCGGAAAGCCGAGTGGCCGGCGTCACCGGGCGCTCCAAATTCACGCGCGATCCCGCGTGCAAATCGCCCAGATTCGTGCGCGCCAATGTTTCCGGAGCCAGATCCGCCGAAAACGAATCGGATGTCAGATCGACCGCAGTAAGACAAACCCCGTTGACAGCGATGCTAGCCCCTTCGCGCGCATCCTCCATCACAGTCGAACACGTCACCACGAGCCGCGGCCTGACAGCGGCAACCGTCCCCAACTCTTCAATGATGCCCGTGAACATTACTTTTCCAGCCGAGCCTCCACCGCAAATTCGTTCGCGGTGATCGAATGGAGCCGCACATCGCGGAACCGGATCGCATCCGCGCGCCGCAAACGCCCCGCGCCACCCGCCACCGGCAGCGACCGCATCCCGCCCAGAATCTTCGGCGCGTAGTAGAAAAAAATCTTGTCCGCCACACCCGATTCCAGCGCCGACCAGTTCACCTTGCTCCCTGCCTCGATCATCAGCGACAAGTATTTCTCGCGCCCCAGCAGCTCCGCAATCGCGTGCAGGCTCACGCGTCCGTCCGCGCCCTCCAGCATTTCGACGCGGATCCCGTTGGCTTCCAGCTTGCGCCGCCGTTCCACGGATCCCGCCGATGTCGTGACCACCATCACATCGCCCTTCACCGATTCCGCCATTTTCGATTCGAGCGGCAACCGCAACTGCGAGTCGACCACGATCCGCAACAGCGGCCTGCTCCTTTCCTCGCCGCTCCGATCCGTCAGCCGGCAATCGTCCGCAAGCACCGTTCCGATCCCAGTCAAAATCGCATCCGAGTTGTGCCGCAATGTCTGAACATGCGCCCGCGCCTTCTCGCTGGTAATCCACCCGCCATTATCTTCCGGTGCAGCGATCTTCCCATCCAGCGTCACCGCCGCCTTCAGCATCACGAGTGGACGACCCGTGCGCATGAAATGCAGGAACGCTTCATTGAGCTCCGCCGCGCGCGTCGCGTGCTCCGGCACCAGTTCCACGTCGATCCCCGCGTCGCGCAATTGCGCGAATCCGCGCCCCCGAACCAATGGATTTGGATCCTCCATCGGCGCGACCACTCGTCGAATCCCAGCCGCAATAATCGCATCGGTGCACGGAGGCGTCCGCCCCTGGTGCGCATGCGGTTCGAGCGTAACGTACATCGTCGCGCCCCGAGCCTTCTCGCCCGCCTCATCGAGCGCCAGAACCTCAGCGTGCCGAACTCCCGCAGCCGTATAAAATCCCCGCCCGACCACCGCATCGCCCGATACAATCACCGCCCCGACGCAAGGATTCGGACTCACCCGGCCCAAGCCGCGAGCAGCCAGCTCGAGCGCGTCCTCAATATAACGACAGTGGGTAGTATTTAACGTGTTGCTTCCTCAGCCTTCAAATAGTTAATTTAGCGCAACACCCATGCCGCGCATTGGGTAGTTTTGGCGTTGCGCAGGCGTGGGGCCCGGACAACATTATTTCGTATCTGGTCTTTGGCGCGATTCAGCGCCCGGCAAGCCAGCGAAGTTCCAAGGCGGCAACTTTCTGGGCGACGTAATTCCAGTACTCCGACGAAATCTCTTTTCGTACCTCGTAGAACAACGCGAAGCATCTCAGGATCCGACTGCTCGACCTCTTCTTGGTTAATCGTCATCGAGCACACTTTTTCTTGAATTTCCAGGTTCAGGCTTGGATAGATCGGGACCATCCTGAAAGACGCGCGCGCCGTCGGGCGTAGCCAATAGTTTTCGGACCGCTTCAAGTCGAACCTGTACGTGTTTGAGCTGATTTGCTGTTCTCCGCGCCGATCAACTGCGGCAGCCGAAGTGATGCCGCGGATTTCTCCACATACTGCGTCGGATCGAGATCGAACTTCCACTTGCGTCTCAGGCCACAGAAAGTACACGTGTGCCACTAGTGTCCGCTGTGTTCAGCGGCAGTAGCCGTTACTACGTCCATCCCGCACACAAGATCCGTCACGACTCGTTTACTGCTGTTGGGTTCCTCACGGTCATCTCTCGTTCGTTTTTCCGTCGCGAGGACGTATACTGAGCTTGACGGCGCCCGAACCGCCAGTGATGACTGGGTCTTAGGGGATGCTCTCAGGCTACGGCGAGATGACGCACCGGGTGGTGAGCGCGCGGAGTACCGCATCCTAGCGGGAAACTGCCGGGGCATTTGACGCAACGGGTCGCCGGGGCTGTTTTGTTCTGGGCACATACGATTTGGCAACAGAAATGCTGCTTCAGAAAAAGGACCTGAGATGAGGAGCGTAATCACAGTCGCGGCAATAGCGAGAGCCGGACGGTTGATCATGTGCGGCTCCGTCTTGCTGGCTTCGTTGGGTCTTTGCTCAGCTTGCGCACCGCCCGAGCCCAGCACTTCGGTTCCCCACGAATGTTGCCCGCACAAGCATGATCGCAAGCCTCCAAACCGGCCCGCTGAGAACAGGTGCCAGAATTCCCGGTTAGACAGTTCTCTTGCCGAGCGCCCCGAGGCCGGTTCGGTCGTCAACGCCGCCCAGCAATACGAGCTAAGCCCGGCATCCACACTCGACTTTTCCCCTCCGAGTTCGTCCGACGAGCCCGTCGTCTTTGTGTCATCGTTGGTACGGACCTGTCAGAGTCCCGCCAATTCCGTTCTCCTTATCTAGCTTCCTATCATTCACTCGATCAGCCGTAGGCCCTCGGCACGGGGCGGAACGGTTTTCACGATTTGTGCGAATGAAAGGAAGTCTATGCGAGGAGTTCTATTTTCCTTGATAGTGGTGTCCGCAACGGCACAATCAGCTCTGGATTTGAAGGATCTGACGACTGAGGCGCTGAGAAATAACCGCGAGGTCTTGGTCGCGCAGAAGCGCTATGAAGCAGCGCGCCAGCGACCGCGGCAAGCGGGCGCATTGCCCGATCCTATGTTCTCAGGGGGTTACGCCAGTAACGGCAATCCACTACCCGGCGCTGGGCTCGGCTCGAATCCCACCAGCAACATCGGATTCAGCGTGACCCAATCCATTCCGTATCCAGGCAAGCGCGGCCTCCGGGAGAACGTCGCGAGCAAAGAGGCTGACGCTTTTTTTGAGCAGTATCAGCTCACGCAGCTAAATGTCGTCGCAAGATTGAAACAAGCGTTCTTCAGGTTGCAGCATTCCTACGCGGCACACGAGGTTCTCGATCGCAACCGCGAAGTACTGCGGGAACTGTTGCATGTAACCGAAGCTCGATATTCGGTCGGCAAAGCCGCCCAGCAGGACATCTTTAAGATGCAGACGCAGCTCTCGATGATCGAAGCCAAAGTGCTGCAACTGGAACAGGAGCACGAGTCGGCGGAAGCCGAAATTCTCAGTCTGCTCGATCGTGAACCGGGATCCGCGTTGCCCCGTCCCGGAGAACCGCATGTCGCCGGTCTCTCGATCACGCTGGCGGAGTTGTATTCACACGCGATGAACGACGCGCCCATGCTGCGGCGAGAACAGAAAATGATCGAGCGGGCCGACCTGGCCGTGAACCTCGCTCACAAGGAATATCATCCCGATTACGCGATCACCGGCGGCTATTACAACCAAGGCTCGATGGCGCCCATGTACACCTTTCGAGTGGATATCAATGTACCGCTTTGGGTTTCGCGAAAACAACGGCCCGCACTGACCGAACAAGTCGATAATCTTTCCGCGGCGCGTCATAACTTCGAAGCAACCGGTCAGACCATCCACGCTCAAATCCGGCAGGATTACACCCTCGCACGAACATCTCTCGACTTGATGAAACTCTACCGGGACACGATGCTCCCACAGGCAAAACTGGCGATCGAATCGTCGCTCGCCTCCTATCAGACTGGTGCGGTCGATTTCTTATCGGTGCTGACCAACTATATGGCGGTCGTGGATTTCGAAATGAACTACCACGAAGAAATGCAGAAGTATCATCTGGCGCTGACTCGTCTGGAAGAGATGACCGGTCTGGCGCTCATTCATTGAGGCATTTATGAGAATTCTTCGTTTTGTCATCGTCATTCTAGCGATTGCTGGTGCTTTTCTTGGTGGACTTGCCTATGAGCGCGTTCACAGCAGGCCTCAAGTGCAAGGGCGCCGAATCCTGTACTACATCGACCCGATGCACCCGGCCTATAAGTCCGACAAACCGGGCATCGCTCCCGATTGCGGCATGAAACTCCAACCCGTGTATGCCGACGATGCGAAGGCTCCGAATGGCGCCGCGCTCCCGGCCGATATGCCCATGGGCACCATCAACATCAGCTCGGAAAAACAGCAGTTGATCGGCGTCCGCTACGGCTTCGCCGAAATGACGGCGAGCGCCGGTTCGATTCGGGCCGTCGGCAAAGTGGCCTTCGATGAAACCCGGTTGACCCGGATTCACTCCAAAGTTGAAGGGTGGATCGAGAAGGTTCACATCGATTTCACCGGCGCTCAAGTCAAAGCGGGTGAGCCGCTGCTGACGATCTACAGCCCTGAGATGCTCGCCAGTGAGCAGGAGTTTCTGCTCGCGTTGAAAGCCCGGGACATCATGAGCCGGAGCGCGGTGCTTGAAGCGAGCACCAACAGCATCTCGCTGGTGGATGCCTCGCGAAGGCGCCTCGAACTCTGGGACCTGAGCGCGGCCCAAATTAAAGAAGTTGAGGAAACTGGCAAGCCGATCCACTCCGTAACTCTTTATTCACCTGCCGCCGGATTCATCATTGCGCGCAATGCCTTCCCGAGTCAGCGCATCACTCCTGAAACCGAACTCTACTCTGTCGCCGACTTGAGCCACGTCTGGATCATGGCGGATGTCTATGAGGGGGATATCGACAAAATCCGCATTGGCCAGTCCGCCGTCATCGGCATGCCTTCGGATCAAGGGAGATCCTTCGCGGCGCGCGTCGACTATATTCAGCCGCAGCTCGATGCTATGACCCGCACCCTGAAAATTCGTCTTGAAGCGCCAAATCCGAATCAACGTCTAAAGCCGGAAATGTTCGTCGATGTCGATTTCCACATCGGCGCAACCTCCCGGCTTACTGTGCCCGCCGAAGCAGTGCTCGATGCCGGTATTCGAAAAACTGTGTTCGTCGATCGCGGGGACGGCTATCTTGAACCGCGGGCCGTCGAGATTGGAGATCACTTCGGCGACCGGATCGAAATCCGAAGCGGCCTGAGGGCGAACGAGCGCATCGTGACGTCCGGCACGTTTCTGATTGACTCCGAAAGCCAGCTCAAATCGGCCGCCGGAGGCATGGCAGGCCATCAGCACGGAGGCGCTCAAAGCACCCCGGCGAAGGCGCAGCCGGACCACTCCAAAATGCCAGGTATGGGGCACTGACATGATTGGCCGAATCATCGAGTTTTCAGCAGCAAATAAAGCGCTCGTCTTTCTGCTGATCGGCTTTGCAGTTGCGATAGGCATCTGGTCCATGTATAACGTGCCCCTCGATGCCCTTCCAGATTTGAGCGACACGCAGGTAATCGTCTACTCGCGCTGGGATCGCAGCCCGGACATCATGGAAGACCAAGTTACGTATCCGATCGTCACCTCGATGCTTGGTGCGCCGAACGTAAAAGCCGTGCGTGGTTTCTCCGATTTCGGTTACTCCTATGTTTATATTGTTTTCGAGGACAGCACCGATATTTACTGGGCGCGCTCCCGCACTCTCGAATATCTGTCGGGTGTGTTGCAGAGGCTGCCGCAGGGCGTCACAACGGAACTAGGTCCTGATGCGACCGGGGTCGGCTGGGTGTTTCAATACGCATTGGTTGACACGAGCGGGACACAGAGTCTCGCCGAATTGCGATCCCTGCAGGACTGGTTTCTGAACTACCAGCTCAAGGCGGTTCCGGGCGTGGCCGAGGTTGCGCCAATCGGCGGCTTTGTCCGCCAATACCAAGTTAACGTCGATCCGAACAGACTCGCGGCATATAACATTCCGATGATGAAGGTCGTCGAAGCTGTGCGTGGTGGAAACAATGATGTCGGCGGGAGGATGGTCGAGCTTAGCGGCACTGAATACATGATCCGCGGCCGTGGGTACGCAAGATCCATCGACGACATCGGAAACATCGTGCTCGCGAATAGCGCCGGCGGGGTGCCCATTCGCGTGCGGGACGTCGGGCAGGTGGTTCTCGGTCCGGACATTCGGCGTGGCATTGCGGACTGGAATGGGCAAGGGGACGTCGTGTCTGGAATCATCGTGATGAGGCAGGGCGGAAACGCAATGCAGGTCATCGAGCGCGTGAAAGAAAAATTGCACGAGCTTGAACCTGGCCTGCCGCGAGGGGTGAAAATCGTCAGCGCCTACGACCGTTCCGAATTGATCCAACGCTCCATCGACAATCTGAAGCACACGCTGACTGAGGAAATGATCATTGTCGCTATCATCATCTTCATTTTCCTCTGGCACTTCCCGAGTGCGGTCATCCCCGTTTTCACGATCCCGATCGCCATCATCCTTTCGTTCATTCCGATGAAGATGATGGGTCTGACTTCCAACATCATGTCTCTAGGCGGCATTGCTATCGCCATCGGCGCGTTGGTGGACGCTTCAATCGTCGTGGTCGAGCAGACTCACAAGAAGCTCGAAATCTGGGAGCGAACCGGCAAGAAAGAAGATTATCATCGCGTCGTCATTGACGCCGTCAAAGAAGTCGGCGGACCCAGTTTCTTCGCGCTACTCGTGATCGCCGTGGCATTTCTCCCGGTTTTGACGCTGGAAGCGCAGGAAGGCCGCTTGTTCAAGCCGCTTGCCTATACCAAGAATTTCTCAATGATCATCGCCGCCGTGCTTGCCATCACGCTCGATCCGGCGATGCGCCTGGCCTTCACTCACATGAAGAATTTCAATTTCCGGCCGCGCTGGGTCAACAAGATTGTCAACGCAGTGCTGGTCGGCACCATATATTCCGAAGACACCCATCCGATCAGCCGCATTATGATTCGTGTGTACGAACCTGTCTGCGCCTGGGCCCTGCGCTGGAAATGGTTTGTGATCTTTGGCGCGATTGTGTTGAGCGTGGCCACGATCCCGATTTTCCTTAAGCTCGGTTCTGAGTTCATGCCGCCGCTTGATGAAGGAACGCTGCTCTATATGCCGTCGACCCTGCCTGGCATTTCGGTCTCAGAAGCACAGCGTCTGATGCAGGTCCAAGACCGGATTCTTCGCCAGTTCCCGGAAGTCGAATCAGTATTGGGCAAAGCCGGTCGCGCCGAAACGTCTACCGATCCAGCTCCCTTCTCGATGATGGAGACGATCGTCGCTCTCAAACCACCGTCGCAATGGCGCAAGGTCGACACGTGGTATTCAACGTGGGCTCCCGCCTGGATGGAGCACCTGCTCTCGCGGTTCTGGCCGGACCACATTTCGACCGAGCAATTGACCGAGCAGATGGATACGGCATTAAAGCTCCCTGGATCGTCCAACGCCTGGACCATGCCGGTCAAAGCTCGCATCGATATGCTGACCACCGGCGTACGCACCCCTGTCGGCATCAAAATATTCGGCGCGGACATCAACGTCATTGAGCACATCGGGACGGATATCGAGAGCCTGCTCCCCAAGGTGCGCGGAACCCGCAACGTCTTTGCCGAGCGGACGGGCGGCGGATATTTTCTGGACTTCGATTGGAATCGCGCCGAACTGGCTCGCTACGGACTCTCGATCGACGAAGTGCAGGGCGTCGTCATGAGCGCCGTTGGCGGTGAAAATGTCACCACCACGATTGAAGGCCGTGAGCGTTACCCCGTGAATGTCCGCTATCTCCGCGATTTTCGTAGCGATGTGGGCAGTCTGAACCGCGTGCTGGTCCCCGCCATGGGCGGAAAGGCCCAAATCCCTCTGTCTCAGCTTGCGACTGTGCAGATCCGTTCCGGGCCAGCGATGCTCCGCGACGAAGGCGGATTGTTGAGCGGCTATGTTTACGTGGATGTTTCAGGCCGCGATATCGGCGGCTATGTCGAGGAAGCAAAAAAACAGGTCCTCGACACGATAAAGCTCCCTCCGGGCTACACGATCACCTGGAGCGGCCAGTACGAATCGATGCAGCGGGTCAAGGATCGGCTCGTCGTCATCCTTCCCCTTACGGGCTTGTTGGTCATGACATTGCTGTATCTGAACACCCGATCGTTATCGAAAACAATGATCATCATGTTAGCCGTTCCATTCTCGGCGATTGGTGCAGTTTGGTTCCTCTATGCGCTGGGCTACAACATGAGCATCGGCGTCTGGGTGGGATTAATCGCGCTTACCGGGGTCGATGCCGAGACAGCGGTGTTCATGATGCTCTATCTCGACCTCGCCTACGATCAGGCGCGGAAGGACGGCCGCCTGCGCAATCTTAGCGATCTTCAGGAGGCCATTAAGCAAGGCGCTGTGAAGCGCATTCGCCCAAAGTTCATGACGGTCGCGTGCATGTTTCTCGGACTCGTCCCCATCATGTGGTCGACCGGCACCGGGGCGGATGTCATGAAACGCATAGCCGCTCCGATGATCGGCGGGATCTTTACATCGTTTCTTCTGGAACTGGTCGTTTATCCGGCCATATATGAGGTGTGGAAATGGAATTTCGAATTGAAAAAACAATTGGCGCAATCCTGATGCTCAGCTTGGCCGCCTGGGGCGCTGAGGTCCGGCACCAGCACCTGAGAAAAGGTGCGATAGGACGGTTTGAGATCGGCGAAAACTCGATCTCGTTCAAAGAAACCGGAAAGAAGTCTAAGCACTCGTGGGAGTGGAAGTACGAAGACATCCAACAGCTCACGCTCAGTCCCACGGAGCTACGCATCCTCAGCTACGACGATGGGAAATGGCAATTCGGTCGCGACCGCGAGTATGTGTTCGACCAACTCCCCAAGGATTTCGCCTCGCAAGAGTACGCGCTGCTACGGACGCGACTGGATCAGCGCCTTATCGCGCATCTCGGCGATCCGGATGTCAAACCCCTTTGGCAGATCGGCGCGAAGCTGCTACACCGGTTCGGGGGCTCGCAAGGTATGTTGCTAGTGGGCGAGGACCAAATTGTCTACAGGACTGATAACGGAGAGTCCCATGCATGGCCCTACAACGATATCGAAAACATCAGCACGTCTGGGCGCTTCGACTTGTCGGTCACCACGTCGGAGCGTTCAGGATGGTCGCGAGGTTCGGTCACCGATTACCACTTCCAACTCAAACAGGCACTCACTGAGGAACGCTATAACGATCTGTGGCGACGGGCTAACCGCGCGCACGGGCTCGGGGTAAACGTCCCCGCAACTAATTGACCCATCGATTCCGTGCTGTCGGCGCGCCAGGAAGCGGATTTTGCTCGTCCTCGGGCGGTGTGTCTACTCGTTCCTCTATTGTGCGGATCTCGCGCAGCCAAATACCACACCACTTGCACTGTGCCCATCCCTGCTCCAATCCGACGGTGGTGTCGTGGCCACGTCGTCTGGATATTGCAAGCTCATCAGGACTTATCATTGCCCGGCTCTACCAGACCGATCCATTTTGTCAACGAGAATCATCGGGGCTTTGTTTTGCAAAGCAACACCCCCTCGATCTGCAACCCGCTGACGGTGTCAGGGTGTTGCTTTCGGGAGCCCAAGCGCGCAACAATACGCAACGGTCGATCAAAGAATTTTTGGCACTTGGGACAGCAAAACGGGCGTTTCGGGCACGCAACACCTGCCGGAAGTACCCAGAATTCACTTGCATACTGTTCCCGTCGTGGCGCGAGCTTCAGCTTGCAGCCTCGGCTTCAGCCGAGGTCCTAATCAAACAGCGAAGCCACAAAATTCTCCGGCTCAAACGGCAGCAGATCGTCCAACTGCTCCCCCACCCCAACATACCGAATCGGCAGATTCAGCTCCCGCGATATCGCCACCACCACCCCGCCCTTCGCCGTCCCGTCGAGCTTCGTCAAAATAATTCCGGTCACTGCGCTCGATTCCGTAAACTTGCGAGCCTGCTCCAGCCCGTTCTGCCCCGTAGTCGCCTCGATCACCAGCAGCACCTCGTGCGGAGCCTCGGGAATCACCCGTGCCGCCGTCCGCCGCATCTTTTCGAGCTCCGCCATCAGATTCGTTTTCGTATGCATCCGCCCCGCCGTATCGACGATCACGTAATCCACCTTGCGAGCCTTCGCCGCCTGCAGCGCATCGAACAACACCGCGCTAGGATCGGACCCAGGCTGCTGCCGGATCAACCCCGCACCCGTCCGCTCCGCCCACACTTCAAGTTGCTCGATCGCCGCCGCGCGAAATGTATCGGCCGCGCATAGCAATACGGTGCGCCCCTCCGATTGCAGCCTCCGCGTGAGCTTCCCGATCGAAGTGGTTTTCCCCGCCCCGTTCACCCCGACAACCATCATCACCGCGGGAGGATCTTTCACAAGCGGCACCGGCTTCTCAGTCGCCTGCAGAATTTCAAGCAGATGTTCGCGAATGAGACTTTTTAGCTCTTCCAGGTCCCCGACCTGATGCCGTTCGACTCGCTGCCGGATGCGCTCCAAAATCTCCGCCGTAGTCTTCGCCCCTATATCCGCAGTAATCAACGCATATTCGAGCTCTTCCAGAACGTCAGCGTCAATCTCCTTACGCCCGCTAACCGCGTCCTCAATCTTCTCCATTAACCCCGCGCGAGTCTTCTGAATCCCCGCCTTGAGGCGTTCGAGAAGACCAGGTTCGGAAGATGGAGCGGGCGAGGAGCCGAAAAGGGACTTAAACATGGGGCTGAACTTTTAGTGTACCGGACGCGGCCACCACGATCTCCTCTTAAGCGAGCGGGGACTTCGTTTGAACATGGGAAATGAACTCCCTATCGGCTTGTTTTGGGCTTCCACTCGCGGGCGAGGCGTTGAGCCTCCGCAATCTGTTGCGGCGTCATCTTGAGTGCAACAAGGTCTCGACCCTTTACGGCGTCGGCGTTACCGCTGGCTCCCCCGAGGTTGTACCACATGTGCGCTTGAACGTAGTCTTGCGGGACACCTTCGCCATAGTCATACATGTAGCCGAGGAAATACTGCGCAACCGCGAATCCTTGGTCCGCCGCCAAGCGGTACCACTTTGCAGCTTCCTTGGGATCTTTCAGGACGCCTTGGCCATTGATATACAAGATGCCGAGCTGCACCTGTGCATCGCCGCTACCTTGGTCCGCCGCCAAACGGTACCACTTCGCAGCTTCTTTGTGATCCTGGGGAACGCCTCGGCCATTGTTATACATGAGGCCGAGGTTGTCCTGCGCCTGTGCATCGCCCTGGTCCGCCGACAGACGGTACCACCGCACGGCCTCCTTGTAGTCCTGCGGAACGCCTAGGCCCTGGGCGTACATTCCGCCAAGGGAGCCCTGCGCAGCAGCCATTCCTCGATCCGCGGCCAACTGGAACCAGCGCATCGCTTCTTTGTAATCCTGCAGAACGCCTTCGCCTATATAGTACGCATTAGCGACAAAGAACATCGCGGTCACGTTCCGTCGTTCTGCTGCCAGGCGATACCAGCGAACAGCTTCTTTGTAGTCCTGCGGAATGCCATAGCCTCGTTGATAATTAATGCCGAGCTGCAACTGCGACTGTGCGTCTCCTTGCTCCGCCGCCAAGCGGTACCAGCGAACGGCTTCCTTATAGTCCTGCGGAACGCCTCGGCCGTTGTTATACATGAGACCCAGGTTGTATTGCGCAACCACGTTTCCCTGGACCGCCGCCAACAGATACCACTTCGCGGCCTCCGTGTAGTTCTGCGCAACGCCTTTGCCCTCGGCATAAAGGAAGGCGAGGCCGGTCTGCGCAGACGCGTTCCCCTGGTTTGCTAGCGGCAGAAATTCCGTTAGGGCGGTGGCGTAATCACCATTCTTCAATGCAAGCTGCCCCGCAGCGAGGTCAGCCCACGCTGGCAGGCAGAGTGAGAGAAATAGGATTGCGGCCTTCACAGGCCACATAATACGCCATTTTGGGCCGAAAATGGCGGGAAAGGGCTTCAGCAGCAGGCAACGGGATAGCGCAACGCCGGGGTTGCGAACACAGCTAGGGTCTGCAATTATCGCAGAGTGCCTTCATTTTCTTTCGGACGTTCTCCCACTCTGTAGAATCCCACTCGGCATCCTTAAGTTTGGTGCAAAAACCGTCGAGCACCGCGCTGAGCTGTTGCAAAAAGCGAGTCGCGTTGATGGTGAGTGATTTGGGGTCGAAAAGGGGCGCTAGTTTTTTTCGGGTTACCCGCCAGCCGCCGGTTGTCTCGGCCTGGTGCAGAATGCCGCAGCGGACGTGCTTATAGAACTGTCAGTGGCCCCGAAAATTATCAAACTGGCTGTGGCTGTTAAAAAAATAGCAGAAGGCCACTTCGCTCTTGCCGTTGCTGTCTTTCCAGCCCTGACGGAATGTTTCAAGCGACTCAATCATGAGGCACGAAATCGCCATCATGGTGAACCCGTGTTTATTTCCTCCGTTAACAGGGTCGATGTAGCGTTCTTTGAATCGTCTGCGGATGGCATCCGCTATGATTCCCTTGTTTTGCGTATCGCGCGCGACCCTATAATCGCCGACGGTGAAATTTGAAGCGAGTTCAACTTTGTCTAAGTCCGCAGCAGTCAAGACATTTCCCTCCCTTCCTCTACAACTGATAAATAGAACAAAAAAGGAAAAATAGCGATAGCAACCCCTTCCTACATTGGCTCTTCTTCGATCATACGCCGCACTCGCCAACCGCGTCCGCGTTGAGGCGCCTGCCACGTTAATCTGCCATGCAAAAATGGCATACTGAGGATGGCATGAAAAACTTCCACCTGCCCCTCCCCGACCAAACCCACACGCACCTCAAGGCCGAGGCCGAGCGCATGCAGGTCCCCGCCACCACCTTGGCCCGCGAAGCCGTTGACTCCTGGCTCCGTCAACAAGCCCGGCAAGCGCGCAGCGAGGCCATCGCTGCCTACGCCGCCGAAATGGCTGGCACTCCTTTCGATCTCGATCCCGATCTGGAGTCCACCGGCATCGAGCACCTCCTCAAGGAAACCAAGGCGCAAAAATGAAGCGCGGCGACGTCTATTGGGCTGACCTGGTCCCGCGCTCGGGATCGGAGCAAACCGGCCGACGTCCCGTCGTTATTCTGTCTCACGACGCCTTCAACCAAACCCCAGGATGGCGGTCGATCATCGTAGTTCCCATTTCAAAGTCCTCATCGCAAGGGAGGCGAGGCCCTACTGTTATGTCGCTCTCTGGCGGAACAGCAGGCCTACCGAAGGCGAGCTTCGCCGTGTGTCATCAGATAACGACGCTTGACCGAGCCAAACTGACCAAGCGCATCGGCAGCATGCCTGTCGAGTCCCTGCGCGAAATCGAAGAGGGCATTCGGGCGGCGATTGATCTCGATTAACCTCTTCCAGGCCGTTGGGTCACTGCACTACCGGAATCACGCGCACGACCTTACCATCTTCCAGCCGCACCTTCGCATCCCCCTCAACTTCGAAAGCGTTGCGAATGCCCATGCCGAATGTTACGGCAGCTCGAACTTCACACGCCGGTCTCGATTAATCTGTTCGCTGAACCGTTTGTCCACACTCGCCAGTGGAGCCCTCTGCACCGGCCCACCCTCTTTCGGCGTCCACTCGATCTGATCGCCGACAACATGGAACGATTGCGCCGCGCGAATGTTGTGGTCCGAAAACGCAATCAAGTAGTAATCCGCCTGCCGGTAATAAGAGCCCGACGCAGCCGCTGGAGCGGAAGGAGCCGAAACATACCCCGGATCGGGAGCCGCGGGAGCGTACGTCGTGTAAGCAGGCGCGGCGTAATAAGAAGGATCGTAATAGTAAGGATCGTAGTAGTCGGCCCCGTAATAATAGGGATAGCCGTAGCCATAGCCGAAGCCGAAGTACGCACCCGGCCAATAGCCTCGATAACCGTAACCGCCGTAATATCCCCGATAACCGCCATAGCCGCCACGATATCCACCACCGTAGCCGCCGCCGCGATAACCACCACCGGAATAGCTGCCCCCACCGCGATAACCGCCGCCGGAGCTTCCATGAAAACCGCCGCCACCGCCGCCACTGTGGGATCCGCCGCCACCACCGCCGCCGTGACCGCCCCCGCCGCCGCGCTGGGCCATCAAAGAAAGAGAAAAAAGAGAAGAAAGAAGAAGAACAGAACGAAGGAGTTTCATGTGCAGGTACCTCTCTGATTTCAAATTACTCCCGATTCCGCCAGCGCGCAACTGCCTCTACTTCTCCGGTTGATCGTACGCGCCAATCTTCCGGATCCAGATGTTGCGATAATGCACCGGAGTGTTGTGATCCTGCAGCATCAGCGGCAGCTCCGCCGCGTGCGGCTTATAGTGTGCGAGCTGCCGGTACACCATCGGCCCCAGAGCCGCCTGATGATTGTGCAGCAGCACTCCGTTCAGGATCACCGTCTCATACGCCGGCCTCACGACCTTGTCTCCCTCGAACCGCGGAGCCTCGAAAATGATGTCGTAAGCCTGCCACTCACCCGGAGGACGCGTCGCATTCACCAGCGGCGGCCATTGCCCGTAAATCGCACCCGCCTGCCCGTCGGCGTACGTCGGATTGTTATAGGAATCGAGCACCTGAATCTCATATAGGCTCATTAAAATCACGCCACTGTTCCCGCGCGCCTGGCTCGAATACTTCACCTCTTTGGGCGACGCCCATTCGACGTGTAACTGGCAATCTCCAAACGATTCCTTCGTCACCAGGTCGCCATTGCGCGCATCGACCTCAAAATATCCGTCGCGAACCGGCCACTTCGGCTCGAATAATTTCCCATCCTTGCCCTTCTGCATCCACTTCGACAGATCCTTCCCGTCGAATAAAATAGTCGCGTCCGACGGAGCCGCTCCTGGCACCGCCCCCGGCGTCACTACCCGAGGATGCGGACGATCCGGATCGTGAACATGCCACTTGTCCCCCGGCAGCATAGGCGTGTCCTTGAACCCCAGGTCGCCCCCGCCCTTCTGCTGCGCAAACGCCGCGAGTACACACGCGGTAACAGCGATCGCCAACTTTTTCGTCATAGGAACCCTTCTCGTCCGTTCTCGGATCATTGTACGCCTTTGGGCGCATACTGACTCCCCGCCCTCCACCGCGGCCTCTCCTCCGCATTCGCGACCTCATCCACTAATCGTGAAAAGAACGCGTTGAACTTCGCCGCCGCCCCGAAATCGATCGGCTGATTCAAGTCGTCCGACGGTCGATGATACCGCTCCGCGTACCACTTCCTATAAATCGCTTCCTCCGCCGACCCCTTGTCATACCCGAAAATAAACGCGATCCCCGGAACGCCTGCTCGAATGAAGTTGTACTGATCGCTTCGGGTGAACAGCCTCCGTTCGGGCTCCGAGTCCTCTTGAATGCGAATTCCCAGCGGCTCAGCCGCCTTGCGCGCCGCCTCCCCCAGCGTCGATTCGTCGAGCCCCAGCGTCGTCAAAATCTTCAACGGAAAAATCGGCCGCAAGTAATCGAGATTCAAATCCGCAATAATCTTCTCTTTCGGAATCGTGAAGTGCGACGTAAAATAATCCGACCCCAGCAGCCCCTTCTCCTCTCCTGTGAACACGCAAAACAGCAAGCTCCGCCGCGGCGCCTTCCCCGACCGCTTATACGCCGCCGCCAGCTCGATCAGCTCCGCGACATAAGCCGAATCGTCGAACGCTCCGTTGTAAATCCCGTCTCCCTTCACCGGCTCGCCGAATCCATATCCGTCGAGATGCGCCGAAACCGCGACGTATTCGTCCGCGACCGACGGCCAGGAACCCGGCAGCACCGCCAGAATGTTATCGGATTTCAGCGCCTCCGCCTCCACCTTAAACTGCGCGCGAATTCTGTCCGTCAGCGCGAACGTCGGCAATGGCTTCTTCGCCGCCGCCAACTCCACGAGCTCCGCAAACGTGTGCCCCGACCCCGCGAACAGCTTCTCCGCTTCCGCCGGATTAAACCGCATCGCGATTCCCGTCGCCGACGGATGCTCTTTCCCCACAATCGACATCACCGTCGCGTACGCCACCGGCCATCGCGGCGTCTCGATCGCCCGTGGATTGTCGATCGATAAATTCCCCACTCCGCCCAAATTCCGCGCGCGGCCGCCACCAATCGTCACCGCAATCTTCCCAGTAAAATCGACGCCACTAACATCGTCGCCCGCGAATATCATCTGCGAGGTGATCGCCACCGGCATCCCCACCCGAGGCGTCACCATGATGTCCTGATAAATCCGCAACGGCGTCACCCGCTCGCCATCGATCAGCGCAATCGACGATTGCTCCTTCCGCAACCGCACCGCCCGCAATGGAACCGGCTGGTAATATCCACTCTCGCCCGCGGGCTTCAGCCCCGCCTTTTCGAACTGCTCGACCACGTACCGCGCCGCGCGCCGATACCCTTCGCTCCCCGTATCCCGGCCCTCCATATTGTCGGCCGCCAGAATCTTCACATGACCCCACCACCGCCGCGTAGCCTCGTCCGGCGCATCCGCCGCAATCAGCAAAATCGCTCCCACAACCACGAAAATCCGCATGATTTAGTGAGTATACTCGGGTACATGACCCGTCGCGACTTCCTCGCCGCCTCGCTCGCCGTCGCACTTCCCGCCGCCGCCGCGCCCCGTAAATGGCAGCTAGGCATCAACACCTACTGCCTCCGCTTCCAGCGTTGGAACGACCGCCAGCTATTCGACTACTGCGTCCAACAAAAACTCGACGCGATCTTCTTGCAGGACTCCCTCGACCCCGCCGTCCGCGACCCCAAGCACTGGGCCGAAGTCCGAGCCTGGGCGAAAGACACCGGCCTCCATCTGGAAACCGGAGGCAGCGCGCTCACCGGAGCCGTGAATCCGAAAACTCCCGAAGCCCGCGCCAAAACCATCGCCGAACTGCGCATGAATATCGACCGAGCCGCCGCCATGGGATCGCCCATTGTACGTACGTTAGTCGCCGGCGACCGCTATGCCCTCCCCGACGGCCCCCTCGACCGCATCATTGAATCCGCCGCCGGCGTCCTGCGCGACGTTCGTTCGCAAGCCATGGACGCGGGCATAAAAATCGCCATCGAGAATCACAAGGAATTGCAGGCCTGGGAAACCCGCACGCTCATCGAAACCGCCGGCAAGGAATTCGTCGGTTCCTATCTCGATACCGGCAATCCCGTCTTCGTCGCCGAGGATCCCATGACCACGCTCGAAGAACTCGGTCCGTACGCCGTCTCTTTTCATCTGCGCGATTCCGTCGTCTACGAAACGCCCACAGCATCGGGACAAAGTGGCGTCGCCATCCAATGGGTGCCCCTGGGCGAAGGAACCAACGATTTCAAAGCCATCGTCGCGCGCGCCGCGGAGATTCTGTCACCCGCCGTCCATATATACTGCAAACCGATTACCGCTCGTCCGCCCGTCGTCCTTCCCGTCTACGACAACGAATTCTGGACAAAATATTTCCCCCGCGCCCGTTCCCGCGACCTCGCCCGATTCCTCGCGCTCGCCAAGCGCGGCCGTCCGTACAATCAACCGCACATCACCGAAGATGTGACAGGTCAGCGCGATCGCTTCATGGACGCATTGAAAATCCAGCAGCTCGATCATATGGAGCGCAGTCTCGTTTACTGCCGCAAATCGCTCGACCTCGGCGTCCGCTGGCGCGCCAATAACTAGGTCTCAAGAAATCCGCGCGACCGTCGATAGTAGATCCTATAGTGCGCTTCGGATTTCAAAAGCAGCTCCTGATCGTCGGCGGTGGTCTGGTCATGGTTGTCGGCGGCGTCGTACTTCTCGCCGGCTGCTCCATGAGAATGTTGTCGGCGGTACGCAGTTACGTCGGCGCCGAGAGTTTATGGTCGAAAGGGCAGAAAGAGTCCGTTATTGAACTGAGACGCTATATCCATTCTTCTCAGCCGGTGGACTATGATCGATTTCTCGCGGCGATTCGCGTTCCTCTCGGCGATTCCAAAGCCCGCCTCGAGCTCGATAATCCCAACTTTGATGCCTCCATCGCGCGGCAGGGTTTTCTCGACGGCGGCAACCACCCCGACGATATCGCGGGGATGATCTGGCTGTACCGTAATTTTCACGATTCCCGCTATCTGCGCGCCGCGGTCAACCTTTGGGCTGAGGCCGATTCCGACATCGACAAGCTCCAGCACGTCGGCGAAGAGGCGCATGCCTTGGTATTAGCCGGCCAAGTCGATGCGCGCACGCTGAAGTCCTTAATGGACGAACTCGACGCGCTCAACGCATCTGTGGCCCCTCTATCGGAAGTGTTCGCGCGCGATCTGGGTACCTCCGCCCGCCAGATCGAAAACCTGCTGCTGATCGCGCTATTGTCGACGGCGGCCATTCTTGCTTCGGTCGGATGCTGGGCCTACTTTCTGGTCTTGCGAAACATGGAAAATAGCGATCGGGCAATGCGGGCCTCCCGCGACCGGGCTCTGGAGCTGAGCCGTGCCAAGAGCCAGTTCGTGGCCAACATGAGCCATGAAATTCGCACTCCCATGAACGGAGTGCTCGGCATGCTGCAACTCCTGCTCGAGACACCGCTCGACGAGGAGCAGCTCGAATTTACCAGGATTGCCCATCACTCCGGCGAGGCTCTCCTCGAGATCATCAACGATGTTCTCGATTTTTCCCGTATCGAAGCGGGAAAACTGGATCTGCGGATAGTTCCATTTGTCCTCCGGGAAACGGTTTTGGGAGTGGAATCCTTGCTCAAGGAACGGGCCCGCGGCAGGCATGTCGAACTCTGTTCCACCATCGACGAGAAACTCCCCGAACGCGTCACCGGCGATTCCGCGCGTCTCCGCCAGATTCTGATGAATCTGGTAGGCAACGCCGTGAAGTTTACCGACCGGGGAAGCGTTCAAGTGTTCGTGATGGAGCGTCCTGGCGAGAGGGTACGCTTCGAGGTCCGCGATACCGGCATCGGCATCGCCGCGGGCGTCGAAAAGAAATTGTTCGAGGCCTTCTCGCAAGCCGATGGATCGATCACGCGGCTGTACGGAGGCACCGGCTTAGGGCTCGCCATCTCCAGCCAGTTGGTAGGGCTCATGGGCGGCGAGATCGGAGTAGAAAGCAAACTCGGGCTCGGCTCCACCTTCTGGTTTGAACTCCGCCTGCCACCCGCAACCCTCGCGCCGCACCCAAATAATTCCACGCTGGTAGCAATCCCGCACGCTTAAGTGTGCAGCTCGCTGCCCACGAACAAAATAAAAACGGCCGCCACCCGAAAAGTCCCAGGTTGGTGCTTAAAGTGGGGCGGTCCCCCCGGACCGCGGCCGACGCCCCCGTCGGCCCGTGTTTCTTGTGCAGCTCTTTTTTGTTTCATGCCAGGAACAAAATAAAAACGGCCGCCACCCGCGAACGGGAGAGCGGCCGTCTATTTCAAATCCTCTGCCTAAAACTGCAACTTCAGCGACAATTGCAGATTGCGAGCATCGTTCGTCTTCCCGGTGATTTTGCCGAAGGAGGCCGAGGTCGGATTCAGGCCGACGCCGCCCCAATTCGGATGGTTGAGAGCATCGAACGCCTCCGCGCGGAACTGGAAGTTGAGGTGTTCGCTGACGGTAAACTTCTTGAACAGCCCCAGGTTCCAATTGTTGAAACCAGGACCGTAAACCGAATCGCGCACGCCCTGCTGCGTAACGAAAGTGCCCTTCGCCGGTGCCGAGACGATCAACGATCCATCGCTATTTGTAGTCTGAAAATACGTATTGGGATCCGACGTTCCGTTGAGCGCGATCTTCTTGGTGTAGTTAATGGGCGCGTTCAGTTGCCAGAACTGCCCGATGCCGCACATGCTGCCGTCGTTCCCCACGCCGACATAGTCGTTGCTGACGCCGATGCTGCAGGGCGTTCCCGTTTGCTCCTGGATAATCCCGCTCACCGCCCATCCACCCACCGTCTTGCCCATCAGACTGTGTTGGTTCTTGAAGAAAGGCAGATCGTAAAGGAAGTTCACGATCAGCACGTGGCGGACATCGTACTCGGAGGGCCCCCAAAGATTGCCCGCATAATACGTGTCGGGAATGATGTCGCGCTGGTTCGATCCGCTATCGCTGCTCTTGCTGAACGTGTATGACGCGCCGAAGAGCAGTCCGTTTGCAAACCGGCGATTCCAAGCCACCTGCAGGGAGTTGTAAAGCGAACTCGCCACATTGTCGGTTTCGCGAACTGAGTTATAGCCCTTGTAAGGCCGCAGAGCGTCGATGTTCACGCCCGGATTCGCCGCAATCACTGCTGCGGTCGGCTGGTTGATATTAGCCTCGCGCTGCAAGTGCAAACCGCGGCGTCCCACGTAACCAACGCTCAGGATCGATTTGAAGAAGACTTCCCGCTCCACCGTGAAATTCCAGTTCCACGCTTCGGGGTTCTTGAATGCCGCGCTCTGCGTCGTCACCGTCAGCGGGAGGCTGTTGGCCGACGTACCGCCGGGGTTGTCGGCGCTGCCGAACGACACGTTCGCAGTCGGTTGGAACGGAGGATTGCCGCCCAGGAACACCGAGTCGCTCACGCCCAAGCGGGTAAAGAATCGCCCGCCGCCGGCTCGAATCACCGTCTTCTGGTTCATGGCGTAAGCCACGCCTAGGCGAGGCTGAATCTGTCCCCACTGAATATCGGAGAAGTGATTCGGATAGGTGCCGCCGCGGAACAGGTAATCGTAAGTTCCGGAAGTCGCCTCCGGAAAGCGGCCCTTCGCCGCAGCGGGCCAGCCCACCGGTCCGGGGATCACCATTCCGTTGTAGCGGTCCGTACCTGGCCCAGCCGTGATGAAACCCGTTTTCGGGTCCACTGTAACAGCCTTGGTCGGATCGTAAAGCTTCGGATCGAATACGATCATATTCCCCCAGTTCGCGTGGTACGGAATAATCACGGTGTAGCGGAACCCGATGTTCACGGTCAGCTTCTCGTTGACCTTCCATGAATCCTGAACATAAGGCTCATAGCTCGATCCCCGGAAAATCGTGTAGGCCCGCTGCCCCAGCTCGGAGTAGCTGTCGAATAGCCCCATCGCCGCATTCGCGATCGCATTGCCAGTGCTTGGTTGCCCAGCCACACCGCGGGTCGTATCCGTGAATGAGAACTGCCCGTTTTGATTGTTGGTGCAAGTCGGGCAGGCACTGACATTGATTTCGTCGTTGTCGTTCTCACCGGACCGCTCCCAGTAGAAGCCGAATTTCAAAGTATGCTTGCCCTTCACCCAGGTAACGCTGTCCGTGAAGGTATAGATCGGCCCCGTCGAATGGGAGGGATAAGGATTACCGGTCAGCCCCGTCAAACCCGTAATGTTGGCCGTCGGGATGCGGTTTTGAATCAATTTGCCCGTCGGGAAGATATAGGGATAGTTAATTCCCACCGAGGTTCGGTCGAAAAAGTGGGCGGCGTCCACGGGAATATACACGTCGTCGAGACTGACCGTCGCCAGCGCTTCATTGATCAGCGTCGGCCCGATCGTCCATACGTAATCGAGTGAGTTGGTCTGATTCGGACGATCGAAGTACTTCGGCGTTTCGAGCGGCGTTCCGTCCAGCGGCTGGTATTCGAAGAACTTGTAGTTGTTGCGGCGGAACTGCAGCCGCTGCTTGTCGGTGAGGTTGATGTCCGACGACAGCGTGTCTTTCCGCTGATCCTGCGGATGCAGCGCAGCGGCGTAGAAAAGCTGGGCGCCGTTGATCGGCGTAGCCAGATTCACCGGAGGATAAGCTTTCAGGATTCCCAATCCGTTCTGACTCAGCTGGTTGCTCGGAATGATGTTCCCCGGGAACGGAACTCCCGTCACCGGATCTTTGATCGTGATCACCTTGCCATAGAAGAAATTGGTCGGGTTCAGCAGCTCACTGAAATTGCCCTGCCGCATCAGGTTCGTCGGCACCGTCCAGCTCGCCGTGTCCGTGAACCGGTACTTCACCCACTCCTGTCCCCAATACCAGAAGAATTTATTCTTGCTCGTATTGATTTTGCCTGGAATGTAGAAGGGTCCGCCCACATTGTATCCGTATTGGTTGTAGCGGAACGGCGGAACGAAGGCTTGGCCCGCGGTATGGTTGCGCGTCCAGGTATTCGCGTTGAAGGCATCGTTGCGAACATATTCGTACGCCGAACCGTGGAACTGCTGTCCGCCGCTTCGCGTCAGGATGCGAATCTGGGCGCCCGATGTGCGGCCATATTCGGCCGCGTAAGCCGCCGTCAGTATCTGCACTTCCTGCGTCGAGTCCACATCGGCCGCGCCCAGGCTCGTGCCGTTGGATCGCGTGCGCGTAGCCGGCGCCCCGTCGTATGTAATCAGGTTTTCCGGATTGCGCGAACCGTTAAAGTTCGAAGGCCCCTGTGTGAAATTGAAGTTCAGCCCCGCCAAGTTGCCCCCGCGGGCGCCAGGCACCAGCGAGGCAAGACCCACCGGATTGCGTCCGTTGAGTTCCAGCGCATCGATCTGCTCGCGGCTGATTAGTTTCTGAACCGATGCCGATTCCGTCTGCAGCGTCACCGCTGTCGCCGACACCTCCACCGTTTCGCTCGCCGCTCCGACGGTGAGCGTCGCATCGATCTCTAACGCGCTGCTCGGATCGAGCTTATTGCTGCTGCTCTCGTATTTCTTAAATCCGGAAGCCTCCACCGTCAACGTATAAAGCCCCGGGGGGATATTCGTGATGGTGTAAGATCCGCTTTCGCTAGTTGTCGCTTGCCGCTCAA
The DNA here is from genome assembly GCA_003170295.1 of Bryobacterales bacterium. Lineage (GTDB taxonomy): Bacteria > Acidobacteriota > Terriglobia > Bryobacterales > Bryobacteraceae > Palsa-187. Next base: position 2,305 of record PNAJ01000094.1, on the reverse strand, counting down.
GACCGGACTGGTTATGAAGCGTGACTTTTGCATTGGGAATCAGAGCGCCCGATGGATCTTTGACAAATCCCTGTATCGAACCCAGATCGGATTGCGCGAACAGCGCAGCACCCAGCGCGAATAGAACGGGCAGAGCCCTACAACTTTTCCACATGGAACCCCTCCTCAAACTTTGAGTGTAAGACCGTTTAAATAACTCTACACTAAAGTTCGATGAAAAATCTAGCGTTGAATTCGCGCCGACCCGCCTTTTGCAAAAGCCCGCACCTGCTCCACCGTCGCCATCGTCGTATCCCCCGGAAAAGTTGTCAGCAAAGCGCCATGCGCCCAACCGAGCTTCACGGCTTCTTCCGATGTTTCTCCCTTTAAAAGCCCATAAATAAAGCCCGCCGCGAAGCCATCGCCTCCGCCGACGCGATCGAGGACATCCAGCTCCACGGTCGGCGAGACGAATGTTTTTCCGTTCATCCACGCCACCGCTCCCCAGCCATGGCGATTGGTTGAAACCACCTCGCGCAAAGTCGTCGCAACCACTTTAATTTGAGGATGTTGCGCGACGACACGGTCAATCATGCCGAAGAATGTGGACGGGTCGAGTTTCGATTTCGCGGCTACTTCCGGACCGGGAATTCCGAGGCCTTTTTGCAGATCCTCTTCATTCCCAACGAGAACATCGACGTGCTTGACGATCCGGCCGATGACTTCGAGCGCCCTGGCGTGTCCTCCGTGAACGTTCCAGAGCTTTTCACGATAGTTTAAATCGAAGGAAACAATGGCTCCCGCCGCTTTCGCGGCCTGCATTCCTTCGATGGTCAGCTCGGCCGTCGTCGGTGAAAGGGCGGCAAAGATTCCGCCGCTGTGAAACCAACGAACGCCGCCGCTAAAAATCTGATTCCAATCGAAATCGCCGGGTTTTAAGCGGCCCGCCGCCTCATTCGAGCGATTATAAAAGACCACCGGACCGCGGACGCCGTGGCCGCGGTCGCTATAAACCGTCGCCATGTTAGGTCCGTTGACGCCATCATGTTGAAAATGCTTGTAAAACGGCTTCACGCCCATGGCGCGAACCCGCTCCGCAATCAAGTCTCCCAAAGGATAATCGACCATCGCGCTAACCACCCCGGTTTGAAGGCGGAAGCAGTCGGACAGGTTTGCCGCTGCGTTAAATTCGCCCCCGCTGACGTGGATCTGGCAATGGGTAGCCTTGCGCCAGGGAATGATCCCCGGATCGAGGCGATTCACCAGCGCGCCGAGCGCGAGAAAGTCCAATCCGCCGCTCGGACGGATGTCAAAACCATAATTCATGTCGCGGAATCCCCTCTTAAATGACCTTAAAATGCACCAAACGTACGTTGCGGAAGCGTTAAACGACCATAATTTCGCACTAAACGTTATATGTGCTCGACGATACGCGGCCGCCGCGTCCGGTCCAGTTGGTGTGAAAAAACTTGCCGCGAGGCTGATCGACGCGCTCATAAGTATGCGCGCCAAAATAATCGCGCTGCGCCTGCAATAGATTCGCGGGTAAACGCGCTGTGCGATACCCATCGAAGAACGCGAGCGCGGTCGAGAACGCTGGAGTGGGCACGCCGTACTGGATCGCCTTCACGACGGCTTCGCGCCATAAGCTTTGATAAGTGTTCAAAACGCCGCTGAAGAAATTATCGAGCAACAGGTTGGTGAGATTCGGATTCTTATCGTAGGCTTCCTTGATCTTGCCGAGGAAGCGGCTGCGGATGATGCAGCCTCCACGCCACATGAGCGCGATGCCTCCGTAATTGAGGTTCCACTTCTGCTCCTTCGCGGCCTCGCGCAGCAGCATGTAGCCTTGCGCATACGAGATCATTTTCGAGCAGTACAACGCACAGCGGACGCTTTCGATGAACGCTTTTTTGTCGGCCACGGGCGCTGGCTTCGCGGGTCCGTTTAAGACCTTCGATGCGGCGACGCGCTCCTCTTTAATCGCGGAGACACAGCGGGCGAAAACCGCCTCGCCGATCAGAGTGACCGGCACGCCCAGGTTGAGCGCGTCGATCCCGGTCCATTTGCCGGTGCCTTTTTGTCCGGCGGTGTCGAGAATCTTGTCGACCATCGGCGTGCCGTCGTCGTCTTTCTTCGTGAAAATTTCGGCGGTGATTTCGATGAGATAACTATCGAGTTCGCCCTTATTCCATTCGGTGAACACCGCGGAAAGTTCCTCCACACTCAAGCCGAGGCCGGTTTCGAGCAACTGATAAGCTTCCGAGATCAACTGCATGTCGCCATACTCGATGCCGTTGTGGACCATCTTGACGTAGTGGCCCGC
>PNAJ01000052.1 GCA_003170295.1 Bryobacterales bacterium | reverse complement strand
GCGCCGGACCCCCTGGTCCGGCCCTCTTTTACCGTTTGCGCGCGATCACTTCGAAATTGCTGCTCGCGCGATTGAGCAGAGGCGTCCGCACCAACGCCTCGTCGATTCCACGCATCGCCCGGTACCCGAATCGCCAACTCGGAAACAAGCCCGCCAGCGGAGTCGAAAGGAAGTCGTAGTATTCAAATCGCGCGTCGAGCCCGGCTTTTATAAAATGCTCCGCCGTCGCTCCCGACGCGAGCTGGCGCTCATTCGGCGATTGGTAGCGAGCCATCAATTTCGGAATCAGCAGTTCGCCGATCGCTCCCGACAGTCGATAACGGCTCGGGTCGAGCGAGTAAAAAACGCCGCCCGGTTTCAGGATCGTAGCGATCTGCCTAGCCAGCTCCGCGACCGTATCTGGCAGATGATGAAGAAAGAAAATCGCAATCACCACGTCGAACGATGCCGGTCCGACTTGCGCGCTCTCAAGCGTTCCGTCGATGAAATGGAGATTCGCAATTTGCGCACCGTCGAGCCTCGCCTGCTTGATCGCGGAGGGCGAGAGATCGAGGCCGGTCAGCTCGCCGACATGCGGCGCGAGCAACAGTTCCGTGTCTCCGATCCCGCAGCCCAGGCTCAGCACGCGCGACGTCTTCCCCGCCCCCGTGAGCTTCAGAATCCGCCGGACCATGTGCTCGCGCAGCGCCCGAACCGCAGGCTTGGCGAAATGCGCCTGCGCGAAGCCGGAGTATAGTTTCTCGTGATACTCAATTTCGCGCTGGAGGTCGTCTCGCATCATGGCAACTTGGGTGGCCTTCGCGATGCGTGCCAGAAATGGATCACCTCCGCCGTCTTGCGCTCTTCGTCGATGCGATAGTAAATCCGAATCGGAGTGTGAAGGAGTTTTCTGATGCCGGGCCGTCGCACTACGGGCGCGCCGATATGAGGGAACTGGGCAAGAAGATTTACGTGATTGAGAAGAGCATTCCCGAATCTCTCAGCCGCTGCAACGTTGTTCTTGCGGATGAACTCCAGAATCTCGTCTAAGTCTGTCAGGGCGTCTTCAGAGAAGAGGACTTTGTATTCCACAGTGAAAGTCTTTTGCGAACTTCTTCGATAGGGACGACACGCCCTTCGTCGGCGCTCTGAACGCCGCGATCGATCGCAGCGAGCGTCTCCTCATCTTCCTCGTCCGTCATCGGGACGGCTTCCGTGAAGTCCAAATCGCGCTCCGCCATGACTTCATTATAACCAACGTTCTATCTACTTCGCCTTCTCCCGAATGGCAAACACACTATGCTCCCCCCGAATAAAAAGCGTCCCATCGGAAATCGCCGGCGTCGCCATCAGCACTTCTCCCACCGGATTCGTTGATAGCAACTCGTACTTATCGCCCGCCTTAACCACGAACACATCCCCATCCTCGCTCGGAAAATAAAGCTTGCCATCCGCATAAACCGGCGACCCGCTGAGCGCCGTTCCCTGATTCGGCGAGAGCCTTTGTTGATACACGCGCTCGCCCGTCGCGATCTGGTACGCCGACACCACTCCATTGTTCGACACCAGGTAAAGCAGGTCCCCCGCGGCAAGCGGCGTCGGCATGTACGGACCTCCGCGAGTCTTGCTCCAGGCGATCTGATCGCTTTTATCCTGACCTTCTTTGAGCGTAAATTCCCCATTCGCGCCCGGACGAATCGCAAAAATCGGCTGCACCGGCGGATACCCGTTCGCAATGATGATCAGATCCTTCGCGACGATCGGCGTGGTGGCCGTCACTTCGGAGTTCTTGATATTGAACGTCCAGATTTCCTTGCCCGTCCCAGGATCGTAACCGCGAATGGACTTAGTCGAATTCGTGACCAGCTCCGCGCGCTCCTTGCCTTCGTAAATCGTCGGCGTGCCCCACGAAGGAATCTCCGCGCGCGGCGTTTTCCACGCCTGTTTGCCGGTATCGAGGTCGAAAGCCGCGATAAACGAATTCTTCTGGATGTCGCACTGCACGATCACGAGATTTTTGTAGATCACCGGCGAGCTCGCGGTCGCCCATTCGTAATCGGGATCGTAGAACCATCCCGCGTTGAGGATGCCGAGGTCCTGCTTCCAGAGCAGCTTTCCGTTCATATCGTAGGTGTACAGTCCCTCGGAGCCGAAGAACGCGACAACGTGTTTGCCGTCGGTGGCCGGCGTCGAAGAGGCCTGGCTCGACTTCGGATGCCGCTTGGTTTTCGGCGCGCCTTCGTGCGAGACCTGTTCCCACAAAATTTTGCCGGTGTCGCGATCCAGGCAGTAAACTTTCCAGGTGTGCTTGGAAACGTCGGTCGATGGCTCGACATCGCCATAAAGGCCGTGCTTGAAAACTGCCGAGGGATCGCTCGAAACCGCGGTGGTGATGAAAACTTTCCCGCCCCAAACCACGGGACTCGAATGCGCCAGCCCCGGAATCGGCGTCTTCCACAGGATGTTTTCGTTCTTCGTCGCATCCCATTTTGTGGGCGCAGACCCCTCCGCGACTCCCGACCCATTCGGCCCCCGGAATGTAGGCCAATTCGCAGCCCACGCAGTCGTGGCCAGAACACAAAGCGTCACAAGCGTGCGAAAAATGGGGACTGACCTCTCTGTCCCAAGGCACCACCGTTTCCTCGCGAATAATTCACACCCCGACGCCGGTTGACAGAGCGGTCTGTCCCCATTTTTCGCCCCGTCTGCGATGTTCAAAAATACAGTACCGGCGCGATTCATTTCTGCACGGCCTTTCGTTTAAACTCGATCTCTTGCCCGCCTTGCTTCAGCTTGAACCCGTCGCTCGAAAACTCCAAGTTGATCCCCTCGAATTCGACGCTATGAAAATGGGTCTTATCGGACGGCGCGTAGGTCAGGGCGGGCTGTCCGCTGAATACTCCGCTGAGCGTGGAGCCTTTGACGGTGAAAGTCATCTCAAATTCGGTGCCTCCGCGACCTCCCGTAAAAGTGCCGACGTAGCCTTGCAAAATCCCGACGTCGAGCTCAACCGTTTTGACGGGCTCCGGCGGCGTCGCGCCAGCCGCTTTCAGCATGTCGATAATCTGAGTGTTTTTCGATTTCGTGGCCGCGCCCAGGGCGCTCGAAAGAGTCTCTTTGTCGATGGGTCCCTTATCGAGCCCGATTTTTACGATCTGCAGCTTCCCCTCTTGGACCCCCATCATCACCGCCATCGCGGGAGACTTTGCGCCATGATCGAGCAGCAGCTTCAACACATCGGGATGATTGTTCTGTATCGCCCATGTGAGCGCCGTCGCGTGATAGAAGGTGTCCTCAACATTGACATCCGCCCCGCGCTCGATCAGCAGTTTCGCAACTTCCACGTAGCCCCGGTCGCAGGCGAAAAACAACGGCGTCTGTCCGTAGGAGGATTTGGAATTGGCACTCGCGCCCTTGTCGAGCAGCGCTTTCACGTGCGCCAGGTCGCCTTTACGCGTCGCGGCAAGTAAATCGTCGGTAAGATCGTCGGCTCGCAAAAGCGAAACGGCGAGGATCGCTAACGTTAAGGTACGAAGTAGCGTCATAATCTAGTATTGTGAACCCCAGAAACGAATTCAAGAACTCGCTCCCGCCGTTCTCTTATGGAACCGCGACCACCGGGAGCGGTCAACCTCAAAGAGTCAGGACGTCTCCATGCTGAAAAAGTCCCTCATAATTCTTTCACTCAGTGTATCCGCAATGGCCCAGCGCCGTGTCTTGCTGGGCGATTGGCCGGACCAGCGCGGCCCCAATCGCGACGGCGTTTCGCTGGAGAAAAACTTGCCCGAAAAATGGTCGCTGCAAGGCGAAAATCTGCTCTGGCGCGTGCCGTACGGCGGCCGTTCCGCCCCGGTCGTCATGGGAAATCATCTATACGTGCAAAATCCCTCCGGACGCGGCGCCGAGGAGCAGGAGCGCGTCATGTGCCTCGATCCCGATACCGGCAAGGTGATCTGGGAATACAAATTCAACATATTTCAGAGCGACGCCCCCGCGCATCGCGTCGGATGGGCATCTCCCGCGGTAGATACGGAAACGGGTAACGTGTACGCGTTCGGCGTCGGCGCCACGCTCGTGGCCTTATCTAAGGATGGCAAGCTCCTCTGGAGCCGCTCGGTAGGCGAGGAATTCGGCGCGTTCACCACGCACGGCGGACGCACTATGTCTCCGCTCATCGATGGCGATCTTGTCATCGTCAGCTCGCCCGTGTCCACCTGGGGCACCATGGCAAACCGTTCGCATCGCTTCATCGCGATGAATAAAAAGACGGGAGACATCGTCTGGATCTCAACTCCCGGCGGCCGGCCCTATGACACAGCCTATGGCGCTCCCATGATCGCGACCATCGGCGGGCAGCGCCTGCTGATCTGCGGAATCGGCGATGGAGGCGTGTACGCAATGAAGCCGCAGACCGGCGAAAAAGTCTGGGGCATCGTCATCGCGAAACGAGGCATCAATACCGGCGTCGCGGTGATGGGAAACACCGTCATCATTTCGCATGGCGATGAGAATCTCGATTCGACAGACATGGGGATGGTCGCGGCCATCGATGGATCGCAAAAAGGCGAGATCAAAACGTTCAAGTGGAAATTCGAAGGATTCCTAGGCGGATTCTCGTCACCCATCGTCGATGGCGACCGCGTCTATCAGATCGAGAACGGATCGAGGATGGTCGCCTTCGACGTCGTGACAGGCAAGCAACTGTGGAAGCAGCAGCTCGGTACAGTGCAGAAGGCTCCGCCAGTGCTGGCCGACGGGAAAATTTACGTCGGCACCGAGAGCGGAAAGTTTTTCATTCTGAAGCCGCATTCCGATCGAGCCGAGATCCTGAGCGAAGTCGAGATGCCAAACAGCAAATATAGCTGTTGCAGCGCCGAAGAGGGCCCGGAACAGATCTTGGCCGGCTCGGCGGTATCGCATGGGCGCGTGTTTTTCGTTTCGAGCGACGCCGTCTATGCGATCGGACCCAAGAAAGCAGCCGCATTAAAGGGAACCGCAATCGATGAACCGGCTGAAAAAGGTGAAGGCGCTCCGGCGTACCTGCAAGTCGAGCCGACCGAGCTGGTTCTAAATCCCGGCCAAACCGTAAAACTGCATGCGCGCTTATTTGACGATAAAGGACGATTTCTGCGCGAAGACAATTCCGCGACTTGGTCCTTAACGGGACTAAAGGGAACCGTGGCGGGCGGATCGTTTACCGTATCGAACGATCCTACGCAAGCGGGTTTGATCGTGGCGACGTCCGGCGCGCTCAAAGGCGAGGCAAGGGCACGCGTGATTCACCCGCTACCGTGGACCGAAACGTTCGATGAAATACCGGACGGCGGCGCGCCCGCCGGATGGGTGAATGCCACGGCTGGAAAGTTCACTGTAGTGACCTTAAATGACCAAAAAGTGCTCCAGAAGGCCCCCGACGAGACCTTATTTAGCCGTATTCGCATGTTTATTGGACCAACCGATTGGTCAAATTACACCTTCGAAGGCGATGTCCGCGTCAACATGAAACGCCGCCAAATGGGCGATATCGGCCTAACCGCGCAGCGCTATACTTTGGCGCTCTACGGAAACGAGCAAAAATTGAAAATCGAGCCCTGGGAACCCGAAATTCAGCGCACCGTTTCCGTGCCCTTCGAATGGAAACCGGATGCGTGGTATCGCCTGAAATTGCGGGTTGAAAATATGCCGGACGGAAAAGTCAGGGCTCGCGGAAAGGCCTGGCCGGTGGGGCAAGCGGAGCCCGCCGATTGGATGATCGAAAAGATCGATCCCATTGGAAATAAGGAAGGCGCGCCCGGCATTTTCGCGGCTGCGCCGTTTGGGTTGTATCTCGATAATCTGAAGTTGACAGCGAACTAAGAGGAAATCATGATTCGCACTTTATTAGCTTTCATTGCGGTGGTAGTTTGTTTGATCGCGTCCGATCCGGGCATCGGCGATTGGCCTATGTGGGGCGGAACTCCTGATAGGAATATGGTTTCGTCGCAACACGTCCTGACCAGTTGGGATGTCAAGACGGGAAAAAATGTGAAGTGGGTGGCCCAGCTTGGGTCGCAGAGTTACGGGAATCCAGTTGTTGCGGGCGGACAGGTTTACGTCGGCACGAATAATGAACTGGTGCGCGATCCGAAGGAGCCGGGCGATCGCGGAGTGTTGATGGCGTTTCGTGAATCGGACGGGCAGTTTTTATGGCAGCAGGCCAATGCGAAACTCGCATCGGGGCGCGCGAATGACTGGCCTTTTCAAGGTATTTGTTCGTCGCCTCTGATCGAAGGCGACAAGCTCTATTACGTCACGAATCGCTGCGAGATTATGTGTCTCGACACTAAAGGCGACGGCACGCATGCGAAGGTGAACTGGAAGTTCGACATGATGGAAGAGGTCGGTTCACAGCCGCATAATATGTCGAACTCATCGCCGGTTACTTATGGCGATTTGCTGTTTGTAAGCACATCGAATGGTCAGGATGAGAGCCATGTGCACATTCCATCGCCCAATGCTCCGTCGATTATCGCGGTCGATAAAAAGACAGGGAAATTGAAGTGGGAAGAGAACTCGGTTCACGACAAAATTCTGCACGGGCAGTGGTCGTCGCCCGCGGTGGGAAAGATCGGCGATGTGGTGCAGGTCGTGATCGGACAGGGCGACGGATATGTGCGCGGTTACGAGGCTACCACTGGAAAGAAGCTTTGGGAATTCGATATGAATCCGAAAGATTCGGTGTGGCCGAAGACTCGCAATGAAGTGATCAGCACTCCGGTGATTTATCAGAACAAAGTTTATATCGCCAATGGGCAGGACCCGGAACATGGAGAAGGCGTCGGGCGTCTATATGCGATCGATGCGACCAAGCGGGGCGATATCACGGTGTCGGGACGGATCTGGCATTTCGATAAAATCCGGCGCAGCGTTTCGACGGGTGCGATTAAGGACGGACTGCTCTATTACTCGGATTTTAGTGGGTTTTTGCACTGTTTAGATGTCGCGACCGGGAAGGAATTGTGGCAGCATGACATGCTGGCGGCAGTGTGGGGATCGCCCATGATCATCGGCGATTATGTTTATCTAGGCGACGAAGACGGCGACATCGCGGTGCTAAAGCATGGCAAGACTAAAACGGTTATTGGCGAGTACAACATGGGGAGCTCGGTGTATTCGACTCCGGTGCCCGCGAACGGAGCACTGTTTATTGCGAATCGGAATCAGTTGTTCGCGCTGAAAGAGGGCGCGATGACGAAGCCGGCTACAGCCTTTTGGAAGGCGCCAAGGGCCGCATTGGGGGCATTATGAAGTGGCTGTTACTACTGCCGCTGATGGCGTTCGCGACGGACGTACAGGTGTTGCGCGTGCCGGATGGCGGCATTCAACCGCAGGTGCTGGTTGAAGCGAACGGCACGGTCGACCTGCTTTATTTTTCCGGCGATGCGAAGAATGGGGATTTGTTTTTTGTACGCTCGGCGGATCGGGGAAAGACGTTTTCGCCGCCCCTGCGAGTTAATTCTCAAGCAGGAAGCGCGTTCGCGATCGGGACAATTCGCGGCGGGCAGATGGCTTTGGGTGCGAATGGGCGCGTGCACGTCGCGTGGAACGGCTCCGGGGTTGCGCTTCCGTTGGGGCCTTTGAATCCGGAGGCGGGGCAGACGGGCAGCCCCATGCTTTATACGCGGCTGAACGATCGGGGCGATGCTTTCGAGCCGCAGCGCAATCTCATGCAGAAGACTTTCGGTCTGGATGGCGGAGGCACGCTAGCGGCTGACGATCGAGGGAATGTGTTCGTTGGGTGGCACGGAAAACAAGCTGGCGCCGCGGAAGGCGAGGCGGGGCGCCAGGTGTGGATTGCGGCGTCTCACGATTCCGGGAAGACGTTTGCGCGGGAAGCTTCCGCCTGGAGTGAGGCTACGGGAGCTTGCGGGTGTTGCGGCATGGCAATGTTTGCGGCACACGATGGAACCTTGTTCGCGCTGTACCGCTCTGCGACGGAAAATGTCCATCGGGACATCTATGTTCTCGTTTCGAAGGATCACGGCAACAGCTTCGCGGGTTCTCTGGTGCAGCGGTGGGAGATCAATGCTTGTCCGATGAGCAGCATGTCATTCGCGGAGCAGGCAGGGACAACTTTCGCTACTTGGGAGACCGGTGGGCAGGTGTATTACGGAAAGGTGTCAGGCTCCGCGATCAAACAACCCATTGCCGCGCCGGGCGAGGGGAAGGGGCGCAAGCATCCCCGGATTGCAGTGAATGGTCGTGGTGAAATTCTGCTCGCTTGGACTGAGGGCACTGCGTGGCAGCGCGGAGGGTCGCTGGCTTGGCAGGTGTTCGATGCGCTGGGGAAGCCGATCGGTGAAAAAGGCGCTACGCCCGGAGTGCCAACTTGGAGTTTTGGGGCTGCGACGGCTCGCGCGGATGGCGGGTTTACGATTTTCTATTAGAGATCCAGGGACGCTCTCGTCCGTCCCTCCTGGTCGAAGGACGAAGCGAAAACGAAACGACGCAAGGAACGCGCTAAGAAACAAAGCGGGCTCTTAGTTCCTCACGGAACAGCGCTGCTCCGCTCCTAGATGGATGTCTCACCCAAGGCATGGCCTTGACTTCGAGAGCCATCAACGTCTCTTCAGCCTTCCGACCCACCGGAACGACCGGGACGCCCGCAAAATGTGCCATAACCCCACAGAGGATGGGCAGTCCAGCGGCGAGTTCGGCCCGCGACGGCGCACGGTTTGAGTACGGATTCCCAGGCTCGTGCGGATGCCACGCGAACGCGTTCCACATGACCACGCGATCCCCAATGCCAAGATCGTCTAACATGCCCCAGACAACCGTCGCGCTGGGTTCACTAAATGAAAGCTTTCGAGTCGTCAATCGGCCAGATTCCGTGATACGAGGGATTCTTCCACTAAGAATTAGTCTTTCGCTGGTGTATGGAACACCAGAGAACCGACATCCCTGATAGCCGGGTGCTTCGCCCACCAAAATCATAATTGGATTGCAATCGAAGTGCTGAAGCAAACGACGCTTCCGGCCATCGGCACCCAAGCCCGTACAGTCCTTCTCATCGCGCGACGACCACGGATTGAAGACGTTCGGGGAAGAAAATCGCGTTAATGAATCCAATAACTCTGTGTTCATTTGAAACTTAGATGCATCGGCCTGTCACGTCCGTCACTAGAATTGCATCCCAATGTTGATTTGTAAAGTAAGTTGTTGCCATTAATTGGGCAGACAACTAACTTGACAAATCAACCCGACGGGCCAGTAGCGTCATAAAAAATGGTACGATTCCCCGCATGGCTTCGTGGTTGCGTGTGCTCTCGGCTGTATGCGCCGTAATCTTGGCGGATTCCTGTACAATCACTTCGCAGGAACCACAGTATATTGTCTACCGTGTTACGGGTACTGCTTATTCATCCAATATCAGTTTCACCAACGAGACTGATGGCATGGATCACTTAAAAAGTGGCCTTTCACCGGATGGCACGATGTTCTGGGAAAAGACCGTAACTCTACCTGCTGGGAAGTTTGCCTATTTGACAGCCCAGAACGACACTGAAACAGGCTCTGTTAAAGTAACAATCCTTTCGGGAGGCGAGGTGCTAAAAACAGCCCAGTCGTCAGGATCTTATTGCATCGCCACGGCTAGCGTGACAGTCGGAAGGTATTGAAAATTACTTCTTCGCGCGTTCTTTGCGCCGTTTCGTTTTTGCTTCGTCCTTCAAAGAAAGGGGAATGCGGGGACGGACGAGTGCGTCCCACCCGGGCGAAAACGTGGGGACAGACCGCTCTGTCCACTCGGCGCAGAACGCTTGCGATGTTTTTGTGAGAGAGCGGCCGCCTTGGGACAGAGTGGTCAGTCCCCACGTTTTCGCGCATTTTCGCGTCTGTCACGGGGCGCGGTGAAATTGTAATTCCTTCCTATTCATTTGTTTAACGATGGCACGCTGCGATTCGTTGGCGGGGCGTTGTGTAATCTTCGGCTGTGCCATTAAAACAAAAAGCTGCGGTTAAAAGAAAGACGGCTCCGAAAGCCGCGGAAGCCGCGCCAAAAAAAAAACGGCCGGGGACAAAGGCCCGGGCGAAGGCAGTGAAGAAAATCCTGCTCAGGGTCGAGAAACAAATGTGGGAAGAGGAAGTGAAGGCGTCGTTGGGGGATTATATACGGCTGATTCAGTTGTCGAAGGAGATGACGGACGAACCGAAGACGGACATCAAGGTGGGGTGGATCGAGGAACCAGAGAGATCCTCGATAGAGGAATAATTTACAGCGCGCTGGCTACGCAGAGACGGTTTCATGATTCGAAGGCCCGGTTTAAGGGGTTTTCGGGGCCGATCGGGTCGGGGAAGAGCCAGGCGTTATGTCACGAGGCGATCAAGCTTACCTATTTGAATCCGGGGCGGACGGGGTTGATTGGGGCTCCGACGTTTCCGATGCTGCGGGACGCTACGCAGGCGGCGTTGTTTGAACTGTTGGACCGGAATAAGATTCCGTACGACTTTAATCGTGCGGAGAATTTTCTGGTGATGAAGGAGACACGGTCCAAGATTTTGTTTCGGGCCGTTGAGGAGTTCGAGAGGTTACGCGGCAGCAATCTGGCGTGGTTCGGGCTGGACGAGCTGACTTATACGGCGGAGCAGGCTTGGCTACGGCTTGAGGGTCGATTAAGAGATCCGAAGGCTAAGCGGTTGTGTGGGTTTGGGGTGTGGACTCCGAAGGGTTACGACTGGGTTTACGAGCGGTTCATCGCGCGGAAGGTGGATGGCTATGAGACGGTGATCGCTCGGCCGTTCGAGAACCGGTTCTTGCTCGACAAGACTCCGGACTATTACGAACGGCTGAAGCGAAGTTACGACGCTCGGTTTTACGAGCAGGAAGTGTTGGGCGAGTACTTAACGCTGCATGCGGGACGGGTCTATGTAGCGTTCGAGCGAGACGGGAATATTGGCGAGGCTAAGGTGGACGAATCGCTGCCGCTGATGTGGGCGCTCGATTTTAACGTCGACCCGATGTGCTCGGTGATCGCGCAGGTCGATCGCAAGGGGCTGGTGGTGGTGCTGGATGAGATTGTGTTGAGCCGGGCTAGCACCTATGACGCTTGCGCGGAGTTTACTTCGCGGTTCGAGTCTCATGCGGGCGGGTTGATTGTGTATGCGGATGCCACGGGGGCTCGGATGCAGACTACGGGGAAGACGGATCTGGTGATTCTGAAGGAGGCGCTGCGGAATTACGGGAAGGTAGACTTTCGAATTCCGAAGTCTAATCCGGCGGTTAGGGACCGGGTGACTTTGATGAACGGAAAGTTAGGAGCGGCGAATGGGTCGAGGTTGCTGAGAGTCGATCCGCGATGCGTGGAGTTGATTCGGGATTTCGAGCACGTGACTTATAAGGAAGGCAGCCAGTTGGTGGATAAGGATCGCGATCCGCGGAGGACTCACTTATCCGACGCGCTGGGGTATTTGGTGTGGCAGGAATGCGGGGGGCGCGGAAGTATCGGGGAGATGGGAAGACGGCTGATTTAGAGGCGCCACGCGCCAGGAACGGACGGGAGATGGAATGATTGACATTGATCGGGAGCATCCGGAGTATACGGCGCTTAAGCAGGTTTGGAGAAGGTATCGGGACCTCTATATTGGCGGCGAGCGGCTTAAGTTACATGCGCAGGAGTATCTGCTGCCTCGGCAGAGGGAACCGGGCGATGTTTACACCGAGCGGTTGGGGCGCGTGTTTTACGAGAACTATATCGGGTCGATTGTCGACTGGTACTCGGCTACCTTGTTTCGAAGGGAAGCGGTGGTGACGTTTGACGGGTCGAATTCGCGGGGTAAAGAGTTCTTCTCGTCACTGGTGGATGAAGTGGATGGGATGGGGACGGGACTTAACGATTTCTTCCGGCGGCAGTTTGTGGAGAGCCTGATTACGGGCGCGAGCTACGTGCTGGTTGACTTTCCGCGGACGGGGAAAAAGGCAGGGACGAGGGCGGAAGAAGACGCAATGGGTGCGTCGCGGGCGTACCTGGTGGGTTACGCGGCCGAGGACGTTATTAATTGGAACCTCGACGAGCAGGGGAACTTCGACTGGGTAGTGATCCGGACGAAGTTAATCAAGAAAGACCGCGTGGAAGATGTTGAGTGGAGGACGGAGACTCGGTGGTCTTATTACGATAAGCAGACGTTCCGGATTTATTCACAGGCGGAGGACGCGATCAGGCTAGTCGATGAAGGGACGCATGCGCTGGCGAAGTTAAACCGAGTTCCACTGTTCGATCTGCGCATTCCCGAAGGTTTGTGGATGCTTAACCGGGCGGGATTACTACAACTTGAGCATTTCAACAAATCGAATGCGCTGTCATGGGCGTTGACAATGGGCTTGTTCGCGATGCCCGTTGTTTACTCGGATCGCGATTGGAGCCAGATGGTGGGTGAGAGTTACTACATCCAACTGGGTCCGGAAGACAAGTTTGGGTGGACGGAGCCGGAGGGCAAAGTATTCCAGATCGCGCAGGACAACCTGACGCGGTTGCAGGAAGAGATTTATCGAGTGTGTTATCTGGCGCAGGCCGGCGGAAGTTTGACGGGCGGAGGGCAGAAGTCGGGAATCAGCAAGCAATTGGATTTTTCGATCACGCAGGAAGTGCTGCGGGCGTATGGGGACGCGATGAAGGACCTGATGCGGCGGGTACTGATGGCGATCGAGGCGGCGCGCGAGGACGGGATCGCGATCAGCGTGACGGGGATGGACGAGTTCGACATAACGGATTTCGGGACGGAGTTAGGAGACGCACAGCAGCTGCTGGCGCTGGGCGTGGATTCGCCGACGTTGAAGAAAGAGATTTTCAAGAAACTGGCGCTGAAGTATTTGTCGGACAGCAGGCAGGACGTTAAGGATCGAATTGTAGAGGAGATCGAGGGGAGTTAGGAAGACGCCGGCTGAAGCCGACGCTCGAAGCTGAAGCTCGCGCCACCAAGAGGCGGAAGGGGAGTTAACGGATGGGTGAGGAAGAGAACGATATTCGATCGATTGTGCAATCGGTGATGCAGGAGTTCATGGGGAGCCAGGCGGAGTTGGCGGAGGAGCGGAAGCGCCGGGAGAGTCTGGAGCAGCGGGTGAATGAGCTGGTGACGGAGAACCAGAAGGCTCGGACAGCGGCGGAGGAGGCGGATCGGAGCGCGACGATTCGCGGGGAGTTGCAGAAATTGGGAGTAGCCAAGGTGGAGTTGGCGTATCGGGCGGTGAAGGACGACGTATACCGGGCGGAAGACGGAAAGCTGATGGCGCAGGGCGGAGCGGAAATCCGAGAGTACCTGACGCAGTTTGTCAATGAGAATCCGGAACTGCTGCCGGCGAGGATCGCGGGGGGAAGCGGAGCGAACTCGGGGCAGCGCGGGGGAGTCGGGGGAGGCGGGATCGATCTCGACATGATCCGGCCGGGGATGAGCGCGGAAGATATGGATCGAGTGAGGCAGGAGATCGCGAGGGTAGCGTCGCAGACGCTGCGGGGCTTGTGATTGAGGAAGTTAAAAAGGAGAAAACATGGGAATTATTACTTCAGCAAATGTAGCGACTGCGATTGTGAAGCTGGTGGCGGCGGATGCGTTGCCGGCTTTGATGGGGAACCTTGTCATGGGGAACCTGGTGAATCGCGATTATGAACCGACGCTGGCGCGTGCGGGCGACACGGTGAACGTGCCGATCCCCCCGGTACTGGTGGCGAATAATATCGCGGAGGGCAATACCGTCCAGCTGCAGAATCCGTCGATCGGCAATGCGCAGATCGTACTGAACACGCATGCGGAGGCGACGTTCCAGATTCCGGACGTGACGAAGATCCTGGCGGTTCCGGACTTGCTGAAACTGTACATGCAGCCGGCGGTGGTGGCAATCGCGGAGAGCATCGAAACGAGCCTGCTGGCGACCTGGGTGCAATTCACGTCGAACGCGGCGGTGGGCACGGGCGGCACGGCGATCACCGAAGCGGTGGTGGATTCGGCGGAGACGGCGCTGTTCGCTTCAAAGGTTCCGCCTAACGCATCGAAGTATTCTGCGTCACAATCCCACACGCTTTATTTGGGCACGAGATATCTTGGTCTCTCGACCGCTGCGGGAGCCGGCGTTTCGATTGTAGTCGACGGAGTGTCCGCCGGAACTGTGAATCTCTTCATTTCGGCTGAAGACGTGCTGATCCGTTGGCCTATCGGTGTGCACGCCGCTGGGACTCACTCTGTCACGGTGACAAACGCAGGCCCAACGGGCAACTATTTCTACTTTGATTTTTTTGAGCTGGCGGTGCCGACCTCGAACTTACCGACTTTCGCGGTGGAACCTAAACTCACACTGGCTACCGATTGGGATACGTTGCATTCGCTCTCACTGGCTCCGGAAAGGACCGCGTGGTTCATCGATTCGCTCGGGTTTAAAGCCCGGCAGAATCACTATGTCGGTGCGTTGTGGTTCTATGAGTTGATTCCGACAGGTTTCACCTATGCTTCAGCTACCGCGACCTTTTCGGGAACGATCACGGTGGCCGACGGCGATGCCTCTCAGACCTTTCAGTTGACGATCGGAACAGTAGGATCGTCCAGTTCGACGGTCTTCTCCAAGGTGATGCATCCAGGCGACACTCCGCAGACGCTCGCGATCGCGTTGGCGGATGGGATCAACAATGGGTCGACGGGCATTTGGGCCAGCGCATCGAGCGGCGTCCTGACCATTACTTCCCGATCGATTGGTGCTTCCAGCAACCTCTACACATTGTCGATCGCAGCTACGAATCTTCCGAGCCTGACTGTGACGACGAGTGGAACCACATTCGCGGGCGGGACCGACGGCCACTGGCGCACCGATCTGACGGCATCGCCGCGATTGAATCGCGCCGTGCGCGACTGGAGCTTCAGCTACTTCACGGCGTTGCGCGGATACGGTATCGACACGGCCGCGTCGTTCAGCATGGAGCTTGGAAATGGGGACCCCTCAACGTCCGTCGGAATCGCGCAGGAAGGGCCGGCGGGCGATCCGATCCTATTGGCCACTCCGTCGCTTCAAACTAACTTCTCGCCCACAAGTCTCGCGTTCTGGAAGGAAGTCTATGCGGAGATGGCGGGAATTCAGGCTGCGGCGGGACTCACTCCGTTTCTGCAGTTCGGTGAAGTGCAGTGGTGGTACTTCCCTAACAATGGATTTTCGCCGACCGATACCGCAGACTACGTCGCGTTTTCGGGAATGCCCTTCTACGATGCCTGGGCGCAGGCGCAGTTTCTGGCTCAATACGGGCACGCGATGACGACGTTCACGACGAATACCGTAGATCCCGCGGCATACCCAAATGAAGTTGCATTCTTGCAGGGAGTGCTTGGAACTTTCACGGCTGCGATCATGACTTATGTGCGAGCGACGCAGCCATCGTGCCGCTTCGAAGTTCTCTATCCCACCGACGTCAACGCGACAGCCTTCAACACCGCATTCAATTTTCCACCGTCCGCTTGGACGCCCGCCGCGTTGACGATCCTCAAGACGGAGTGCTTCGGATACACTCTGGGACGAGATCTCGATCAATGCGAAGCCTCGATACATTTCGGTGCCGCGCTTGGCTTTCCTGCATCGCAGCGAAGTCACCTGGTGGGCGTAGGCGATTCGACTACGGCGTGGCTGAAGGAAGTGCAGATGGCCGAGGGTAAAGGACTCGAGAGCTTAGTGCTGTTCGCTCTCGATCAATACTGTCTTATTGGATACGCAACCCCGCTACCGCAAAGCTTGCGACGCAGCATCAAGATGGGCACCTGATACACTCAAGAGCGCACCCGCGCTCGCATGTTGCAGGTCCAGAACGTTTCCAAAGTTTATCGTTTATACCGGCGGCCGGCCGACCGGTTGCTCGCACTCCTTCCCTTCTCACGCACTGCGCCAAGAGAATTTTGGGCGCTTCGCGACGTGAACCTTACCGTCGAACGCGGCGAAGTTCTTGGCGTCATCGGCCCGAATGGCAGCGGTAAGAGCACGCTGCTTCAAATCGTCAGCGGGATTCTGCAACCCACCCGTGGCCGCGTCGTAGCGCAAGGTCGAATTGCCGCCTTGCTGGAACTAGGCGCTGGATTCAATCCCGAATTCAGCGGCCGCGAGAATGTTTTTCTGAATGGCGAGATCCTCGGCATCGCGCGTCGCGACATGGAACGCGTATTCCCTGAGATCGAACGCTTCGCCGAAATCGGCGCCTTCATGGACCGGCCGGTGAAAGAATATTCGACCGGCATGTACGTGCGCCTCGCATTCTCCACTGCGATTCACGTGGATCCCGAAATCCTGATTGTGGACGAGGCGCTCGCCGTCGGCGACGCGATTTTTGCGAATCGTTGCATCAAGAAATTCGTCGAGCTCAAGGAACGCAAGGTGACCGTCCTGTTCGTCTCTCACGATCTTGGACTCGTGAAGCGCCTCTCCGATCGTGCCGCGCTGATGATCGACGGACGTGTCGCCGCCTTCGGAAATCCCAGCGAGGTCGTGAATCGTTATGTGGGTCTGGTCCTCGAACGGCAAGAGCGAGACCAGCCTCGTGGTGACCTGCCCAAAGCCGGCGCGAGTTTTCGCCACGGCGACGGAGCGAGTGAAATTGTCAGTGCGGACCTTTTCAATGCGCGCGGTGAGTCAACCAGAAATCTCGAACCTCACGATACAATCAGCATTCGAGTGCGCGCTCTTGCCAAGCGCGACCTCGAAGATCCAGTAGTCGGCGTGCTGATCCGCAATCGTCTTGGCATCGACGTATTCGGCACCAATACGCGCATCGAAGGCGTCGATCTCGGAAACATCGCCGCCGGAGAAATGTTCCAAGTCGAGTTCACGTTCGATTGCCTGCTGACCCGGCAAGACTATACACTGACTGTTGCTACACAGCATCGCGAAGGTTACAGTCAGGACTGGCTGGACGACGTACTCTCTTTTTCCGTGACCGACGCGCGCGATGTTGCAGGATTGGCGAATTTCAAAACGAAAGTAGACTGGCGCCGCATACAAGCATGATCTACGCAATCGTTCTAGGCATCGTCGTCGCGGTATTGTGCGGCGTCACCATCGCGAAAACACTGTCTGTCCGCACCGGTAACGACTTTCTGGTCGCGGGTCGCAAGCTGCCGTGGCCCGTGCTGGTGTTCACGCTCCTCAGTTCCTGGATCGGCGCGGGAAGCCTGCTGGGCGGCGGCGAGAACGCGTATAAGAACGGTTTCGTCGCGCTGTGGCAACCCGCCGGAGGCTGGTGTGGATTACTGATAATCGCCTTAATTGCGGGCCGCGCGCGCCGCTTCGCCCAGTTCACAGTCCCGGATCTTCTCGAAGCTCGCTACAACGCCACTGCGCGTGTCATGGCGACCATCGCCATTGTGGTCTCGTACACGGTCATCGTCAGCTACCAGTTCAAGGGCGGCGGCGACATTTTGCATTTGATTTTTCCCGAGCTCCCGCGCGCGACCGGGATGTACATCATCGCCGGATTCGTGATCGTCTTCACGGCGGCGGCGGGCATGGCTTCCATTGCATATCTCGACCTGGTAATCGGCGGATTGGTGACTGTGATCGTGACCATCGCGGTTCCGCTCATCCTCTCCGATGCCGGTGGCTGGAGCGAAGTGCGGCGCGCGCTGCCTCCCAGCCACTTCACGTTACTTGGCGATATCGGCTTATCGAAAGCGCTCGGCTTTCTGATCCCGACCATGCTGCTTCTGGTCGGCAACCAGGGAATGTATCAGAAGTTCTTCTCCGCCCGATCGGAGAAAGATGCGAAATACGCGGTCGCGGGCTGGATTGTCGGAACCCTCTTTCTTGAAACGATGTTGATTATGGTCGCGGTGATCGGAAGTTCGAAGTTTCATACCGAAGCCCCGCGCGAAATCATTCCTTTAACCGCGCGAAAAGGCCTCCCCGTGATCCTCGGCGCGATTCTGCTGGGCGGAATCTTCGCGAAAGTTATCTCCACCGCGAACAACTATCTCTTTTCTCCAGCGACCAATTTGATTCACGATGTCTACGGGCGCTTTATCAACAAAAATGCGTCCGAACGCCAGATGCTCATCGTCTCGCGGGTGCTCGTCGTCGCACTCGGCATCTTTGCGCTGCTACAAGCAACGCAGTTCGAATCGGTGCTGAATGCGTCGCTGTACGCCTACACGATTTATGGCGCAGCAGTAACACCAGTCGTGCTTGCCGTCTTTTTCTGGAAACGCGCGACGACCGCTGCCGCAATCACATCGATCATCCTGGGAACCGTTGTCACCGTAGCGTGGAATCTCGCGCAGTCCCAATGGGGCTGGCAAAAAGACATCGACGCGGTCTATCCAGCGCTCGCCGCATCCGTCCTCAGCCTGATCGTCATTAGCTACGCAACGCCCAAGCCATCGGATGAAAAACTACGTCCATTCTTTGAGTAGGAATTATGAATCTCGCCGAAATTCAAGCTGCGTTAAGAGAAGAAGGACTCGACGGCTGGCTGTTTTTCGATCATCATCGCCGCGATCCTCTCGCCTATCGCGTTCTTCGCTTCACTCCCCATTCGATCCTTTCGCGCCGCTGGTATTATTTCGTTCCGGCGCACGGCGAACCGCGCGGCTTGGTCCATAAGATCGAAGCGCAAACGCTATCGGAGCTTCCCGGCAAGATGTCCGGTTACGCGGGCTGGAACGAAATGGTCGACGGTATTCGCACGCTGGTGGGCTCGTCCAAGCGCATCGCGATGCAGTATTCACCCAACTGCGCCGTTCCCTACGTCGCAATGGTCGATGCGGGAACGATCGAGTTGATTCGCGGCCTCGGCGTCGAAATCGCGACCTCCGCTAATCTCGTGCAGTACTTCGAGGCGCGCTGGTCGAAGGAGCAACTCGAAGGGCATCTGGAAGCGGGCCGTCGAGTCGACCGCGTCCGTCGGGAAGCCTTCGAGCGGATCGGCAGCGCGCTACGCGCATCGGAACAAGTGACCGAATGGGACATCCAGCAGTTCATCGCTGGCCGCTTCCGTGAAGAAGGACTCTTCGCCGATCACGGCCCCGATGTCGCCGTGAACGCGAACGCGTCGAATCCGCACTACGAACCGCAGCAGCACTCCTCATCCACGATTAAGAAAGGCGATGTCGTGCTCATCGACATGTGGGCCAAACTCGATCAAGCCGACGCTGTTTACTACGACATCACGTGGATGGGTTTTTGCGGCCAGCAGCCTCCGGCCGCGATGGAACGCGTATTCAACGTCGTCCGCGAGGCACGCGACCGGGCCATTCGATGCGCTGAAGATGCAGTGGCGTCGAAGCGTGAATTGCGGGGCTTCGAAGTGGACGATGCCGCCCGCACCTTCATTCGCGACCAGGGATTCGCCGAATATTTTTTCCATCGTACTGGCCACTCCATCGGAACCGACGTGCACGGAACCGGCGCCAACATGGACAATCTCGAAACTCATGACGAACGCAAAGTGATTCCCGGGACGTGCTTCTCGGTCGAGCCTGGCATCTATCTTCCGGAGTTCGGCGTCCGCAGCGAAGTAAATGTCTTCGTTGATGAGACAACCGCAAGCGTCACGGGCGAGAAACAGGAAACCATCGTCCTGATCTAATATGCGAGCCGCGATTCTCTTGATCGCCATCTCCTCCGTCCACGCTGGAGTGGTTTCGCGCGATTGGGCCAACGGTAAACTCGCCCTTCAGCTTGATGACGGATTGGCGGAGATCGAATGGATCAGTGGCACCGCGTTCCGATATTCGCGCGGCGATCTGTCGCTCCCGGTCCTTCCAAAAATAAAGCACGAGCCAGTCGCGCTCGAATTTGAGGATGTTCGCGGCAGCCTCAAAATGCGGGGCCGCTACATGACGATTGAGATCGATAAGGCCACAGCAAAACTACGCGTCAGCGCGAATGACGAGACCATCAGCACGCTTGCGATCGACACAAAGGCCGACGGCCTTGAGATGCACTTTGCGCCGTTCGGCAAGATCTTTGGTGGCGCCGGTCCTGGCGATTCGCAGGGAGTCTTTTTCACCGATGGCTACGGCATCTTCATGCGCACTCCGCGGCAAACGGCGCTTGCCCCAGGCTTCATCCACGTACTCGCCACGCATTCGATGGACCTGATCTTCTATTACGGTCCTACGCCAAAAGAAATTTTCGAGCAGCATCAGATCGTGACTGGAAGAACGGAAATCACCGCGCAATCGCTCCACGTGCCTTCCGTTGACCGATTGCCACTGGCGGCGACTCGGCTTCCTGAAACTCCGCTCGATTCCTGGGAGTCATTGGACGGTCTGGTGAGGACTCTCGATTCCTGGAGCTTATCGGCGGTCCTCTATCCAGCGCTCGATCTCGCCAAACTCAACGCCTCGCGCGGCGAAATCGCGAAACGCGCGATGGATCTGGCGGCCGTGCTGCCCTTGCTGTATGGCGATGCCAGCCATATCAACGCCGGCCTGCGTGCGGCTTGGACGCCGTATCTTGTCACCTATCTGCGCGAAGCCTACGATCGAGGATATCCTCTCATTCGCCCACTTCCCGTGCAATTTTCACGAGACAAAGCACTGGAGCGACAGCCGGAAGTCTTCATGCTGGGCGACGAAGTCTTGCTCGCTCCCGTCGTCTCTCCGGGCTCGCGGCGACGCATTCAACTCCCGCGCGGCCTCTGGACCGATCTGCGTACCAATACCGAATACAAAGGAAATCAGGCCATCAATATCGATGCGCCTGTTGGCCAAGTGCCCACATTCTCCCGCAACGGCGCTATTCTTCCGCTCGCTGCGAAGCAGGCGATGGAGCTCCATTACTTCCCTTCCCTCGGAGGCGAGTTTTTTCTTTGGGAATCCGATAAGCGAGAAAACTCGCAATTTCACGCCGCGCCGGCGGGCGATTTCACGCGCATCGAAATTGAATCGCAAGTCTCGCGAAGCTACGAATGGGTGATCCATCACACCAATCGCCCGCTCGATGTGGAGGACTGTAAACCCGTCCGCCAGCGATCTTCTCTCAAGCCCGGCACATGGTGGCATGACGACGCTCGCAACGATCTGCACGTGATGGTGCGCGCCGAAGCCGGGAGCGACAAAATTGTGAATATATCTTTCTAATATGTTCGACGAGATGAAAGCCGTCATTCGGAAAATCCCTCGTGGCAAGGTCGCCACGTACGGAGCGGCAAAGGCTGCCGGATTTCCAGGAGCGTCGCGCCAAGTGGCCTGGGCGCTGCGCGGAACCGATGGCAGATTGCCGTGGCATCGCGTGCTCGGTTCCGGAGGGAAAATACTCCTGCCCGGCAGCTCCGGCGCCGATCAGCAATTGCGGCTGAAATCTGAGGGCGTCGCCTTCCGCGGCGGCAAGGTGCGCATGGATCTGCATGAGTTCAAATTTGGACGGAAATGATATCATGGAAAAACTCCTATGAAACAGTTTCTGACCATCATGTTTGTGTGCGGCGCAGCGTTTGCGCAGACCAAGTCGACCGCCGCATCTCCCGCCAAGACCAGCGCCGTCGCGAAAAAGAGCCCGGCGCCCGCTCGCAACCTGCTCGATCCTTCCACGCTCAAGGCGACGGCGCCCGCGGTCTACAAAGCCAAGTTCACGACCACGCAGGGCGACTTCGTCGTTCAAGTAACGCGCGCGTGGGCGCCCATTGGCGCGGATCGTTTTTACAATCTCGTGCGCGGAGGATTTTTCAACGGCGCGCCGTTTTTCCGCGTAATCCCGGGGTTTATGGCGCAATTCGGCCTCAACCCCGATCCCATGGTTTCGCGCGCGTGGAACTCTCAGGACCTCATGGATGAACCAGTGAAGCAGTCGAACAAACGCGGCTTCATCACTTACGCCAAGGCTGGCCCCAATACGCGAACCACTCAGGTGTTCATCAACTATGGAGACAACTCGCGCCTCGACGCCGATGGGTTCGCTGCGTTCGGCGAAGTCATCGAGGGGATGGACGTCGTCGACAAGTTCTACTCTGGCTATGGCGGCAGTCCTGACCAGAACGCGATCCAGCAGCTCGGCAAGCCTTGGATCCTCAAGAACATGCCCCAGGTCGACAGCACCAAAATCGCCGTGATCGTGCCGCTCGTGCCCCCAGTCCCCGCCGCCACGAAGTCGACTACGATGAAAACGCCCGCGACAAAGGCGACCACCGCCACCAAACAGTAGCCGTTTTTGCTATAAAACAGATTAGAGGGTTTCTGTTTTGAGGAAAAATGCGGAAATCTGGGCTAGGGTCCTTCCGGATCATCGTATTACGATCCACACCCGAGTTTTCCTTTTCCCACAGACTTTCCCAGAGGATAACTGTGGCATACAGAAGGCAAAAGAAGTTGATTGCTACCTCATGACAATGCCGCTACTGTGGTACGGTCCTCATGACATCGACTGAACTTGCGTACGAAAAAGGTCTTCCTGCAAATCTGGATGCCGAGCGTTTCGTGCTCGGCTCGATCCTGCTGAACGACACGGTCTATCTGCAAGTGGCGGGCGCGGTCGAGCCCGACGACTTCAGCCTCGAAAAGCACCGCCGCATCTTCGCTCGCATGAAGGACCTGTACGATCGCGGCGAGCGCCTGGATCGCGTCACCGTCGCCAATGAGCTGATGAAGCAGGGCCAGCTCGAATCGGTGGACGGTTTAGGTTATCTCGTCTCGCTCGACGACGGGCTGCCCGAAATCGCGAATCTGGAAAGCTACATCCGCATCGTCAAGGATAAGGCGACGCTGCGAAAGCTCATCTTCGCGGCGCAGAAAGTCATCAATCGGTGCCTGCTTGGCGAAGACGAGCCCGACGAGATTCTTTCGAGCGCCGAGGAATCGCTGCTCAAACTCGGCGAGGCGCGCTCGGGTGAGAAACTTATTTCGCCGTCGGACGTGATCGCGACGTTCCCCGGCGGCATCAACGCGTTCCTCGATCCCACGCAGCGCATCAAGGGCATTAGCACGGGTTTTACGAAATTCGATGAAATGACTGGGGGCCTGCACGGCGGCGAACTACTGATCCTCGCGGCGCGCCCGTCGATGGGAAAGACCGCGCTCGCGCTCAACATCGCGCAGCATGTGGCGACGCATCCCAAGATGCGCAAGCCAGTCGCCGTATTCTCGCTCGAAATGTCCTCGTCCAGCTTGCTCAACCGCCTGGTATGTTCCGCCGCGCGCGTCGATCAACACAAGTTTCGCGCCGGATTTCTCAATCAGGACGAGCGCCGTAAACTGCAGGTTGCTCTCGCGGATTTAACCGAATCGCCTCTATTTCTCGACGATACGCCGGGCGTTCATCTCATGGACGTGCACGCGAAACTTCGCCGCATGCAGAGTAACGAAGGTCTGAGCCTCGTGGTCATCGATTACCTTCAGTTGATGAGCAGCCGCGGACGATCCGAAAATCGCAACCAGGAAGTCAGTGCTATTTCGCGCGGACTCAAGCTGATGGCGAAGGATCTCAACGTGCCGTTCCTGGTTCTTTCGCAGTTGAGTCGAGCATCGGAAACGCGCATTGGCGATCACAAGCCGCAGTTGAGCGATCTTCGCGACTCGGGATCGATCGAGCAGGATGCGGACCTGGTGGCCTTCATTTTTCGAGAAGAAGTCTATAAAAGAGATCGCGAAGATGTGAAGGGCCTTGCCGATCTGATCATCGCCAAGCAGCGCAACGGCCCCATTGGCACCGTGCCCTTGCGGTTCCTCGGTCAATACACGCGCTTCGAGAATCGAGTGGACGATTTGCCCGAAGAACCTATGGGGTAGTGATCCGGTGCCGTCTGTCCGCATGCTTACGCATGGCGGTTCCGTGTCGGCAGTTGAGGAGCGGCTGTCGAAGGTGTGACCGCCTCGACACCGAACCCTGACCGTCAGGGAGGGGATATGCTAATCCTTACGTGCTCCTAGAACTTGCTTCCATTCAAAAACGCTTCGGCGGCGTAACTGCCCTCCGCAACGGCAACTGTATCGTTAAAGCCGGAGAAGTTCATCTCCTGATGGGCGAGAACGGCGCGGGCAAATCGACGCTGATGAAAATCGTCGCGGGCATGATCTCTCCCGATTCGGGCGAGATGCGATTCCGCGGTGAACCTGTCCGGTTCCGCAATCCCGCGGAGGCTGCCCAAAGCGGGATCGCGATGGTGCATCAGGAATCGCTGCTCGCGCCTCATCTCTCCGTCGCGGAGAATATTTTTCTGGGGCGCGAAGGCCGGCATCCCTTGGGATGGATTCGCCGCCGCGAGATCGAAGCGCGCGCGCGCCGTCTCATCGAACGGCACACATTTCCGTTGCAGGCGGAAGCGCTGGTCGGAAAACTGAGCCCCGCGGGAAAACAGATGGTCGAGATCTGCCGCGCGGTCGAGCAAGGCCCCAGTCTGCTGATCTTCGACGAGCCGACCTCTTCGCTCACCGAATCGGAAACCCGGGAAGTCTTCCGCATCGTTCAGGAATTGCGCCTCCGCGAAGTGGGCGTCATCTATATTACACACCGCCTCGAAGAGCTGCGAGCGATCGGCGATCGCGTGACGATATTGCGCGACGGCGAGACGGTACATTCATGCATGCTTAATGAGCTCTCGACGGACCAACTGATTCAACACATGGTCGGGCGCGAAGTGAATTCGCTTTACCGGCGCGAGCCTTTGCCTCCCGGAGACGAAATGCTGCGCGTGACTGGACTCACCAGCGAGCCCTTACTCAAAGACATCAGCTTCACCGTGCGCGCCGGAGAGATCGTCGGCATGGCCGGCCTCATTGGCGCGGGACGCACCGAACTCTGCCGGGCTTTGTTCGGTATCGATCCCATCGATTCGGGAGAAGTGCAGGTTGGCGGGAAAACGGTGCGCATTCGCACACCTCGCGACGCGGTGCGCGCTGGAATCGCGCTGGTCCCCGAGGATCGCCAGCGAGCCGGACTGGCGACCGGACTCGCCATTGCGCCCAACGTGACGATGGCCAGCCTCCGATCGGTGTGCAGCATGGGTTTCCTCAAACTACGCAGCGAGCGCCTTCTCACGACTGAGCAAGGCACGCGCCTGCGTCTGAAGTACGACGGACCAGCGCAGCTCGCGCGCCGATTGAGCGGTGGCAATCAGCAAAAAGTGGTGATCGCCAAATGGCTGGTCACCGGCGCTCGCGTTCTGTTGTTCGATGAGCCGACGCGCGGCGTCGACGTCGGTGCAAAAATGGAGGTCTTCGAGACCATGGACCAGCTCGCGCGATCGGGCGCGGCGATTCTGATGATGAGCTCGGAAATGGCCGAAATCCAAGCCGTCGCCGATCGCGTTCTCGTGATGCGGCAAGGCAGGCTCGCGGGCGAGCTTCCTCGCGGCGCTTCTCAGGAAGATATTCTGCGGCTCGCCGCGTTTGAAGAAAAGGTTCCGCAGTGATTCAACGTCTGCTGCCGTTCGCGACCCTGGTCGCTCTCTTTGTCGGTTTAGCGATTGCCTCGCCGCATTTTTTGACGGGCCCGAATCTCTCCACTGTGATTCGCCAAACGACGGTCATCAACATCATGGCGCTCGGCATGACGCTGATCATTATCTCCGGCGGCATCGATCTTTCGGTCGGCTCGATCCTCGCATTCGGCGGATTCATGGGCACGCTGGCCATGCGGAAGGGATACTCCGTTCCCGTCGCGATCGCCATCGGCATCGCCGCCGGCACAATGTGCGGATTGCTCAACGGTACGCTGATTACGCGCCTGAGAGTGAATCCCTTCATCGTCACGCTGGGCACGATGGGCATCTATCGAGGTGTCACTCTGCTCATTTCGAACGGACTGCCGGTGCATGAGATTCCGTTGAAGTTCGCGATCCTCGGCTCCGGCACGGACATATTCGGCATTCCCATCGTGCTGTGGATTTTGCTGGTCTGCGCGGTCGCGATGCACGTCGTGCTGGAACATACGCGGCTCGGCCGCTACGCATTTTCGATCGGCAGCAACCCGGACGCGGCGTTTTATGCCGGCATTCCCGTCGCGTTTCATGTCACTTCGGTCTACGCCATCGCCGGCGGGTTGACGGGACTTTCGGGCATGATCGAAGCCTCGCGCCTGATGAGCGGACAACCCACGGCGGGGCAAGGGTACGAGCTGCAAGCCATCGCCGCGGTCGTGATCGGCGGGGGAAGCCTGCGCGGCGGCGAAGGTAGCGTGCTGGGAACGCTGGTCGGCGCGTTCATCATGGGTTTGCTCTCCGACGGTAGCGACCTGCTCGGCATCAATCCCTACTGGCAGCCCATCATCATCGGCACGGTGATTATTCTCGCGGTGTGGCTCGATGAGCTGCGCAAGCGGCGTGGAGTGAGTTAGACACACTTGTCCCGCGTATCGCGAGAGAGTTCGCGTCTGTCCGCTCCCTGAAACGGTCGCGGTTCCGTTGAACCGCACCGCAAACGGCGGACAGACACCAAAGCTTCCAAAAAGTGGAGCGCTCCCACCGTTTATTTGCCCGCAACGGCGTGGGTCATCGCACTTTAGCCAAAATGGCGAGAGGAGAGCTTCGAAGACTTCACCCTCGCGGTAGCGGATCGGGATACGACGAAATGACCGATCTCTTGATCACATTGTGCCGCCTGATCCTAAAAACAATCGCGAGTAAAAGCGCGAAGTTCTTGAGTAATCGGCAGAAAGACTTATTGGAATTTTAGTTCTTCGCCGCTCGGAACGTCACTTCGACCGATCGTGGAGGGACCTGCCGCACGGCGGACTTCACGTCCATGCCGGTGCGGCCTTTTTCTTCCAGCAGCTCTTGTAAAGCCTGGCGTGCCGAATCCACTTGCTGAGGTTCGTAGAGCTGTTCCACGGAGACGCGAATTCCACGGTCTTTCAGGCGATGCACCAAATCGTCTGTCGAAACACCTTTGAAATTTTCGAATTTGATCGAGCGGATGACTGTTGTCTGCACCTCCGGTTGAACGAACAGCAGCGCCGCGCCAATAATGAGGCTTTTCATAAAGGCTGCCGGTGCAGTTCAAGGGCCGGATTGAACACATTGAACTTACCAGCGCATCGCCGGGAAAAACAGGCACACCTGTGACGATTCAGGCTTCGAAAAACTCTTTCATCGCGTCCACAGTGTGACGAATATCGTCCTCGCTGTGCGCAGTCGAAATGAATCCAGCTTCGAATTGCGAAGGCGCGAGATAAACGCCGCGTTCCAGCAGGAAGTGAAACAGTTTCGCGAACCGGGCCTTGTCGCTGCGCTCGGCCGAGGCCCAATCGGTGACCGGGTCCGGCGTGAAGAAGAACGTGAACATCGAGCCGACGCGATTCACGGTAACTCCGGGTGGAACCCACGCGCACAACTGCCCGCTGCGCGCCTCGAGAATCTCGTAAACCTCCGGGTGCGCGACCAAGTAACGCAGCATCGCGAGGCCAGCCGCGACCGCAAGAGGATTCCCGGACAGCGTTCCCGCCTGATAGATCGGCCCGACCGGCGCGACTTTTTTCATGATGTCGGCTCGGCCGCCGTAGGCCGCCATCGGCAAACCGCCACCGATAATTTTGCCGAGCGTCGTCAAGTCGGGAAGAATCTCGAAGCGCTTCTGCGCACCACCCAGCGCCACTCGAAAGCCCGTCATGACCTCGTCGAAGATCAGCAGCGCGCCGTGACGCGCCGTCAATTCGCGGAGCGCTTCCAGAAATCCCGGCGCGGGCGGAACACAGCCCATATTTCCGGCCACCGGTTCAACGATCACCGCAGCGATTTTGTCGCCATGCGTGGCAAATGTCTGCTCCACCGCGGCGATGGAATTATACGGAAGAGCGATGGTCGTTGCGGCGAACGACGCGGGCACTCCCGCGGTATCCGCAATGCCCAGCGTCGCCATGCCCGACCCTGCCTTGACTAAAAGCGAATCGACGTGACCGTGATAGCAACCCTCGAACTTCACCGTCAGATCGCGGCCCGTGAAGCCTCGCGCCACGCGCAGCGCGCTCATCGTCGCCTCGGTTCCAGAGTTGACGAGGCGCACCATTTGCATCGACGGAACCACGTGCGCGATCAACTCTGCTAATTCGACCTCTTGTCCGGTGGGAGCGCCGAAGCTGGTGCCGATTTCAAGAACGCTGCGCAAGGCCTCGATCACCGGTTGCGGACGGTGGCCTAAGATCAGCGGTCCCCAGGAGCAAACGTAATCGATATACGAATTGCCATCGACATCGAACAGCTTCGAGCCTTCGCCGCGCGCGATGAATCGGGGAGATCCACCGACGCCTCGGAAGGCCCGCACCGGGGAGTTGACTCCACCCGGAATATGGCGCTGCGCGCGTTCAAACCACTCTTCGGATTGTGCGGTCTTCATAGCACGGCGCGGGAGTTTTCGGGAATCACACGATTGAGGAAGAAACTCATCAGCGCTTCTTGCAGAGTGCCGTTGAGGTTGCGGAGCAGGCGGCTCTTTAATTCGCCGTAAGGCTGCGTCCCGGCGAACAGGTCCTGCATCAACGCGCGGAATCGAGGGCTGCTGCGAATGTACTGCACCATGCGGGCGGGAACCGAGCTGCACAGGAAACTACCGAGGAAAACTCGTTTCGCGAGTGTTGCCGCAAACTCCAGATCGAGCGCGAACTCGCGCGCCAGCACCGCTCGATACGCCGCGGCCTTTTCCGCGATGCCGTGCGCGTCGTCGATCACCACGCGGCTCGCCAGATCGCCGGAACGCATCGCGTAATAGAGGCCTTCGCCCGTGATGGGATCGACCAGGCCGCCCGCATCTCCGACGGCGAGCCATCCTTCGCCCGAGACACGATTGCTGCGCCAGCCCGGCGTTTCAAGCGACGGCAACATGTGGCTGTAGAATTTTCCCTCTTTATAGGAGATGTCGCGCTCGGTCATGTAGGCTTCCAGGCGCGTCCGCAACGCGTGCGCCGGCTCGCCCTTCCCGCAGATTCCTACCGACAGATGGCCGCAGCGAGGGAACACCCAGATGTAGCCTTCGAGGCCTGGCAAAAATTGAATATCTATATGATCCTGCGTGGACGGGACGTAATAACCGAGCGCCGTCATGGTGTCCTTCGCGCCCCACTCGGTGCCGACCTCGCGCAGAGGATTGCGCGCTCCCGTCGCGATAATGCAAAAGTCCGCCTCCGCCGTGCCGCATCGCGTCCGCAGATTCCAGCCCTTGCCGCGACGCTCGATGCCCATCACGCGGGTCTGCTCGATCGCGGCGCCGGAATTCTCCGCACGTTTGAGCAGCATGCGGTTCAGGTCCATGCGCGAATAAATCACCAGCGGATGCTCCAGTTGCATCCTCACGGCGCCGGCGCGTGGGGCGGAAAGCGTCGTCTCGCTGACGAATTTCTTGGGTGTATCGTTGTCCACCAGAAAAGGGTACTCATGATAGGCCTTGTAGGTAAGGCCGCCACCGCAGGGCTTCTCCCACGCCAGCTTTTCGTCAAAAAGAATCGTCTTCAGGCCAGCGGTCGCCAACCTTTCGGCGGCAAACGCACCGGCCGGACCACCCCCTAATACGGCGACCGTTTTCATGGCTGTTTTCCCATGGGAGGATGATTCGGCGGCAGTGCGGGCAGACCCGCCGCGCCGTGCGGATTCTCGCCACCTTCGGCGCGGGTGCGCACAACCCACTTGTCTCCCTTGCGATCCAGCGTATAGGCCATCTGCATTCCTGTCCCACCGGCTTTGGGCGTGAACATCACGTTGGCATGCGCTTCGTTGCCGCTGGAAGTGAACGTCAGCGTGGAAACTTCGACCTGCATCAGATCCACGTTGAGCCCCGTTTTATCCTGGCGCGTTTTCAAATAATCGACGATACTGCCGTGGACCGCCTCCTTGTTCTGAATATCCTTCGTACACGCGGCCAGCAGGGAGAGGGTCGCAATCAAGCCCAATTTTCGCACCTTTAGATTATACTCTGGCGCGGCACTTACGCTAACTCAACAGCTCCGCAATCCGATCTGGATCGTTCGGCACAACAATCGGTTGATTGCCAAACTTCGAATCGATCTTGACGCCGCCCGGCGCTTCAAGTTGGCCAGTGTGATAGCGATAAATATAGTCCGTATCTTTCAGTACGTTGCCGGTGAGCACGGCGACAACGTCGGCATCGTGCGCGATGGTCCCAGCCGCCGTCAATCTACGAATTCCCGCGAGCGTCGCGGCGGACGCGGGCTCGCATCCGATGCCACATCGCCCAATCTGCGCTTTGGCGTCGGCGATCTCCTGCTCCGTGACCTTTTCGACCACGCCGTTCGATACCTGAACTTCGTGCCAAGCCTTGGGCCACGACACCGGATCGCCGATGCGGATCGCGGTGGCGAGCGTTTCCGGTTTCGCGATCGCACGAAATGCGCCCTCGCCGTGACGCTGGCTGAACTCGTAAAACGGAGCCGACCCTTCCGCCTGAATCACGCCGAGACGCGGCATTTTATCGATAAAACCGAGTGCGTGTAACTCCCGCAGAGCCTTGCCGAACGCCGACGTGTTGCCGAGGTTCCCGCCCGGAAGCACGATCCAATCCGGCGCGCGCCAGTCGCGCTGATCCATCATTTCGATGACGATGCTCTTCTGCCCTTCGATGCGAAACGGGTTCATCGAGTTCAGCATATAAATCCCGAGCCGCTCAGCTAGCACTCGCACCAAGGCGAGGATTTCGTCGAAGTTCGCCTCCACCTGGAGCGTACGCGCGCCATATTCGAGCGCCTGCGCGAGTTTCCCGAATGAAATGTTGCCGTGCGGAAGAAAGATCAACGGTTCGAGGCCGGCCGCAGCGGCGTAAGCGGCCATCGATGCGGAGGTGTTGCCGGTCGAGACGCAAGCAACGCGCGTCATCTTCAAACGGCGCGCCTGGGCAACGCCGCACGTCATGCCGTTGTCCTTGAACGACCCGGTGGGATTGAACCCTTGATGCTTGAACGTCAGCCGGTCGAGGCCTCCATATGCAGCCGCGATCGGCCCATCGAGCATTGGCGTATTGCCTTCGCGCAACGTGACCACGTGCGATACATCGTCGAGAAACGGAAACAATTCGCGATAGCGCCAGACTCCGCTTTGATCGAGAGGAGCGTTGCTCAACCGGCGATCGAGAAACGTCCGCTTCAACTCGTTAGCGGGCGCGAATGAACCGCTATAGGAAGCCTCCAGCAGCCCGCCGCATTTCGGGCAGTTGTAAAGAACCTCTTCGATCCCAAAATGCGCGCCGCACGATTGCGCGATGCAGCGCAGGCTAGCTTGCATGCGAGCTCACTTCCGAAAAGCTGACGGCGTTACCGCCCGGTTCGCGCACCGAGTATTCGGTCGCGCCGTAAAACGTGGTGCGTTTGGGGACCAGCACCGGCGCACCCGAGACGGCGGCGATAATCTCGTCAATGTTGGTTACGTGTATATAAAGGATGCTCGACGACGGAAAATCGGCCATGGAAGGCACGTCTTTCGCCACGCTGGCGCGCGTCTGATACATCACTTCGACCGGACCGTTGTTCAAAATCACGAAACCCAGCGCGTCGCCGTCGGGGACCTCCACCGTTACGGTGAATCCGATGCGCTTCCAGAAATCGAGGCAAGGTTCGATCGCGTCCACGATCAGAATCGGGGTCAACGATTGCATTGTGAAAGCCATATCTTCTAACTTTAAACGAATGTTGTCCGTCCATCTGGAAAACGGCCTGGTCGAAGTTAAGAAGCAACCGCTGCCCCGCGTCGCGAAGGGATTTGCGCGGATTCGAATGCTCGCGGCGGGGATCTGTTCCACCGATCTCGAATTGCAGCGCGGCTACTACGGATTCTCGGGCACGCCCGGACATGAGTTCGTCGGCGAGCTGGCGGATGGAACGCGCGTGGTGGGCGAAATCAATCTTGCGTGCGGCCATTGCGATTGGTGCGCGCGCGGACTTGGCCGGCATTGTCCGAACCGCGCGGTGCTCGGAATCGTGAAACATCCGGGCGCGTTTCGCGAGTTTCTGACGCTGCCCGTGGCCAACCTGCATCGCGTGCCCAAGTCGATTTCAACTGAACACGCGGTGTTCATCGAACCAGTCGCGGCCGCCTGCGAGATTCTCGATCAGATCAAGATCGCGAAGGGGACGCAGGTCGCGGTGCTCGGCGACGGCAAGCTCGGGTTGCTGATCGCGCAGGTTTTGCAGGCGCACGGCGCGAGGGTTCTGTTGCTCGGCAAGCATCGCGAAAAGATGCGCTTGGTGGAATGGTGCGGCGTCACCACTCAAGTGCTGCCAGACAAACTTCCAGAGCGCGCGTTTCCGATCGTGGTGGACGCAACCGGCTCTCAAGAAGGATTGCGCGCCGCGATTGCAATGTGCGAGCCGCGCGGAACGGTGGTGATGAAGTCGACGGTTCACGGATTGGTACCTATCGACACCGCTCCCGCGATTGTCAATGAAATCACGCTGGTCGGTTCGCGCTGCGGGCGGTTTGAACCTGCCCTGCGAATGCTCGCATCGGGAAAAGTTCGCGTCGGCGATTTGATCTCCGAAGAGTTTCCTCTCGATCGCGCACCCGATGCGTTTCGCCGCGCCGCAACAAAGGGCGTCCTGAAAGTATTGCTTCGTCCGTCCGGGTACACTAGCTGTTGATGAAGCGACTGGTTCTGTTTTCTGCGATGCTGCTCAGCTCCTGCTCGGTAAAAAGGTACGCGATCAACCAGCTCGGCAACGCGCTTGCCGGAACCAATTCAACTTTCGCCGCCGACGATGATCCCGAGTTGATCCGCGCCGCAGTGCCGTTCAGTTTAAAGCTGGTGGAGAGCCTGCTTGCGGAAAGTCCGCGCCATCAAGCCCTGCTGCTGACGGCGGCGCGAGGATTCACGCAATACGCCTACGCCTTCGTTCAGGAAGACGCCGACGAGTTGGAGGATACCGACAAGGTGGCCGCCACCGCGATGCGCGCTCGTGCCGCAAAGCTCTATCTGCGTGGCCGGAATTACGGCATGCGCGGCCTGGAGGTGAAACATCCCGGCTTCGCCGCGCGCCTGAAAGCTAACCCAAAGGATGCGGTAAAGGAACTGAAGAAATCGGAAGCGCCGATCATGTATTGGACCGCCATATCCTGGGGAGCGGCTCTTTCGGCATCGCACGATTTCACGATGCTCCCGGAAATTCCACGCTTCGAAGCGCTCATCGACCGCGTACTCGAACTCGATGAAGGCTTTGACGAGGGCACGGTCCACACGTTTCTCATCACCTATGAAATGGCGCGCCTCAATGGCAAAGGGGATCGCGCGGCGCGTGCGAAGGAACATTTCGACCGAGCGGTGGCGCTCGGCGGAGGCCATCAGGCAGGGCCTCTGGTGGCGTATGCGGAGTATGTACTCGTCGCGCAGAAGAACAAAATCGAATTTCAGAACATGCTGCGGCAGGCGCTCAGGATGGACTTAAATGCGTCGCCGGAAAATCGCGAACTGAACCTGGCGGTGCAGCGAAGGGCGCGATGGCTGCTGTCGCGAACCGACAAACTCTTTCCCCCGCCCCGCTAGTGTAGATTTGTGGGGCGGACCCCATTGTCGGCCCTTCGCGAACGAGTCATGCCGCTGGGAGAAGCCGGCCGGGGGGCCGGCTGCGGACCAGGGGGGCCGCCCCACCAATGATCTTAAGACCTGCCAAGCTTAGGTTCAGCGGGGATGCAATCGGACGAACGCCTCGGTATAGATCGCAACCGCAAGAGCCGCGACACCGAGAAAACTGCCGAACGGAAGCTCGTACGTCGACGCATCCTTACCGGCAATTTTGATGTAGAGCAGGCCGCCGATCGCTCCCACCAGCGACGCCGCGATCAGCGTCAGCAGGGCCGCCGGCAGCCCGAGAAATGCGCCGATCATCATGATCATCTTGACGTCGCCAAGGCCTAAGCCCTCGCGGTGGCGGATTTTTTCAAATAGCCATCCAGCGAGCCAGATGGAGCCGCTCGAAACGCCGGCCCCGAGCACCGCCTCGCCTACTGATAACCATCGTGTGCCCCACGAGTAAGGCAGTATCAGGAACGCAAACTCCCCACGGAGCGGCACGAACCACGCGAGGATCAATCCGGCCAGTGCTCCGCCGATGGTGAATTCGTCGGGCAAAATACGCTCTTCGAGATCGGAGGCGATCAGAGTAATCATGATCGCCGAGAACACCGCGTACTTCAACGCAGGCGGCGTCACGCCGAAGGCAGCGACCGAGATCGCGAACGCAATCGCGGTAGCGAGCTCCACCACGGGATAGCGCATAGGGATGCGTGCGCCGCAGCGGCGGCATTTCGCGCGCAACAGGATATAGCTCAGAACGGGAATATTGTCATACCACGCGATGGTCTCTTCGCAAAACGGACAGAAGGACCGCGCCGGCGTGATCACGGAGAGATCGCGCGGCAGCCGGAATACGCAGACGTTGAGAAAACTGCCGATCAGCAGACCGGCGAGAAACGCCAAAGCAATTTCGATCATCGAAGAATCTCATTGTACGCGGATAGTGTGTTTTCCACCATTTTTTCTACCGAAAATTCTCGAATCGCCCTCTCGCGCCCCGCCGCCCCTAGGTCCGCGGCCAAATTAGGATTATCGAGCAATCGCCGCACCGCCGTGGCGTAATCGCCGTCGCGCACGATCAACCCCGTGCGTTCATGTTCCACCACCTCCGGCAATCCTCCGACGCCGCTCGCGACCACCGGCACACCCGCCGCCATCGCCGCAATCGCCGCCGAGCCAAGGCCTTCCATGTCGCTCACGTATAAGAAGACGCTGGCGGATTGCAAATCGTCGAACAGGTTCTTCGTGAGATGAACCGGAATGCCAATTTCTTTAAACTTGCTGGGTAGTGCGACGACGCGGCCAGGTTCGGGCCTCGCCGGAGGAGGAATCGGGATGCCGTCATAGACAACACGGATCAGTCCTTCATGCACGCCGGCGTCCGTCAGCGCCGAAGAAACGAAGCGCGAAACCGCCAGATACATCGTGGCCTGAAGATACTTCCACCGCGAGAAGATCGATCGCTTGACCGGGAATCCGACGCGGCGCGAAACGACCAAAGGTCTTTTGGACCGTCCGAAATTTGCCCATACACCAGAAGTGTGAGCGCGTGAATCATGTGCGTGAATCAGATCGGCGCGCTTCCACGCCGCGTGCAACTCACGAAGCGGCCTCGCCTCCAATCCACGCCTCCTCGCCTCGACCAGCAAAGGAGAATCCTGCGGTGCCACCAGTGTCGCGTCCTTCAACCGTTCGACAAGGTAAAGGACCTGCCACTGCCCGCCTTGCATCTCGCGCCCGGTATCGATGTGGAGCGTGCGCATAGTGCTAGTGATGTCCACTCCGCCGACCGCTCCCGACGGTCGCGGCTCCAAAGAACTGCGCGAAATAGAGCCGCGACCTTCGGGAGCGGTCAGACCCGTCACGGCCGCCCCGGGCTCATGAACCGAGCTTTCGCGTACTTCACGAAGTTATACAGCGCCGCCATATTCGCGATCGCCAGCCCTTCCACTCCATCCAAAAACCCGAGCTTCATCACGTACGTCCGCAAAAACGTCCACGGAGGATCCAGCAGCATCCGTGCGAAGCTTGGCTTCTCCCGAGCCGCCAACATCTGCTCCGCCGCGAGCGTCGTGTAGCGGTCCATCGTTTTCAAGTGTTCGGAAAGCGAGCTGCACGTGAAGTGCAACAGGTTCGATTCGAGATTGCCCACGCGTCCCTCGACCCGCACCGATTCGTGCACAAACTCCCCGACCCATCGTGCCTTCGAACGATGATACAAACGCACTTTGCGATCCGGATACCAACCCGAGTGCCGGATCCATCGCCCCAGATACTGCGCCATCCGAGGCATAGTATACGCATCGAACCTCGGACCGTTTTTCTTGATCTGCCAGATCTCCGCTTCCAGCGCCTCGCTCAGCGATTCATCCGCGTCGATCGAAAGAATCCAATCGTGCGACGCTTCCTCCGCCGCTCGATTTTTCTGATTCGCATAGCCCGGCCATGGACACTCCACCACGCGCGCGCCCAGCTTTTCCGCGATCTCCACCGTCCGGTCGCTCGACCCGCTGTCGATCACCACAATTTCATCGGCGCACCGCAGGCTCTCGATGGCGCGCGGCAGGTTGCGCTCCTCGTTATAAGTAATGATGGTCGCGGAGATTTTCACGGCCCGGCGGTGCGGATCGGCGCCGCCGTGAAAGAAAGGATCAGGATGATGAGGGCCACCAATCCGAGCCACGAGCGCGTGCGCCCGATCGGGCTGGGATCGACAATCGCGGGATGGCGCATGCCAAAGAAAATCATGAGCACCGCCCACACCAGCCAGCTATAGGCGACGAAAATTCCCATGACGAGCAGGACCACGACGAAGATTCGCGACAGCCATTTGGTGCGCTCCCCCAGAAACGCATACAGGATGTGGCCGCCATCCAGTTGGCCGATCGGCAACAGGTTCAGCGCCGTCGCCAGCACTCCTACCCATGCCCCGCGAGCAACGGGATGGAGATAAATGTCGGCCGCGGAATAGCCGTGCCAGATGAGCATCTCGACAAGACGGAGCAGCAGAGGCGTTCCGAAGATCATGTCTCCATGCGAGCCAATTCCAGGCACGATTTTCGACATCGATACGCCGGCCGCCAGCGGCCCTACCAGCAGCGCGAATCCAGCGAGCGGACCTCCTATCCCGATATCGAAAAGAATTCTCTTCGACAGAATCGCGGACCGTATGCGGATAAACGCGCCCAAAGTGCCAATGGGCGTCGGCGCCGGCAAAAAGAACGGCAGCGTCACATCCACGTTGTAATATCGCGCCGTGACGTAATGCCCCATCTCATGGGCCATCAGAATCGAGAGCAAGGTTAGCGAAAATGGCAACCCATCCAGCAGAAACCGAGGATCGTGCCACATGCGCGCGTAGCCGCCCAGATCCGCGTCGAAAGGAACGCCCAGCGCGAAACATCGAGCCATCTCCGCACCGACCAGTGTGGTCGTCAGCAGCGTCGCGAGCAGCAGTAGTCCGTGCAGCCAGTAACGCTGCCGCGGACGCGCAATCGCCCACGGCGCCGCGTCGAGAACGTCGTGATGCGGGTACGCCGCCGGCGCCGGAGGATAACCGTTTGCGGACAAGTGCCGTCCTATTGCAGCGTTTGCAATTCCTTGCCAGGTTTGAATCGCACCGCCTTGCCCGGAGGAATCGCCACTTCGGCGCCAGTGCGAGGGTTGCGGCCAATGCCCGTCTTGCGCGGGCGCACGTTGAAGATGCCGAAGCCGCGCAGCTCAATCCGCTCGCCTTTTCCTAACGCCCGCTTCATGCTTTCAAAGACCGTTTCGACGGCCATTTCGGCCTTCGTCTTCGTGATCCCGGTCCTGTTGACCACTTCGTTGATAATGTCGAGTTTGATCAAAGCCGCCTCCCCGTTACGTTCTTACACCCGCGAAACCTCATGATAGGATTAGGGTTATCCTCATGTCAAGCGCCGTCGTTTCGACCGAGCTCTATCGCCGCGCCTGCGCCCTGTTTCCCACGGGCGTCGCCGTCGTCACCACGCGAGCCTTGGACGGCACTCCGCACGGCCTCACCGTGAATGCTTTCTGCTCCCTTTCGTTGTCACCGCCGCTCGTGTTGATCGCCATCGACCGCATCTGCAGTCTTTTAGAAACATTCGAGAAATCCGGCCATTTCGCGATTAATTTTCTATCGAAAAGCCAACGCGATCTATCCATTCGATTCTCCGAACTACCCGAAGGCCGCTTCTCCGGAGTCTCGTGGCAACCCGGCGCCGAAGGAGCCCCGCTCCTCGACGCGAGCATCGGAGCCATCGAGTGCCGCACCACGCAAATCATCGACGCCGGAGATCATCGAGCCCTCATCGGCGAAGTCGTCGCCGCGAATGTCGGCGAAGGCGAACCACTGATATTTTTTCGCAGCAGCTATCAAGCGTTAGGCAGCTAAGGGATATGCTTGTCCATCACTTCGAGCCTGTGAACCCGCAGAGTACCAACTTCCAATTCGCCTATCTTCAGCGAGCCTACTCTCGCCTTGCGGATCACCAGCCGGCCAATCGCCAAAGCGCCTATCGCCAGAGCACCGAAAGCAACCGCGCCCACCGCTAAGGCTCCGATCGCGCCGGCTCCGGCACGAAACTTCTCGACTCGCGTGTTTGCTGAAACATTTTGCGATTCCATGGTCCGTACAGCATATCAAGTTATTCCTGAGCGACAATAATGCAATGAACCGCCGCGATCTTCTCACCGGACTCGCATTGGCGAGCGTGAAAACAAGGGCCCAATCCTCCGCCGTCGAATCGCTCTACATCCCCAAACCGCAATTTGTGGACGACCGCCGCTTCCTCCACGATTTCATGGAAGAGTTCGCGTTCGTAGATCTGATCACTGTCTCGCCCACTCTGCGGATCACCCACATTCCCGTTTTTCTCGACCGCGCCGCGGGCCCTTATGGAACCATTCACGGCCATATCTCGCGCCAGAATCCGCAGAGTGCCACGTTCGACGGTCGCCAAACCGGCGTCATCGTGTTCCACGGACCGCACGGCTACATCTCGCCGACCTGGTACGCCAAAACAGGAAATGTAGTGCCCACCTGGAATTTCGCCGTCGTCCATGCCACCGGAAAACTGCGTCCTGTCGATGGCAAGAAGGAATTGAACGACCTGCTCGCGAAGTTGATCGCCAAATTCGAGAGCTACCAAGGCACGAACTACGACTTCGCCAAACTCGACGACACCTATAAATACGGCCTCATGGGCGGGATTATCGGATTCGAACTGGAGATTGAACTACTCGAAGGCAAGTTCAAGCTCGGCCAGGACCGCAGCCCCGCCGATAAACAGAGCCTCCTCAGGAAACTGGGAGACGCAAAGCCGCAGCGCTCTCTCCGCGAAGTAACGGCCAACTTCTACGAGCGTCCTATAAAGTAAACATGTTTCGCATCGCCCTTGCCAACATCCGCTTCCCGGAGACTCCCGAGGAGTCCGTCACATTAGCCGAACAAGCGATCGTGCAAGCGTCCATCGAGGGCGCCGGCATCGTCTGCTTTCCGGAATGCTTCATTCCCGGCTATCGACTGGGGAAGCAGGTGCCGCCCCCCAACCCCGTGTTCCTCGAACACGCGTGGTCCGCCATTCAATCCGCCGCCGCGAAGGCGACCATCGCGGTTGTTCTCGGCACCGAACGCATCGTCGATGACGCCCTGCTAGCCACCGCACTGGTCGTCAATCGCGATGGAACCGTCGCCGGTTTCCAGGACAAAGTCCAAATCGACCCTTCCGAGGAGGGTACCTATTCGTCCGGCGCCGGGAGGCGGGTTTTCCAAACCGGTCCGCTGACATTTGGCGTCGCGATTTGCCATGAGGGTTGGCGCTATCCGGAAACGGTCCGGTGGGCGGTCCGAAAAGGCGCACACATCGTGTTCCACCCACATTTCCACGAAGCCGAGCCCGACAGTTACGTGCCCTCGACTTTCGCCGATCCTGCGAACTCCTTCCACGAAAAAGCAGTCTTGTGCCGAGCCGCCGAGAACACCTGCTATTTCGCAACGGTAAACTATGCCAGTGCCGGGTCGCCGACCACTTCCGCGGTAGTCCGGCCCGATGGCACGCTGCTCAGCTACCAGCCATACGGTAAACAAGGTTTGCTGATTGCGGACATCGACATCACCGCAGCCACAGGCCTCCTAGCCGCGCGCTGCAAGTATGCCTAGGGGCCCCTCGCCCTAATCGGCAGGGTGCAATGGTGGCGCACGCACCCTCGAAAACATCCGCGGGCCGGCATTTCTTGTGGGGTGGCCAATTTTGGCGGCAGGCGCCTTTTCAGGCGGCTCTTCCGGCGGTTTCATCCTCGTCGTTGCCCAGCCGCTGGGCAGGGAAACACTCGTGCGTACCGGGTTGACACTCGTGTCTACGCCCGTCTCCCTCACCGAACCCCGACTGTAAAGGAGGGTACAGGCACTCGATAGTTCATCACGAGGCAAGCCCGCGCACTTTCATCGCTACAAGCTCACCGCTCTCGACATCAATAACGAACCGCTTGTACTGCACAACACCAGCCAAGAGCTTGGCGAACGGCGAGAGCTGGCTCACCTCGCGGGGAACACTCAGCGTAATACTCCAAACGTCGCGATCTTTATAAATGTCTCGCTCGAACTCTTCAAGCGAGGTAGAGCCGACGCCTAGGATGTCCGCGGCTTTTTCTTTCGCGAGCCGCACAGCTTCCTTGACGTCGATCATCGTGCGCCCCCGTCTTAAGTTATGGTGACACGAACGCCGCCCTCGCGCCGGCGTGCTCAAGTTCAGGATTGTAAGTTTCCCAGAACGCCGTTTGTGGCTCACTTGACCGACATGCCGACTAACCGGCCAGGCGACGCCCAACAAGTGCCGTTGCACGTTCTCGCCCAAGCCTCTGGGCAATGACGACAGATCGCCTCAAGTATAATTGAGGCAACTTATGTTTCGTGCGCAACTACCGCGTTTGTATGAACTGCGGGACCTCACTGCTGATCCGGCCTCTCCTGACGCGTACTTTCCTCAGAACTTCGAGACTCTATTGCAGACCAGCCTCCCGATGGCGGCGTACACTCACATCGAAAAGAAGCTGCAATACCTGGACGTGGATGCGTGGAAGCCTCTAAGAGACGAGGCATCCCAATACTTGACAGTTAAAGACCCGAAACGGGGTTGGCAACAATTGTTCGAGAATCTAGAAGGTCCGGCAGATGCTTATAAACACCTCAGGGACCTTGGCTGCTCGGACGTTTGCTTCATTCCGCGATCCCAACAACAGGGCCAGAGGACGCCCGATCTTGAAGGTTTGCTCGATTCCCGAAGAGTCTTATGCGAGGTGAAGACAATCAACATCTCTGAGGCCGAGGTTAGCGCCCGCGCTGAATGCACGGTACGCGATGGCAGGTACCAATTGGATGACGCGTTCTTCCGAAAGCTTCAATCTGATATCACAAAAGCCAATGGCCAGCTGCATGCGTACGACGCTATGGGCAAAGCACGACATATTGTCTACGTCAGCATCTACTTCGATGATTGGGGTGGCCGTTATAGCGAAGAGTATCGCAGACAGATTGATCAATACCTCAAAGGCAATCCGATTCACGGGAGCGAGGTCGCCTTCAGCGCGAGAAGCTAGCATACGCAACAATCCCCATGGATATGAACACGGAAAACAGGCTTTGGAAGCTCTCGGTGCGATCCAAAAGGGATCAGCATCACGTAGAAGCCGCGCACGCCGGGGTCCGGCGAATGAGTGGCGGCTTTCGTCATCGCGCGCACATGTCCCGACTGGCAGCCCTTGGAATCGTTTGTTTAGCCGTTGGTTGCACCGCGCAACGCCCTCAGACGGTAGAGACAGCAAGAACGGTGGACAAACCAGACGTTTTTGCTTTGAAAATGAAGTGTGCTGAGTTCGGGAAACGTTATGCGGATGATTTGGCGAAGGCAGGAGAGCGGCTCGGAAATTCTCCGGCTGACCCCCGCTTCGCTTACAATTTGGAACTGAACACGTGCGTTGTCCGTGCTGGCTACCTAAACCACGGTAAACTTTACGTCTTTATCGCAGACTCGCTCACCGGGGAGACACTGTTTGACATGTCTGGTAACGATCCGAGCAAACAATCCGAGTTCAATCAAGCCGAGACACGCCTGATGGGGCCTTCCGAATCGGATCTTGCCGGAAAACTTATTAAGTCGCCCCAGACACTTCCGGACCAGAAATAACGTGGGCTTTTCGACTCGGACTTTTGAAACAGGTCAACCCCGCGATTTACGGGCCTTCCGGCGCTGTTTCAAAGCCTACCATTTATGAAACGCCCCACGAAGCCAAGGCGGTCGCGATCCGGCGCGCCACTTGGCCGTGTAACGCCCAAGTCGGAGGATCGACGATACCGATGTCCGGAAGACCGGTTCTGGGACGGCGAACGATCAGGAATCCTGGAGACCGGCTAAGGGAAACCGGGCAATGCGGATTTGAGAGGCTCTGATTATCTGCCGCCGTGGGTTGAATGAAGAAAAGCGTAGAATGGATAGCGATGGCGATAAAGGATTCAGGTAGCATCTTCGAGCGCGTTTACAATGGTATGGGCGCACTCTGTGGCGACGGCACGCTGGCGCAACGTCTTGAGTGGATAATCCAGACTATCGCACCCCTCCGGACCGACGATTTCCCCGTAGCCATGCGCGATGACTTCATCGCGATCAAGGAAGGCATTGTCGCTGCCCGAGAATCTGGAGCCACGGACGAGGATCGCAAACGCCTCTCCCAAGACTACCTGAAGCTATATACTAAGGCCGCGCGTCTAGAAGGAATGCTGCAAGACATCGTTGGCAATTTATCTCCAGATTGACATCTCGGTCCCGAAGTCCGGTTCTGGGAAGCTAGCTGCGCTCCGGAGTCATTGCGAGTGGGTGACAGCAAATCGGGAAGTATCACATGACTTCAGAAATCGCCTCCGAATCGCCGAGTAA
This sequence comes from Bryobacterales bacterium, assembly GCA_003170295.1. GTDB lineage: Bacteria > Acidobacteriota > Terriglobia > Bryobacterales > Bryobacteraceae > Palsa-187. The sequence goes on along the minus strand of PNAJ01000052.1, from coordinate 32,234 downwards.
ACACACGAATTCTCACCTTCTTTATTCTGTCTCCTGTCTTCTGACTCCCGTCTCCTTTCTTCTTTGCTACCCTCAAACTAGCTATGCCCCCCACCGGCATTCAGGATTCTCTCCGCGGGCGTGGCGTCCGGCTGACTCGCCAGCGTCGCATCCTGCTCGACCTGATTGACGGCTCCGGTCTCCATCTCGACGCTGAGAGTCTTTATCAACTCGCCAAGGAGAAGGACCCCAAGCTAAACCGCGTCACCGTCTATCGTTCGCTCAAGTTATTTAAGGAGGGCGGACTCGTCGACGAGCTCGACCTCATGCACCATTCCGGCGATCAGCATTACTACGAAACGCGCCTCAAGCAGGAGCACGCCCACGTCATCTGCCTGCGCTGCGGCAGAATCGAAGAATATTTCGGCGAGCCTCTGCGCGAAATGCGCCGTCAAGTGGAATTAGACCTCGGTTTTGAAGTCCAGCTCACGCGCACCGAGATCGGCGGATACTGCCCGCATTGCAAGGCCCTGAGGGCTCAGGAAACCAAGGTGGGGCAGGCGGTTCCGCCTGCCGCCAACTAAATGTCCACCGCCGCCGGCCCCGAACCCCTCACCAGTCTGCTTCCTGCCTCTCTGCTGGTCCTCTCGCCCTCCGGGGAGCGTTCGCGCGTCCCTCTTCAGCCTTTGCCTTTTCTGCTGGGCCGCCAGCCCGATAATAATCTGGTCCTGCGCGATAACCGCGCTTCCCGCCAGCACGCCCGCATCGTTTCGGAAAACGGCGCCTACGTGATTGAGGATCTTAGCAGCCGCCACGGCACCTGGGTCAATGGCGAACGCATCGGCCGCCACGTCCTCCGCAACTCCGACCGCATCGAGTTCGGCGTCCGGGATTCCTTCCAGATCACCTTCGCCTTCGATCATGGCGAGATCAATCGTATCCTCGGCAAACTGGGCGAAGAAGTAGGCTCAGGCTCCCATTCCGGCGCGCTCGGTCCCAATAATCTCGCCAAACTTCGGTCCCTGGTCGAGGTCGCGCGCGCTCTGCAAAACTCTTTGTCGACCCAGGAAGTGCTCACCGCCGTCGTCGATGCCGCGCTCGCCGTCACCGGTTGCGAGCGGGGCTTCCTGCTGCTGCGCAAGGCCTCCGATCTGGAAGTGTCCGTCGCGCGCGATAGCGTCGGCAAGGCTCTCGAAGCCCACGAACTGCGCGTGCCGACCTCGGTCATCCAAAGGGCGCTGAACTCGCGCCGCGATCTGCTCTCCATGTCGTTCGACCCTTTGGAGCAGCAGGGCGTCCGTCCGGAAATGTCCGTCGCCGCGCTCGAGCTGCGCAGCGTGGTCTGCTTGCCCCTGGTCCAGATTCGCAGTGGATCGTCCGAAGACACCCACATCTCCTCCACCATGGAGAACACCGTCGGGCTGCTCTACATGGATTCGCGGCTCAATCCCGCCGACCTTTCCTCCGGTAATCGCGAGTTATTGCAGACGCTAGCGATCGAAGCTTCGACGATTTTAGAAAATGCTCGATTACTCGAAGAAACGCGCGATAAGGTCAAAATGGAAAGCGAGCTGAAGATTGCCCGCGACATTCAGCAAGGCCTTTTGCCCGCGTCTCTTCCCACCACCGGATGGTTTCGCGCCGCCGGGTCCAGCATTCCCTCCACGCAGGTGGGCGGCGATTATTACGATGTACGCCCGCTCGCGCATAACGCCTGGGCCGCGGTCGTAGCGGATGTTTCGGGGAAAGGCGTCAGCTCCGCGTTGCTCGCGAGTCTTTTGCAGGGCGCGTTCTTGATGGCGCAGGGCGGCCCGCCGAACATTGAGCCGATGATGCTCCGCATCAACGATTTTTTGCTCGAACGAACGCGCGGCGAAAAATACGCCACTGTGTTTTATTGCGAACTCGATTCCAACGGTTTCCTGAGCTACGCCAACGCCGGCCACTGCGCGCCATTCCTTGTGAGCACCGACGGCCGCATCCGCAAACTCCATACCACTGGGATGCCCGTCGGCATGATTGAAGGCGCGCCTATTCAGATGATCCAGACGCAACTCGCTCACGGCGATAAAGTGGTCGTCTATAGCGACGGCCTCACCGAAGCCGAAGACGCCGACGGCCAGTTTTTCGATACCGAGCGCCTCCGCCTCTGCCTCCGCGATAACGCTAAATCCGACGCGGTCGGCATGCACACGGCGCTGCTCGAAGCCGTCGATCGATTCACTGAAGGCGGCGTCATCCGCGACGACATCACCGCGCTGGTGCTTGAGTATTTACCGGAGTGATCCTCTATACCGCCGCGCATGGCGGCTTCCAGGAAGCCGTCCCATTGGGAGGCGGCGCAGCCATCGCGAATGCTCTCGTCAAAGAATGGTCCCGCACGAAACCCTTCGAATTCCGCCTCATCGCTCCAAAAGTAAACCCCGTGAATTTCAGCGAGCGCGAGTACGCCAGGTTCTCCCGCGAGTTCGCGGCACTATCCGCTTATCGCATCTTCACGATCTATCACGTCGACGTAGTCGCCTACGTATCCGACATTTATTTGCGCGGCCTCCTCACTCCGGAAACCACAGTTAAGTTGTATCGTCGCCTGCGCTGGGCTCTTCCTCCCATCGCAAAACTGGTTTGGGAAAAACAGGAAGCGAGCGTCTTTCACTCGCGCGGCCTGATCATGCCTTCGCAAGGGATGAAAGAAGTCATGTTGCGCTGCTATCCGGAATGTCCTCCCGGAAAAAATTCACGTGATGCCGTGGGGCGTCGCCGACGCTGGTCCTCCAGGCGATGCGGATTCATTAAGGCGAGAATTCAATGTGCCTCAAAACGCGCGAGTTCTGCTCACGCTCAGCCGCATTTCGCCTGAAAAAGGGCAGGATCTGCTGCTCGAAAAACTGATCGAATGGGAGCGGCGCGACGATTATCCTCGCGAGCCTCTGCGGCTGTTCATCTGCGGCGACGCGGCGTTCATGCAAGGCATCCGGTTCTTCGAAAAACTCCGATCGCTTGCAGCAAAGCTGAAGAAAACAAGGGTGATCTTCCCTGGCTACGCCACGGGCGACCGGAAGCGAGCGTTTTTCGCGCTGGCAGATCTTTACATATTTCCTTCACGCCACGAAAGCTACGGACTCACACTGCTCGAAGCATTGGCCGCCGGGCTTCCCGCCGTGTGCCTGGACCACCACGGGGCGAGAAGCGTCATGAAGGAGGAATTCGGGGCCATCGTCGAGCCGTCAGGCCTGATTCCTGCAATCCAGCACCTCTTAAATGACCATAATCTGCTCAGAATGAGCTCTGCGGCACGCTTATTTGCCCTTAATAATCGCTTTTCTGACCAAGCAGCGAATCTGGCGAAGTTGCTATCCGGCGATTTGCCAGGCTGATCAGTTTGGCGCAACAGGCGCTCATTTGGATGTTGATGTTCTTGAGAGACGATCCGTGGAATTGCAGGCGCGGGGGTTGATTGTGGTCGGGACAGCGGAGGTCGCGGATTTTTGATTCGGTGCGTTCCTTGAACTGGTTCACCGCATTCTCCACGAAAGCATTTTAGCATAGAAATGTTTTTTAGCCGCATGCGATAATTTTTTCGATGGCGCGAGATCATACGTTCCTGCCGGACAATCTTTACGATTACCTGGTTTCTTTTTCCGTGCGCGAGCCTGCGATTTTACGCAAGCTTCGCGAGGAAACGGCGTCGCACCCAATGGGAGGGATGCAGATTCCAGCGGAGCACGGGCAGTTTCTTGCGCTGCTCATGCAATTGATGGGGGCACGGCGCACGCTCGAGGTCGGCGTGTTTACCGGCTACAGTTCGCTCGCCGTCGCGCTCGCGCTGCCGGAGGACGGGAGCATTCTCGCCTGCGATGTGAGCGAGGAGTACACTTCCGTCGCGAGGCGGTATTGGAAAGAAGCGGGTGTCGATCACATGATTGAGCTGCGCCTCAAGCCGGCGCTCGAAACGCTGCGGGAGTTGCTCGCGCAGCACCAGGATGGCCGTTTTGATTTTGCGTTCATTGACGCGGACAAGGCGAATTACGAAGGCTATTACGAGTGCGCGCTCAAACTGGTCCGGCCCGGAGGACTGATCGCCATCGATAACGTGTTGTGGCACGGAAAGGTCGTCGACGCCGCGGTGAACGACGCCGATACGCTCGCCATTCGCGCGCTCAACAAGAAATTGCTCGGCGATTCGCGCGTCTCGCTGAGTATGCTTCCGATCAGCGACGGACTCACGCTCTGCTGCAAGAGGTAGGATCGAAGTAGATGGAGTTTGTCGAGCAGCTAAAATCTTCCATCGATATCGTCAAGGTGATTGGCGAGTACGTGCGGCTGAAACGCGTGGGCGCCACAGGCCGCTATGTTGGCCTCTGCCCGTTTCACCAGGAAAAGACCGGATCGTTCAACGTCAACCAAGCGCGCCAGTTCTACAAATGCTTCGGCTGCGGCGTGGGCGGCGACGTTCTGAAATTCGTTCAGGAGATCGAAGGATTCACGTTTCCGGAGGCGCTGAAGTCGCTCGCCGAGCGCTACGGCATCCCGATGCCGAAGCGGAACGATTACGCCGACGCCGATTCGAAACTGCGCGCGGCGCTGTTCGAGATCCACTCGATTGCCGCGCAGATGTTTCAGGCGAATCTGCGGTCGTCCCAGGGAAACGAGGCGCGGAACTATCTTTCCAAGCGTGGAATTAGTAATGATTCCATCCAGACGTTTGAGTTAGGCTATTCCGAAGCATCCGGGCAAGCGTTAGTTCGCGCGCTGGGGGAACGGCAGTTCACCGAGGAACAGCTTGATGCCTCAGGAATTGTGCGCCGACGCGAGGACGGGTCCGGATATTTCGATTTCTTCCGGGGCCGCCTGATGTTCCCCATACACAACGAATCGGGCAAGGTGATCGCGTTCGGCGGACGCGCGACGCGAGATCAGGATCAGCCAAAATATTTAAATTCGAGTGAAACGCAGATCTATCGAAAAACATCGGTCCTATACAACCTCCATAGGGCGAGGAACGACATGCGCCGTTCGAATCGCGCGGTGCTGGTGGAAGGCTACATGGACGTAATTGGGGTCTATTCGGCGGGCGTGAAAGAAGTTGTCGCCAGTTGCGGCACCGGGTTCACTGTTCCGCAGGCCGGCGTGATTCATAGGCACTCCGATCACGTGGTGGTGAATTTCGATCCGGACAAAGCCGGCGGGGATGCGTCGGAGAAAGCGATTCAAATCCTGCTCGATGAAGGGATGCACGTGAAGGTGCTGGCGCTCGATGGCGGGCTCGATCCCGACGATTATGTCAAGCAGAATGGCGCGGACGCATACCGCGGCAAGCTGGACGCGGCAAGCACCTATTTTCACTGGCTGGCCGACCGGGCGCGGCAGAAGTTCGACATGCGCAGCTCGGACGGACGCATGGATGCGTTCCGGTTTCTGCTGCCTTCGGTGCAGAAGATCGGCGACAAGCTGGAGCGGGCGGCGATCGCCAGCGATCTGGCGGGATATTTGGGCGTCGATGCCGGGCTGGTGCTGGACCAATTTAAAAAAGCGGCGACGGATCGTCGCGCGGCGCCTGCGCCTGCTCCGAAAAAGGCAGTATCCGTGCCTGCGATCGAGAGCATCCTGCTGAATGCGGTAATCGCGAGCCCGGAAGTGCGCGCCGAGGTTCTTCCTCTGCTGACCGAGGATCTGATTGCGGATTTCGCGACGCGGGAGATCTTTGAAACACTGCGGCTGATTGTGGATTCGGGCTCCACAGCGACGTTTTCGGCACTCGACGCCCGGCTTTCTCCGGCCTTAAAGACCCTATTGCACGGGGTGGTTGCGGCCGATGACATAGATAACGGGGCGGAGTCTCTCGAACTGGCGCGAGCCTGCCTGAGGCGACTCCAGAGCGGCGCGGTGAAACGCCGGACCGATGAGTTGCGGGCGCAGGTAAAATCGGCGGAGCGCGAAGGGCAAGTGGAGGAAGCGCTCGCGTTAATGAGGGAATTAGGACGACTGGAAAAACAAGTAAGACGCAATGGCGGCGGCGAAGCCGGGATGCCCGGTGTTGTACACTGAATGAAATTAGCCTTGGCAGCCGCGAGAGAATGCCAGGGAACGAAAAAAGCTTGGGTCATCGGGGTTTAGTGGCACTTGAAGAAAAATTCGGCCGGCTAAAGCAGCTCATGGACACCGGAAAAGAGAAGGGGTACGTTCTCTACGACGAGGTCAACGAACTGCTGACCGAGGGTTATCCCGGCGGCCGCGAACTCGAAGAAATCCTAACCGAGTTCGACGGCGCAGGCGTCGAGATTCTGGAAGAGCCGAAGATCGACTTCGACAAAAAGCTGGAAGAGGGCGACGAGCCCACCGACCTGGAACTGGCCCAGGAGTTCATCGACAAAACCAACGATCCGGTGCGCATGTATTTGCGCGAGATGGGCACGGTTCCGCTGCTGACGCGCGAGGGCGAAATCGAGCTGGCCAAGCGGATTGAACGCGGACAAACGGCGGTGCGCAAGGCGCTATCGCGTTCGCCCCTCGTGATCCGTGAAATTCTGACGCTGGCCGAGACGCTGAGCAAGGATTCGTTCATGGTGCGCGAGATGCTGATCATGCCGGACCTGGTGGTGACCGACGAAAATGTCGCGGAGCAGGCGGAAGAGCTTTCGAAAACGATTGGGGAAATCGAAAAACATTATCGTAAAGCGCAGCAATTTAAACAAAAATTGCAGGCAATTTCACGCGGCATGAAGCCGAAGATGCATCGATCACTGCGTTGGAGCATGGCGCGGACGATGGTGAACATCTCCCGGCTGATTCGCGGCATCCATTTCAGCTCCATGACGAGGCGCGCGCTGGCCGGCCGTCTGCGGAGCGCGGTGGACGATCTGAAACCGATGGAGCACGAGATTGCGCGCATCCAAAGAAAGCTGGAATCGCCGTCCAATGGGTCGCACGCCAACTCGAGCGTGCTTCGCAAGGAACTGCGGCAGCACAGCCAGCGCATCGCGCAACTGGAAGAAGATTCGGGCGCGGGCGCGACGGAGCTGCGGCGCACCTTGCAGATCGTCGAGCGCGGCGAACTGGAAGCCGAGATCGCGAAGAAGCAGTTGATCGAAGCGAACCTGCGACTGGTGGTGTCGATCGCCAAGCGCTATACCAACCGCGGGCTGCAATTTCTCGACCTAATTCAAGAGGGCAACATCGGCCTGATGAAGGCNNATGAAGGCGGTCGACAAATTCGATTATCTGCGGGGCTATAAATTCTCGACCTACGCGACGTGGTGGGTGCGGCAGGCGATCACGCGGGCGATTGCCGACCAGGCGCGGACCATTCGCATCCCCGTCCACATGATCGAGACGATCAACAAGCTGGTGCGCATGCAGCGCCAGTTGCAGCAGGATCTGGGGCGCGAGCCCACCACCGAGGAACTTTCGGTAAAGATGGAACTGCCGGTGGGCAAGGTGCGCAAGGTGCTGCGCATCGCGCAGGAGCCGATATCGCTCGAGACTCCGGTGGGCGAGGAAGAAGAGTCGCACCTGGGCGACTTCATCATCGACCGGAGGGTGGTATCGCCGTCTGAGGCGGTCATCAATTTGAATTTGCGGGAGCAGACGGCCGAGGTTTTAAAGACGCTGAGTCCGCGCGAAGAGAAAATCATACGCATGCGATTCGGGTTGCAGGATGGCAGCGAGCATACGCTGGAAGAGGTCGGCCAGCATTTCGCGGTCACGCGGGAGCGGATTCGGCAGATTGAGGCTAAAGCTTTGCGGAAGCTAAGGCATCCTTCGCGGAGTCACCGGTTGCGGGCGTTTTTGGATACTACGCTGCACGATTAGGCGGAGGCAAGTCGGGCCGGTCCATAAAAGACGGCTTCGACACGACACTGGTGAGGGCTAAGGGACAGACAGCCTTTTTCGCCCCGAAGGCACACTCGTTTCGCGAGGTTGAGCGGCGAAAAAGGTGGTCAGTCCCCTAGTCTTGCGCGCCACAGAACAAAAGCCAAATCGATGAGTGTCAGCGCGGGCGGGGGCCGAATTGTTGCACTAAGTAATTTAATATTGAGTCGCGATTTTCGGGCTTTACAGGGGCTCCCCAGTTGGTCATTTTCGTGATTTCGCGATCCCATTGGGCTCGGGTGAGGCGCTGCTGGCGGATCACGTCTTCTTCGTGGCAGGTGAGGCACGCATCCTTATAGGGTCCCGCGGGGATGCTCTGTTGAGCGGGAATGATCATGCTGCCTTGCATCGTCGTTTGCGGACTCTCGACGACGTTTACGCCGACTCGCTGCACTACGTTCCAGCCGTATCCTGAAGGATTCCACTCTTGGGTGAATGGCTGCGAATCTCCGCTCGCGTCTGTTGCTCGCGCCATCACGTTGTAGTAGCTTTCGCGATCGGGACGGAAGGAAAATCCCCATAGACGCCAGCCGAACTGCGATTTACGCGGGTCGAGATCGGCTGGCTTCCAGGTGCGTCCGCCATCGGAGGAAACATCGACGGAGGCGATCGGTCCTTTATCGCCGGACCAGGCGACGCCTTGCACATTGACTTCTTCACCGAGGCGCACGGTGGCTCCATCGACGGGTCTCGCGATGACGCTCTTCACGCGCAGACTGGTCACGGGGATCATCTTTTCGGGCGGCATTGCGGAGCCGGGAGCGATCGGATGGTCGGGTTTGCGATACGCGTTCTTCATCCAGAAGCCGTCGAATTCCTTATCGAGCACGGTAATGTTGGTCAGCCATTTCACCCACGAATCGCTGGCCCAGCCGGGCGCGACGACACGCAAAGGGAAGCCGTGCTTGACGGGAAGCGTCACGCCGTTCATCTCGTAAGCCAGCAGCGTGTTCTGATCGAGGGCTTTCTTCACGGGGATGGAGCGCCGGAAATCCTGCATCGCGCCGAGGGGCACGTCGGCTCCGTTGAAGAGAATCTCTTTGCCGGAATCCTTGATGCCGGCGCGCTTGAGAACGTCGGCGAGACGGACGCCGCGCCAGATGGCGTTGCCGACGCTGCCGTTGGTCCATTGCAGGCCGGGGACGGGAGGATCGATGAAGCCTCGGCCGTTGCCGGCGCATTCGACGACGCTCACAAGTTCGACGGCGGGGAGCTTTTTCACGTCGTCCATGGTTAACGTGAGCGGTGTGGCAACCTCGCCATCGATCGAGAGGCGCCATTCGTTCAGATTGACAGTGGGCACGTAGACGTGGGTGCGGACGAAGAAATGCTCGATTGGCGTGATGTAGTCGGAGAAGCCGGATAGGGGCATCTCCAGATCCTCGGGACGCGTGGAGAGCACGTTCATGCCGACTTTGGCGCGATCCTGCGCCATCAGCGCGCGAAATTCTGTTGCAGAGGCCGCCGCGAGTGCGAAAAAGTTTCGTCTTGAGAAATTCATGGGGTCCATTCGATAAATTTTGAACTGAGCAGGCCGTCGCGGATATCGACCGTGAACTCCTGCTTTTCCGAGCCCTTCATTACTTGTACACGATGCGCGCCGACGCCGAGGGTGAGTTTGGCGGGTGTCTTTTGCGCCTGTTCCTTGCCATCGACGATCACCGTGAGGCCCGGAGGATTAGTGATCAGGCTGAGCGATCCCATCTGCTTCACCATGCCGACGATGAGACCGACGTCGCGCGGCACTTCAATAATACGACGCTCATCGCGGTATCCGTCGCGCTGCGCGACGAAGGTGTGGCGTCCGCTGGACAACGAGGTATTGCAGGGAGATTTGCAACGGGTGGCAGGATCGCCGTCGAACACCACGGTCGCGTCGGCGGGCAAGGTTGTCACTTGGAACTCGAATCCCGTGCTATGCACTGACGGATCGGGCTTGGAGGCGACGGGTTCTGTCGGGACGGGAGCGGAGGCGGGTGGATCTTCTGTCTTCGGCGTTTCGACGGGCGTATCGGGAGGCGGAGGAATCGACTCCTGCGACCGAGGGACCGGCGGTGCGACGGCCGTCTGTCGCGGCGATCCGTGAGGAGCAAATCTTTGGATGACGAAGAAAATTCCGATCAGGACCATCGCCACGACAGCCGCGGAGAGCAACATTCTGCGGATCACTATATTGGAACGGTCGCTGGCATAGCGGCGCGCGCGGGGCTCGAAAGGCGGCGGGACCTCGATCGGCGATGACATGGGCGGCGGCGGCATAGGCGGCGGAGTAAGATCGACGGTGGGCTGGTGCGCATCGTCTATGGTCGCGCCCAAGCCGCTCTGCGAGCCGCCGGTCGGCATGTTGAGGCTCGCGCCTCGGGGCAGAGGCGTCCAGCCGGGCATCGCGGTACACGCGGTTGAGAGAGCGTTGATAAACTCGGTGCAGTTTTCGTAACGATCGTCGGGATTTTTCGAAAGCGCTTTGCGCAGCACCGTATCGACTTGCGGCCCCAGGGTCGGATTCAATCGCTGCGCCGCGAGCGGCTCCTCACGGACGATTTTGAAAAGGAGAGTGGGGAGATATTCGGCCACGAACGGCTTCTCGCCGGTCATCACTTCATAGGCGATGACGGCGAGCGAAAACTGGTCGGCACGCCCGCTGATGGCGCCGCCCTGCACCTGCTCCGGCGACATATAGCTGGGCGTGCCCATCATGGTGCCCGCGATGGTCATCTGTTGCGAGACGATTTTCGCCACGCCGAAGTCCGTGACCTTGGCGGTGCCATCCTCATGGATCATGATGTTGGCGGGCTTGATATCGCGGTGGACGATTCCTTTTTTATGCGCGTAGTCAAGGGCGGCGGCGGTCTGGCGGAAAATGCTGAGCAGCGTTTCCTTATCCGGTGTCTGCTCGGCGAGCAGCATTTTTTCAAGCGGCGGGCCGTTGACGAACTCCATGAAGATATACGCCATGCCGTTTTCTTCTGCGATGTCGTAAATGGTCACGATGCCGGGATGCGACAGAATACCGGCTGATTGCGCCTCGCGGACAAGGCGCTCGCGGAGGCGCTCCCGTTCCGCGCTGTCGGTGAGGTCCTGAAGACGGATGCTCTTGATCGCAATCGTACGCCCGATGGTGGGGTCCAGGGCCTGATACACGATGCCCATCGCGCCCCGTCCCAACTCCCCGACGATTTGGTAGCGCCCGACCTGTTGCACGTGAATCTTTTCATTCTATCGCAGAGGATCTGGGCCGCTCCTGCGATACAATCGACGCTGAGGAGCATCCACATGACCATGAGCCAGACTCTTTTGCCGGAGTTCGATAACGAGATGAAGCTAACAAGAAAGGCGTTGGAGCGGGTGCCCGACGACAAGTTCGATTGGAAGCCGCACGTGAAATCGATGACCATGGGGAGGCTTGCAGGGCACCTGGCGGAGCTTCCGGCGTTCGGAACGTCGATTGTCCAGACAGATGGGATAAATTTCGACAAGGGAGAATACAAACCCGCGGTGGTGAAGAATCGCGCCGAGGTGCTGGAGACGTTCGACAAGAATGTCGCGGCGGCGCGCGAGGCGATTGCGGGCGCAACCGACGACCACTTGAGGCAACCGTGGCACCTGATCTATAAGGAGAAAAAGCTGTTCGAAGCCCCGCGCGCCGCGGCCTTGCGGGGCATGGCGATGAACCACATCGTGCATCATCGCGGGCAGTTAAGCGTCTATCTGCGATTGAACGATATCGCGGTGCCTGCGATTTACGGTCCGTCGGCGGATGAGATGTAAGAAGAGTGGTCTGTCCGCTCCCTGACGGTCGCGGTTCCGTGGCGGCGACACGAGTGTCGACGCGGCACGCACGAGTGCGCGCGCCACAAGCGCGGAATACTGGACGCAGGTCAGGCACCATATAATCCGTGCTCCCGAATGTATTCGCCCACTCCGGGTGGCAACTCGTCGGGAATCTCGCCTCGCGCGAGCGTCTGACGCGTTTCTGACGACGATACCGGCAAGGCGACAGTTTCTAATCGATGCACGTTCGCGCCGGGCGGGATGGAATATGCGTGGCCCGGCCGCGAAACTACGATGAACGCGGTTTCGCGCACGACGTCTTCCCAGCGATACCAGGAGCGGATTTCGGCGAAGGCGTCGGAGCCGATCACGAAGAACACCTCTCCCGAGTCCGGCCGAGTTTTCACGCGCTCGATGGTGTGGATGGAATAGCTTTTCTCGTGACCCTCCTCCAGACGCGACGGAATGAATCGAGGATCGCCCGCGCAGGCGAGCTCCACCATTTTATAGCGGTCCTCATAGCTCGCTCCGGCTTCCTTGTGAGGAGGATTCGCGGCGGGAATGAATAAAACGCGATCGAGCGAAAATGTATCGGCCGCCTCGCGCGCCACGCGAACGTGAGCACGATGAATAGGATCGAAAGTTCCTCCGAAGATCGCCGTCCTCATAAGATGTGCTGGAAAAACTCCTCTTCCCGGTCGATCTCGATTCCAATTTTCAGCCACAGCAGTTTATGTGGAGCGACGATCGCCGCCGCCTGATCGCAGAAATTCATGACGTCCTTTTCGGTGGTAACCAGCGCTTCGGCGCCGCACTCGGCGGCCTGCTGGGCCAGCCGCTCCAGTTCCGAAGGCTGGTAATGATGATGATCGCCGAACGCCCAGCGGAATGCGACGTCGATCTCCAACTCCTCCAGCGTTCGCCAGAACGCGCGCGGATTGCCGAGCCCGCAAAATGCGGCGACAGCGCCGAATTTTACGTCCGCGACCGGTCGCATGGCCTTCGACTCGTAATCAATCCATCCGCACGGAGCTACACGCGCGGTGTAGATCGGCGCATCGCGGTTGAAAGTGCGAAGCATTCGTCGTAATCCTGCGATGTCCTGCCCCGGCTCGACACGCGTGACGACAATCGCCGAGGCTCGATGCAGACTGCCGCACGGCTCGCGGCGCCTGCCGAGCGGAAACATTCCGCCGCCGAAGGGATCGAGCGCGTCGATCATCACGATGTCACGAGTCCGGGCCAGGCGGATATGTTGGAACCCGTCATCGAGAAGAAAAACGCCGGGCGAGAGCGTTTCCTCCATGCGCCGGCCCGCGTCGTAGCGGTCCGCGCCGATCGCGACGTGCGCGTCGCCCGCGCGAACGTAGATTTGCGCCTCATCGCCAGTGAGCTCCGCGGACGCTTTTTCTCCCCGCGGAACGATGACCATCTGGTCGTGCGATTTTCTATGATAGCCGCGCGTCAGGATCGCGGGATTGCGGCCTCGCTCGCGCAGTCGTCGTGCGAGGTGCGCCACCATCGGAGATTTGCCGGATCCTCCCATAGTGAGGCCGCCAATGCTGATCACCGGCGTCGAAAGCGCGCGGCGTTGGGCAAGTTGCCGCGCGACGTTGGCACGATGACCGGCTGCCCAGATCCAGGAAAGCGGCGTCAGAAACACGCGGGCAACCAGCGTACGAGGAGGATCGGGCACCCCGTTGGCGCAAGCGGTCCAGACCTCCTCGGCGATGCGATCGACGACTCCGCGCTTCGACGTGGCGAGATCGCGGGCGCGTGCCCCCAGCGTCTCCGGATCATCCAGCAACCTTGCGACGGCGGCGCCGAGCGAATCGCCGTTTTCGATGCTCTTTAATGCTCCGGCCCCGTGAAACTCGCGCGCGATGGCCGCGAAATTTTCCATGTGCGGGCCAACGATGATCGGTTTCGCAAAGTACGCGGGCTCCAGAATATTGTGGCCACCACGGCGGGCCAGTGTTCCGCCCATGAAGACAACGTCGGCGCGCTCGAACAGAGCCGCGAGTTCGCCGATCGAATCGAGCAGCAGCACGCCGGGCAGCGCGAGCGTACCGAGATTCGTCCGGCGCACGAAGTTCGCTCCGGCGCGCTTCACCTTTTCGGCAACAACGTCGAAGCGCTCCGGACGGCGCGGCGCAAGGATGAGCAAAAGGCCGGGGCGCGTGCCGGCGAGTCCTTGAAACGCTCGTAGGACTTCGTCATCTTCATCGACGTCGGTCGAATCGGCGGGCGGCATGGTGCTGGCGGCAATCCATATTTCTTTCGGTCTTGTTCGATCGAGAAATTCAGCGATGCTAGGCGCGATGCCGGAAGATGGCGGCGTAAAATCGTATTTCAGGTTCCCTGCGACACGCACCTGATCGAGCCGGGCGCCCGCGCCAACGTAGCGCCGCTTGTCCTCGATGCTTTGCGCGAAAATCGTATCCGCGAAACTCAGGACGTGGCGGAAGAACCAATGCCAACGGCGATAGCGCGTCAGGGCGCTATCGGAGATGCGGCCGTTCACCACGACGAGCGATGCTCCGGCACGCTTGGATTCGCGATACAGATGAGGCCAGATCTCGGTTTCGAGCACGACCACTGCGGCGGGCCGCAAGCGCCGCAGCACCCGTCGCACCACGGACGGGTAATCGAGCGGCGCGAAAAATACGCCGTCGGCAAGTCCTGCGAGTTTCCGATCCGCTGTCTCGCGACCGGCGAGGGTGGTAGTCGAGACAAACATACGTGTCAGGGGATGTGCGGCGCGCAGGGTGCGAATCAGTTCCACCGACGAAAACACCTCGCCTACCGATACGGCGTGAAACCAAATGGCTCCGCTGCCCGTCGTTTGAATAGCGCCGGGGAGAAATCCCAGGCGCTCGGCGAGAGTAGCGAAATAGCGCCGGTTGCGGATTCCCCGGTACAGTAGATACAGGGTCAACGCCGGAGTCAGGGCGAGTTGCAGGACCTGATAAAGGAAATAGATGAGACGCGTAGCGGTTTTCTCAGGCGTGTGGATAGGTCTTCTGAGTATAACGGCGTGGGCCGCCTACTACAACAATGACGACAAGGACAAGGATCGATTCTCGCCCGGCGCGGCGTCGTCCTATAAAGGCAGTCAGACCACGGAGAAGATCACCATCGCCGCCGTTCCGTTCGTATCGGAGGAGGAAGTTCGCTCCGCCCTTGGCAAAGTGAACCCCAACAAGTACGGCGTTCTGCCGGTGCTGGTGATTCTCGAAAACGGCACGGGCAAGGCGTTGCGGCTCAGTTTGCAGGCGGACTATATCGCGCCGGATAGTAAACACGTGGATGCGACGCCCGCCTCCGACGTCACGTTCATCGGTGGATCGGGCAAGCCTCCGTCGATTCCTGGAACGAATCCGCTGCCGTTTCCGAGACGGGCGAAGAAGGGTCCGCTGAACACCTGGGAAATCGAAGGTCGCGCGTTCACGGCGAAGCTGCTGCCGTTGGGCGAAAAGGTTTTTGGATTTTTCTATTTTCAGACCGAGTATAAGCCAGGGTCGAGGCTCTATCTGACGGGCGTCTCGGATGCGTCGACAGGGAAAGAGTATCTCTATTTCGAAGTTCCGCTCGAAAAACAATAATTAGAAATTGACGATCGACGCGAAGGACGTGGGGTCGAGGCTCGCTCCACCCACCAGCGCGCCATCGATTTCCGGCTGCGCCATCAGGCCTTTCACGTTGTCGGGCTTCACGCTGCCTCCGTAAAGAATGCGGCACGAGGCGGCCGAATCGGCTCCGAACTGCCTGCGAACTTCGCCGCGCAAGAATTTATGCGCCGCGGCCGCCATTTCCGGGGTCGCTGTTTTGCCGGTACCGATCGCCCAGACTGGTTCATACGCGATGACGATGCGCGCGAACTGTGCGGGTGTGAGTCCGCCGACGCCTCCCGCGAACTGAGCGCCGCAGACCGCCTCGGTCGCATTCGACTCGCGCTCTTCCAGTCGTTCGCCGACACAGACGATCGGATTTAATCCGGCTTCGAGCGCGGCAACGGTCTTCTTAAAAACGGTTTCTTCGGTTTCTCCGAAGTATTGGCGACGCTCACTGTGCCCGATAATCACCCAGCGGCAGCCCGCGCTTGCGAGCATCGGAGCGGAAACCTCGCCCGTATACGCGCCTTCCTTTAACCAGAAAACGTCCTGCGCGCCGATCCCGATGGCGGTGGATCGAGCGGCCTCGACCGCGGCGGGAATGTTCACGAATGTGGGGCAAATCACGACTTCCGCGTGGGTCGCGCTCGCGACTAGAGGAGCAAATTTTTCAAAGAAAGAAGAGGTCTCGCCGGCACTTTTGTACATCTTCCAGTTGCCGGCCATCACGGGTTTGCGCATGCTATTTCAGAATAGCAAGGATGTGTTTTTACGCCAGCCGCAGCTCTTTGAATTTCGCAATCAATTCGAAAGGTGCGCTCACCGACTTGATCGTTTCCCCGCGCTGCTCGATGTGCGCTTCTTCAATCACGCCGAGCGAGCGTTCCGACGCCATGCGAAGATAATCGACGCGCGATGGATCGATGCCCATGATGCGGCAGCAGGTCGCGTCCACGGCGGGAAGGTCGGAGCCCATCACCAGCACGCCCACCTGTTTCGGAGTGCCTTGAATCGGGCCGTTTCCTTCCATGCCAATTACGCCGTCGACAATCGCGAAGGTGCGCCGGAAGATACGATTCAGTTCGACAATCGACTCGTCGATCCCCACCTGATGCAGTTCATTCTTCGGCCATCCATAAATCGATCCGGGCACCACGCCGAAGAAATTCTTCATGGAGAGTGTCGCGCCGGCCCAGTGATGGGTTTTCATTTTGGCCAGCGAGACGATCAGGTCCGCACGCAATGCCGTGTTGGGGAGATAAATCTGGCCACGATCGGCGAAGCCTTGGATGGGGCTGACATCGTCGCGATTGAGATCGGTGAACAGTGCGTCGAATTTCGGGATCTCGGTGCGATAGCGCGTCATTTCCGCAATCGCATAGGTATCGCGGCGATGACCCGGACCCTCGCCGACGATCACCTCGGCCGCGCCCAGCGAGCGAAATGCTTCGAGCGCCGCGGCGACCACGCTGACGTCGGTATTGATGCAGGTTTTCGGATCGAACTCCACCAGATTCGGTTTAAGCAGCACCCTCTGGCCGCGGACGTCGAGACCGCATTGCTTCACGCCTTCCAATATGCGGCTCACCAGATCGTCGGAATACGATTTCGCCTTGATGACGGAAACCGATGCCGATCCTAGGGGAGCACGGCGCGGCGGCGAGGCACCCGCGAAGCCTGCATAGCCGGCGAAAACACTGGCGCCCGCGACGGCGAGAAATTCACGGCGATTCGGAGTCATGTGGTTGCCGCCGCTCCCGTGCGGAAGAATTGAACCTTGTCCTCGGCGATGATGGAGAGCGCGGCGATCATGGTTTCAGGAGAGGACGCGATTTCCGCCGTCGATTGCGGGACGTCCGCCCCATTCAATCGCAGAGCGATGGTGAGCCACCCGCGCGCCAGAGGCGAGGTGGTTTCGCGCGCCATCCGCGAGGCGAGATCTAGAGATTTACCGAGGTCCGGGTGGCCTTGGAGACCAATCAGCGCAAGCGCGGTGGTTTCCGGAAACGCCACGAGGTCGACTTCGAGCGCCGCGTGACTGCCGTAGTTCCATCCGCCGTCGCGACAACGTACATCGAGCAACTGCGCTTCTCCAATGCGTACGCGCTCTCGCAACTTCCTGCTCGGGAGCTTCGCCGACGCATGTTTCAATGCGACGAGTGCATGCGCCGTCGGTTCCACCCACGACGCGGTATCCGGTTTCCAGGGCCAGCCCTTCAGGTCCAGATTGCGGTCAGGCTCCCCGAACAGCTTCGTGCGAAACAGGAACCGCTGCCACAAGGGGCCCTCGCTACCAGCCGATGTTAGCAGCCACGCGACTCCTTTTTGAAACGGTTCGCCGAATTCGCCGCGCGATTCGGCCAGCGAGACGCACAACGATGTGCCCCAACTGGGAACTTGCACGTCGGCCGAGGGACGCCAGCCGCCGTCGGAAGCCTGCCAGGATTTCAGCAGCGTCCAGGCACGATCCGCCGCCGGATCGCCAGCAAGCGCGACCGCCGCGTAGACTGTCGGTTCCAGCCAGGATTGCTTTCCGGGGAAATAACCCCAGCCGCCGTCGGCGTTTTGCGTTTGACGTAAGCGCACTGCGGCTGTAGGATCCTTCACATATCTGTATTCGACCGGCCAGGGCAGGAACTTTAGCGGATAATAGCCCCATGCGCTTCAGGAAACTACTTCTGCCCACCCTGGCTGCCTCCCTGACCCTTTTCGCTCAAGACGACATGGCTAGGGCTCGCCGGATTTGCGCGGAGGCCGTCGGCATCGACAGCCATATCGATACCATCCAGCACGTTCTGACCGACCGTGTGGATTTGGCGAACCGCCTGCCGAACGGGCATGTCGATTTTCCGCGTATGCGCGAAGGAGGCGTGAAGGCTCCCTTTTTCGCGCTCTGGGTTCCTGTCTATTACAAAGGCGCCGAGGCAGTTCGCCGCACGCTCGATCTGCGCGACGCGATGCAGTCCGTCCTCGACGCGCACCCGGATCAGATCGAGCTCGCGACCGGCGCGGGCGACATCGAGCGGATCGTCAAATCGAAGAAAATCGCGGCATTTCTCGCGATCGAGGGCGGCCACCAGATCGACGACGATTTGGCCGTGCTGCGCATGTACTACCGCATGGGCATTCGCGCCATGACGCTGACGCATTTCAAGAACAACAACTGGGCGGATTCTTCTACCGATAAGCCCGCGCACAATGGCCTGACGCCTTTCGGCAAAGAGGTGGTCCGGGAGATGAACCGGCTGGGAATGCTTGTCGACGTGTCGCACGTTTCGGATAAGACGTTTTACGATGCAGTCGCGGTCAGCACAAAACCAGTGATTCTTTCGCATTCGTCGAGCCGCGCGCTCTCGGACATTCCCCGCAACGTGACCGACGACATGTTGCGCGCACTCGCGAAAAACGGAGGCGTAATCGGCATCAACTTCGGCGAAGGATTCATCAGCCAGAAGGATGTGGCAGCGCTCCATGCCGCGATCACGTCGAATGCGTCAGCTCCTCCCGATATGGTGGGAAAAATTCTGGACGATTACGCCGCCAAGGAATATCGAGCGGATCTGGCCGCGATGAAGGCCGGCCTCGCCACCGTGCCGGATGTCGCGGATCATGTCGATCACATCGTCAAGATAGCGGGGATCGACCACGTCGGCATCGGCAGCGACTTCGATGGCATCACGTCGCCGCCCAAGGGTCTGGAGGATATTTCGAAGATGCCGGCGCTGGTGGCAGTCCTGCTTAAGAGAGGATACTCCGAGCAGGACGTGAAGAAAATTCTCGGTGGAAACTACCTGCGGGTGATTCGAGAAGTGACCGGCCGCTAAGAGTGGGGTTATACTCGTCAGGGTGGAAGTTTACAAGCGCGAAACCCGAGAGGTTATCAAACGCTTCCTCAACCACAGGCTCGGCTTCCCCGATTGCATTGCTGCCTTGGACGTCGCGCTTGCCAATCTCGCCCCCAGACTGGCTGGCGAACAAATCGCCGCTCTTCGCGCTCTAATACTGGAGAACAACAACATGGTGATGAAGGAAATGGAAAGGCGCGGACCACCGCCTTTCGATCCCAAGATTTTGGCCGCGCTCGGTGATGGAATCACGGTTTCAGACTACCGTGCAGGCCAGCTGATTTATACGCAAGGGGATTCCGGGGACGCCGTCTTTTACATTCAGAAAGGCCGGGTCAAGCTCACGGTCGTTTCCAAATTAGGCAAGCGAGCGGTCATAGGCGTTTTGGGAGCAGGCAGCTTTCTTGGCGAAGGATGCCTGAGGGGACAGCCGCACGCGGCAACCGCCACCGCCCTGGGCAAGTCTTCGATCGAGCGGCTGGACAGGGCGAGCATGCTACGTGTATTAGGCGAAAACCTGGCGTTTTCCGAACTGTTTGTCGCGCATCTGCTCTCCCGCAGCCTCCGCATGGAGGAGGATATGATTTACCAGATCTTAAACTCCCATGAGAAGCGGCTGGCGCGCGCGCTTCTCATGCTGGCCAACTTCGGGGAAAAAGGCAGACCGAAGAGCGTTATTGCGAAGATCAGTTTTGAAGCCTTGGCGCAGATGATTGGAACCACCATTTCACGGGTCGGCTTTTTCATGAGGAAGTTCCGCAAATTGGGTTTCATCGACTACAACGGTGAGTTGAAGATTAACAACTCCCTGCTCAACGTCGTCCTTCACGACCAATTCGTCACCATGGCACCTGATCCGCTGCCGGTAACTCTATCGCGCCGAACACCTGGCGGGCGAGTCAAATGAAAGATGCTTAACATTTATAGCTCAGAAAATCTTAGTTTACTATTGTAAGAATGTCTCAGTTAGTGGTTGTCACCATATGTGTCGCATGGTACAATAACGACGTAAGATAAAGGTGGCACCGAGTGAATCACAAAGAGTTCTTGGATCTGCACGCGGCCTGCGTCAAGTCGATGCGATCCTACTTCGTTGAGGTCGAGAAGTCGTCCACGATGCTTGCAGAATGCACCGCAAAACCCCTGCCCCTGAAAAAGCGCTTGAGGCTGGCGTCTCAGAGCATCATCGAGCATGCGGCCCACTTGACGTACCTTGGCGCCAAGAGTCTTCTCCTCAATGCGGCGCGACTCGGCTACAGTTTTCCCAATTAATTGGGCCCAAATCGACCTCGGCCGTGGCACAGATTTCCTTATCGCGTTCGACGTCCTGAAAAACAGCATTCACACTAGAACTATGTCAGGCCCGGAACGATGCCTATGAAAGTACTAGGTCCTTGGCCTATTTACTCTCTAAGGGTTTCCGTTTAGAGTTGTAAGTGCGACACCCGAGACAGGGACAAGATGAACCAGCTACTCTTACAATACTCATATCTGCAAGTCCTTGATTTCATGACCACTGTGGCATTTCTTTTGCACGGAGTTCATGAGGGAAACCCCTTAGTGAGGGCAGCGTTGCACTATGCGCCGAATCCTCTGGGCGGCCTGCTCGCAGTCAAGATCCTGGCAGTCGCACTGGGCTTTTACTGCTGGAGAGGCGGCCGCGAGAGGCTGCTGAACCGGATCAACATTCTGTTTGCGATCATCGTGGCCTGGAACATGGTGGCGCTGATCGTCGGCTCGCTCAAACTGAATCTCGCCTGATTGCCGAATCGCATGATACGATGCGATCATGCGGCGTTTCCTCTTTCTTATCGTCCTTGCCTCCACCTTGGCAGCAGCCGACTGGCCGCAGTGGCGAGGCCCGAATCGCGACGGCATTTCGGCCGAAACCGGACTCCTAGCCTCCTGGCCCTCCGGCGGACCCAAGGTGGTGTGGAAAACCAACGGCCTCGGGGTCGGCTACTCGTCTTTTGCCATCGTCAACGGTCGCATGTACACGCAAGGACAGCGTGGCAATCAGGAATTCGTCCTGGCGCTTGACGTAAACACTGGCAAAAAACTCTGGGAAACCGCCACCAGCCGCAATTTCGAGAACGATCGCGGCAGTGGACCGCGCGGAACTCCGACCTTCGATAACGGAAAACTCTACGCCATGACCGGCGAAGGCACGGTAGTGTGCCTGGACGCGGCGACTGGAAAAATCGTATGGCAGATCGACTCGGTGAAGAAATTCGGAGGCAGCGTTCCGCACTGGGGCTATAGTGAGTCGCCCCTGATCGATGGCGACCGCGTCATCGTGATGCCAGGCGGACGCGGCGCGTCTCTGGTATCGCTCGATAAGCGCACCGGCGCGTTGCAATGGAAAACCGGCGACGACGAAGCCGGATATTCCTCGGCGATTCTGGCTGACGTAGGCGGCGCCAAGCAAGTGATTGTGCTCAGCGGGCAATCCGCCTTCGGCGTGCAGGAATCGACCGGCGAAATGCTATGGCGCTACAGCAAGGTGTCGAACAGAACCGCCAATATCGCGACGCCGATTTATCAGGATGGCGCGGTGTTTCTATCGAGCGCCTACGGTACCGGCTGCGCCCTGCTGAAGCTGAACCCGAAGGGCATGCAGGAAGCGTACTTCAATCGCGACATGATGAATCACTATTCCAGCTCCGTGCTGCTGGACGGCACGTTATACGGTTACTCGAATAGCCTTCTCCTCGCGATGGATTTCAAGACCGGCAAGGAGTTGTGGAGGAATCGCAGCGTTGGCAAAGGCTCCGTGACATACTCGGATAAGCATCTCTACGCGCTCGGCGAGGACGGCGTGGTCGGCCTGATTGAGGTGTCGCCCACCGAGTACAAAGAGGTGTCGCGGTTCGAATTCAATAAAGGATCGCTGCCATCCTGGTCTCCACTTGTAATATCTGACGGCCGGCTGTATCTAAGAGATCAGGACACCCTGACGTCCTATGACATTAAGGGAAAATAGGGGTCCTGGAGGCTAAAGTGAAGAAAAGTATCGGATTATTGGCAGTTTCGATGCTCCTGACGGTATCTGCTGTTGCCCAGAGGCAGCAGCACGGCAGACCCGACGTCGGCGGTGGACACATACCAGCTCGCGGTCCCGCGCCCGTGAGGCATGCCGCACCGGCGCCGCAGAGTCATGAGCAGGCGCACTACAACGATCGGCAGGGACACCCCAACGCTCCGCACGTGGACGTAAGGGGCGACCGCTGGGTCGGCCACGATACCGGGCGCGCCGACGTCCACTATCATGTGGACCAGCCATGGGCGCACGGGCGCTTCAGCGGCGGCTTCGGAGCGGGACACGTCTGGCGTCTCGGCGGGGGCGGACCTGGGCGCTTCTGGTTCAATAATTTCTACTGGAACGTCGCGGCCTTCGACATCGGCCTGACCGCCGGCTGGCTGTGGGATAGCGACCAGATCGTGATCTACGAAGATCCGGACCACGACGGATTTTACCTGGCGTACAACCCCCGCCTCGGCACCTACGCGCACGTCGAGTATCTCGGGAATCAGTAGCAAAACGCTGACGGGCCTGTGTGACTAGCCCCGCCCGCTAACCGCTCCCGATGGTCGCGGATCCAAAACGCCTATAGAACCGCGACCATCGGGAGCGGTCAGCGCCCGGCCAATAACCCAAAACCGACACCGAACCCTGACCGTCAGGGAGGGGATAACTCGTTTTTCAAATCCCTCAGCAGCTTCTCAAATTCCCTCTGGTACTCGTCGTGGTCTTTCCAGTTACTGAAATCAGGAATGTAATATTCACGGATTTCGCGCGCGGAATCCTTACCGGCATCGGCGTCGAAGCACTCCCAGTCGCGTAGAGTCTGAAAATCGACAAGCCGCACGGGAAACAGCATGCGCCGATTATCGTTCCGCTCCCGCTTCCTCGCTTTAGCAATTTCCGTCCGCACCCATTCGCTGTTCATGCTGTGTTCGGAAAGGATCAGCAGCAGCCGGTCATGGATTTGGATTGCTCTGTCAATCTGTTCGTGAAGTTTCTTTCCGCCCTGTGCGTCGTGCGGAGCAAACCAGCAGCGTACGCCCTTGTTCTGCAGGTCGGCGTAGAGGCGTTCCGCGAATTCCTGATCCTTAGTGGAGTAACTGATGAAACATGAGAAGAACTGAATTGGCTGATTCAGGAGCGAGGGCAGATATTCGATGAGCTGGTCGGGCAGGCCGCAGCCGCGGAGAAACGGGAGCGGGAGATTTCGAGACTGGGCCAATGTCCGATAGTCGATAATGCTCGGCGCACGGTGGTCACACGAGTTTAGTCCGATGGTGTCGCTGAGGTCCAGGTTGCCTAGAATGGTTTCGCCGAGGACTGCCTTCGTCAGATTCGCCTTGCTGAGACTCGTGTCATCAAGCTTTGCCCAGCAAAGATATGCCCCCCTCATGTCCGCTCCGCTTAGGAATGCACTGCTAAGATCCGCAAAGGCGAGGTGGGCTTTGCTGATATTTGCCCCAGTTAGGTCCGCCCCCTTCAGACACGCCCTACGGAGGTTCGCACCCCTGAGGTCCGCCTGCTCGAGGCGCGTCCAGCGGAGGTCCGACCAGCTGAGCTTCGCCCTGCTGAGCGCCGGCTTGACGCCCGGATTGCGCGACCGCCACCTATTCCAAGCTTTCGCGCCTCGCTTAAGAATCGCGACATGTTCCGAGTTAGCCACAATAGCCTTCCACTTATAGCAGAACCTATCTCCCCGCCAGCGGATATGCGAGCGTGTCCAGCAACCACTCCCGATTCGCCTTCACGTCCTCATTCAGCCGCCGGGTCAGTTCTTCGCGACTCTCAAACAATCGATACCCACCCCGCGACCGCAAGTATCCCCGAGCCTTCGGATCCTCGGCAAACAACTTCTCGTGACCGATCTCCGCCGCGCGCTTCTCATACCGCTTTCGATTCTCGAGCAGCGCCGCCACGATGAACGGCATGACGATGGAATAATCCGCCTGCATGCTCTCGGTCGATTGTAGATACGTGTCTTTATCGACCTTTCCCCACGTGACCGCCTCACCCGGAGGACACGATGATAGCGACCCATCCGTCACCGGCGCGCTCACGATCTGCACGTCGAAATTGTAGCCGCGCACGTTTGGAATCCCCAGGATCTGCCCCAGCGCGGGCTCCGGTTGCAGGTTGTAATTCTTCGGCACGCCGCCTCCCAACATCAGCGTCGCCAGAGCATTCGGCGTCTGATCAAAAAGCCCCCAGCGATGATACGCGCAAGCCTCGTAAATTTCGGCATGCAGATCGAGATCGAAAAGGTAATCTTGCGCAAGCAGGCCCGCCTTCTTCATCGCCCACAGCTTCATCGAATTGAGGAACACGCTGCCGTCGCCCGGCGCGCCGACAAAAATCGGAATCGCGAGGCGATGGCACGTCGCGAGCAGTCCTTCCTGGACCGCGTTCGCCTTCTCCTGCGCCGCGAAAAATTGGCCGAGCCGGTTGCGCAGCTCTGTGCCCGTCATCTTGTGCTGAAATTCCGGCCGCAGCAGCACCGCGCTCAGGAACCGGTCTTGATCCAGAAGTACGTCCTCATCGAACGCCATATCGGTGACGCGAATGGTCCGCTCATCGCGAAGCGCCCCGTCGTCGCCCCAGATCGGTGTCTCGAAAATCGGATTTTTTCTGCCATCCAGGCTACGGTGCCCGTCGTGATAACACACCGCATCGGTGGTTGAAAGATACGCAATCCAACCCGTTTCTAGCAGAGGAATCAGCCACGCCTGATGCTGCCCGGAAACCGTCACCGGACCCGAAATCGCCAGCGTCATCGGACAACCCATGCCGACCGCATGATCGAGAATCGTATAAATACGCCGCAAAAACGCACCGCCGAAGGCCGGGAAGCAGTGGGTAAAAAGCTCGTGCAGGGAATCGCACTCGTCGACGCGGCGAACTTCTACGCGTTTGCGCTCGTCTGTAGTGTTCATATGGAAGAATTACTCGAACCTTTCGCCGAGCTTTTCCTGGAGCTGCTGCTTAAGCCTTTCGAGATCGTGTTCGAGAGCGGATACGCGCTCCTCAAGGGGAGTCCGCGCGAGCGCGACCGGTTGATTATCCTCGACCTCCACAGCCCCGCCGAGTAACTGCACCCACCGACCCCTTGACGCCCTCGCGACCAGCGCCTCCGGCTCGCGCTTTTCGAGGGTCTCCAGCACCCTCTCGACCTCTTCCAGATCGTTAAAATCGTGCATCCGCTCCGTCCGCCCGCGCAATTCACCGACGGTTTGCGGACCCCGCAACATCAGCACGCACAACAGCGCCATCTCCCGCCGCCCGAGGTTGAGCGTCTCGCCCAGACGGTGTCCGAACTTCTCGACTCGATGCCCAGCCCCGGTGATCCGCATGACAAGGTGTTTGGTTTTAAGCAGTTCCAGCGCCTGCTCCACAGTCTGCTCGTCGAATTGCACCACCGGATCCCGGCTCGATTTTTGATTGCACGCATTTTGTAACGAATTCACCGTCAGCGGGTAATACTCTGGCGTGGTGATATCTTTTTCAATCAGCGCGCCCAGAACGCGTATCTCGACCGGATGCAAAGTATCCACACTCGTCACCATAACCGAAACCGGCTTTCGGAGTCTAGCTTTGTAACAAGGATGCCAAGGAGAAAATATGAAAGTCTTATTGATCACACTCGCGACGGTCACAGCCTTCGCGCAGACCAAATCGCTCGCCTGCGACAGCAACAATCGTAACGACCGTCTGGTTTCGTCCTGCGAGATGCGCGAGCAAACCATCGCCTATGGCGGCCGGCTGACCGTCGACGGCGGCACCAATGGCGGAGTTTCCATCAAAGGATGGGACAGTCCCTCAGTGCTGGTGCGCTCGAAAGTGGAAACATCCGGCGTGGACGACGGCGCTGCCAAATCGATCGCCTCCCAGGTCCGCGTCGATTTCTCCGCCGGACAAGTGAAAGCCTCCGGTCCTGAGATGGACCGGAATCAAAGCTGGTATGTAAGCTATGAAGTATTCGTGCCTCGCAACGCCGACCTGACTCTCAAGACGCACAACGGCGGCATATCGATCGCCGACGTCCGCGGCAACATTCAATTCGACGCGCTCAACGGCGGCGTCAATTTGAAGAACCTCGCGGGCGACGTCGAGGGCAAGACTCAAAATGGCGGTCTGAACATCACATTATCCGGGAATCGTTGGGATGGAACCAAGCTCGATGCCCGCACCACCAACGGCGGAATCAATCTGTCGATGCCGCAGAATTACTCGGCGCATTTCGAGACGGCAACGGTGAACGGACATCTGAACGCGAACTTCGATATGACCGTCCACGGAAACATCAGCGAGATCAGCAGGAAGCTGAGCACGGACCTCGGCTCCGGCGGCCCCACGATCCACGTCGAGACCACCAACGGCGGCGTGAACGTAAAGAGGATCTGACCCGCTCAATCTGCCCGCATGCTGACCGAACCGCCATGCGTCAGCATGCGGACAAACGAGTCTTACTTCGTCTCCGCCCGCACCGTTGGATACTTGATCCCGAGCTGCTCCAGGTAAGTATCGTACTTCGAAGGATCGTAATACATGGTCTTCATCTGAGGACGATACTTTTCCATGATCCCTTTGTTCAGCCAGATCGCCGGCACATCGCCATCGCGGATGAAGGTCTTATACTTCGTCTCTTTAGTCTGAACGTTGTTGAAATAGTCCCACGCCTTGTCGATGATTTCCTGATGCAGCAGCAGATCGAGCATCGTCAGCGCCTGCACCTTCGCTCCGGCCACCACGCCTTTGTGCGCGATCGGCGTCGCCATCGCCACTCCATTGGCCCAATTGTGACCCGGCCCGCCCGGAATATTCGACGGGTAGCTCAGCACCACCGTCGGCACGTTCCAAGAAATATCGCCGATATCGTCGGACCCGCCGCCCGTCGGCTGATTCTGAGCGCCGAAGCCTCCTTCGTCCTCGCCCGCCGTTGCAACCCGAGGCGCCCGCAGCGGCATGATCTTCATCGGCAATCCGTTCACGCGAACTTTCAGTTCCGTCTGCAACCCCTTTGCAAGCGCCTGATCCGCATCCGACCATGTCGGCAGCCCGACCTTCTTGATGTTTTCGTACATCGCCTCGGCAATCGCTTTATTGAAATGCCCCGGCCAAGCCTGCCCCAGCAGTCGCGAGGTGTACGTCGTATCCGTCATCAGCGTCGCGGCCTTGGCCATGTTGTCGCCGATCTCCCACAGCCTCATGATGTGCTCGTAATCGGCTTCGCGATAGTAATACCAGACGCTGGCCGTCGGCGGCACCACATTCGGCTGATCGCCGCCATTGGTGATCACATAATGCAGACGCGTGGCTAACCTAAGATGCTCGCGCCGGAAATTCCAGCCGACGTCCATTAATTCCACCGCATCGAGCGCGCTTCTCCCGCGCCACGGCGCACCCGCTGCGTGAGCGCTCTCACCTTTGAACAGATACTCCACCGATACCAGCCCGTTCGTATTCATATTGCCGCCCCAGCCGACCCCGAGGTTCGCTCCGACGTGCGTAAACAGGCACACGTCGACATCTTTGAACAGACCCGCCTTCACGTAGTAGGCCTTGGTCGCGACCTCTTCCTCGGCCACGCCCGGCCACAGCCGAATGGTGCCCTTCAGGTGCTCGCGCTCCATGATTTTTTTCACCGCGATCGCAGCGACAATGTTCAGCGGCACACCTGAGTTGTGACCCTCGCCATGCCCCGGCGCGCCCTCGATCATCGGATCGTGCCACCCCACGCCCGGCTTCTGCGAGGCCTGCGGAATATCGTCGATATCGGAGCCCAGCGAGATCACCGGCTTGCCCGATCCCCACGACGCAACCCACGCCGTCGGAATCCCGGCCACGCCGCGTTCGATCTTGAATCCCTCTTTTTCGAGAACGCCCGTCAGATACTTCGACGTCTCAAACTCCTGCATCCCGAGTTCCCCGAAACTGAAGACGCTGTCGACCATGACCTGCGCCTGTTTCTTCATCCCGTCGATCTGCCCGGCCAAATCGGCCTTGATCGACGCCTCTTTATCGGGAGCGACTTTATTCTGTCCAAAAGCGTTTTGCGATAGGGCGACGTGGACCGCGCAGAAAGTAAGCAGCACTGCGAGTGCGGATTTCAGCATAAAGAATAGTGTACAGCCGTTCGGTGATATTCTTCAGGAAGGTGTCCATGAGATTCGCCGGCGGCCTTTTGCTCATCGCGACCCTCTACGCCTTCCAGCAGCCCTTCAAACAATATCCGGGCATCGAACACTTCACCTACCCGCTGCCTCCCGATTATCAGGAGAAGACCGAATTCGCGTTCGCCCGCATGATGTTTCCGCCCGGCTGGCACAATGGCTACGCCGGCCGGGATTACGATTGGCACACCGGAATTTCACTCTGGAGCCAGGATTTCCCCGCCGCCGACCGTCATTTCTTACTAGCGCTGCGCCGCCTCTCGCGCGTCCATGCGCGCTCCGTCGAACAAGTGGTCAACCTCGACGATGGCGATGAGGTGTACAACTGGCCTTGGCTTTACGCTGTCCAGCCCGGTGAATGGGGCATCACCAACGAACAGGCCGCCCGGCTGCGCGATTATTGCCTGCGCGGCGGATTTTTCATGGCCGACGATTTTCACGGCACCATCGAATGGGGCGTTTTCGAGGAATCCATGCATCGCGTGTTTCCCGACCGCCGGATCCTGGATATCGACGACAAGGACCCGATTTTTCACACCGTCTACGATCTAGACGACCGCATCCAAATTCCGGGGCGCGACCATCTGAGAGAGGGCCACAAACTCGACGGCGTAGGCGCGCACTGGCGAGGCATCTTCGACGATCACGGCCGCGTCATGATCGCAATCTCCTTCAACTCCGACATCGGCGACGCCTGGGAATACGCGGACGATCCCAACTATCCCGAAAGATTCTCAGGCTTGGCAATCCGCATCGGCGTAAACTACGTCCTCTACGCGATGACGCATTAAAGTGAGGTGGCACAGGCTTCAGCCTGTATGCAATTTTTGTGGTGCCCCCCCCGCCCGAACTGACAGCTGCGTCCTGATGGGCAGCTTGTTTTTGAAAGACTCCACTTGACATTACGTTTATATTATATATAATATAAATGGGCTAACTCCGGCGAACTGCATACCGGAAAACGAAATGAAGTTGACGATTGAAGAAGTTGAATCTCGTCTGGAGCAGTCCCTTGCGAAATCCGACGCTCTCCGGCCTCTCGTTCCCAAGGGGTATCGCGTTCAGGTTACCCTCCTGGATCAAAATGAAAGGAAGAAGCGGAGAAGCGCTTCGGCGGAAACGTGGTCCCCGGAGTCCGATCTCATTCAGAT
Source organism: Bryobacterales bacterium (assembly GCA_003170295.1). Lineage (GTDB taxonomy): Bacteria > Acidobacteriota > Terriglobia > Bryobacterales > Bryobacteraceae > Palsa-187. Next base: position 2,810 of record PNAJ01000052.1, on the reverse strand, counting down.
TTCTTTCGAGAAGGAATCCGAGGATGCCTCGGACGAAGGCGTCGTCGCCGGCAACGCTCCTCAAGCATCGAGGGTTGAGAGTTCGCTTTCGGATCTTATCAGGTGTCTGGATCACGCCGAGTCCAGGCCCGGTTACACCTTTGTGGCGTTGAAGTGGTTTCGCGATGTCGCCCTTCCGGCAGGTGCCCCGGCTTGGGCCCAGTCCGACGCCGTGAGGAGCAATGTTCTTCGAGATGCGATCGAGCGTAGAATCGTTTTGACAGGGCGTATTCCAAACCCTAAGTCGCCACAGTTCCCGGTGACGACAATAAAATTGAACCGTCTCCTCCCCGAAGTTCGCGCAGTGCTCGGCCCTGGGGGTTCCCCAGTTGACTCCAATGACGAGGGCTTCGAGCCGATAACGATCAGGGGCGAAAGCCTTTCTGCTACGGTCCTGAGAGAGAGGCGTTAGAGATTGGGGCTTTACTATTTCGACACGAGCGCGGTAGTAAAGCTGTATATCCGCGAGCCGGGCACGGAGCGGATCCTCCGGCTCGCAAGCCGACAAGCGGACAACCGTATGGCAGTTCTCTCGCTAACTGCGGTAGAGTTCCGCTCCGCGATTCGGAAGAGAGAACGATCCGGTGACATTGACCACGCCGGAGCCGCAAGTACAATTGCTAAGTTCGAGCATCACCTGGAGGCGCGTTTTCTCCGGCAAACACTGAACGAATCGGTAGTGGACACAGCACTCGGTTTGATCGACCGGTATCCCCTTCGCGCTTATGATGCTCTTCAACTGGCCGGCTGCCTAACCCTAAAGGCTGTCGCCGGAGGCGACGATCCGTTCTTTGTGTGCGCCGACCAGACACTCTTGGTTGCCGCTCAGTCCGAGGGCCTGTCGGTTATAGATCCAGCGGCGCCCTGAATAGACTACCCATCCCGGCCAACAGTCTGATGCGAATGTTTGGGCCGGATGGCAACCCTTCAGCCAAAAACCTGTTTAGCGTCCTCGCGCACCTTCAGGCCCAGGAAGGCGCGAACTTTGAGATCCGCGCACGCCGTGGTTGAAACCTACTGCTTCGGCAACTGCACCGTGATATTCCGGTACTTCATCCCGCCCGCGTGATCGCCCTGAATATAAAATGGCCGCTATGTAACGAGCAGGGCTAATTACGATATTCGGATACTTCACCCCGTCGACGCTGCCTGCCGTGAAGCGCAGTTAGTTATGCACCGTCAAGTACATCGTCTGCGGCACGGCGGTCCCGTTCTGCATCACGTTGATTTGGTAATCCCCGTTGAGCGTCGAAGGCACGGTGATGTAGAACTCGTACAATCCTACGAAGCCACCTGCGAGGCCGGAGTATGAGAGCTTTGCCGTGGTGGATCCGAATGAAAGGCTGACGGGGTTAGCTAAAGCGTTGCTCTGACCGACGATGACGCCCGGCAGGATAGACTGGTTTGCCGAAGTAGTCACATCTCCGAAACCGATGCCGTAGGCGACGATCAGGTCACCAGGTTTCGCAGGCCGGCTGTTAAGTCCGAACGCTGCGCCGATGCTGGTATTCAAGACATAAGCGCCATCCGATGCGAAGGTCGCCACCATATATTGCGTTCCGTTGGCCGTGTAGTTCAACGGCGCAAGGAAGCCCGGAGCGATGGCTCGGCGCGCGAACATGACCGGAGAACTGGTGGCCCTACAGTTGGTGACGGTAATCGCGACATTTCCGGTGGCGGTATCCTCGGGTGCTTGCACATTGAGCTGCCCAGGGGAAAGATACCAGATGTAGGCTGGTTTTCCATTGATGCTCACGCTGATGCCGTCGAGCGATGTGGGAGCGGTCGGGCCAAAAAACTCGTTCGATGTCCACTGGCCGGGGCCCGTTGTTGCCGTCAATCGCGGGTCGGCAGGGTCGGCCAGATTGGTGCCCTTGATTTCCAGCTAGGAGCCGGATGCAAAATAGGGATATCCTCCGTAAGCGCTCGCTGAATCGATAGAAGTGATCGCCGGTGGAGTGGTGTTGGTGCAAACGTAGGCCGTGAAGGGATACATATTCAACAGGGCGGTTACACTGCTGGTAATGCCGCTGGTGATGACAAGATCCGGCTTGCCGTCGCTGTTGAAATCACCGACAGTGACGGTATAAGGAAAAGTTCCCAACGCGAACGGGCTGCCAGTGGCGGCGCTGAATCCGCCGGAGCCATCCCCGAGGAAAACGGTGAGGCCGCTGGTCTTCTCGGCAAAGGCGATGTCTAGCTTTCCATCCCCGTTGAAGTCCGCGACAGTCACAGAATTAGGGAGTGATCCCGCAGCGACGGGACTGCCCGGAGAAAGGCTGAAGCCGCCCGAACCGTCGCCCAGAAAAATCATCACGCCGCCTCGTCCCGCCGCGACGGCGAGGTCCAATTTCCCGTCCTTGTTGAAGTCCGCTGCTTTTATATCGCTGGGGATCGAAGGGAGCGGGAGGACGGAGAAACTAACGACACGGCCTGTGCCATCCCCGAGTAGAACTTCTGCGACTCTGCCAAGGCCTTCCGCGACGGCAAGGTCTGGCTTTCCGTCGCCGTTAAAGTCTCCCACTGCCACGGCATAAGGAAAGGTTGCCGTCGCGAAGGGGCTCCCGGGAGCCACGCTGAAACCGCCGGAGCCGCTCCCGAGCAAAATCGACATGCTGCCGCCGAAATTGGCGGACGCCATGACCAGGTCCAGCTTTCCATCCCCGTTGAAGTCGCCGACGGCTAGGGTACCCACTGATAGACCAACGGTAGTGGTTATTGCGGTGGGCCCGAATCCGCCCAAGCCGTTGTCGCGGTAGGGACGATCATTG
>PNAJ01000043.1:17136-83918 GCA_003170295.1 Bryobacterales bacterium | reverse complement strand
TGGAGTCCACGAATTTCACGGCGCGCGGGGGCTGCCGTTCCTCGCCGGCGCATTGACGGCGTAGGTCATTGGATTCTTACCGGCCCACTTTTTTCATCGCCTGGTGGATGGCTTGGAACACTCCGTTCTCCACGCCCGGCGCAAACGGCCCGGGCTGCCCGTAGTAGACCATATTGTCCACCACCTCGTAGCCGCCTTCGCCCAGGACGCGGTTCGACGGAATGTAGCACATGACCGCATTGGAATATCCGGCCACGATCAGCGCTTCGCCTGGGTATTCGCGACGGGTACGCAGAGCGTAGTCCACTACGACTTCGCCGCCCAGCGCCAATAGCGTCAGGCTCTTGCCGAAACGGACGGCTTGCACCGGGTATCGCGTATCGCGCACTGGATGACCGGCGTCCATCGCTGCCAGCATTCGCGTGGCGCGCTGCCGCGCGGCAGGCGTCGGTTTCGGGTTTTCGAGGTCCGCCTGATAGGCGGAGCGCGGCTGCTGAGCAAGCTTGAGGCGCGTCACTACATAAGACGTGCGGATCGATCCATTAAGCGACGCTAAAGGGCCGCCGAGGACTCGGTCCACTGCGGCTGCAAGTTCCACGCCAGGCTGCTCGGCCAGTTCCACGGTGTCGCGGGGATTGGGATTCTGATCGCCTCCGCAAAGCTGGAGGAACAGCGCCCCGGCTCCCGGATATTCCGCTTCCAGCTTCGCCGTCGCCACGCCCGCGTAGTCGCCGCTCAGTTTGTAGAAATTTCCCGTCAGCGTCGTGTTATGGCAGGCGTAAGCGAACAGGATGGCACGCTTTTTCCCGTCGGGCGAGGCCACCAGCAGGACCGGCACCTGGTGATCGGCCCAGACGGATTCACGCCGAGCCTGATTCCCTTCGCCGTAGGCTCGCGCCGGTTCATCGCAAATCCCGCTGCACCGAAGCCGTAGGAAACCACGGCGGGCGAAAGGTCCGCGATCGACTTGCCGATCACCGAGACCAGATCGTCCACCAGCCGCGCGGCGTACACGTGGAGCTTCTGCTCCTCGCCAGGTGGCAGATCGAACATTCCCGCGAGGCCGGGCCAGACGACCGGTCCGGTGTGCGTGTGCGAGGAGTTCAACAGCAAGCGGGCGCTCCCGATGCCGAACTGCCGCTGCGCACGCGCCGCCACTTCGTCGGCGACCTCCGCCGGCAGTCCCACGAGGTCGGTCGCCACGATCACCACGGGCCTGCCGGAGCCGCTTTCAATCGCCAGCGCTTTCGCCCAAAGGGGCTGGCGAACGCCCGTGGAGGGGTGGTTCCGGCTGGCATATCCGGACATCCAGATGGGTTCGCGTGGAGTGATTTCCACTCGCGCCACTCCTGCCTGAAGGCCAGCCCCAAAAAGCGAGTGTCCGCAGCAGATCAGAATAGCAACTGTCTTCACATGTCCTCGCGCTAAGAGACTAACCTCTTTGAATCGCCGGGTAGACCTTGCGGATCGCAGCCACCGCATCGTCGGTGTCGCGCTCAGTATACTTCGGGCTCATCATCACCCCCGCAAACCGGCTCAGAATGTCGATGGTGCGCGGGCAGCACTCGCGCCCATAGCGGATGGATTTGCCTCGCTCGCTGGCGAACGAGGGCCATCGAGGCGTCACCGTCACCTTCTGCTCGATCCCCGGGACGATGGGCAGAATCACGGAGCCGGCCGGCCCGGACACCGGCACACCCTCCGCCTTCATTGCCTCCGCATAGCGATCGCGTGTTTCCTTGGCGGGAAAGCCCAGGAAGATTCCGGTGCCCAGTTGGCCATCGGGGTCCGGTAACCGCCGCAGGTGCGTTGCCGGAAGGTCGCCGATTCCGCGATACACGCGGCGGGCGTTGCGCCGCACGTCGCCGATGATGGTATCCAGTTTGCGCATCTGCGCCAGTAGCACGCCGCCGGAAAACTCGTTCAGCCGATAGTTCAGGCCTGGCATGAAACCAAGCTTGCCGCTCGTGCTAGGGCGGCCCGTCACATCGTGAAACCGGCAGGCGCGTTCGAATAAATAAGCGTCGCTGGTCACCACAACGCCGCCTTCTCCGGCGGTGATGGTCTTGCTCTGTTGCAGGCTGAAAATGCCGATATCGCCCAACGACCCGAGCGGCCGACCCTTGTAGCTGGCGCCCACGCTCTGGCTGGCATCCTCCAGAACCTTCAGCCGGTGCTTGCGTGCGATCTCCAGGATCGGATCCATGTCGGCCGGGTTCCATTGCAGATGCACCGCCATGATCGCCTTGGTCTGCGGTGTGATGCGGTGTTCGATATCGCTAGGGTCCAGGTTGAACGACTCGTCGATTTCGGCGAACACCGGCAGCGCGCCGGCCTGAATGATCGTGTTGTAGCAGGAATACCAGGTCCAGGCCGGAAGAATCACTTCATCACCTTTTCGGCGATGAGCCAAGTTCAACCGCAGGCCGCCGGCTCGTGGGGCGGATCGATACGCAGCTCGATGACGCGCTGATCCTGACGGTGCGTGTTGAGAGATTGGCTGACGGCCCGCCCCTCACCGGCGAAGTTATTTTCTTGCTCCATCCAACAATTATGCATCCTCTGCGGCAACTCCAAGCCAATGAGAATGCCGCGGAAGTGGATTTCTATACCGAGGGATGGTTTCACGTGGCGGCGATCGTCGACGGGGGACAAACCGTACTTGCGCTCGACCTGCGACAGGTTCCGAATGTTCCTAAGTGGTTCAAGGAGGTATGAGAGCTGTTCGGGTATACCCGAGTGCTTCCATTGATGCCGCCTTTAGGCCGGGACATAGCGCTTGATCGAGATATCCCTCGCGTGCTCCCGAGTTTTCGCCACGTCGTACGCGAGCTGCATGCGGAGAAGGTGGTCCATATCCGGGCCGAACGCCTCTCGATTCGCAGGGCCATTTCTGGCGTCAGCGCGGCCTTTACCGTGCAGAAGGTCCGAAAGCATCGCGCGCCGAACTTTCAAAATCTCCGCTGCCATCGACACGCTGAGGCCGAGGGGTTCGATGACTTCGGTTTTGATCAGGTCGCCCGGATGGGGCGGGTTCTTCATCGGCATTGCGGCATCCTCATAATAGTCCAAGTCAGAGAATCCGCTTCACGTCTAGATTCGGAATCATCTCGAAATGCCGTACGTTTTGTGTCACAACCGAATAGCCGAGTTCCAGAGCGGTCGTTCCGATTAGCAGATCGGCAAGAGGGACTCGCTGACCCTGCGCCTGAAGGCCACCATCGATCCTGCCCGCGCGAATCGCAATCGCTGTTGTGACAGGCTCGACAGAAATCTCTCTGAGCAGTTCTTTAAGGAAACGCTCGCGCGTGGTCCGTCGCGCACCAGAGTCCGCACGCTCTATTCCGTGGGCGAGTTCGGTAATTGTCACCACGGAAAGCGTCGCTTCCGTGTCGCCCAGGCTGACGGCAATTTCCTCAATGACCTGGCGCGGATTTTTCCCAGCTCTTTCGGCAGCGATGAGAACGCTCGAGTCCAAGACTATTCCCACGCTTTTTCAATCCCACACCGAAGGGTCCAGGGGTTCGCGGTGGCTTTCAATGACGTCTTGCACGTCTTTCGCGAAATCTGGATCGACCACAGCCGTCGAGTCTTCCGAAAGTGCCGCCGCGATTTCGGACAACTTACGACGCCGAGGCTCGGCGGCGCGCAGTATGGCAACAGGTTGAGCGTTACGCTCAACTATTACTTCTGCGCCGGATTGCACACGATCCAGCACCGCGCGAACGTCGCGCGCCAGCTCCGCTTCGCTGATGTGTAGCACGGCCATACTCCGATCATATCGCACCAGCTTTGCAGTCTATTCATACTATTGCGCCCTCTCACCGATGCATGTAGAATTATTTGCCATGAAGCACCGATTAGCAATTGCCACTATCGCGACCCTCCTCGCGAGCGCATGCGTATTCGCGGCCGACCAGAAGACTGTTACGGGCTGGGTTCTCGACTCCGCTTGCGCGATCACCAAGGGGCTCAAAAAACCCATTAGCGCCGATTGCGCCGTTGCGTGCGCCAAGAAAGGATCGCCGCTCGTGATCCTACAAGACGACGGCACCATTTACTGGCCGATCGCGGACGCTATGCCGGCCGAGGGGCAGAATGAGCGGCTGCTGCCGTTTGCAGGCAAACGCGTTACGGCGACGGGCAAAGCCTATAAGCAGGGCGGATCCAACGCGATCGTCATCGACAAGATAGCGGAAGCAAAGTAGACATTGTAATCTGAAGCGTGAGGAGCTTCGAGAAAACCGCCCGTCGCGCCGCCATCGCGAGCATTGCGATCAGCGTCGCGCTCTCTTCGGTGAAGATCGTTGTCGGGCTTGCCGCGCATTCGGTCGCGCTGGTTTCTGACGGCTTCGAATCCGCGGCTGACATCCTGATGTCGGGCCTAGTGCTGTTCGGATTGTGGGTCGCAGCCAAGCCCGCCGATGACGATCATCCTTACGGGCACGGACGTTTTGAAATCCTCACCGGCCTTGCGATTGGCGCGGTGCTCGCTATCGCAGGCGCGGGGATTTCGTGGCGCGCGCTCGCGGAACGCAACGATCAACACACGCCCGCTGGCTTCGCGGTCTGGCCTCTGATCGGCGCCATCGTTTTGAAAGCCATTCTTTGGACCACGAAAATGCGGATCGGCAAACGTTCCGGCAGTATGGCGCTTTCCGCCGACGCATGGAACGACGCGGTGGATATGTGCTCCGGTATCGTTGCGCTCATCGCTGTCGGGCTCGCTATTTTTCTGCCTGGCATGACTGCGGCGGACCACTGGGGCGGATTCGCGGTCGGACTTTTCGTCATCTTTTTCGGCCTCAGCGTCGTGCGCGAGACTGCATTGCAATTGATGGACACCATGCCCGAAGGCAAGCAGATGGATGAGATCCGGACGGTCGCCATGCGCGTCCCCGGCACGCTCGGCATTGAGAAATGTTTCGCCCGCAAAACCGGCCTGCGCTATCACGTCGACCTGCATCTGGAAGTCGATCCGGAGCTGACAGTGCGCGCCTCTCACGACATCGCCACCGCTGTTAGGATCGCCATTAAGAACGATGTCGATTGGGTGGAGGACGTGCTCGTTCACGTCGAGCCACATGTTCATCCTCACACGGGCGTTACAATCAAGCAGTAAGTGGAAAATCGCGCCATCGCCCATCTGCTTTACGAAACCGCCGACCTCATGGAAGTCGCCGGTGAGGATTCCTTTCGCATTCGCAGCTATCGCACCGCGGCGGGTGTGATTGAGGGGCATCCCGAATCGATGGCCTCAATTCTCAAGAATCCCGAGCGCAAGGTTACCGATATTCCCGGCATCGGCAAAGGCATCGCCGCCGTACTGGTAGAGATCGAGCAGCGCGGGAGCTTTGAACGGCGCGATGAGATGCTGGAAAAATATCCCGAGTCGGCGCTGGAGCTGCTCAAGATTCAAGGCCTCGGTCCCAAGAGCATCCGCGTTCTGTTTGAGCAGCTCCACATCACATCGATCGATAGCCTGGAGCGCGCGTGCCGCGAACAGAAACTTCGCGAGCTGCCGCGCATGGGGGCGAAGCTCGAAGAAAAAGTGTTGCGATCTATCGCTGCTTATCGCCAACGGCAGGGCCGTTTCCTTCTGAATTTCGCGCAGCGCGCGGCCGACGAGCTTACTGAATATTTGTCCACCGTTGAAGGGATCGAAAAAATCACACCTGCCGGAAGTTTGCGGCGAGGTAAGGAAACCGTCGGCGATCTCGATCTGCTCGTCACAGGCGTCGGCGCTCCCGCCGCGCTCGAAAAATTCGTCGTCCATCCGAAGGTCGAGGAAATCCTTGGTAAAGGCGAGAACAAAGCGAGCGTCCGGTTCGGTCACGAAGGATTGCAGGTCGACCTGCGGGCGCTCGGCTCGGAGAGCTACGGCGCCGCGCTACAATACTTCACCGGCAGTAAGGAACATAGCGTCGCTCTTCGTCAGCGGGCGCTGAAAATGGGCCTCACGCTCAATGAATACGGCCTCTCCAAGGTCGATGGCGGCGAGATCGTCGCGCGCAAAACCGAGGAAGAGATCTACGAAGCGCTTGGCCTTGCATGGATTCCTCCGGAGCTACGCGAGAATTCGGGCGAGATCGAAGCCGCCGCCGCACGCAAGTTGCCGAAGCTGGTGGAGCAATCGCAAATTCGCGGCGACTTGCACATGCACACTACCGAAAGCGACGGTCGAGCGACGTTAGAAGAAATGGTCGAGGCTGCCCATGCGCTTGGTTATGAATACGTCGCCATCACGGACCACTCGAAGGCGCTCGCGATGGCGAATGGAATGGATGAGAAGCGAGCCGTCGCGTTCGCCCACAAGGTTCGCGAGATGGATCAATCCGGTTTCGGTCTCCGCGTTTTCTCCGGGATCGAATGCGATATCAAGCGCGACGGCGAAATGGATCTCGATAACGACGCGCTCGGCGAACTCGATTTCGTGATCGGCAGCGTCCATAGTTACATGAACTTGGAAGCGGCGGAAATGACCGATCGTCTGATGCGCGCGCTCGAATGTCCGCACATCAAAATGCTCGGCCATCCCACGGGTCGCCTGCTGCTCAATCGCGATCCTTATCCATTCGACTTCGATCTGATCGCGACGGAGGCCGCGCGCAGGAAAGTTTATCTTGAAATCAACTCCAGTCCGGAGCGGCTCGATCTAACCGCATCGCACATCCGCGCCGCCAAGGCGAAGGGCTGCAAATTCGTCATCAATACCGACGCGCATCATCCCAAGCATCTCGCGAATATGCAATATGGCGTCCGCATGGCGCGCCGAGGTTGGTTAGAGGCTTCGGACGTCTTAAATGCCCTTCCGGTGCACGAATTCGCACGCTTAATTGACCTTAAATGACCATAATTACATCGAAAAAACTCCTTAAGACGCCAATTTTCACCGTATCTGAGGATATCGCGCTCGATCCGGACGGTTTCAAAATCAAGCGCGCAATCGTTCATCATGGCGGATCGGCTGTGATGATGCCGGTGGATAAAAAGGGCCGTATTTTATTGGTTCGACAATATCGTTTGCCTGCGCAGCAATATCTTTGGGAGCTGCCTGCGGGTCGTCTCGACCCCGGCGAAACACCTCTGCAGGCTGCTCGACGCGAATTAGTCGAAGAGACCGGATATCGCGCAAGAAAATGGCAAAAACTGGCTGTTTTTTATGCTAGTCCCGGCTTCTTAGCGGAAAAAATGACGATCTATCTCGCCACCAAACTCACTGCGGGCGAGAAAAAACCGATGGAAGACGAGCGCATTGAGATGCGCTGGTTTACCTCGAAGGAACTCGACAAAGCTATTGAATCGGGGAAGATCCTGGATGCGAAAACGCAGATCGGCTTTCTTAAATGGAAGCGTTACGTAAAAAAGTGAACATTGCATTGAGTGCTTGCGCGCGATGGCTCACGCGCATTTTCGCGGCGGGTTCCGATTCGCCGAAGGTGCAGCCGAACGGCTCGTAATAAAAGAGAGGATCGTAGCCGAATCCGTTGGCGCCGCGCGGCTCTTCGATCACGCGGCCCTCTACAACGCCTCGAAACGTACGGATCAGTTTGCCGTCGCGCACAAGCGCAATCACGCAGACGAATCGCGCGATGCGATGTTCCACGCCGCGAAGTTGTTCCAGGAGCCACTCGTTATTGAAGTGGGCGGAATCCACTCCGGGGCTTCGCCCGAGCGCATCCACTTCGATTCCCGAATCGTCGACGAACAAATATCCGTCCACATGCGCGCCGTAGTAGTGGGCCTTTAGGATTGCATTCTCTTCGAAGGTGCGGCCCGTTTCCTCCGGCGCGGGCAGGGACAGCGGGACGATTTCAAAATCCGGCGCGGCACATTGAAACTCGCGCAATTTTCCGGGATTCGATGTCGCGCAATAAAGTTTCAAGCGATCTCGAACTTCCTTTGCACATCGATCAGCTCGCAGATCCCCTTACGCGCCAGAGCCAGCAGCGAGGCCAGATGCGAGTCGTCGAACGCCGTCTTCTCAGCGGTTGCCTGCAACTCGACGAATTGCCCCGAGGCCGTCATCACGACATTCATATCGACCTCGGCCCGTGAGTCTTCCTGATAGCAGAGATCGAGCATCGGCTCGCCGCCCACGATGCCGACGCTGGTTGCCGCGACGCAATCTCTAATCGGAGACTTCTTCAGGGTCCCGAATTTGACCAGCTGCCGCAGCGCCATCGACATCGCGATATACGCTCCTGTTATCGCCGCAGTGCGGGTTCCTCCGTCGGCTTGCAGGACGTCGCAATCGAGGATCACGCTGCGTTCGCCTAGCACGTCCGTATCAACCACGGATCGCAAGGAACGTCCGATGAGGCGTTGGATTTCCATGGTCCGTCCCGACGCGCGGCCTTTCGAAACTTCACGCGTGGTGCGGGTCGCGGTGGCACGCGGCAGCATGGAATACTCCGCCGTGACCCAGCCTTTTCCCGATCCACGCAGGAATCCGGGCACGGTGTCCTCGATCGAAGCCGCGCAGAGCACACGCGTATTCCCCACCTCGATCAGCACCGAGCCTTCGGCAGTCAGCAAATAGTCAGTCGTCACGGTGACGGGCCGCATTTGATCGGGGTCTCTTTTGTCGATTCTCATTTATTTTCCAGAATTCAGCAGCTCATAAAACAGAAAAAACATCACGGCCAGCCCTCCAATAATGATGAACAGGCAGGGAACCAATCCGCGGGCGGTTTTCTGAGGACCGACTTTTCTAACGCCTGGTGGACGGAATCGCGCCATACTATTTTGCCTGGCGGATTTGCGTCGCGGCCTGGCGGAAGAACTCGTCCAGCGCGCGCAGCGAAGCGTCTTCCAAATCGCGCAGTGCGATCGAGACCACGGTGCGCCCTCGCTCGGCCAGGGCCATCTGGGTGGCCAGAAACTGCGCGCGGTGGTAGTCGGCCGGTTCTCCACTTTCCGCGATGACGATGGTCGAAAAGCATCCTCCATGCCCGATGATCATTTCGTGATAGGAATGATTCATGGCCGGACCCTCATAGACGTCTACCGGGAGTTTCAATCGCGCGCGAAACAACCGCTCCGCGGCGCGATCGAGCACCGCGCGCAATGCTCGGCCAGGAACCGAGTAACGAGTGTCGCCAAAAAATGTCAACTCGCCATAGGTAGCCTGGCGATCCACGGTGAAATGCTTCAGTAGCGCCGCATACACCGCCGGAGCCGTTGCTCCTTGCGGCTGAATTTCTTCCGGCAAACGATCCCAACGCAGCGTTACGCGGCCCCGCCATACGGACTTGCGCGGGGACTCCTCGGTCTGCTTCCATTGTTTCGTCTTCGCGATGCCGCCCGCTTTTTCGGACTCCCCGTACAACTTGTTGGTGATTGCCTTGTATAACTCCACGTTTGGCTGCGTCACGAAATTAATCTCGCGCAGCCACGCCAATCCGAACACCATATAGTGCACGAACTGCATGTATCGCGACAAAGGGGTGTCGTTGGGCAGTGTTAACGAGGCGACCGGATACCCGGCGCGCCGGAGCAATGCGAGCTTCTCCGCACCGCTCTGTTGTGCATTTTTGGCCTGCATGCCCTTGAGTTGCACGCACCAGAACACGCGGTCCTGCCGGGGATCCTTCGGCGCGCGATAATTCGTCAACCGGACGCGCTCCGCGATCACGATCTTGAGACCGTACTCCGCGGACTTGCCCAGGCTCTCTTCAAAATCTTGCTTGGTCCAAATGCCCGCTCCGGTCCAAGAACGCGGCAGCAGCAGCGTCACTTTATCGCGACCTTCGGAACCTTGCACATGCAGAAAAGACGCGAGACGCCACGCTGTATCGATCTCCTCTTGGGATAGGAACGTTCCTTCGATCCATGCGCGCAAGTTCACGCCCGCAAGGCCCAGAGGATAGAGGCTGCCGCGATTCATGGGCGCGCTGTGACGTCCCGCCGTGGTATTGGCTTCGTCGAGTTGCAGCGGCACGCGAAGATATCCGCGTCCCGCCGCAAAGCGATCCAGCAACGATCCGGGGAACGTCATGTAATAAAAATTGGGCCGCGAATCAACCCCTGCCGCGTCATACATCGCAGCAAGCTTCTGCAAGTTCACTACCGGCTCATACGAAGTCATGCCCATCGCCATACCGATCACAAGGGTGCGACGCAACAGATCCGCGTCGTTGAACTCGCGAGGGGACCCGCTGCGCCTTTTCATGTCGGCGAGAATCGAATTCAGTTTCACCGGATCGGTGGAGTCGAGCAGGTAGAGCCGGGGTCCACGCCGCAACAACCCCACGGACTGATACATCGCTTTATCTTCCGCCGAGCCGCCCATGCCTACCCAGATCAGGAACTGTACCGGAACATGATGCGCGGCCTTTATGGCAGCACGAATTTTGTCCATCTCGGCCGTGATTTTGCCGGCCCACTCGGGATGCTCCGCGGCTTGCCAGGCGAGGTTGAAAACGCCGTAGCCGTTCTTGACGACACGCCTGCCCTCGATCTCCATGCCAATGGGGATCAGGGCTCCGCGCGACGGATCGAGTGCTTTCAAACCCTTGCGGCGGGCCCTGGAATCGAGGGCCTTGAGGCTCTTCAACACGGAAGCTGCCTGGAAGCGCGCAAACGAGGATTCCGACTCAGGACGGTCGTGGTGGAGCGAAAGGAGCACCTATTAGATGTAGCATAAGCTATGGGCTTGCCTGCTTCATCGGCGCCGCCGCGCGTGAACGGTCCGCCAAGAACCGTGGAGCGGTTTTTCGAGTTTTCCATGCTCGGAATGTTGGCGTCCGGGTATTTCGGAGTGCTCCTATCGGGGTATCTGGACTGGCCCACCGCGGCATTGACGCTCGCGGCTCTGAGCCTGCGGACGTTGATGGCGGCGGGCCTGGTAAAAATCCAGATCGCCGGCCGGGTGGCGGATACGCTCGCGCTCAGTTTCATGGCGTTTTATCCGCTCGATTATTTTTATATTTCCGCAGCATTCCTGCCGGCGACGGTACATTTCATCTTTTTCCTGCTGGTGTTGAAAGTCTTAACGGCGAGATCCAACCGCGATTTCATGTATCTGAAATTGCTGGCCGTGCTCGAACTTCTTGCCGCGGCGATCCTTTCCACGAACCTTAGCTTTTTCGCGTTTCTCGCGTTTTTTCTGCTGTTCGCGATTGCGTCCTTCACGAGCGGAGAGGTTCGCGCGTCGACGCAACGACCAAGGATCGTGGTGCGCGGCGGACTGCGCGCATTTCCGCGCCGCCTGGGCGTCCTCGGGATCTTTCTCTTCGCCGGAATTCTTACCATGACCGCCGCGCTGTTCTTCGTGCTGCCGCGAACAGCGCGCGCGGCGATGGAACGCTTCGTCCCGCAGCGCTACCATCTGCCGGGTTTCGCGAACGAAGTAACGCTGGGGCAGATCGGCGAGATCAAGCAGAGCAGCGCTCCGGTGATGCACATCCGAAAGTATACCGGCGAGGGAATGCTGGATGTCCGCTGGCGGGGCACTGCGCTTGCGGAGTTCGACGGCAAGCGATGGTTCAATACGGCCGGAGGCGACGAGAAGATTCCCGTTCCGGCCGATCATAGCGTGATACTCCAGTCCCGAAGCCGCGTACGCCGCGGCGAGCGCGTCGCCTATCGGGTGCAGCTAAGTGAAATCGCCCCCGACACTCTGTTTTTCGCCGGCACGGTTCAATGGATTAGTATCAACGCTCCTGTATTGTACTTGACGCGTGGGGGATCGTTGCGGGTTTCGGGCATCGCGACGAGCGGCCTAAAATACAATGCCTCCAGTGTGCTGGAGGACGAATTCTCCACGCCGCGCAACCCTCCGGAGTCCCTTCCGCCGTTCGAGCGCGACGACCTGCTGCTGTTGCCGGATAAGCTGGACGTGCGAATTCCACGGCTGGCGCGGGAGATCATCGAGGGCTCGACAGCGGGGTGGAACAGCGACGACGCGAAGTCGCGATCGATCGAAAAATATCTTCGCCGCAATTACGGCTACACGCTGCAACTGTTGCCGGCCACGGTGCCCGATCCGCTGGCGAATTTTTTATTCGAGCGAAGGAAAGGGTACTGCGAATATTTCGCATCCGCCATGGCGGTGATGCTGCGCACCGTCGGCATTCCCTCGCGCGTCGTCACCGGATTTTCGAGCGGCGTCTACAATCCTCTGACCGGCTGGCAAGTGGTGCGCGCATCGGATGCGCACAGCTGGGTGGAAGCGTGGATTCCCGGCCACGGATGGACCACGTACGACCCCACACCGCCAGATCCGGGGGCCTCGCAGAGCGCACTCATGGCGCGCGCCTCACTTTTCTTCGACGCAGCCGAACAGTTCTGGCAGGACTGGATCATGAGCTACGATCTGGACCGCCAGATCGTGCTGGCATCGCGGGTGCAACAGTCGAGCCGCGGCGTGAAACTGCACTGGATCGAAGGGGCGGTTGGCTGGCTCACGGGCGCGGCACGGTCGAGCGCCGATTACGCGCCGAGAGCCGCGGCCGCGATGTTCGTTGCGATTGTCGCCGTACTCCTGGGTCCGGCCGCGGTGCGGTGGTGGCGCGGAGCGATGCGCGTGCGGCGGTTGAAGCGCGGCGAAGGCGAAGCATCCGATGCGACACTGCTCTATCGACGGATGCTCGGGTTGCTCGAACGGCGCGGAATCCAAAAGCCGCCGTGGCTGACGCCCTCAGAATTCGCGCGCGTGCTGCCGGCCACCGAACTATCGCCATTGGTGGCCGACCTCACGTCCGCTTACGTCGAGTTTCGTTTCGGGGGAAAGCGCGACGCGGCGCCGCGTATCGTCGAACTGTTGAATCAACTCGAGCGGATGTAGGTTGGTGCGTGCGATACAATGATCCGGCGCTCCTCAATCTATGATTCCTGTTGCCCGCATCATTATTCGCTTCATCCTCCGTCTTCTGTTTCGCGCCGAGTTGCGCGGCTATTCGCGGCCGGCAGGCAGGACCCTCATCGTCTCAAACCATCAATCGTTCATCGATGGACTGCTGATCGGAGCGTTTCTTCCATTCGCGCCCACGTACCTGGTCCACACGACGATCGCGGCGAAGCTGCATTTCAAAATTCTGCTTTCGTTCATCGACCATCTGGTCATCGATTCGACCAGCCCGCTGGCTATCAAGACGGTCATCGCGCTGCTCGAATCCGGCGCGCCCGTAGTGATCTTTCCCGAAGGGCGCATCACGGTTACGGGCAGCCGCATGAAGATTTACGACGGCCCTGCTTTCGCGGCGGCGAAGTCGGGCGCGCACGTCCTGCCGATTCATATCGAGGGTCCCAAGCGCTCGCACTTCTCACGCATGCCGCCTGATTATCCACGGCGATGGTTTCCGAAAATCACGCTGACCATGCACGCTCCGCGGCCGCTTCCGATGCCGGAGGCTCCGCGTGCGCGCGACCGCCGGCGTTTAGCTAGCGAGGAGCTTCGCCGCATCATGCAAGATGCGGAGTTCGAGTCGCGCGAGGAGACGACGATTCCCGATGTGCTGCTGAGCGTGGTGAAGCAATTCGGTAAAACACGCCCGTTTATCGAGGATATTCGCGGAAAAGAAGAAACGTTCGGGGACGTGTTGAAGATGACGCTCGCGCTCGGGCGCCTGACCGCGAAGTGGACCGGCGAGGGCGAACGCGTCGGGGTCCTGATGCCTACGGCGGCTCCCACCGCTGCGATGATCATCGGGATGATGGGGATGCGGCGGGTCCCGGCGATGCTCAATTACACGTCGGGCCGCGAGGGTCTGGAGAACGCGTGCCGCATTGCCGAAATCAAGACAATCTTCGCGTCGCGCGCGTTCATCGAAAAAGCGAAGCTCACGGCGATGATGGAGAATTTTACAGCCGCGCGGGTGATGTATCTCGAAGATGTGCGCAAACACTTTGGCATTTTCGACAAGCTGTGGCTGATTCTCTACGCCTTGCATTTTCCTAAGGCCGCGATGAAACGTCCGCGCCCGCAGGACATGGCGGTGGTGCTGTTCACGTCGGGATCCGAGGGCAAGCCGAAAGGAGTCGCGCTGAGCCACTCGGCGATTCTCGCGAATTGCGCGCAGTCTCGCGCGGTGATCGAAATCTCGCATCGCGACAAATTTCTGAATGCGCTGCCGCTATTTCACTCGTTTGGGCTGGTCGCAGGATTGGTACTGCCGCTGGTAAGTGGCGCACGCATCTTTCTCTATCCATCGCCGCTGCACTATCGAGTGATTCCGGAAATACTTTACGATCGCGATTGCACCGTGCTCTTCGCGACCAGTACATTTTTGGGGAATTATGCCAGATTCGCGCATGCTTACGATTTTTATAGACTGCGCTATGTCGTCTCCGGGGCGGAAAAACTGAGTGAAGAGGTCCGCCGCATTTACTTCGAGAAATTCGGCATGAGGATTCTCGAAGGGTATGGGGCTACCGAATGCTCGCCGATTATATCGGTAAATACGCCGAATTCCTGCGAGCCCGGATCGGTCGGCGAGCCTCTGCCGGGCATCGAATGCAAGCTGATGCCGGTGGAGGGAATCGAAACGGGCGGCGAACTGCACGTGCGGGGACCGAACGTGATGATGGGATATTTTCTGGATCGGGCGCCCGGCGTGTTACAGCCGCCGCAGTCGCAGTTCGGCGCGGGGTGGTACGACACAGGCGACATCGTGACGATGAATTCGCGCCGTCACATCACGATTCAGGGGCGTTTGAAGCGATTCGCGAAGGTCGCCGGAGAAATGGTGTCGCTCGAAGTGGTGGAGCGAATCGCCGTGGCTGCATCGCCTAAGCGCATGCACGCATCGGCGACGGTCAAGGAGGAGGCGCGCGGAGAATCGATTGTCCTGTTCACGGACGATCCCGATCTGAGGCGCGAGCGATTACTGGCTGCCGCGCACCAGAACGGATTGCCCGAGTTCGCGATCCCACGTCGCGTGATTCATCTCGATAAAGTTCCTCTGTTGGGCAACGGCAAGAAAGATTACGTGAAGTTGCAGGCCATGGCCGCGGAGGCCGCCAAAAAATGAACGACTACAGCAAGCGCGAGCAGGTCGGCTGGTGCATGTACGACTTCGCGAACTCGGCATTTTATACCACTGTCATTACGCTGTTTCTGGGGCCATATCTTACCGCCCTCGCCACGAGCGCGGCCGATGCCAGCGGTTACGTCCATCCACTGGGCCTTCCCATTTATGCGCGGAGTTTCTGGAGCTACGCGGTCAGCCTGTCGGTGATTTTGCAGGTGCTGTTTCTTCCGATGGTCGGTGCGGTGGCGGATTACGGGCGCCGGAAAAAAGAATTCCTCGGTGTGACGGCATATCTGGGTGCGGTCGCAACGATGGCGATGTTTTTCTTAAAAGGCTCCGACTATCTGCTGGGCGGATTGTTGTTCCTAATCGCGAACGTCGCATTTGGAGCAGCGGAAGTGATCTACAATTCCTTGCTGCCCGAAATCGCGCCGCCCGAGGATCGCGATACGGTCTCCTCGAAAGGTTACGCTTACGGATACATCGGCGGAGGCGTTCTGCTCGCGCTGAATCTCGCTCTGTTCATGGGCGCGGGAAAAATCGGCATCACCGAGGGAATGGCCGTTCGGATAAGCCTGTCTTCGGCTGGAGTATGGTGGGCCCTGTTCACGATTCCCACTCTGTTTACCCTGCATGATCGCGGACCCGCGCATCAACTCGCGCGCGGACAAAGCGCCGTTGTCACCGCGGTACGGCATCTTGCGCGCACGCTCAAGTCGGTTGGCAGCTATCCGCAGACCGCCATTTTCCTGATCGCCTATCTGCTCTATAACGATGCAATCCAGACTGTGATCGCACTCTCCTCGCAGTTCGGCAGCGACGAGTTGAAGATTCCGCAAGCGCAGATGACGCTCACCATCCTGATGGTACAGTTCGTCGCCTTCTTTGGCGCTATCGGATTCAATTGGGTCGCATCGAAGACCAGCGCGAAGCGTGCGGTTGTACTAAGCCTCATCATCTGGATTGGCGTCGTGGTCTACATTTTGTGGGTGAAGACGATGGTTGCGTTTTTCCTGATGGCCGCGGTTGTCGCTCTTGTCCTCGGCGGCAGCCAGGCGCTGAGCCGTTCGCTTTTTGCACAGCTCGTTCCGAAGGGACGCGAGGCCGAGTATTTCAGTGTCTACGAAGTCACCGATAAAGGCACCAGTTGGATCTGTCCCATCGTGTTCGGCCTCGCCTTGCAGTTCACGAAAAGCTTTCGAGTGGCGATACTCTCGCTGCTCTTCTTCTTCGTGGCCGGGTTGCTGATCCTGCTCAGGGTGAATGTAGAGCAGGGAGAGCGCGACGTCGCCGCTCAGGCCGCCGCATAGATTTTTCGCACGTGACCGGCAATCGACGCCGGCACGAGATGCTCCCAAGGCTCGCCCGCCGCGATGCGGCGCCGCACTTCAGTCGACGACACAGCGCTCAAATCTTCGTCGAGTGGCAGGCGATGCACACGATGCCGAAGATGCGCCGGAGCCTCATACGCTCCTCCGCGCTCCGCGATAAGAAGCGAAAACTCGTCCAGCATCTTCTCGATCGATCCGGCCTCGCCGTAATCCCACGCGATGATCCGTTCCGCCGCGTCTCGCCCGCAAACGAAGTAGATCTCGCAATCCGCATGCCGCAATTCGCGCGCGATGTCAATGAACAGCCCGCCCGCCGTCATCTCGACGCGATACCGGCCAGCTCCTGCGATTCGCAGCATCTCGATCCGGTCCTCCAGCGAAGCGCCCTGAAATTGCTTGTGAGGATAAACACGCGGGACGACGCAGACCACTTCGTCGACGGTCTTCATCGCAGCGTCGGCCAAAGCGAGATGCGCGCGCGTGACCGGATTGAAGGCGCCCGCGAGCACTCCGATGTGCTTTTTCACCGCTTCTTGGAGACCGAATGCTTGTTTGGAACCACCACGGACTGGACGAGAATCACGACCGCGACGCAAACCAAGACTGCCGCCGCCACTGCTGCGACCAGCACCCGCCACAGTCGTGATTTCGGTTCGTTCTCGATGCGAATCCCCACCACGGGCGCTATGCGCGGCGGCACTCCCGCCATTAATTCATTCCTGCGCGCAGGCGCGCTGGCATTCACCGCGCGCGGCATCTCGATCACGCGCCGCACGTGCGGAAGAACGGCACCTTCGCGATACTCGAGTTCCTTGACCAAACCGACGATCATCACCGGCTCTTCCACGAGGGCGCCCTCGCCCACAAAGCGGCGCGGCACGCACAACTCAGTTTTGGTCTTCGTATTGATTACCTGAAAATCGGTCCAGCTGGCGTGGCGCAGGATCCATTCGTTGTGTTCCACGTTCACAATGGGTGGATAAAATGAGAACGGACGCCGGCCGAGACTTTCAAACGACGCGGGAATAGGAGGCCCGGGCATTGACTCTATTGTACAGTGAGGAATTCGTGAAGCCCTGCCTTCTCTTACTTTGCCTCGTTCCGCTGCTTGCGCAAACACCTGTGCACGTCGACTACGCATGTCCCGCGGAGGATATCGAATCGTTCGGCCTTACCTGCTCAGAAGAACAACCGTGTCCGGTGTTTTTCGAAGTGTCGTCGGTCGATGCCTTCGGCTCGCGCATCTTCGTCGCGGGCGATATCCATACTGCAACCACGACGCTGTACGCCGTTCTGCTCTCCACCGAAGATGGCGGCGCGAGTTGGACGGAATCCATTCCGCGCCTACGGTCCACGGCGTTCGAGCAGTTTCAGGTGCTTGAAGAACACGGCTGGTTGAGCGGACAGCGCCTTGACCCACTGCCGAAGGATCCCTTCTTCATGCTCACCACGGACGGTGGAAAATCATGGCGCCAGAGGCCTCTGTTTGAGGAAACGCGGTTCGGCACCATCGCGCAGTTCTGGTTCGATTCATCTACCGGCGGCGAACTTATCTTCGACAATTCGGTTGGCAGAGCCACGAATCACGAGCTTTACGCGACCATGACGGGCGGCGAAAACTGGGAGATTAAACAGACCAGCACGAAGGCGCTGCATCTCAAGAACGCGAAGGGAACTGCGTGGAGCGTTACTGCCACGACGGGATCGAAGACATATCTCATCGAGCACATCGTTAACGGACAGAAGGAAGCCGTCGCACGCTTCCTTATTCACATCGGAGACTGCAAATGAATGCGATTGAGCTGGAGCTGTTCCGTCACCTCATGGTGTCGATCGCCGAGGAGATGGGCGTTGTTCTGCGCAAGACTTCGTACTCGGCGAATATCAAAGAGCGCCGTGATTATTCCTGCGCCGTCTACGACGCACGCGGAGAAACCGTCGCCATGGGCGACCATATGCCCGTTCACCTCGGCGCGATGCCTCTTTCGGTGCGCGCGGTCATGGACACGTTCGACCTCGGCCCCGGCGATGTCGCGCTGGTCAACGATCCTTTTCGCGGAGGCACGCATTTACCCGACATCACGGCGGTTGCTCCGGTGTTCGTAAGAGGCTCGAGGGGTCATTCTAAAAGGCCCGCGTTCTATCTTGCCAACCGCGCGCATCACGCTGATGTTGGGGGGATGAGTCCGGGCTCGATGCCTCTCGCTCGCGAAATCTATCAGGAGGGCCTGCGCCTGCCGCCGATTCTGATCCAGCGCGGGGGCAAGATCGATGGCGAGTTGCTCCAAATGATTCTGGCGAACGTGCGCACGCCGGAGGAGCGCGAAGGCGATTTGCGCGCGCAGCTCATGTCGATCCGCCGGGGCGAAGTTCGCTTGCACGAGCTTGTGTCGAAGTATGGTGCGCCCCACGTCGCATCGAACATGCGGTCGCTGCAGGATTACAGTGAGCGCATGATGCGCGCCGCCATTGCGAAGCTCCGCCCCGGCACGTATCGATTCGAAGACTGCCTCGATAACGACGGCATCACAGAGCGCCCCATATGGATTCGAGTCGCGATCACCCTCGACGCCGATTCGGCAAAAGTCGATTTCACCGGCTCCGATCCGCAGGCCGCCGGTCCGGTCAATGCAAACTACGCCGTCGCCCTCGCCGCGACGATGTACGTTTTTCGCTGTCTAGTCGAAGAAGAAATTCCGTACACCGCAGGCATTCTGCGACCGATTCGTGTGATCGCACCCGAAGGCACCGTGGTGGCCGCGCGCGCTCCCTCTGCGATGGCGGCGGGCAATGTCGAGACCTCGCAGCGCATCACCGACACGGTGCTCGGCGCGATGGCGAAGGCCGCGCCCGATCGCATTCCCGCGGCCAGTTCAGGCACCATGAACAATTTGAGCTTCGGTGGCGAAGTGAACGGCAAACCGTTCGCCTATTACGAAACCATCGCGGGTGGTATGGGCGCGTCGCCGCGCGGGGATGGATACAGCGCGACGCACACGCACATGACCAACAGTTGGAACACGCCGATCGAGGCCTTCGAGCATCAGTATCCGCTGCGCATAGAAAGCTATCGCATTCGCAAAGGCTCCGGAGGCGCAGGCAAACATCGCGGCGGCGACGCCATCGTTCGCGAATTTCGTTTTCTCGCGGATGCCGAGGTGACGATACTCTCCGATCGCCGCGCGCGCGGTCCTTACGGACTCGCCGGTGGCTCCGCGGGCAAGCCCGGGAGGAACACGCTGTTGCGCGGCGGGCGCGCGATTCCGCTAAAAGCGAAAACCCGTTTCGACATCCAGGCCGGCGAGGCGCTACGCATCGAAAGCCCCGGGGGCGGTGGCTGGGGTTAATGCGAGAGTGATTTCTTCACTCGCTCCTGATACTCCGCCGCCTTCGCCATTACTGGCGCGGGATCGATCGTCAATATGTTTTTATCCCGGACAATCATTCGGCCGTTCACCATCACGTCGGCGACGTCGGACGCCTTCAGCGCATACACGAGCTGCGAATAGACGTTATAAATCGGAACCGCGTGCGGCTGATCCAAACGAATCATGATCACGTCTGCGCGCTTGCCCGTTTCAATCGAACCGATCATCGCATCGAGATGCAGCGCGCGCGCGCCGGTGATGGTCGCCATCGCGAACGCGGTTTCCGCAGGTAGCGCCTGGGGATCGAAGGTCGTCACTTTTTGCAGCTTGGCCGCCAGATCCATCTCCTCCATCATGTCGTGATCGTTGTTCGATCCTGCCACGCCGTCGGTTCCAAGCCCCATCGGGATTCCCAGCGATAGAATCTTCACTACGCGCGCCACGCCGCTTGCCAGCTTCATGTTGCTCGAAGGACAGTGTGCGAGCCCAGTGTTGCGAGCCTTCAAGATTTTCAGATCGGCATCATCGAGCCAGACTCCATGCGCGGCCACCGTCCAACCGTCCAAAACGCCGAGCGATTCGAGCGCCGCCGCCGGCGTCTTCCCGCGCTTCGCCAGCGCCTCGTCGTTCTCATGCTTCGTTTCCGACAGATGAATCACCAGAGGCTGCTTGTATCGATTCGCGAGCAGGCGGCAGGGCTTGAGAATATCGTCCGGCACCGTGTAGATCGAATGCGGCGCGACTGCTGGTACAATCAGCGGATCGTTCGCGAACGCCTTGAAGAATTTCTCCGTGCCAGCCAGCGTTTCGCTTGGAGTTTTGTAATCGGGAGCTGGGAATCCGATCACGGTTTGTCCCAGGACTCCGCGTAGCCCCACTTCCTTCGTCGCGTCAGCGACGGTTTCCTCGAAATAATACATGTCGGTATAGGTGGTCGTACCGGAAAGGGCCATTTCGACGCAGGCCAGCCGAGTGCCCCAGCGCACAAACTCGCGGTCGACGTTACGCGCCTCGGCCGGGAAAATAAATTTCTCGAGCCAGTCCTGCAATTTCATATCGTCGGCGATGCCTCGGAATAACGACATCGCCGCGTGGGTGTGCGTATTGATCAACCCCGGGGCGAGAATGGCATCGGGCCGGTCGACGCGCTGCTTCGCCTGATAGTCTTTGTCGATCTCGGCACGCGTCCCCACCGCAACGATATGGTCACCTGTAATCGCGATCGCACCGTTCTCGATCACGCGATGCTGGGCGTCCATGGTGACGACATATCGCGCCGACCAGATTGAATCCACAGGCGCGGCCCGTGCGGCACACGCGCAAACCAGCAAGCTATAAAAAAGACGCATCGAATGCCCTTGGAAACAGATCTTTCATGCGCAGCGTTTCGGTCTTGCCGCCCGGGTTTACTAACATGACCTCGATGTCGCCGCAGAATTCCCACAGGATCTGCCGGCAGGCGCCGCACGGAGGAGTCAGCGTTTCGGTGTCGGCCGCGACAGCGATGCGCCGGAATTCGCGCACGCCTTCGGACATCGCCTTGAACACGGCCACTCGCTCAGCGCACAGGGTAAGCCCGTAGGTCGCGTTTTCCACGTTGCAGCCGGTATGAACATGTCCGTGAATGTCTTCGAGCGCCGCTCCGACTGCAAAGTGCGAATACGGCGCGTGCGCGTGTTGACGGGCGGCCAGCGCGGCGGCGAGCAGTTCGGTCATGCTCTACCACGTTACAACAGTGCCGCAGTTAGATTTTCAAATTCCTTCGTCGTCACGAGATGGAATCGAATTTCGAGCGCGGTGAACGATCGCAACGATGCGCTCATCTGCGGCGTTGGCAGTTTCGCGCTCGCGACAAAGATGCTGCCTTCGTCCACGCGGAACGGCAGCACGCTCCATTCGCGAACCACATGTTCCGGTAGGGCCTGCGCCACACGCTTCGGTACCGTGTTCACGTCGACGCGTCCGATCGGCAGCCCTTGTTGGAAGCTCAGGGCCTGGTAGACGGAATCCTCGCTCAGTTGACCGCTTGCGACCAAGTACTCGCCCAAGAGGACTCCGGGCGGTTTTGTAGCGAGCGCGGCATTCAACGCGGATGCCGTGAGATAGCTGGACCCCACCAGAATCTCGCCCAGCTTCCGCTTGTGCGCCAGCAGCGCGGCGCGATTCGGATACGCGTGATCCGTCTTGAGCCACTTCAATGGACGCTTTCGCATCCGCGCGATCCCGTAGCGCCCCAGCGCGTTGAAAGTCGCCACCGCGTTCAACGCGTTCGCATAGACCGCGCGCACCGGAACGCCTAGCGAGAACAACGCTCCATAAACGCGCGCGACGCACGCCATCCGCACCGCCGTGCGCACGCAAAGAATCGAAAACGTCGCCCAGCACAACTCAACCGACAGGGGTGTGGTCCGCTCCCAGATTGCCGTCACCAAGCCGTACACAAAAATAAAATTCGCGAGCAGACTCAGCGGATTCGCCAGCAAACCTTTGCGATCGCGCCACAGCCAGTATACTTCTCCAGGCTTGCCCTTCCATCCGTGCCGCTCCCATGTCTGGAGCGCGATTCCCATTACCCAGCGCGTTCTCTGTCTCATTGCCGCGTGCCACGTTTGCGGAAAAAATTCGCGGGTCGCGACAAACTCTTTCGTACCGTGCGGATGAACGAGCGGAACGAACGTCTGCGAACATCCTAACCGGAACAGCCTCAGCCCATTTTCGTAATCTTCGGTCAGCGCCTCAGGTTCGAAGATCTTATTCGCCGCTGACTGAGCCAATTTATTGAGTGCATCGCGCCTATACCCGGTGCCCACGCCCGAGCTCGGCACGAACCCGCCCAACAGCGGGCGCACCGCCATGTCGCGCGTGTGATACTCGGCGAACTCGTCGCAATAGACGCCGTGCGTCAGCGCGAAAATCGACGTAGGCAGCGCTAGCACCGGTGTCTGGATGAACTCGAAACGAGCCGCGTAGTAGTTGATCCAACGCAGTTCCTCGGGATGAATCAGATCCTCGGCGTCGTGCGTGACTATGACGTCGAAACGCTCGCCCTTCTGTTCCTCGTGCAGGATCAGGCGCTGATAAATCCAGTTGAGGCAATCCGCTTTCGATGTCGGACCGTCGTGCGGACACAGGGACAAGTGCACCGTCGGAAAGCGGTCCGCCACGGATCGCACGGCCGCCTGCGTCAAATCGTCGTTCGGATACGCGCCGACGAAAAAGTGATAGCCCGAGTAGCGAATGGATGCCAGATTGTGTTCCAGCATGCGCGCGATCACCTCATGTTCATGCCACAGCGGCACAAGAATCGCGATCATGCGTTGCGGCGCCGAGTCCAACTGCCGCGGACCCGGAGGAAACATGCGCGCCTCGGGCTTCCATTTTCCGCGCAACCAAGAAGCCGCCCAGGCCGCGTCGATCACCAGATCGTCCAGCCCGCTCACGAGAATGGCGAACGCCAACGGCACCAGCATCCACAACACGGCTTTGTCGAGCGCTTGGAAGATCACTGATTCTTTAGTGCGCGATCCTGGTCGCGAATCTCTATGCGAAATGATTTAGTGGACCCGCGCCGTGCCCCAGCCCCGGGTTGCTGCGAATCGCCTCGGTGACGAACGTTTTTGCGAGCGACACTGCTTGCAGGAGGCCCGTGCCCTTCGCCAATTCCGCTGTGATCGCCGCCGAATACGTGCAGCCAGTGCCGTGGGTATGCGGGGTATCGATGCGCGCCGCCGAGAAGTCCTGCACGTCGCCGCCTTCTAGATACAGCAGATCGAGCGCATCGCCCGGCAGGTGACCACCCTTGACGAGAACGTTCCGCGCGCCCATACCGATCAGTTTTTCCGCTGCCCGATGCATCGAATCGCGATTGTCCACAGTGAAGCCAACCAGCGCCGACGCCTCGTACAAATTCGGTGTCAGCAAATATGCCCGCTCGATCAACCGCCCGAAGGACGCCGCCTCGACCAGCCGCGCGCCGTGCTTCGAAATCATGACAGGATCGACCACGAGCGGAAACTCGAAGGTTTTCGCCGCTTCCGCCACCGCCTCGATCACCGCGGCGTTTCCCAACGCGCCCGTTTTGGCCGCGCGCGGCGGAATATCGGAGAGAACCGCGCAAAGCTGCGCCAAAACAAGGTCGGGCGCCAATGTTTCGACGCGTTCCAGCGAGAAAGTATTCTGCACCGTGATCAGCGTCACCACCGCTTCGCCGTACACGCCGAACTGGTGGAACGTTTTGAGGTCGGCCTGCAAGCCCGCGCCCCCGCTGGGGTCCGAACCAGCGACGGTCAGGGCGACAGGCAACATTCTTCCACGTTACTGGAATGTGAGCCTCCCTGTGCTGGCTGGTCCTGCGGCTTTGGTCATCGTCACCGTCACGCTGCCGATGGCCGCGGCGCTTCCGGTCACTGGAAACGACACCAACGCTCGAAACGAACTGCCCCCTGCCTTGACCGTCGCGTAGTAGGTCTTGAACATCAGAGCGACGTCAACATTTACGGCGCTGCTGATCGCATTGCCGGCGGTGTCGAAAAATGAAAACGATAGCAAGCTTGTCGTGTAGGTGTTATCCGCGCCAACGATCGTAATGTCCAGCCACCCGAGCCTCGCCTTCGACGCGTTGGGCGGCGAATCCAACATGACAGGCGCGCCAAAAATGACGAATGGCGTGGTCGGATCGCCTGTCATCGCGGCCGCGGTTGTGACGGTAAATGTGACCGTACCCGCCGTCGTGCCGGTCTGAAATGCAGCCGAACCGAGCCCATTCAGCAACGCGTGCGTAGCGCCCACGCTCACGCTGAAAGGAATCGTGCGCGAGCCGTTGGCCAGGAAAACAATCGCCGAATCGTCCGCAACCACTGCCGTTGAAGGTTTGAACGCCAGATTCACGTAGCCGGTCGCGGCGACCGGAGAGCCCCCGGGGATGGTCATCGTCAACACGCGCTGTTGCGCGCTGGCGTTCGCGCCTAAGTCGAATTGCAAAGAAGGTGTGGGAAGTGGCGGAGGCTGGCCCGTGCCGCGGAGCGCGTAGGATTGCGTGCCTACGACCAGTGTGCCGGTGTAAAGAATCGCGCCCGGCGGAGTGAAATTGACCGAGAACGAAACGGATGTCCCAGCCTGCAACGTCAGCGGAGCTGTCACTCCATAGGGCCCCGTGAATCCTAGTCCATTGATGACGATGCTCGAAACCGTGATCGTTTGCGGATTCAAATTCTGCAATACGAAGGTGCAAGTCGCCGAGCTACCTGCGCGTACGCTCCCGAAATTAAAGGGTGTGCCGGTCGAGCAACCGGAGACGCTCGACAACGTTGGCGCGCTCACACCCGACCCGAGCAGGATCACCGAAAGCGAATTGATCTGCAAACTGGCGCTATATCCAGCTGTCGAGGCCGCCGCGAAGTGCACCGTGATATTCAGCGTTTGCGACACCGCCGAGTAGGCAAGAATAACAAACGGCAAAAGAGGAGAATCGAATGTGAATCCCGCGCCGCCCAAAGTCACATTGACCGAAACCGGAGCACTCCCAATGTTGTAGATCCGGAAATGCGCATCGGATGTAGTGTTGAGCGGAACTTGGCCAAAGCTGTAAGAGGAGTTGACCGAAGTTTCCGTCGTTCCATTCACTGCGTAGATCGTGAGCTGCGCCTTGGCTGCCAGAGGCAGCAGCGCGATCAGGAGCAATGCCTTCATTGCGACACTCCCGGCAGTTGGAACAGAGTCTCGCGCCCCGAATCAATGCGCAGGGAATAATCGAGCCCTCCCGCGCGCACTTGCAGATAGTTCACCGACATCTGATGAAACGCGGTTACTTCCTCGAGCGGCAAGCGCACATCGCGAATCGCAATCTCGCCCTTCGCTGCATACACCACGCCGCCCGGGATCAGCATCACTGGACCCGTTGAATGGGGTAGAAAACCCACGCCGCCGCCGTCCAGTTTCACGATCCACACGTCCTTCTTGAAACGCCGCACGGCGAACTCCAACGATCCAGCGCTCGCTCGGATCGACAGAACCTCACCTTCGATGCTCGAATCGAGAACATCGAGCACGCCGTCGTGCCACTTTGCAAGCTGCCGCGATCGTGGGAACCATACGAACGCCGAGTCTCCGTCAAACGCGAACATCGCGGGCCCCGCCGGAGTATCCACGCTCCCCATCGCTGACACAATACTGGTCTCCGTCTTCGCCAGGCAAAACGCCTTCGAGCACGCCGAGGAAATGACGCCCGACATCTCCACATCGCCGAGCATGACGCTGGCCGCGATACCGTAGACCGTTCGCACTGCTCCGTTCGCGTCGAGCATTTTCCCGAGCTGCGGCCGGTCGACGCCGGTCTGTGCCCAGGTTCCCGTACAAATCGCAAATGCCACAATGATTTTCATGGGGGACCTATGTTAATTGTCGGAGTGCCGATCGTGGTCGGCGTGGTCGTGGGCCCTACCGGCGTCGACTTGCCGCCCAACACCACCGCCACTACGGCTGCTCCCGCCGCACCCGCTACCGCGAGAGTGATCCACATCCACTTGTGATTCCTCGCCAGCTTGATCGGCGATGGCGAATCGCTTTCCGACGTGGCTTTAGAAAGATAAACCGCGCAGATCGTTCCTGCCCGCGCCTGCCCCTTCACTGCCGTGATGAGGATTTCGAACGAGCCCTCGGTTCGATTCCACTGCATCCCCCATGCAGACGCTTTTCCGTCCGGCCTTGTTGTCGAGATTTCGATGTGCGAGCCGTTGGAAAATGTGCCGCTCGGACCCTCCTCCGGCAAACGAAAGCTGACGGAGACGCCTTCCATCGGCTTGCCCGTTTCGTCCGTCACCTGAACCGTGACGCCTCGGGTGGCGCGTCCTCCAATAGGATAGGCAACGCCTTCCCCCTCAATGACACGGATTTGCAGAATAGCAGGACTGTCGGGATTGCCCTGGGTCGGCGGCTGCATTAATATGGTGGCAAATAAGGCTATTACGTTCGTAACCACGAGATATAAGTGTGTGGATGGGGGAAATACTCTCAGGGGGATACGCGGGCATTAGGGCGGCTGTGTTTTAATGAGAGGAACCGGGAATGCCAGACACGTCTTTTAGACTACGCCGCACCGCGAAGGCTTTTACCCGACGGATGCGGGAGCTGCGCACCATTGTGCGCGGAGCTCTGGGAACGGACCATCCCATCATGGCCCACATCATTCCCATTCGCCGCTGCAACTTGGCGTGCACGTACTGCAACGAATACGACGATTTTTCACCGCCCGTGCCGAAGGACGTCATGGTCCAACGGATCAATCGTTTAGCCGACCTCGGTACAAGCATCCTGACGCTTTCCGGTGGCGAGCCGATGCTGCACCCCGATCTGGACGAGATCATCGCCGCCATGCGCCGTCGCGGCGTCATCGCGGGAATGATCACGAACGGCTATCTACTGATGCCGGACCGCATCAAGCGCCTCAACGCCGCCGGTCTCGACCACATGCAGATTTCCATCGACAACGTGAAGCCGGACGACGTATCGAAGAAGAGCCTGAAAGTTCTCGACAAGAAACTGCGGATGCTTGCCGAGCATGCCGAATTTCACGTCAACATCAACTCGGTCGTGGGCGGCGGCATTCACGATCCGAACGACGCGCTGATCGTCGGACGCCGTGCGATCGAACTGGGATTTTCGGCCACCGTGGGCATCATTCACGATGGCGACGGCCAGCTTCGCCCTCTGGGCGAGCGCGAGCGCGACGTGTATCACGAAATGAAGGCGATGGAGAATCGCCACTTCGCGCGACTCAATTTTTTCCAGGACGCCATTGCGCAGGGCAAGCCGAATAACTGGCGATGCCGCGCCGGCGCGCGCTACATGTACATCTGCGAGGATGGCTTGGTGCATTACTGCTCGCAGCAGCGTGGATACCCCGGCACGCCGCTCGAAAAGTACACGGTCGAGGACATCCGCCGTGAATATCTCACCGAAAAATCCTGCGCGCCGTACTGCACGGTGAGCTGCGTGCACTACGTCTCGTACTTCGATTTCTGGCGCGGCAAGCAGACGATCCGCCAGGAAGTGCCCGAACAGAAGCACGACAAGCTGGTAAAAATCCAGTCCGCGAAGTAGCGGATGTTCCTGCTCAGGCCCGAGTTTGCAGTCGCGGCAGCCGCTGCGCTGCTGATCTTTTTCTTCGGGCGCGTACCCAAGTGGTATTTACGGTTCGCCGAGCGCCGGTCACTCGCCTGCGCCGCGGTGTTCCTTCTGACGCTTGGAATTCGCATCGCGCTGTTGCCTTGGATGCCGGTTCCCAAGGCCGCCGTGCACGATGAGTTCAGTTATCTGCTCGCCGCCGATACATACGCGTCCGGCCGGCTCACCAATCCTCCGCATCCCTTCTGGCAGCACTTCGAAACATTTCACGTCATCCAGCAGCCTACGTATGCGTCGAAGTATCCGCCCTTGCAAGGGCTGACGTTGGCCTTCGGCCAGAAGTTTTTCGGCCAGCCGTGGATCGGTGTTTGTCTCAGCGCCGCGCTGATGTGCGCCGCCGTCTGCTGGATGCTGCAAGGCTGGATCACTCCGGGAGCCGCTCTACTCGGCGCGCTTCTGGTCGTCATGCGCGTCGGCATCTTTACTTATTGGATGAACAGCTATTGGGGCGGCGCAATTCCGGCTATCGGCGGAGCTCTGCTCACCGGCGCGATTCCGCGAATCGCGCGCCGTGGGGAGTTTCGACACGCCGTGACGGCAGCCGTTGGAGTATCGATCCTGCTTGCCTCGCGGCCGTATGAAGCGATAATTTTCGGGGCCGCGTCGGCCGCGGTTCTCGTATGGTGGTTACGGAAGAATCGTATACGGTTCGGGATCGTCTCCAAGAAAGTTGCCGTGCCGGCCGTCGCGGTGCTGGCGGTCACAGCTGCGGGACTCGTGTTCGTGAACCTGCGCGTCACCGGCGATCCATGGAAGCTTCCGTATCAGGTCTACGACCACCAATATTTTTCCGTCGCGCCCTTCGGAATGATCTACTCTCCCATGCCGTGGCTGAAGCCGCCTCCGCCGCCGGTTTATCACCATGCCGTCATTCGCGATTTCTACACCCAGTACATCGCTTTGCAGTTGCAGGAATCGCGCAGCCACTTCGTCGAGGCATTCCTCGGCAAGATGTCGGCACTGAACGATTTTTTCTTCGGTTTTTGGCCTGTTTTGGTCGTTCCACTGATCTGGCCGTATCAACTCAAGGGTACCGAGGAGCGCATGACCGTCGTGCTGCTCGCCGTGTCGGTCCTCGCCCTAGCGCCGTTGATCTATTCGGTACCGCACTACGCCGCATTCGCCACGGGCTTGTTCTATTTAAGATTCATGCAGACGATGGTGCGGCTAGATGCCTGGAAGCCCTCCGGCAGGCAGGTGGGTTTCGCATTGGCGGCATTTTTCGTCGCTCTGTTCTTCTGCCAGTTCGGGGAATGGGTGGCGAACCTGCGCTTCGGCGTCGTCGATCCGCCTTTCCCTGCCGCGCGTCAGGCCGTGATGGACCAGCTCACGAAGCAGCCTGGAAATCGCGATTTGGTGATGGTTCGCTACGCGAGCAACCATCCGGCCGAGGAGGAGTGGGTTTACAACCGGGCCGACATCGACGCATCGCAAATTGTGTGGGCTCGCGAAATGAGCCCTGTCGAGGATGCTCCGTTCATCGCACATTTCCACGGCCGCCGGATCTGGCTGCTCGAACCGGACGCGACTCCATGGAAGCTGACTCCGCTTGCAGGTCAGGATTGACGCGTCGACCAATATTCCTTACAATGTTGGATATATGAAGTCCGAATCTGTCGGCCAGTTTGAGCAGTTGGTTCTGACCGCGATTCTGTCGCTACGCGACGATGCATATGGCGTATCGATTCACTCGAAGGTGGCGGATTTAGCGAAGCCGAAAAACGTATCCCTCGGCGCGGTTTACGTGACGCTGGACCGGTTGGAGGACAAAGGCTATCTTGCCTCCTGGCTCTCCGATCCCACGCCCGAAAGGGGCGGACGTGCGAAGCGTTTCTATCGCCTGGAGGCATTGGGCGAGCGGGCGTTGCGCGATTCGGCGGTCACGGCTAAGCGTGTCTGGCAGGAAGTCGGCCGTGCGCGGGGCTGGCTGAAATCGTGCTGGCTGCTGTCGTGATCGAAAAGGGTGTGGGGATCTTCATACCGCCTGCATGCAGGGAGGAAGTGCTCGGCGATCTGCGTGAACGAAATGATGGCGCGCAACTCTTTCTTTACGATGCCTTGCGCACTGTTCCATTTGTGATCCTCAGCCGCGTTCGCCGGACTACGGATTCGGTTGTCTTGCTGATGGAGGCGTTCTGCTGCTACGTTTCTTTTTTCACCGCGGCTTGGGTTCTTCAACCCTCGATGACCGCGACGCGGGAGGGCCTCTTGCGGCTTGCGATTCCCGGCGCGATTGCGCTTGTGGTGCTGATGATCGCCGACGCGTATGCGGATCCGCGCAAAAAATCTTTGCTCAGGCCGGTGCTTGCCGTGGCCCTCGCATTTGCATGTGTGTTTGCGGTCCATGCGGGGCGTCCATTGCTGCCGGGTCCAACGCTCGCGGCTGGTTCCGGCATGAGCATACTGTTTCTTCTTGTATTGCGCATGCTGTTTCCACCGATGGCCGATCGTCCGCAACAGGCGCAGGGGCCAGCGTTCTGGCAGAAGCAGGAAATCGTTGCGGCCGGCGTGTTGAAGGCGACGGCGGCGATTGCCGGCATTCTTCTTGTCGGCTCGTCGGTGCCGGATCACCTCAAGGCTCCGGTGCTCGGGATCGTGGTTGCGGGCATTGCGATTTACCTGATCACGCGGCGGACTTAGCTTTTGCCGTGTGGCGGAAAAATGCGATACAACTAATGGCATGAAGAGAATCATGCTGGGTCTGGCTTTGTGCGCGGCGGTGGTTTCCGCGCAGGATTGGGCGCGCGCGAAGGTCGACAAATCGCCGCGGCATCGCGAGTGGATAACGGTGAAGTACGGCAACCGCAAGGTGGAAACGTTTGTCGCGTATCCGGAGGCGAAGACGAACACGCCGGTGATCCTGGTGATCCACGAGATTTTTGGGCATAGCGATTGGGTGGAGAATGTCACCGACGAATTCGCGGCGGCGGGCTACATTGCCATCTCACCGGATCTGCTGTCGGGGATGGCTCCGAAGGGCGGCGGGACACACGAATTGTCGTCGAGCGAAGTGGGTCGGGAGATCGGCAAGCTGCCGCCGGATCAGATTACGGCGGATCTGAATGCGGTCGCCGATTACGGGTTGAAGCTGCCTGCGGCGGCGAAGAAATTGTTCGTCACCGGTTTCTGCTACGGCGGTTCCCAGACGTTCCGGTTTGCCACGAATCGGGCGGATTTGGCGGCGGCGATGGTGTTTTACGGGACGCCACCGGATAAGGAATCGCTGGCTCGGATCAAGACTCCTGTGTTTGGATTTTATGCCGGCAACGACCAGCGCGTCGATGCAACCATTCCGGATACGATTACGAACATGAAGGACCTCGGGAAGTTCTACGAGCCGGTCACCTATGAGGGTGCGGGGCATGGGTTCATGCGTGCGGGTGAACAGCCAGATCCGAGCCCGGCAAATGCCAAGGCTCGCGAAGAGGCTTGGGCGCGGATTAAGAAAATCATGAGCAGTCACTAAATGCGTGGGCGGCGTGTCGCGGCGGGTTTGGTCGTCGGCGGGGCGCTGCTCGCTTTTCAAATGCCGTTTCGCCAGTATCCGGGCGTGGAATATGACAACTTTCCGTTGCCCAAGGACTGGAGCGAAAAAACTGAGTTCGTCTTTGCGCGGATGATGTATCCTCCGGCACCGGGCCGTGGAGGAGGATTTCGCGGCTATCGCGGCGGCGATTGGACCCATGGCGGGACCATGTGGACGCAGGATTATCCGCGCGCCGATCGTCATTTTTCCGAAGCGGTTCGAAGGCTGACTCGGATTCACATCCGGTCCGTCGAGCAGCCTGTGAATCTGGACGATGGGGACGACGTTTACAACTATCCGTTCATTTATGCGGTGCAGCCGGGTCGCGGAAGGCTCACCGACGCACAGGCGGAAAAACTGCGCGATTATTTGCTGCACGGTGGTTTTTTCATGACCGACGATTACTGGGGCGAGGTGGACCGCGCGGTGTTCGAAGAGTGGATGCATCGAGTGTTCCCCGACCGTCAGATCGTGGAGCTCGATAACCGCGATTCGATCTTTCACACGATTTACGATCTGGACGACCGGTATCAGGTGCCGGGCGCGCGGTATATCCAAACCGGCGTGACGTGGAAATGCGAGGGCTGTCCCGCGCAATGGTTCGGCATTTACGACGACAAAGGCCGTGTGATGGTGGCGGCGAGCTTTAACTCCGACATCGGAGATTCATGGGAGTGGGCGGACGACCCTCACTACCTGGAGAAATTCTCGGCGCTTGGGATCAGGATCGGAGTGAACTATATCGTTTACTCCATGACTCACTGAAACTTCTACGGGAGAGAAACGCTCTCGCCGCGCGCCGGCATGACGGCTTCGATGCCGTATTCTTTCGTGATCAACGCGGCCAGTGTCGCTCCGGGGCCGGGTTCGCCGTGGACCAAGAACACCTTCTTCAGGCCCTTGGCGAAGGGGCGCATCCATTCGATTAATTCGTGCTGGTCGGCGTGGCCGGACAATTCTTCGAGCGAGACAACCTCCGCGCGCAGTGCCATCGGCTCACCGAAAATCGGAACTTCGGATTGATGATCGAGAATTTTGCGGCCCAGCGTGTAAGGTGCTTGAAAGCCCGTAATGAGAATCGTGTTTCGCGGGTCCTCGATGTTGTTGCGCAGATGATGGAGGATGCGGCCGGCCTCGCACATTCCGGAAGAGGCGAGGATGATTACGGGTCCGTGCAGATCGTTGAGCTTTTTCGATTCGCTCGCGTCGCGGACGTATTTAAGGCGGGAGAAGTCGAACGGCGCTTTGTCATCCAGCAGGAATTTTCGCGCGTCTTCGTCATAGCATTCGGTGTGTTTGCGAAAGACCTCGGTGGCGGCGATGGCGAGAGGGCTATCGACGAACATCGGGATCGAAGGGATGCGCTTCGCGTCCATCAAGTGGTGCAGCATCAGCACGACCTGCTGCGTGCGGCCGACGGCAAAGCACGGCACGATAATCTTGCCGCCCCGGCCCGCTGTGCGATTCACCACGTCGGCGAGTTTATCCTCGGCGTGTCCGATGGGAGGATGCAGGCGGTCGCCGTAGGTACTTTCCATGATGAGATAGTCGGCGGCATCCAGAGGCTGGGGATCGCGAATGATGGGGATGCTTACGCGTCCAACGTCGCCTGAAAATGCCAAGCGCACGCCGTCGGCTTCGACGATCATCGCCGTCGACCCGAGCATGTGGCCGGCGTCATAAGTCCGGTAAGCGAGCGCGCCGGAGACTTCTTTGCGATCGCCTAACGAAACGGGCTTAAAAAGAGGATCCGTGTGAGCCGCGTCGTCGAGGGTATAAAGAGGGGCGGCTTCGCGGTCGTTCAGTCCTTTCGATTTGCGATGCGATCGACGTTTGTTGGCGAACTCAGCATCGGATTGCTGGATGTGCGCGGAATCGGCCAGCATCGCCAGGCACAGGTCGATGGTCGCGGGCGTAGTGTAGATCGGTCCGGAAAATCCGTTGCGCACTAAGGTCGGCAGATTGCCGGAGTGGTCCATGTGTGCGTGGGAGAGAATCACGGAATCGATCGAGGAGGCGGGGAACGGGAAATGGCTGTTGCGCTCAAACGCTTCCTGGCGCCGTCCCTGATATAGACCGCAATCGAGCAGAAACCTCTTGCCGCCCGTTTCTATGTGGTGCATGGAGCCGGTGACAGTCCTGGCGGCGCCCCAAAATGTTATCTTCACAGTTACTCAATATACGATGCCAAGACGATTCTTGTTCCTGATACTGCTGATTCTACCGGTCTTCGCGCAGAAGAAACCGGTGACGCTCGAATCGCTGCACGCGGCGAAAGACGGCGGAGATGGCCCTCCAACATGGGCTCCGGATGGGAAATCATTCCTGTTTTCGAGAGACCACTCGCTGAGGATCTACGATCCCGCAACCAAAACATCGAAAGAATTAGTGTCCACGGAAGCCTTGGACGCAGCGGCGATGAAGCGCGTTGACGACGGCGCGTTCGATTGGACGAATCGAAACGTGGAGTCGGGCGGAGTGGAGTTTTCCTCGTCCGGGAAAGAGGTGATCTATTCGACCGGAGGCGACCTGTTTCTCATTCACGTCGACACGGGCAAATGGCAGCAGTTGACGAAGACGCCGGACGTTGAACTGGACGCGAAGCTATCGCCTGATGAAAAGCTAGTCGCGTTTCGCAGAGGTTTTGACCTTTATACGATCGAGATCGCGAGCGGCAAGGAGGCTCGGCTGACGCGCGACGGGTCGGAGACTTTGCTCAATGGGGAGCTCGATTGGGTATATCCGGAAGAGTTGGAGCTAGCGACCGCCTACTGGTGGTCGCCCGACTCCAAGTCAATTGCGTATCTGCAATTCGATACCAGCCGCGAGCCCATCGTGCCGCATGAAGACGTGCTCGGCGTCAGAGCTCGGTATGAGCCGGAGCGGTATCCGCAGGTAGGCGAAAATAACGCGGACGTGCATTTCGGCGTAGTGCCTGCCGCGGGCGGCGCGACGCGATGGCTGGAGGTCGGCGATACGCGGAACAGCTATTTGATCGCGCGTGCGGGGTGGATGCCGGATTCACGCAGCGTCTATGTGACGCGGATGAATCGCGTGCAGAATCGCTTGGAATTACTGTCGATCGGCGTGGAGTCGAACACGCCGACGGCAATTTTGCGGGAGGCGGATCCGTATTGGATCAATCTTCAAGGTGACGTGCATTTTCTCAAGGACGGCAAGAGGTTTTTGTGGACCAGCGAGAAGGACGGCTTTCGTCACATCTATCTTTACTCGAACGATGGGAAGGAATTGAAGCAGTTGACCAAGGGCGATTGGGAGGTGCGCTCGATTGTCGCCGTCGAAGAGAATCGTGTGTTCTATGTGTCGACCGAGGCAAATCCGCTGGAACAGCATCTGTACAGCGTGAAGCTCGACGGGTCCGGGAAGCATAGACTCGATCAGACCGAGGGATGGCATACGGTTTCGGCGGGTCATAGAGCCGCGTACTATCTCGATACGGTTTCGACTCTGAAATCGCCGTCAAGGACGACGCTGCATGCCAGCGACGGAACCGAGCTCGGCGTCTATCGCGAGGCGGATACGAAACAGATGGACGAGTTCGAAATCCTGCCGACGGAGATCGTCAAGTTTAAAGGTCCCGATGGAACGGAGTTGTACGGCCGAATCATCAAGCCGGCGGGATTTGAGGCAGGGAAGA
This sequence comes from Bryobacterales bacterium, assembly GCA_003170295.1. GTDB lineage: Bacteria > Acidobacteriota > Terriglobia > Bryobacterales > Bryobacteraceae > Palsa-187. Next base: position 48,879 of record PNAJ01000043.1, on the reverse strand, counting down.
AATATCCAGTAATTGTGCGCGTCTACGGAGGTCCCGGCGTGATGCTGCCGGTGCACAATAGCTGGGCGGGCGTGTCGATCGATCAGGTTTATGCGCACAAAGGCAATGTGGTCTGGCAGTGCGACAATCGCGGCGGCATGGGAAGAGGGCATCGTTTCGAGACCGCGATTTTCCGCAATCTCGGCGCGGCCGAATTGACGGATCAGGTGGCGGGTGTGAAGTATCTGGTGTCTCTGGGATTCGCCGATGAGAACCGGATCGGCATTCACGGCTGGAGCTACGGCGGGTTCATGACGCTCAACGCGCTGCTGAACGCGCCGGATGTATTTCGATGTGGAATTTCCGGCGCCCCGGTGACGAGCTGGATGAATTACGACACGATTTATACCGAACGCTACATGGGCTTACCGACGGAAAACGCGGATGCGTACAAGAATACGGCTTTACCGCCGAAGGCCGCGAATCTGAAGGCCAAGCTAATGCTGATCCACAATTACGAGGACGACAATGTTCTGTTCCAGAATTCGCTACAGATGACGAATGCGCTGCAGAACGCCGGGAAGCGGTTCGAATACATGTTGTATTCGCAGAAGACTCACGGCGTCAGCGGACCGGCGGCCGATCAGATGAACGCAAGTATGCTCGATTTCTTCGAAAGGAATTTGAAATGAACAAGATCTACGGCGGCAATCTGCTGCGCGTCATGCGAGCGGTGGAAGTGGCTGCGGGAAAATAAAGTGTACGTTAATTAAGTGAGCATTCGAATTCTCCTCTGCGCGCTGCTGGTTTCCATGAGCTGCGCTCGAAAAATCCCGGTGGGCCCGAAAATCGATCCCGCGCTGGCGACTCTCGTTCCCGACGACACGACGCTCCTGGTCGGCACGCGCCTCGAAGCGCTGGAACGCACGCCCGTCTATCAGAAGTATCTTGCCGATCGAACCTTTCCGCAGGTGGAGGACTTCGCCAAGCAAACCGGGCTCGATCCGAAGAAAGATTTGTGGGAGCTGCTGTTTGTTTCAAACGGTAAAAATAATGTGCTGCTGGGGCGCGGAAAATTCGCGAATGAAATGGAGCCACGGCTCGAAAAGGGCGGCGCGAAACGATTCGGCTATAAAGGATACAACCTGATCGGCGACGAGAAAACAGCGGTGGTTTTCATCAGTTCGAGCACGGCCGCGCTGGGTCCCACCGAGTCGTTGCGATTTCTGCTCGATCAGCGCGGTACCTCGAAGGGCCCGCCCGCCGCGCTTGCAGCGTTGATGAAGGATATCCCGTCGGACGCGCAATTCTGGGCCGCCTACACCGGTGGCCCGGTCGACTTGGGGTTCGGAGGAAATCTGGCGAATGTGACCAAGCTGGTCAGTTTCATTCAGACCGGCAGTCTTTATTTCGATCTGCGCACCGGCTTGAACGGCGTCGCGTCCGGCGAATGTTCGAGCGACCAATCGGCCGAGGAAGTGCAGGGTGCGCTGAAGGCGATTATTGGCTTGGGCCGCTTGAACACGCCCGCGAATCAGCCGGAGTTGCAGGCCGCCTACGACGGATTGCGCGTCACCTTACAAGACAGACGCGTGAAGCTGTACATCGATGTTCCCCAGAACGTCGTGGATCAGTTCTTGGCTCTGTGGATGGGCCGCAAACGCTGATCATTTTTTCGGCGGAGGAATTGCGTTTCCGAGATTCATCGACCCGCCGCCTTCGCTGACGTAGTTGCGATTCCAGCCGGGAATTTCGACCGTCACGTCGCCGGTCACGACAGCCTGACATGCGAGGCGCGAGTGCAGCGTCAATCCGGGAGCCTGGTCGAGCCGGTCGAGCTCGTCGTCGTCGGCAGGATTTGGATTCAAATTCGCATCGCCTGTCTTCACGATTACGTGGCACGTAGTGCATGCGCAGCTTCCTCCGCAAGCGTGTTCGATATGCACGCCGAAATTAATTGCGACATCTAAAACGGATTCGGGCTTGCCATGTTCGTCGTAGGGAAGTTTTCCGGACTCAAATTCGACAGTCTTCCCCTCAGGCAAAAACGTTACTTTGGGCACAATCCTATTGTAACTCGCGGTCCTCTGTCATACTGGATTTTTCATGTTTCATATCTTAGAAAAGCGAATCGCAGAAGCCATTTCTGCGCGCATTCAATCCCTGTATGCCATCGAGGCTCCGGTGCAAATCGAGCAGCCGAAGCAGTCGTCGTTCGGCGAATTGGCGCTGCCTGCGGCGTTTCAATTAGCCCGGCAATTAAAAAAAGCTCCAAAGGCGATTGCCGCGGAAATCGATGCCGCCGGCGGCGCAATCGAGGGCGTCGCGTCGATGGAGATCGCGGGCAACGGGTACCTCAACGTTCGTCTCGATCGGGGCGCGTATGGGGCCGGGGTGGTCGCGAACGCTGGAGCTGTCTCGCGCGAAGTCGCGACCAAAATCATCGTCGAGCACACGAATATCAATCCGAACAAAGCCGCTCATATCGGTCATCTGCGTAATGCGGTTTTGGGCGATACATTCGTGAGGATGCTGCGCGCTACCGGCGAAAACGTTGAGGTCCAGAATTATATCGATAACACCGGCGTACAAGTGGCAGACGTTGTGGTGGGATTTCAACATCTGGAAAGGAAGTCGATCGAGGAGGTGCGCTCGATGATTCACGATCCCGCAGCGCGATTCGATTACGTCTGCTGGGACGTTTACGCGCGGATGTCTCAGTATTACGACGAGCACAAGGATGCGCTGGAGTGGCGTCACGCAACGCTCCACTCCATCGAAGCGGGACACGGCATCGAGGCGGAGATGGCGCACTTGGTCGCAGATGCCATTGTCGATGCGCACATCGCGACGATGTGGCGGCTGAATATCGCTTACGACGTGCTGCCGCGTGAGAGCGAGATTCTCCATTTGCAGTTTTGGGCCACCGCGTTCGAACAATTGAAACAGCGTAAAGCGATCTACTTCGAGATCGAGGGCAAGAATAAAGGTTGTTGGGTAATGCCCGGCTCAGCGTTTCGAGAAGGCTCGATCGAGGGTGATGACGATAGCAAAGTCATCGTACGTTCCAACGGCACCGTGACGTACGTCGGCAAAGACATCGCCTATCAGCTTTGGAAATTCGGGCTCCTTGGTAAGGATTTCTACTATCGCAAGTGGCACACATATCCGAACGGTCATGACGTCTGGGCGTCGACTGATGAGCCCCAAACGGGCGCTCCGCAGTTCGGAAAAGGCACGCGTGTCTATAACGTGATCGACACGCGCCAATCGTACTTGCAGGACGTCGTCGTGGCCGGCTTGCGTGCGCTCGATTACAACACGCAAGCGGATAACAGCATCCATTTCAATTACGAAATGGTCGCGTTGTCGCCACGCACCTGCATCGAAATGGGGATCGAGCTTACCGAAGAAGACAAACGGCTGCCCTACGTGCAGGTGGCGGGGCGCAAGGGGATCGGCGTGAAGGCCGACGATCTGCTCGACAAGCTGATCGAGAAGGCGTTGGAAGAAGTTACGTCGAGACACAAGGAGGAACCGGAGGAGTCGCGCCGGCGCGCCGCGACACAGATCGCCATCGGCGCGTTACGTTACTTCATGCTAAAGTTCACCCGCAATTCCGTGATCGCGTTCGATTTCGCGGAGGCGCTGAGTTTCGAAGGCGAAACCGGTCCTTATGTGCAGTACTCAGCCGTGCGGGCTCGCAATATTCTGCGAAAACTCGCCGAGCGCGGCGAAACGCTTCCGGATTTCCAAGCCTGGCTTCAAATACCTACGCCTATCGGCGTGGCCCCTAAGGGGACCGGCGAAGGGGCGTATCCTGCTCCGTACCCCACTGACTATCCCGCGCCGTACCCGCCTGCGTACCCTGAAGCCTACAACATCATGGGTCGACAACTGGCGCACGAAGACTGCTGGCAGCTTCTCCTTTCCGCGTCGAAGGCAGGATCGGCCATAGAGCGCGCCATTGCCAGCGGCGAGCCCGCGCACTTGGCCCGTTACGCGTTTCAACTGGCACAATCGTATAGCAACTTTTATCACGAGTTTCCGGTGCTTTCGGAGACGGACCTCGAAAAGAAGGCGTTTCTGTTGTGGATGACGAAGTATTTCATTGAACAGTTGGAAAAAACGCTGAGCGTGCTCGGCATCGAAGTGCCGGAGTACATGTAATTAGAAAAGGTTCGCGACTGGGCAGATGAAGCCGGGCAGTAGGGGAGTCTCAAGTGTGTCGGATTCCCGCAAGGTGCGCGTGGGCCCAACGGCCGATTCCCACACCTCAATTGTTCGCGCCTTTGGGTCAATCAGCCATGCCAGTCGGCAGCCGGTGGAGAAGAATTGGGCAAGTTTGCGCTTCATCTCTCGCTTGCTGTTTGACGGCGAGAGGATCTCGGCCGCGATATCGGGAGCACCTGAGATTTCTTTTACGGACCCGACCCCCCGGAACACCACCGACACGTCCGGCGCACGCTTGGTATTCGGGCCAAGCACGAAAAGAATATTAGAGCCAAACGCCTCTCCCGCCCCGCGATCGTCCAGATACGTTTGTAGAGCCATCAGGAGGCGGCGTTCGATTCTTCCATGATCCGTGCTGGGTCGCGTCATCGTGATTAGTTCGCCCTCGTCGAGTTCATATCGGAACTCTTCTTCCTCCAGCCGGTCAAAGTCTTCGACGGAAATGAGAGTCTTCGAGCTCATGTTTCGATTTTACGCCTGCGCGCGATAATATGGGAACACGCATGAAAAGTTTGAATTCCTTCCACGCCGCGGGTGAGCTTCGCGCCGGTGGCCGCACTTACGAGATTTTTCGCCTGCCTGCGCTTGAAGAGGCCGGCATTGCCAAGCTTTCGCGCATCCCTTATTCGATAAAGATCCTGCTCGAGAATTTGCTGCGGTTTGAAGATGGCGCAACAGTGAAGAAGAGCGACATCGAGTATGTCGCGAGCTGGGCTCCCAAAGCCGCTGCGCGCGACATCAATTTTCGACCGGCTCGCGTGCTGTTGCAGGATTTCACGGGCGTGCCCTGCGTGGTCGACCTTGCCGCTATGCGCGACGCGCTCGCAAAAATGGGCGCCGACCCCAAGAAGGCGAATCCCCTCATTCCCGTCGACCTGGTCATCGATCATTCGGTGCAGGTAGACGAATTCGGCACCAAAGGCGCATTCGCGGCCAACGCGCTGCTGGAGTTTCAACGCAACCGCGAGCGCTATGAATTCCTGCGCTGGGGGCAAACGTCGTTTGAAAATTTCCGCGCGGTGCCGCCCGATACCGGCATCGTGCATCAGGTGAATCTGGAATATCTCGCGCCAGTGGTGTTCACCGCGAATGGGCAAGCGTATCCGGATACCGTGGTCGGTACCGATTCGCACACCACGATGATCAACGGGCTCGGCGTAGTCGGATGGGGCGTCGGTGGAATTGAGGCTGAAGCGTGCATGCTCGGTCAGCCCGCGACCATGCTGCTTCCCGCCGTTGTCGGTTTCAAATTACAAGGAAAATTGCGGGAGGGCGCGACCGCGACGGATCTGGTGTTGTTCGTTACCCAGATGTTGCGCAGAAAAGGAGTGGTTGGGAAGTTCGTCGAGTTTTATGGCGACGGATTGAGCGCGCTCAGCGTCGCGGATCGCGCGACCATCGGGAACATGGCGCCGGAGTATGGCGCGACCATCGGCGTGTTCCCCATCGACGACGCGTCGCTCGATTATCTGCGCATGACGAATCGGCCGCCGGATCTCGTCGAACTGGTGGAGGCGTACGCGAAGGCGCAGGGATTATTCCGCGTCGATGGCGCGCCGGAGCCTGTTTATTCAGATACGTTGTCGCTCGATCTCTCCACCGTAGTACCGTCGTTGGCTGGTCCGAAGCGCCCGCAGGATCGCATCAATCTGCCGGATGTAAAGCAGAATTTCTTAACAACGCTGGGCGCGACGCCGAAGACCACGCAGATCGGTACGAATGGTGCGACCGCGACTCTTCAGGACGGCAGCGTCGTGATTGCCGCGATCACCAGTTGCACCAATACGTCGAATCCATCGGTGATGATCGCGGCGGGCCTCGTCGCGAAGAAGGCGGTGGAGCGCGGGCTCAAGTCAAAATCCTGGGTCAAGACGAGTCTCGCGCCAGGATCGAAAGTCGTGATGGATTATCTCACCGACGCGGGACTTGTCCCGTATCTCGAAGAGCTGAAGTTCAATCTGGTCGGCTACGGCTGTACCACGTGCATCGGCAATAGCGGTCCATTGCCGGAAGCGGTTGCCGCGGCCGTTCAGAAAGAAAAACTGACCGTAGCGAGCGTGCTTTCTGGCAACCGTAATTTTGAAGGCCGCGTGAATCCTTTAGTACGTGCAAATTATCTCGCCTCGCCCCCATTGGTTGTGGCGTACGCGCTCGCTGGCCGCGTCGATGTCGATATTGTGAACGATCCGATCGGACAGGATCGGCAAGGTCGTGATGTTTTTCTCCGCGATATCTGGCCGACGACCGAAGAAGTGCAAGCCGTCGTGAAAAAATCCGTGCGCCAGGAGATGTTCGCGAAGCAATACTCCGAAGTCTTCGCAGGCGACGCCACCTGGAACTCGATCAAAGTCCCTGTCGGCGACCTCTACGCGTGGGACGATCGCTCCACCTACATCAAGCGCGCGCCATATTTTGATCACATGGTCGATCCCAAGACCCATGTGAAGGATCTATCGGGCGTAAGAGCTCTGGCCGTGCTCGGCGATTCGGTCACCACCGATCATATTTCTCCGGCGGGCAATATTGCAGTCGATAGTCCGGCGGGAAAATATCTCATTTTGCTCGGTGTAAAGCCCGGCGATTTCAATTCTTACGGTGCGCGCCGCGGCAATCATGAGGTGATGGTGCGCGGAACTCTCGCGAACATTCGATTGCGCAACCAGATGGCGCCGGGAACCGAAGGCTGCTGGACCACCTATGTTCCTTCAGGCGAGAAAATGTTCATCTACGACGCCTCGGTGAAGTATCGACAGGACCGCGTGCCTCTGCTGATCGTCGCGGGCAAGGAATACGGCTCCGGATCGTCGCGCGATTGGGCGGCGAAGGGCGTATTGCTCCTCGGTGTGCGGGTGGTTTTGGCGGAAAGTTTCGAGCGCATTCACCGCTCGAATCTGGTCGGCATGGGCGTGCTGCCGCTGCAATTTATCGAAGGGGAGAATCGCGAATCCTTGGGATTGACCGGCTTCGAATCGTTTGCGATCGAAGGGATTCCGGAAGCGGTCGAGACGAGCGGCAAGACGAAGGCGCGCGTCACGGCGACGCTTGACGGGAAAACGAAAAAGTTCGAGGCGATTGTGAGGATCGATACGCCGCAGGAATCGGAATACTATCGCAGCGGCGGAATTTTGCCGTACGTTCTGCGGCAGCTCGCGGCGCGATAAGGCGCACTACGGCTGTAAGAAGTGTCGCGAGCGGCCCGGAGTTCCACCGGGCCGCTGCATGGATTGAGCTGTCTCTAGAATAGGTTCCAGGGCCGATCGCGTCCTTAATTAAGAACTCACGGTTACCGATTTTCCATCCTTTCGATGCACAACTCTCTGAAGCTACTCAGGGTGCGGCTAGCAGAACCATCTCCACTCTCCCTTGGCTTTATAGGATCGATCCCAAATTGCTTCCGTCGGAACCATCCATATAGTTGACGCCGCAAGCCGTCTGACGGGCTCCGGAAGCTCAGCACCACCGTAATACGACATTTTCCTGCAGGAAAAGAACTGTCAAAAGAGCTGCGGCGGAGCAGCTCCTTCTGGCTTGAGGGTACGCCGAGAAAATACCAACACAGTTCACGCAAAGACGCAAAAGACACACAGGAAAGGAGATAAAAAATGTTCTGGACGTAAACGGTTCTAGCGCCGCGCAGCCGATGGAGCGCGCGCGTCTATCTGGCGCAGCACGTAGTCCAGTTCGGACTCCTGAATCGGGCGGCCCAGCAAGAAATTTCCGCCTTCTTCAATGCTCCGCGCCAGCTCCGCGTCGTAGCCGTCGCTCACCAGAACGAAGGTAGCGATCGACGCGCGCGCCTTCTCCTGAAAGTCGCTCCACTTCGCGCCGCCCGTCGGGCCGGCCAGACGCATCGCCCATAGCACCGCGTCGAAACGAAGCCTCTTCGCAAGGTCCGCGGCCTCTTCCGGCGCCGCCGGCACCACCCGATGTCCCCGCACACTCAACAGTCCCAGAAGCTGCCGCTGCGGCCCGGGATCCGGATCCACCAGCATAATCGTGAGCGCCCTCTCCGGTCGTCCCGCGCGGCTCCCCTCGGTCCGAATTTCGGTGCGCACCACTGGTAGGTCCACTTCAAAGTATGCAAGCCCCGCGCGCGTGCTGAACCGCATTCCCCCTCCGTGACTGTGTACGATGCTCCGGCATACGCTCAACGACAACGCGACGGATCCAGAGCTGCGGCTCTCGATAAACGGGTCGGCGTCCACTGCCTCATTTCCACGGGTCTCATCGCCCTGCGCCGAGTAACCGATCTCGACCGTCACCCGTCCCGCGATCACGCTGGTGGCGACGGTCACCGTTTTCGACGGCACATCGGCCGCGGACTGTTCCGCGTGCACCAGCAGGTTCAAAAATACTTGCTCGAGTTGTCCCTGCGCGCCCAAAACGAAAGCGGGTTCCGGTGCGATACTCTTCTGCAAACGCAATCCCAGCGCTTTCCATTCCGGTTCGCGAAACTGCGCGAGCCCCACCAGCAAAGCGTTGATATCGAAGTTCCGCGTTTCGGAATCCTCGGGCCGCGCAAACGACACCAGGCGGGACACGATCTCGGAGGCGCGCTGCGATTCCCCTGCCAGCAGTCGCAGGTCGCGCTCCGGCACGACTTCCTCGTGATGCGCCGCCAGCGCCGTCGCCAGATGCAACGACAGGTGCAGAATCACTTCGAGCGGCGCGCGCAGCTCGTTCGCCACGCCCGAAATCAGTTGACCCGTGGCGGCCAGCTTTTCGCTGCGGAACAATTGTTCGCGCATCGTGCGCTGCTCCTGCAGCTTCAGCGCGGTCGCCACCTGGTTCGCCAGATGTTGGATCGATGCCTGCTCCTCAATCGTGAAATATCCCAGCCGGTTTGCGTTTCCAGCTTCCAGCACCCCCAGCACCGCGCCTTGCGTCGTCAGCGGCAGCATCATTGCCGAACGGGGCGGGCTCTGTTTCGTGCGCGTATGCACATAGCGGCTGCGCCGCAAGTCGGGAATGTTCAGATGTGTTCGATTCTGAAAGCAAACCGCGGCGCCGTTGGCCAGATTTTCGTCGGCTTGCGATTCGATCGGCACCACCATCGGCTCCGGATCGGCTTCCGTGGCGACGCGCTCCAGCGATTTCGTGCGCCGGTTATAAATATAGAGCCACGCCGCCGTCGCCTGTGTGATTGCGGGAAGAACCGTCATCAGCTTTTCGGCGATTTCCGAAGGGGAGGGCGCCGCGATAATCTCCTCGCAAAGCGTGTGGAACGCTCGCATCGAAATGTGCTGGTCTTTGATTCGACGGCTGCGAATCCACCACACCGCCAGGATCATCGCAATCCCGGTGAGCGAGACCAATGCGATCAGCGGAGTCAGCCCAGGCCCCGTTCCGGACACTTTCAGATCGACCGGAGAAGCCAGCATGATCTGAAAATCGCCATCGAACGGTGCTTTAGGCGCATACTGCGTCACCAAGCCGGTAGCGGTGACGCGATCGCCCACATGGATTCGAGTCAGCAGGTCGTTCGTCACCCCTGGTGAACGCGCCAGGAAGGCGCCAGCCGTGGCGCCCCGGTCGGCCAGTTGCAGGATCGTGCCCCCGCTGTTCTCGCCCACCCGCGTCACGGTGCCGCTCGTTTCCACCAGCAACCCCACATGGCGGAGGTTCGCGGCCTCGGGAAGCAGCATCGATTTTGGTCCGGGAGGCGGACCTTGCCGGACTCTCTCCATGGAATCGGGGACCAGCAACGGCAGTCCCGCGCGGCTCTCGATTTTGCCGGTAGCCTCAATCCAGTCCCCTGGCTCGTAGCTCGCGAATCGGTCCTGATCGCCGCGCAGAATCAGTCCGTGCTCGCTCGAATCGCGCAGCGCAAGATAGTAGGTTCCAAACGCCCACACCGGCTGCGCGGCCACCTGCGCGCGCACCGTGATCGTCCGGCCCTCATAGGCGGCCGCGAAATCCGGCCGCGTGCGGGAACCCGCTTGCTCCAGCGTCACAACCTCCTGCGCGTGCGCGATGAAACCCGCCAGCAGAACCAGAATGATGATCCTTGCGCGCTTGTGGGGCAGCATTGAATCCTGCACAAAGCTGCTCTGCTGCTCTGTGGCGAACACACCCTCGAAAACCGATCTTGTGGGGCCGCCAATTTTGGCGGCAGCCGCCCTTTCAGGCGGCTCTTCCGGCGTTTTCATCCCCATAGTTGCCCAGCCCTTGGGCAGGGAAACACGCGTGCGTGCCGTGTCGACATCCCTATCCGGCGATCGAACCCCCTCTTCACATTTCTGGTTGCGTGCCGCGCCGGTACTCGTGCCGGCCCGTGGCGCCGAAGCCGTCGAGACAAGTCCGTCCGTCACATCCGTCACCGTGCGGCCCTCGTTGCTGACAGTTGTGCCGATAGCCATGATTCCAGCTCCGGATGAACAAAGTCGGGTACGGCGAGATCCACGTTTTCGAGCTCGGTGGCGTGTGTCAGCAGGCCAACCACTCTCATGCCCGCCGCGCGCGCGGCCTGGATCCCCACCGGTGAATCTTCAAATACGATGCAGTCGGCCGGCGCGACTCCCACCAGTTCCGCGCCGCGCAAGTAAACATCGGGCGCCGGCTTCGCGCGTCGCACCTGCGATCCGTCGACAACCGCGCGAAAGTATTTCCGGATTCCCGCCCCATTCAAAATAAAATCGACATTGGCCGGTTCTGCATTCGTTCCGACAGCAAGTGGCACGATCTCCGAGGCTTCCGCAAGAAACTCCCGGATGCCGGGCACCAGCTTCGCTTCGAGCGTAGAGCCCATTAGCTCGCGAAACAACCGTTCCTTTGCCGCGCCATGCTCGAAGATCGCTTCGTTGCTAAGGTGCTCTCCAAAGAGATCCCGCACCAAATCGTCATTTCGCTTTCCATGCATCCGCGCCTCCACGTCGCGTGGGTTGATGCCGTGCGCTTCCAGATAGCGCTCCCACGCCAGCGTGTGCGTGGGCATGGAGTCGATCACCACGCCGTCAAGATCGAACAGTAGGGCCAATTCAGGGTTCAGAGTAAGCACGTAATAATCTAAGAATACATGGGACCCATCACCGCCCGCCGTTTTCTCATCTCCGGCCGCGTGCAGGGCGTCGGGTATCGCTATTTCGCGGAGCGCTCCGCGCATCAGGCGGGCGTCACCGGCTGGGCCAGGAATCTCGACGATGGCCGCGTCGAGGTTCACGCCAATGGCACCCCTGCGCAACTGGAAGACTTCGAAGCGCGTCTGCGCCTGGGACCCCGCTTCGCCGATGTGCGAGCGGTCGAGTCCAGTGAGTCGGCGGTGTTAGAATTGAGTGGCTTTCACATCCGCTAACGAATGAATCTTAAATCCTTGATCCGAGAAGTGCCGGATTTCCCCAAGCCCGGCATCAATTTCTACGACATCACCACGCTCCTTCAGGACGCCGCGGGGCTGCGCGCCGTGATCGACGACTTGGGTGCCGCATATAAAGGTAAGGAAATCGAAATCGTCGTGGGCATCGAAGCGCGCGGCTTTATCTTCGCTCCCGCCGTCGCCTATGCGCTCCATGCCGGCTTTGTTCCCGTCCGCAAACCCAAGAAGCTTCCCGCGCCCACGGAGCGCGTCGAATACGACCTCGAATACGGAACCGATATCCTCGAAATTCACAAGGATGCCATCCGGCCTGGACAGAAAGTTCTAATTGTCGACGACGTTCTCGCCACCGGAGGCACAGCGAAGGCCGTAGCGCATTTGGTCGAGAAGCTCGGCGGCAATCTAGTAGGCCTGAGCTTCGCGATTGAGCTCGATTTTCTGAAAGGCCGCGATAAACTCCCCGGCCACAAAATCGACTCGCTGCTGCATTACTAATGTCTTGTACTTCTCAAGTCGGGGTTCGGTGCGGGCTCTTGTGGCGCACGCACTCTCGAAAACCTCCGTCATTCGCGTCTTGTAGGGCGGCCAATCCTGGCTGCAGCCGCCTTCAGGCGGCTCTTCCGGTTGCGTTTTCATTTCCATCGTTGCCCAGCCGCTGGACAGGGGATCGACACTCGTGTTTTGCTTTGTGGGGCAGGTTGGCAACCTGCGGACCGATTGTGGGCGCCCTCTGGGCACGGTCCATCCGGGCGAGAGCCCGGACGGTTCGTAGAGCCGCGACGAACGGGAGCGGTCGCCGCTCGGGACCATCCGCATCCCCCCACCGAACCCCGACCGTCAGGAAGGGGACGATCACAGGTTTTCCCCAGTGATCCGCCACGCCCGCATCAAATCCCTGGCCAAAATCAATCTCGATTTGCGCGTCCTCGCCAAGCGTCCCGACGGCTTTCACGATCTCCGAACCGTCTTCCAGACCATTTCCCTAACCGACACCATCGACATCGAATACGAAGTATCGAAGAAAACCATCATCACGCTCGCAGACGACTTGGCAATTCCCGACAACCTGATCCATCGCGCCGCGCAAGCCGTCATGGACGCGATGAAAGTTCACGCCCGCGTCCGATTCACGCTGAAAAAGCAGATTCCAATGGGCGCCGGCCTGGGCGGTGGGTCGAGCAACGCCGCATCCGTGCTCTTGGCTCTACCAGTGCTAGCCGGACGAGCGCTGCCGCTTCAGTCCCTTGGAGAAATTGGAGCCCAACTGGGCAGCGATGTGCCGTTTTTCCTTACCGGTGGCACCGCCATTGCCTTGGATCGCGGTACGGAATTGTACGATCTGCCGGACCTCGCCCAAGAGCCGGTTCTATTGGTTTCGCCCGCTGTTCACGTCGCCTCGGGACCCGCTTATATCGCCTTGGGCCGTAGTTTGACTTTCACGTCTTCGTCAAGTAGCATTAATAGTTTCCAGACCTTCGTGCGCGCGCTGGCAAGTGGGCGCAGCGCGAGGGTGGCGTGTGCGTTCAGCGCGAACGATTTCGAGACGGTCGTTTTCAAACAATTTCCCCAGCTAGCCAAAATCGCAGACCGGCTGCGGAATCTTGGTGCGGCGGGTGCTAGCCCGTTTATAAGGATGACCGGAAGCGGCTCGACCATCTTCGCGCTTTTTTCTTCTGCGGAAGATCGCGCGCTCGCGAAACGAATGTTGGACGGGGATCGGGTGTTCAGGGGCTGTACCATCATCGAAGCAAAGCTGGTGAGCCGCAAAGGGCATCACCGGATGTGGCGGCGTCAGTTGCGCGAACATTTGAACCCGAATGAGGTTTTATGGCCGCCCCGAAGCCGGTACGCGCAATGAGATTCAATCACTTCAAGGTGTTCTCGGGCAATGCGAATCCTGCCCTTGCCGGTGAAATCTGCTATGAGCTCGGCTGTCAGCTCGCCGCCGTGCGCGTGCGCGAATTTTCAGACGGCGAAGTGCACCTGCAAATCCAGGAAAATGTGCGCGGCGCCGATGTTTTCGTCGTCCAGCCCACCTGCACTCCGGTCGATCGGCACCTGATGGAGTTGTTGCTGATGATGGATGCGTTGAAACGAGCCTCAGCGGAGCGCATCACCGCAGTGTTACCCTATTATGGGTATGCAAGGCAGGACCGGAAGGACCGGCCTCGTATGCCGATTTCGGCGCGTCTGGTGGCGAGCCTGCTGGAACGTGCCGGAGCCAACCGCATTTTGGCGCTCGATCTGCACGCGGCGCAGATTCAGGGCTTCTTCGATGTCCCGGTCGACCATCTTTTTGGTATGCCGGTGATGATCGACTATTTCGACGAGATGCGCGGAGAAGGAATGACGGTAGTTTCGCCCGATGCGGGGGGTGTGGAGCGCGCGCGGGCGTTCGCAAAACGTTTGGATGCGCCGCTGGCGATTATCGATAAGCGGCGGACGGAAGTGAATGTGGCCGAAGTGATGCATATTATCGGCGATGTGGATGGGCAGCATTGCCTGATCGTGGACGATTTGATCGACACGGCGGGCACGCTGGTCAAGGCCACCGAAGCCCTGCTGAAACAGGGTGCGATGAGCGTGCGCGCCTGCGCGACGCATGCGGTGCTTTCGGGACCGGCGGTGGAAAGAATTGAAGCCTCGGAGATCAAAGAAGTGATCGTGACGAATTCGATTCCCTTGAAAGGGGCAGCGGATAATTGCCGGCGGATCAAGCAGCTTTCCGTCGCGCCGATGCTGGCAAAAGCGATCCAATCCATCCACGAAGATGGCTCTGTAAGCACTTTATTCGTGTAGTTTTTAGCAATTTAACGTCGTTTAAGGGTTCATAAGAATGCGAAAAGATATCACAATTGTGGCGGAACCGCGGTCAACACGCGGCAAAAATGAAGCACGGCGTCTGCGCGTCTCGGGTCAAGCGCCGGCGGTGCTGTACGGCGCGGGCGGCGAGTCCGTCGCGGTGGCCGTAAGTCCTAAAGAAGTCAATAAGATCCTGCATAGCACCACCGGCTACAACACGATCTTCAACCTCAGCGTAACGGGCGGCGAAACCGTCCCGGTGATGGTGGTCGACTGGCAGCACGATCCGGTAAAGGAAAATTTGTTGCATGTCGACCTAAAGCGGATCGATTTGACACTGCGATTGCGCGTTAAGGTGCCGGTGCACACTTCGGGCGAGCCGAAAGGCGTGAAATTGCAGGGCGGATTGCACGAACTGATCACCCGCGAAGTAGAAATCGAATGCCTCCCGGACGATATTCCTGAACACTTTACGTTAGAAGCGGGAGAACTGTCGATCGGCGAGAGCTTGCGGGCGAGCCAGATTCCAATGGTCGGGTCGATGAAGCTGTTGAGCAATCCCGACGCGGTTATTTCTCACGTTGTTTCGGTGAAGGTGGAAGAAGTTGCTGTAGTAGAAGCAGTTGTCGCTCCAGTTGTGGCCGAGCCCGAAGTCGCCAAGAAGGGCAAGAAGGAAGAGGAGGCGGCTCCGGCGGACGACAAGAAGAAGAAAAAATAAGCAGTGGATTTTCTCGTCGTTGGCCTCGGCAACCCTGGGAAGGAGTACGAAAATACTCCGCATAATCTGGGGTTTCGAGTGATTGACCAGCTGAAGGCGATCAAGAACGTCGCGCTGGCCAAGCCGCAGACGTTCATGAATTTGAGTGGGCCGTACGTAAAAAGCCTGCTCGAGCGGTACGAATTAACACCCGGCCGTTTGATTTTGGTGTATGACGAGCTCGCGCTTCCGTTCGGCGAGATTCGTGTCCGGCCGAAAGGCTCGGATGCGGGGCACAACGGAGTGAAGAGCGTGATCGGAAGTTTGGGAACGAATGAATTTCCCAGAGTCCGTTTGGGTATCAGACCCGATCGTCCGATTGGGGATGGTGCAAAATTTGTGCTCGCGCCGTTTAAACGGGCACAGATGAAGGAAGTGGAGGAAATGGTCGCGCGAGCGAGCGCGGCTGTCGAATCCATAATCGCTGATGGCGTCGAAAAGTCCATGACGATGTTTAATCGTCGCGCCGGAGGCTTAAAACAAGAGGAAGAATGAGAGTCTACGAAGAGTTGTTTATCGTGAAGCCCGATGCGGTGGAAGAGGAGGTCGATGGATTTCTCGACCAGCTCAAGACACTGATCACGCACGGCGAGGGAACGGTCGACAAAGTCGACAGATGGGGCATTCGCAAGCTTGCCTATCGCGTGTCGAAATACGCGGAAGGGCAATACATCCTGATGCAATTCAGCTCCTCTCCGGAGTCGGTGAAGGAGATTGAGCGCCGTTTGCGCGTGACGGATATGGTGATCAAGTTCATCACCGTCCGCATCGACGAAAAGCAGAAGAAGATCGATAAGCGCAAGAAAGCGCGCGAAAAGCGTGCGGCGCGGAGGCCAGCGCCCCAAGCTGCGGCTCCTTCGGCTCCGGCCATGCCAGCGCTTCCAGGTGAACCGGCGGCTGCGCACGCAATTCCAGGCGCTCCGGTTGCTGAACATCCGGCGCCGGCAGCGCCTGTGCCTGCAACTGTCGCGGTTGAAGAGACAAAGGGATAACGAACATGGCAGAAACCAAGGGCGGAAGACCAATCAGCGGCTCGCAGCGGCCCACCGGCGGCGACAAGGCGATTGCGGGCAAGAAACAATATTTCCGGCGCAAGAAGATGTGCCGGTTCTGCGTCGACCGGATCGACGATATCAATTACAAGGAAGTGCGGCTGCTTTTGTCGTTCATTTCCGAGCGCGGGAAGATCACTCCGCGCCGCATCTCGGGCGTTTGCGCGCCGCATCAGCGCAGGCTGGCCGAGGCGATCAAGCAGGCGCGAAATATCGCGCTGATCCCGTTTTCCACCTCGATTTAAGACGTCAATTTAAGGAACCAGTCATGGAAGTCATTCTTAGAGAAGATATTGCCAGCCTCGGGACTCGCGGGTCGATGGTGAAGGTTGCGCCGGGTTACGCGCGGAATTTCCTGCTGCCGAAGAAGATGGCGGTAATTGCGACGGAATCGAACAAAAAGATCGTCGAGCAGGAGCGGCATGCGCATTTGCGGCGCGACGCGAAGGAAACTTCGGAAGCGACGGAACTGGCGAAGCTGATGGCAGCGGTGGAAGTGACCATCGCGCACAAGGCCGGCGAAAACGATCAGTTGTTCGGATCGGTGACGGCGGCGGACATTGCGACGGCGATCGAAAAGCTGGGCTACAGCATCGACCGGCGTAAGGTCCATCTGGAAGAGCCGATCAAGAAGCTCGGCGACTACAAGGCAACGGTGAAGCTGCATCGGGAAGTCGCGGTGGAGATCACCGTTCACGTGATCAAGGAAGATTAGGCGCCACGCGCCGGGCGCCAGGCCGCCTCGAAAGGCGGCTGCAGCCAGGATTGGTCGCCCTACAAGAAAGCCTGTGTTTTTTTGTCTTTGAGCGAGGAATGACACTTTGGCTTCTGTTGTTGAGTTGTTACGCCAGGCGGCTTCGGGGCATTTAGGGGTCGACCGGCGCTTTGTTCAATCTATTCTGGATCAGCCGGACGCCGCTGAGGGGGCGCTTGAATTTTCGCGGGAGCCTCGGGAAGGGCACCGGCTCGATCTCGATCCGCTTCTGATCGATCTATTTCGCTACTGGCAAACGGACGCGGCGCTCGATTTTTTCGTCGGAGCGGTTCGGAGGCAGCCGGAAGAAATTGACGACGACCTGATCCAGGCGTTTCTTCCATTTGGCGAAAGAGCTGTCGAACCACTGCTTACGTTTTATGAAGAACTGGGCGAGGAGCAGGGGGGCGATGTTGCGTTTTTGCTTGCCGGTCTCAGGGTGCGCGATCCGCGCGTGATGAAACTGCTGCTCGATCGGCTGGAATTCGACGCCGCCGACGGAGCCTTCGTGCTCGGTTTATATGGCGACAACTCGGCGCGGCCCGCGCTTGAGAAAATGCTCGTCGAGATTCCGAAGGACGACGGCGAGTTGCGACTGGAGATCGAGCGCTCGATCGAGTTGCTGGATTCGCCCGAGCCGCAGTATCTTGCCGAACCGTTCGACATTCTGAAAGAGTATCCGCAGACGGAATTGCCGGCGTTCGATTTATTGCCGGACAGCGAGCGGATCGAAATGCTGGCGTCAGAGGATGCGTTGATTCGCGCGGGCGCGGCGCATAGTTTTTTCAATGAGGACCTGGGCGCGGAGACGCGCGACAAATTGCTGGCGCTGGCGCAGTCCGATCCGGAGTTGAAGGTTCGTGTGCAGGCATGGGAGTCCCTTTCCGGAGCATCGGAACAGACACCGATCCAAAATGCATTGATCGCTACGCTCGCCGACGAATCGAAGCCAGTGGAGGAGAGGGGCGCGGCGGCGGTGGGCTTGTACGCTTTCGCCGATAAAGATGTAGCCCGGCGCGGCATTGAAGCTCTGTACGATTTGGGCGGCCATGGACGGGCGAAGGCGCTCGAAGCGATGTGGCGGAGCTTGTGGGAGCCGTACGCGAAATATTTCGCTCCACATTTGGAAGAGACTGAGGAGATCGCGATCCTGCGTCAGGCGTTGCGTGGGGCCGGGTATTTTCGCCTAACGAAGCACGCGGAAAAAATAGCCTCCTACTTCGATCGCGAGGGCGATCTGGAAACGCTGCGCGAAGACGCTTTATTTGCCTATGCGCTGGCGATGCCCGGAGAGACCACGCGCGGACGGATTCGCGGCATGCTGCGCAAGATCGACGGAATCGCGGATCTGGATGCGACCGAGACGGATTTGGTAATGTTTGCTCTGGATGAGAGACTTCGTCTTAACGGGCTGGCGCCCGTCTTCGTGGAAGAAGAAGGAGACAGGAGTCAGGAGTCAGAAGTCAGAATGGAAGACAGCGCGCCTGCGGCGGCGCAGAAGGTCGGGCGCAACGATCCTTGTCCTTGCGGGAGCGGGAAGAAGTTTAAGAAGTGCTGCGGGATCTAACTGTGAATTGAAATTGTCGTCTAATGGGACATGCCGATTGTCCGAACCCTTTGCATCCTTTTAGTGAGCAGCCTGGCGATGCGTGGGCAGGCTCCGGCTTTGCAGGTTACGAAGTGGCTTCAGGCGCCTGCGGGTTTCGATGGGCAGTGGAGCGGACTGCATGGTAAGGTTGTCGTCCTTGAGTTTTGGGCTACCTGGTGTTCTCCCTGCATCCACGCTATTCCTCATTTGAATGAGCTTGCGAACGAGTTTCGCGGCCAGGATGTCGTTTTCCTTGCCGTGACCGACGACGATGAGGATCGTCTCCAATCTTTTCTAGCGAAGCGGTCCATGGACGCGATGATCGGGATCGATACAAGTCGCAAGAACTGGAAGCTTTTTGGTGTGTCCTCGATTCCGCACACCTTTGTCATCGGCAAGGACGGCAATGTCATCGGCGCTACGTTTCCAGAAAATGTAACCTCCTCGGTGTTGAAGGAAGCTTTAGCAGGTGGCCGGCCGGTGCTGCCGCCCAAACTCGGCGTTGAGTCCGATCTGGAGTGGGATGACCACCTCATCGAATGGCAGGACGGCGTGAGTCCAGCTTTCTACGCGATCATCAAACCGATTAAAACGACAACGTCGGGAGCCTGGCCGCGTCCGGGGCATCTCTCCGCAGACGGTGTCGGGCTAGAGACGTTAGTTCAGCTTGCTTATGAGGTCGACCATTTTCATCTGGACTGGCGAATGCCTGAGGAAGACCAGACCTACCGCGCCGCTGTCCGTGTTCCCGATGACCGGAAGGACAAGTTGCTTCCTTACTTCCGTCAGACATTGATCGACATGTTCGGTATTCAAGCGCGTTGGGAAAACCAGGAACGCGATGTATACGTGCTGAAGCGGATCGAAGGGCATGCCGTGCCTGCGGAATCGCACGAAAGGGAATTGGTGCAAATGATGCGCGGGACAATTACTCTGCGCGCCCAATCCGTGAAGCGGCTCTGCGACTTCTTGACGACTCCGCTACATTCCATTGTCGTAGACGAGACGGGGATGAATGGGCGCTACGATTTCGACTTGCCCTATCAGCCGGGACAACCCGATGTTACAGCCGAAGCTCTCAAGCAAATAGGACTCGAGGTTTTGAAGACGCGCCACAGTGTGCCGATTCTTGTCGTTAGCCCCGAATAGAAAAACAGATTTTGCATCCTAACTGAATCTCCATACATCTGTTAGACAGTCGTCAAACAATTACGGAAATTGGAGATTGTAATATCATGAGCAAACTGACTGGAAAAGTCGCGGTGGTTACCGGGGCATCGAAGGGGATTGGCGCATCGATCGCGGAACATCTGGCCGCGGAGGGGGCGTCGGTGGTGGTGAACTACGCGAGCAGCAAATCCGGGGCGGACGCGGTTGTGAAAAAGATCACAGGGAAGGGCGGCAAGGCGATCGCGGTGCAGGGCGACGTCTCGAAGTCCAAAGACATTACGAAACTGTTCGCGGAGACGAAGCAGGCTTACGGGAAGCTGGACATTCTGGTCAACAACGCCGGGATCTACGAGTTCCTTCCGCTGGAGTCGGTTACACCGGAACACTTCCAGAAACAATTCGATCTGAACGTGCTCGGATTGCTGCTCACGACTCAGGAGGCCGTTAAACTGATGGGCGCGGACGGCGGTTCGATACTGAACATCAGCTCCATCGTCGGGCAGATGCCGGTTCCAGGCGGTGCGGTATATAGCGCGACGAAGGCGGCGGTGGATGCGATCACGGTTTCGCTTTCCAAAGAGCTCGGTCCCAAAAAGATCCGGGTTAATTCGCTGAATCCCGGCATGGTTGAGACAGAGGGCTTTCACTCGATGGGCGAGTTCGGACGCGAGTTCCGCAAAGTGATCGAAGCGCAAACGCCTCTGGGGCGGATCGGACAGCCGGAAGACATCGGCAAGGCCGCTGTGTTTTTCGCATCGGGCGATTCGGGTTGGGCCACGGGCCAGACTTTGATTCTAGCGGGCGGGCAGCGGCAGTAAGGCGTACGCGACGAGTATGCGGACGGGGCGAAAGCATGGGGACAGACAGCTCTGTCCACCCGGCGCTGGATGGTCGGGTGCTTTCGCGAACGCGCGGGTCGCCGCCTTGGGACAGAGTGGTCAGTCCCCAGGTTTTCGCGCACGGTATTTCAGAACAACGGTAGAATAGCGAAGTGGTAGCTGCCGGCAGGCCCTCTCTTCTCAGACAGCTTGGAGTTGTCAGCGCGACCGCGCTAGTGGTGTCGAACATGATCGGCACCATGATTTTCACGACTACGGGATTTCTTGCGGGAGACCTGGGCACTCCGAAGCTGGTGCTGTCGATCTGGGTGGTGGGAGCGATTTGCGCATTTCTGGGTGCGATCTGCTATTCCGAGCTGGGCGTCAACCTTCCGTCGAGCGGCGGCGAATATGTTTACCTGACGCGGGCGTTCGGTCCGACGTGGGGATTCATGACAGGATGGGTTTCCTTCTTCGCCGGATTTTCCGGTCCCATCGCACTGGCAGCGCTGGCGTTCGCGGATTATCTGGGATATTTTTTCCCCTCGGTGAAGCAGGAGAACGCGCACGTACTGGCGGGATCCGGCGAATGGACTCTGCACCTGGGGGGCGCCCAGTTGGTGGCGTGCCTGCTGGTATTGCTGTTCACGCTGCTGAATTGTATTGGCGTGCGGCGCGTGGCGCAAATCCAAAACGTGCTCACCGGCGCAAAAGTGCTGACGCTGGTCGTCTTCATTGCGCTGGCGTTCACGATGGGGCACGGATCGTGGACAAATCTTTCGTTGAACGCGACGCGGACGGCGTCGACGACGATTCCAGCGCAGTTCGTGCTCAGCCTGTTCTGGATTTACGTCGCATACAGCGGATGGAACGCGGCGACGTACGTGGCGGAGGAGCTGCGACAACCGTCGCGCACACTGCCCATGGCGCTGGGAATCGGTACGGCGCTGGTGGCGGCACTCTATCTTTTGTTAAACGTGGTGTTCATTTATGCGGCGCCGCTGGAGGATCTGAAGGGACAAGTGGCGGTGGGAGCGCTGGCGGCGTCACGATTATTCGGACCTGAGATTGCGGGATTGTTCAGCGGGCTGATGGCGCTATCGCTGATGGCCACGGTGAACGCGATGGTGACGATCGGGCCGCGGGTGTATTACGCGATGGCGAAGAACGGAGCGTTTCTCGCGTCGGCTGCAAAGGTGCATCCCAGATGGCGCACGCCGGTATTGGCGATTATCGCGCAGGGGATTTGCACAATGATTATGACGTTGACGCCATTTCCGCAACTGGTGATCTATATCGGATTCCTTTTGAATTTTTTCGCGGTGATGAGCGTGGCGTCGCTGATCCATCTGCGGCGGCAACCGGGCTGGCGCAAGCTTCGCGTGGTGAGTTTCTGTTATCCACTATTCCCCGTTCTGTTCATCCTGGTGGGATTGTGGATGACGGTGCAGGGAGTGCAGCTGAAGCCGTACGTGTCTCTGGCGGCGGTGATCACGGTGGCGACCGGGGCACTGGTGTATCACTTGCGGATGCGATCGAGCCCGCGGCCGGAGCCGGTGATTGAAACCTACTGAGACACTGCACGGGCAGCGGATTGGGATCGTCAAACCTTAAGATGAGCCGGTCGTTTCTCACATGGGGGCTCGCAGGTCTGGTGGCGGTGAGGGCGCTCGCGCAAAGCACGGCTGCGCCTGGCAATTCGATCGAGGGCACGGTGGTGAACGACCGGACGGGGCTGCCGCTCGGGCGGGCGCACGTCGCTCTGCGGCCGGCACAGGCCGGGTTGAGCGCGATCGGGGTCGATACGGATGACAAAGGGGCGTTCGCGATTCGCGAGGTCGAGCCGGGGCGGTATTCGCTCAGCGCTTTGCGGGACGGCTATGTGGCGTCGTCGATTTGCCTGATGGGTGTGCTGCGGTTGCCGCAGATATTCGCGATCGGGGCGAAGGAATCGATTGCAAACCTGACGTTCCGGTTGCGGCCTTTCGCGGTGATGGCAGGGCGCATATCCTTCGATGACGGCGAGCCGGCGATGAACATTCGCGTGGAGGCGTATCGCGAGCACAGGAATCATCTGCGCCACGGATACGTGCTGGCGGCGAGTGCGACGACAAACGATCGCGGCGAATATCGGATGTTCGGTTTGCAACCGGGGTCGTATATTGTCGCGGCGACGAATGAGCGTCCACCGGCGGCGGATGAGCGGGTCCGCGAGACGCAGGCGCTGCGCTACGCGACGACGTTTTATACCAACTCGACCAAACTGAGCGAAGCAGTGCCGGTGCGTCTGGAATACGGACAGGAGATCGGAGGGATCGATGTATTTCTGGCGCGCGTGCGAAAAGTGAGAATTCACGGGCATGTGATCAGCGGGCTGACGGGAGAGGCGATCGCGGCGACCATCGCGATGCAAAGGGTGGACGCGCACAACGTGGCGTCTATAGCGGTCACGGTTCCGGGGGCGTTCGATCGCGACAAGCGTTTTGAGATTCGCGATGTGACGCCGGGAGCGTACGTCCTGTGGGCCGAGGGCTCGGATGGCGGAATGGCGCTGGTCGGACATGCGCCGCTGACGGTGGCTGAATCCGATGTCGATAATGTGGAGTTGACGATCCTGGGCGAACGTGCGGGGAGCGCGGTCCTGATGGTCGAAGGTGGCGTGCAACTGGGCGAGCCGGTGCACCTTCGCCTGGAGCCTCGGAACGAGCGCGGAAAAGTCGTGGAGGCGCCGGCGGGTGCGGAGGGTTTTCACTTCTCCCTGATGGGGGACGATCGGTACGATCTGTTTGTGACGAATCTGCCGAACGACTTTTATCTCGCCGCGGTGCGGGTGAATGGAGTGGATGCGATGCCCTTCGGGATTGAAGGTATCGCGGCGTCGGCGAATCGTCCTTTTGAGGTCGTGCTCGATCCGCGCGGCGGAAGGGTGTCGGGACGAGTGTTGGGTTCCGATGACAGCCTGTGGAGCCGCGCAAGTGTCGCACTGATCCCGGATCCGCCGAGGGGCCGGGTGCAATCGTATCGGGAAGGATCGGCGGACGAGAACGGATTGTTCGTTATTAGGGGCGTTGCACCAGGGAAATATATTCTGGTCGGGTGGCTGGACGATCCGCCGTGCGACTATTACGATCCGGATGGCTTGGCTGGGTGCCGCGCGGCCGGAATGAGCATTGAGGTCGAGCAGGCGGGCGAACAAAATGTCGAGCTGAAGATGAAGGCACTGCCGAGGCGGTAGTATACTGGTATTGTTTTGGCGCTATCGTCTAACGGTTAGGACGGAGCCCTCTCAAGGCTNNATTCCCGTTAGCGCTACCAATTTTTCATAGAGTTACAGCCTACTTGCTCACACTTGCTCACGCATTTCGGCATTTCTTTTAGGCCGATTTGCGCGTGCGAACGGGTTTAACGGGCTGTTTGCCGGTGGTCTGGAACTTCTCCCACGCCTTCGCGGCGAGGTCATCGCGGCCGGGCAGCGCGTGAGCATAAACGGTGGCCGTCACATGCGGGTTCGTGTGGCCGAGGCGCTTGCTGACGTCTGTCAGTGGCACACCGGCGGCGAGAAGCTGGGAGCCGTGCGTGTGGCGCAGCGTGTGAAGGCTCGCGCCCTTGGGCAGCTTGAGGCTGCGGAACAGCAGCGAGACCGAAGCCGAGATCGTGTCCGGCTTGAGCGGTGAGCCGTCCGGGTTGCAGAAGATGAAATCGCCCTGGTAGCTTTCGCCGAAGTGGGCACGGTATTGTTCCTGCTTCTTGCGGTGCGCCTGAAGCTTCTTCAGCGCCGACGGCGGGATCGTGATCACCCGGAATTTCTTGTTCTTCGGTTCCTTCAGGAAAACCTGCTGCCCGACCTGCGACAGGGAGTGGCCGATATTGAGCTGGTTGGCCTGAAGGTCCGGCCATTGCAGGCCCAGCAGCTCGCCGCGACGCGCGCCGGTGGCGGCATCGAGTTCGAGAAAAACATCCATGCCCCACGGTGCGGTGGCGCCGGCGATCAGTTGTTCCTGCTGTTCGACCGACAGGGCGATGCCTTCCTTCTTCTTCGGCACCGGCGGTTCGCTCGCCTGCACGGGGTTCACTTCGGCGATGCCCCACCGCAGGCCGCGCGTGTAGGCGCTCGATACCAGCCCCGCGATATTGCGGACGGTCTTGCGGCTGAGGGGCTTTCCCAATCTGCGGCCCCTGCCCCCGGATGTCAGCAGCCGGTTCCATTCGCGCGACAGGTGGATCGCCTTGATGGTCGGCAGCGGCATGGCGAGGAGATCAGAAGCGAGGTAGTCGGCCATCTCGCGGTAGCGCTGCAGGGTCTTCGCTGCGAGCGCCTTCGCGCCGTGCTCGCTGAAGAACTCTTTCAGCAGACCGGCGAGCGTGCCGGGGATTGCCGCCGGCGTTGCGGATTGCAGCTCAAAATCCCGCTGCGCCTTGACACGGCGCGCGGTCTCGGCGTCCTGCGCTTCCTTCTTGGACGCGAAGCCGCTTTCGAAGATCTGTTTTCTGTTGGTGCGGGTTGAGCCGGGGGCGTCGAAGACGTAAGACCAGGCCTGACCTGTTTTCCACTTTCGTTTGCGGATGGCCATGACAGCATTGTACACACAAAACCCGTTAGTTAGTCCGGGTTTAACAAATCCTTAAGGTCCGGCATATTCATAAGTTGTTCCCGCCGCCGCGCGCAGCTTTCATCGGCTTTGTCATGGATGTCGTCGACGTGCTGCCCTATGGTGGCTTCCCAATGTTCGTAGGCGGCTCGGGAAACGATGAAGCGGTGGCCGTGGCGAAGGTTCGGGATCTCGTGAGCCTTCAGCATCGCGTAGACGGTTTCCTCACAGACGCCAAGGCGTTTGGCGATCTGGGGAACGGTTACCGTCGTGTGCTGATCGGGTTCGCCGGCCATGGTGGGCTCCGATCCATTTTACGCCGGATCGGATACTCATGACTGGTCTCCGTTCCATGGCCCATTAGAGACGTTCAGAACCTCCGCGCCCCCTTCATCAGGTTGCGCCACTCCAATTATGTCCCGTGTTTCTCTGGGAAGCAGCACGCGGACAACATGGATTTGGCCGAAGCGGTCGCGTAAGCAGTCTCCAGGAAAAGGGTCTTTAACATGGATCGCGGGGAGGCTTCACGTAGCCGCTGGCTCCGTAATGGTGTTGCATGAATCGTTCGTCTACGGTCATCCCTGCCCTTCCTTATGCGCCGCGATACAACAGCGAAGCAGTTCGATAGTTTGTTCGTCCGTTAATCCGGCATGCCTGCTAAGGACCGCAGCGACATTCATGGCGGCTGCGGCTCTTAGGTCGGCTGCACCTGGCGCGACCATCTTGTCAATGGACAGGATGATGTTGTCCGCGATATTTCGTGCGATTATCTCTGTGGTTGGGTCCACGGTTTTACCTCATCACGTTCAAGCTTCTCGATCATCGCCTGCAGGAACCAGTCGTGCCGTGATGGGGCCGTGATTCCCTTGGGGCGCACAGCATCGATGCGCTTGAGAAGTTCATCGGGGAGGCGAAGCTGAAGGCGGGTTCTCTTTCCACTCTCGGCCGGTTCTTTGGTGACGCCGCCCCCCTTGCCGATGAAGGCTTCGACGGCGCGCTCGTCGGCTGCGGGAGCGGTTTGCTGTGGCTTGGAACGGACGCCCACGGGCTATGCCCCTGCGGCTTGACGTTTACGTGAGGTCACAGTGACCTTAAAACTACCTTGGAATAAGGCCATGATTTCCGCGACGGCTTTCGGATTGTAATGCTGGCGCGGCAATTCGAGGACGGACAGCCCTAGTGAGGCGGCATGGGCGAACGCCTTGCGGCTGCCGAGGGGCGCGTCGAGATAGGTCAGGCCGGTGAATTTCTTTAGTTCCTCGATGGTGTCCTGGTTCTCCGACCCCTGCCCCGCCGGATCGGTCTGGTTGAGAAAGACGGACGCCTTTAGGCCGGGATTGATCGTGCGCGCTTCATCGACGAGCTGGGCAACGTTCTCGATCGCCCACAGGTCGAAGCTGCGCGGCTTGCAGGGAATCAGCAGGATGTTGGAAACAGAAAGCGCCGCCCGCTGGCTCGTCGTATCGCGTCCGCCGGCATCGATGACGACGTGGTCGTATTTCTTCGCCATCGCCAAAACTTCTGTGCGGACGGAAGCGCCCGTCAGCTTGACGCAGGTGTAGGACGGCGCGCCCGGATTATCGGACTTGCGGGCGTTCGTGAAGTCGAACGCGGTTTCCTGATTGTCGGCATCGACCAGAAGTACGTCAGCCCCCTGCCCTGCCGCTATACACGCGAGATTGGTGGCTACGGTCGTCTTGCCGCTGCCTCCCTTGATGCCGCCGACTGTCACGATCATGTAATCACCCTGAAGGGTTGTAAGTGGGATTAGCCTAACGTCACGATCACCTTAATGTAAGGTCACGGTGAGGTCAAGCGCGTTGTAGGTAGGGCCGGGGCTACGCATTCCTGTCAGTAAAACGTTTGACGAAATCGTTGTCCCTCATGAAGAAAGGGTCGGCGCCCTTCGTATCTGGCCATGACGTAGTGGTCGGCGAAAGCCATGACCCGGACGGGGCGGCCAATATCGTCAGTCCATGCTTGGCCTCGGACGATATTGTAGGGGTTGAATTTTGAAGCGCTCTGGGTGCTCATGCAGCAGCCTCAGTAAATTTGTCCGTCTGGTTGCCCCATCCATTCCAGCCGGGGCGCTGCGTGCGTGCGAAGAGTTCAAGGTACGGGCCGTCGAAGAGGTTCTCGATCAGGGGGATCATCTCGTCCGGCTTGCGTAAATGTTCACGGCGCAAGCTGTCGACGATGAGGCTGTCGATGTCCTCCGGCCGCTGCGACCACTCGCCCGTTAGAAGGAGATTGCGCTGGCCCTTGTTCTTGGTCCGGGGCGCGCCCAGGGTGCCAATCAGGAACAACTCGGCGGAGCTGCGCAGGACATAGCCGATGCCCATGGCGGGATTGCCGTTGGTTGCGCGCTTGATCGACGGGCCTCCGGTCTTGTACTGAAAGCCCCGTGTTGTACGCGTGAGATCAAGAGCTGCGGGAAGCAGGGCGAAAGTCGCCCACATGATGCACACAGCGTTCGGCGCGGTTGCAAAGACGATGGGATCGCGCAGGGCTTTCAGGGCGTCGACGCTCATGCAGTCGTAATGTTCCTGCGGGCTTTTTTCATAGCCCTTTGCGGAGTACATCTCGAATGCCCACGGCGGATCGCAATAGATCACGCCATACTTGTCCGGCGGGGAAGGGTGGGGGCTTGGCGCGGGTTTCCATCGCGTGAATTCTCAGGGGTCATGTTAAGGTCATGACAACCTTAAAGTGACGTTAAGGCAAGGTCAATCGTTTTTCGAGGACTTCCGGTTGCGCTCGGCGCCGAGCGCCTGCATCAGTGCCATGCGCCATTCCAGCAGCTCGTTCAGGGCGGTTTCAAGGGCGCCCTCGATGTTACCGGACGGGCGGCCTTCGGCCATGTTGTAGCGGTGGGCGATCTGGTTGATGTTCGTGCCGATCTTGCTCAGCTCGCGCCGCACGTTGGAGAGCATCTGGATTTCGACCTTGCTGCGGGGCAAGGGGTGGTCGAGGGCTATATACCGGATGAAGGCGCTCGCTCCACCGTAAGGCGCGGCCTTGGCATCAAACCGGGCGGCTTCCTCCGGCGTGAAGCGGGCAGGGCGCAGGACCGTGCGCTTGCGTTTTTCGCTGCGCTTTTTGCCGGTCATGTTTTGTTCCTCCGCGCCCGCGCAAGCCCCCGGCAGGGCGAGCATCCAATCCGCGCAGGGTTGGTCAGGGGTGCAGGGGCGGAACGCATCCGGCGCGGGTCCACGGGGCAAGGCCCATGGTCGATGAGGGTCCAGGGAGAGAGCGAAGTCTCGCCCGGTCGGGTGCACGGGCCGAAGGTCCTGCTCCGGGGGATGCAACGGGGGGCGAAGCTACCCCCTTGCCAAGATGAGCGACCGTCAGGGAGCGTCGGCGGTATAACCGCCGCACATCTTGCGAGCGGTAACGTGATGGCTTTTGCTGGGGGGTTCCGGAAGAACAAAACCGGAATGAATTTACTTAACCGCATCATACGATCACCAAGCCTCCGTTCGCAAGGGATTGTTGCCCGAATAGCTTAATTATTCGTTAGGGGCGTATCATCTGATTAATACCTCAGTATGACCATGCGCATTGCAACAGCGGCGTGGGCAGATCCGGACGAGGTCGAGGAACGCTACCCCTACCGCGACGGGACCGTCTGGCTCGGCCGTTCAGGCAGTGATGGGCGCATGCCGCTCGGCTATCTGGATGACCGCCATGTCTGCCTTGTCGGTGGATCGCGGGGCGGTAAGGGCACAACTAGCATCATCCCGGCGCTCGTCACCTGGCCCGGCTCCCTCTGCGTCGTCGATCCCAAGGGCGAAAACGCGACCATCACAGCTTCGCGCCGGGGCGGTGGTTCGACCCACTGCAAGGGCATGGGGCAGACCGTCAAGGTTCTCGATCCGTTCCAGTCCGCCCAGGTCGCGGATAGTCTGCGCGGGCGCTTCAACCCGCTCGACACTCTGGACCCCAAGGCCGAGGAAACCATCGACGAAGCCGGGCGCATCGCCGACGCCATCGTCGTCGTCCACGAGGGCGGCACCAACGATCCGTTCTGGGACGAATCCGCGCGGGCGATGGTCAAGGGGCTGCTCCTGCACGTCCTGACTTCGCCCCAATACGAAGGGCGCAGAAACCTTGTCACGCTGCGAAAACTGATCACGCGGGGCGACTGGGAAAACGTCGAGATACTACGCGAAGCGGGCGAGAAGGACATTCCGCCGGCGCACGCGATGCTGTGGACGGGGCTCTCGAACAACCGGGCTTTCGACGGGCTGATCGCGGGCGCTGGCGATTCGTTCACCAACATGCTGATCAATTCGCCGAAGCAGTACGAGTCGGTCCTGCAGGTGGCGAACCGGAACACGGAGTTCATCGACAGCCCGGCGATGCAGCGCCTGCTTGAGGCGTCGGATTTCCAGTTGTCGGAGCTGAAGACGCGCCCCGAGGGCTTAAGTCTTTACCTCTGCCTGCCGCAGCGCTACATGAACACGCATTACAGGTGGCTGCGGATGATGATCTCGCTGACGGTCACGGAAATGGAGAAGGTGAGGGGGCGACCGGCGACGGGCCACCCGATCCTGATGGTGCTCGACGAATTCGCGGGGCTGAAGCGGATGGAGGTCATCGAGACCGCCGCCGCCCAGATCGCCGGGTACGGCGTCAAGCTGTTCTTCGTCCTCCAGAGCCTTGAGCAGCTGAAGGCGGTCTACAAGGACAACTGGGAAACCTTCCTCGCCAACTCGGGGCTGAAGCTGTTCTTCAACCTTGAAGATAATTTCTCGCGCGACTATGTCTCGAAGCTGATCGGCGAAACCGAAGTCATACGCGAGGTGCGGTCGGAAACCGACAGCACGGGGCGATCGGAAAGTCATAGCGTGTCATCGTCGACGGCGATCTCGGAGAACGAGGGCACGAACAGCTCAACCTCGTCGGGCACGTCGGGGGGCAGCAACTGGTCGCGGACCAAGGGCAAGACCTACACCGACGGGCGGTCATGGACGCCCGTGAAGATATTCTTCGGGGCCGGCGTCATGAAGGGGAATTTGCAGAAGAATGACAGCCGGAGCTGGTCCGATTCCTTAAGCACTGGCGGGTCGAAGGGCTGGAACCAAGGACGGTCGGACGGCGTGTCGCATGGCACGTCGCGGTCGCAGACGGAAGGGACATCGGAGACGACCGGCACGTCCGCGTCGCGCTCGGAAGGATCGAGCGAGACCATCCAGAAGCGCGCGCTGGTGACGCCGGACGAAATCGGACAGCTGTTCGCGCGCGTCGATGACCGGGCCGCCCCGGCCTATCCGGGGCTGGCGCTGGTGGTGATTTCCGGCGCGCCGCCGGTGGCGCTGCGCCGCGTGAACTACTACGAGGATTTCCAGTTCCTGGGGCTGTTCGATCCGCATCCGGATTACCCGCTGGCCGCGCCGCAGACCGTGTCCGTCAAGGGGGAGGACCTCGGCAAACTGGCGCGGCTGTTCGACGCGCGGCTGAAGGTGGCGGGCTGGCTGTGCGCGCCCGGCGCCCTGGTCAGCGCGGGCCAGCCGGTCGGCGTTTGCACCGAGGGCGGCGATGACATGAGGCCGTCTTTGCTCGCGGTCAGGACGGGGCGCTTCACGGCCTGCACGGACGCGTTCACGCCGGGGCCGCTTTACCAGGTCGAGAGTTTCGATGTGACGGGACCGCCGAGCGATCCGTTCGCGGACGTGGCGGCCTATGCCGAAACTTTCTTCGCCGTCCTGCGCGGGCGCAGGGACGAGGCGCGCCGCCAGCTCAACGCCCGGCTGATGCCGCTGCTGGGATTTCTGGCGCAGACGCTGGCGGGCGCAGCCATGGGCATCGGTGCCCTCGCCGCCGCGGGGCTGGTAGGGATGGCCGTCTGCGGGGTCATGGTTTATAACAAACGCAAGCTTTTCGCGGCGGCCGTCGAAGTCATGAAAAGCTACGGCGCGGAATAATCAGCGGTCCCGGTCGTGGCCGCGATCTGGGGATTTCTGCTGCCGTTCCTTGAAGGCGTCGCGCATCTGCTGCGCCTGCTGTAGTTTTTGCGCGGAATCGCTGCGTTCCTTGGACAGCTTGGCGGCCGAAGCCTGCCGGTCGGCCATCTGGCGCATCGGACCGTTCGGGGTCGGGCGCAGGACCGGCGCGTCGGTGCTGACCATCTGCGAGCCTGACTTCTCGGTGTCGCCTTTTTGAGATTCGTCCTGGGGTTTCTCCGCCTCGCGCGGCTTCTGCTTCTCGTTGTTCTGTTCCTGGGCGTGGGTGAACTGGTCGCGCAGCGACCGGGCGCGGTCGAGGGCGGATTCTTCCTTGTGCAGTCCGTCGACGCTTTTGGCAAACGATGTCGTGCGCTCAGGCTCCGCCATACGTGCTTTGATGATAACGCGAAAATAACCGGGCCTTCCTGTGAGGGAAGGCCCGGTGCGGCGGTCAGGGGAGGCGAGGCAGGATTCCTTCTTTTCTCAGATCGTCAAGCTCGACGTATTCGAGGATAAGGGTTTCGTTGTCGTCGGTGACTTCGAGGATGCGGTTCATGGCGTTCTCCGGTTGCTGAGGGTTTGAGGCGGCGGCCCGTACGTGAGCCGCCGCCGGTGCGGTTATTCCGCCTTGGCCGTCGCTTCGAGGATCTGGGTGTGCGCCAGGTCCGCCGCTTTCGCCAACTCCAGCAGGTCGCCCGTGTTGTAGCTGTGCGAGCTTTTCCACTGGTCGCCGTCCTTGTA
>PNAJ01000043.1:0-17032 GCA_003170295.1 Bryobacterales bacterium | reverse complement strand
CCCGCCTGGCAGCGCAGCGAAGGAAGGGGACACCCTTGCGTCCATCAGGGCCGGTTTTGAAGCAGGATTCACGATAAAGGCTGGCATTGATCGACGCCGGCGCCGACGCAAGGAAACAATGTCTATGAACACGATAAGCCGCTGAAACGCTCCAACCACGGGGCAGTCCGGCAATCGGTTAAGATGGCGGGCAGCAGGGAAAGCGGACAAGGAGCGTCACATGGCCGACGACGATTTGGGCGAGGGGCCGGTTGTGGTAAAGCGCGCGGTCTACGAAGCGGGCATGAAGCTTGAGGCCGAAGTGGACGGCGGCGCTGGCGGTCCAGCCTTCTCGAATGCAGAGGACAAGGCAACCGCGTGCAGGGAGGCGGGCGATACTGCCGGGGCGGCGTTCTGGGACGAAACATTCCGGTTCCTGATGACCCGCCAGTGCGTGGCCGCCGGAACGGAAACCCTGATCCTTGAAGAAGGCGAAACCTACGATTACGACGAGGAAAAAGTGATCAAGGCTGGTACGAATCAGCCGCGCAATGATACGGAGAATCGATAACGAGGTTGTAGTCCGCGACCGAAAGTTCGTTGCGGAACGTGGTCAGGGGATAGCCATTCGGATCGAGCAGGGACAGGTAAACATCGGTGGGACCGGCGTTGTCGATGCCATGCTCTTGATGCAGCCAGAATTTGACCTGTATGAGCATGCAGGCTTTTTGCTTCATGGTGTGGTTTCCGGCGAGCACGATCTTGAGCCGTTCGCTGTTCATTTTGCCGATCGGCGGTTTCCTCACAAGGACAATCGTCATGCCAAGCTCCTATTTCCATTGCGGTGAGTCCATCGTACAGCCTCGGCGTTAAAAATCAGTAAAACTGTTTTCCTTCCGTGACTTGACCCGCAGGGCCTTTCAAAACAGCCACGGTCGCATACCGTCGTACTCATGGCCGCAAGCCCGGCCCGCTCCATTCCTCGCATGCGCTCGTCCCGTGTTAGGGCATTGCGGCCGTCCGAAGGTCTGCCGTCCGTGAGGCATGAAAGGCTCCATCGCGGAGCCGCAACAAGGGAGGAAAACATGAGACTGATTTCAAAAGCCGAACTGTGGAGAGTAAACGACCGCCGGAGGGATCAGCTGACGGCGGAAATTCGCAGGAAGATCGGGGCGGCCGATCTGGAAATACGGAAGGGCTACGCGGAACTCGCGAATATACGGCAGGCCCAGAAGCAGCGCCGCGTGATGCCAAACCTCTAATCGGTGGGGGTTATCTCTCCCGGTCCCGGTCGGGCGTCTTCGACGGACGGTGGCTGAGATCGTCGCGAAGCTGGCGCGCGCGTTCCAGCTTATCGGCATCAACAGGTGCGTGACCTGCCGCATCGGTGTCATCCTTGCGGACGGTCTTTCCGGCCGTCGCGCGCTCGAAGGCGGCCTGCAGGTCGGCCTTGGTCAACCCGATGCCGGAGGCGAGCCGGTTGAACAGGCCGGGTGCCTTGCTTCCGCCGCCAGAGGCTCCGGCAGGCTCCTGCCGCGCCATGGCCTTTTCGAATTCCGGCTTCAGCGCGAAGGACCGCGCGCGCAGCTTGCGGTATTCTTCGCGCAGCCCGGCGTTGGCGGCGGCGCGGTTCTCGCGGCTTTCCAGCCGGTCGAGCGCGCCGTAGTGGCGTTCCATTTCCTTCAGCTCGCGGGTGTGCCGGCGCAGCAGGGCGTCTGTCTCGTGCCGGTGCGCCGCCTCCCGTTTGCGGTCGGCCTTGTCCTGCGCCCACGCGACGAAACGGCCGATGCCGGTGATCCGCGTCAGGAATGCCGCGAGGCCTTTCGGCTGCTTTTGCTGGCGCTCGGTAGCGACCTCGGCATGGTGGTCGGCTTGCATGTCGCGCAGCGCCGCCCGCTCGCGGAACTGCCGGGCGTGGAGATCGAGGCGGTGCTTGTCCAGTTCGTCGCGGCGCTGCTGCTGACGCGGATGCAGGGCGGCGATTCTTTTTTCGATCCCTGCCGCAGCTTCGCCGCGTGACGGCTCTTGCGCCTCTTGGCTGCTCTCCTTGGTTTTCTGCTGAAGTTTTTCCCTGGCATGAGCGCGGGCGGATTCGATGTCGCGCTGCATGTCCGGTGGATAATCGGCGAGGCGGTCCGTCATCTCCTTTTTCTTCGCGACGCCGCTGAGCTGCCGCGACAGGCTGTGGATCTCGCCATACGCGTCGATAACGACGTAATCGCGCGCATCGCCGCGGGCGAGAAAATATCCCTTGGTTTCGAGCGCGTGGACGAAGGCGGCGCCGTTGGCCGTGCCCGTCCAGCAACTGGCGATATCGGCCCGGCGTTCTTCCTTGGTGATGCCGGTGCGCTCCTGCTGCTGCTTCTCGCCGAGATTTTCCTGCGCGGCGCGCTTGTTGTAGCGGTCTTTGCGGCTGTCGCGGCTGTTGCCCGGCTTCATGCCGTCCGGCAGTTCGAGCCCGTGGTCGCGCGCGAAATCCTGCGCGACCGTGCGCAGCTTCAGCCGGTCGTGAGAAATCTGCACCGCCTTCATGCGGTCGGTGTCGATGCGCGACCAGACCGCGTGGCAGTGTTCGCGCAACACGCCGTCCTTGTCGCGCTTTTCGTGGAACACGACGGCGCGCGGCTGGCCGACCAGCTTCAGGCTGCGCTCGGTCCGCTCCAGCAGCTCAAGGTATTGTTCGCGGGTAAGCCGCCCATTGGGCTGGTAAGGATTGAGGGAGAGGCTATAAAGGAATTTCGTGCATTTCGTGCCGCGCGCTTCGGCTGCCCACTCGGCGAAGGCACCGGACAGGTCCTGCGCAACTGAGCCCCTCACATCTGCAATTTCAACGCGTTCGTTGTCGAACGAGTTTTGGAGATGGGCAGCAAGCTGCTGTCCTCCGCCGCGCTGATTGCCCTTGAGGATCATAAACGATCCTACGTCGACCCCGGTTAAAGCCGGGTTTACGTACCATCGACCTATTTTGACGCACGGCGGGTGCCTCTGTCGTCCTCGCCGAGCAAGACTTCGGAAAACACACGCGCGGACAGTCCGTTATTGCCATCTTCCCAGACGGATAAAGGCGGCAACGTTTTCATAAGGGACCGGAACACGCCGTCCATGCAGCGCAGCGCCCATGATTCCCGGCTGGATCTGTATCTGAGTCTATTGTTCTGTGACTTTCGTGGCGCATCCGGTTCTATTAGGTTTTGCGGCCATCTTGCCCGGTGATGCCTCGGAAAACAGGGGGCCATCAGTTCGACCATCAACCCGGCGCACATACGCGTCCCGGCGTGGATGACCTGGACGCTGATATAACCGGCCCGCTCTAACTGGCGCAGGTGGCGCTGCACGGTCCGGCGGGACCTGCGCAGGGCTTTCATGAGGTACGTGACGGTGATTTGCGCCGTCCTGCTTTCCCGGTTCGTCCGGTAGGTGTATTGCGCCAGCTTGCGGGCACAGCGGCGTGCGCCGTCCGTAAGGTTGCGGTCGTCATCGATCCGGGCGCCCAGCTCCGGCACGTAGGCCCCGCTGTCGCGGGGCGGGGCGTGGAGCGGCTGTTCTTCGGCGGGTAGGTGGCAGGAGCGCAGCGAGCGCAACTGACGTAAGGGGTCTTTACAGTGCATGGGTTTCTCCTTGGTTATGAGAAAGCCAGCCGGTGAAAGGGCAAAATGCTCCCGTATGCAAAAAGCTGTTGCATCCGGTTCTGAAGTCTGCGAAGGTGTGATTGTCAGGTCACTGCCTTCGCAGTTTTAGTCTTCTTTTAAGCCCGCCCTTCCGGCGGGTTTTCTATTTCGGGGTCATTGTTTCCTCTGAAGTTGACGTAGGCTGGCCGTGAATCGCGGGCCATCGCGCAAGTCTGCCCGAATAACCCTGATGAGGCAAGGGGTTGAAACACGCATCTACCAGATCCGGTAGTTGACTATTGCTTAGTGGCCCTGCCGGGGCGGCACCAGTCGCATTTCCGCTCCTCCCATGGGAAGCCTTCGGGGTGCTGACCGGACGGGCAGACCGGGGCGGTGAGTTCGCATTTGACGCAGTAATAGCCGCTGGAAATAACCTTTCCTTCCAGCACGCCCATGATCACACGCCAATGATGCTCGCAGGTCATGTCAGCGGATCGCGCCGGTAAAACGAGCGGAGCATGGCGAGGGCGATTTCCGGCGGCATGTCGGCGTCCTGGCAGGCATAGGCGGCGGCCATCAGCGAGGCGATGCACTTGCAGCCGGGAGTCAGGTCGCTGTTCTTCAGTAGCGCGGTGATCTGCTGGCGTATGCCGGTAATGGATGTGCGTTCGTCGGACATCGGCGCAGTCTGCCGATATCGGGTGAAACCGTCAAGGCCGCCCCGGTCTTCAAGATTTTCGCGCGTGGCCGCGCTAGGCGGCCTCGCGTTGCGCGAGCCGGCTGCTGGCCGTGCGGTGGTGCTGTTCGTCAAGCTCGATGCCGATGAACTGGCGTCCCAGCTCGTGCGCCGCCACGAGGGTCGAGCCCGAACCGCAGAACGGATCGAGGACGACGTCGCCGGGCTTCGTGAACGCCTCGATCAGCGTCTTCAGCGGCTGCACGGGCTTCTGTGTCGGGTGCAGGCGGTTGCCGGAATATTCCCAGTCGAGGACGTCCGGGACCGGCGAGCCGGGGAGCGGCGGTCGGCCCTTTGCCAGCAGGTAGGCCGATTCATGCCGGTAGCTGAGGAACCGCGCGTTCGATCCGTAGCGCTTGCGGAAGACGATGTGCCCGACGACCGAGAAGCCTGCGGATTTCCATGCGTCCATGAACAGGTCGACCTTGTTCCAGCCGTAGAACGAAACGCACAGGCTGTCGGGCCGCAGCACGCGGTGCATCTGGCGGAAGGCCGGTTTAAGCCACGCGCCGTCGTTGCCGTCATTCGCCACGCTGCGGCCGGAGCGGTCGCGGTAGTTCACCAGGTACGGCGGATCAGTAAGGATGAAATCGACGCTCGCCCAGGGAAGGCTGCGCATGACCTCGATGCAGTCGCCGCTGGCGATGCTGTTGAGGGAAACTTTCTGCCGGTTCGTAAATGTCATTGTCTGTTCTCCTTTTTCGGGTCCGGGTTTTTTCCCGAACCGCCGAGAACAGAGGGAACGGCGCGCGTTAAGGCGGTCTGTCACCCCGGATGGTTTTACGGGGGAAACGGCCAACACGGGACGACCGCAGGGAGGAATGGAGCGGGCAGCGCCGTTGACAGGCCGCCGCGCCCGTTCACGATCGAGGCATCAGGTTCCAGGGGAGACACGGCGCGGGGGACAGACAACAAGCACGAATCGGCGGAATTAACGGGGCAGCATGCCGGCTGACGGGAATGTCATCGCTCGCAGTGTTCTGGGCCGAACATCCGCGCTGATGCGGTCAGCGGACGGGCTTTGCGATGCTGTGGCGGATCGAGCGGTTAGCGGGCAGCGGCGACGTGGATCATCGCTCGGGAAAGTCCGTGTCGGACCCGATAGCTTCGCCTTTTCTTCGCTATGATATCACCGTGGGCAAATGGTGTACGGTGACCGTGACGGACGGGGAGGGCAAGCGGTACAGCCTTGATGTCAACGCCGACAGTTCGTACGACGCGGCGCACCTCTACCTGACGCATGTGCGCGGCAATCCCGGCTGTGGCCTGCCGATCCCGACGACGTCCACGCAGTTCGAAGTCGTGACGCAAAGCAGCATTCACCGCGTACCCGGCGCGCGGCTGAAAAAGTGGATCGAGAACCGGCGGCAGGAATGGAAGGGGCCGCGCGGACTGCTGTTCAGCCAGAGACCGATGATCGGGGATTAGCCCCATTGCTCGGCCATTGCTTTTGCAATGCCGGGATAAAAGCGGGACCGCTCTTTCCAACGCTGCGGGCCGGGCGGCATCCGGAAAACGCGCTGCTCGCGGCCGGACACGATATCGGTTGGCTTCAGCAGCGGCAGGTCCTCAAGCCAGAAGCATGTTCGCTTCGTTTCGCCATGGCCGAATTGCCAGGGCTGGATGCTCTGTGAGAATTCCCGATAGTTTACGATGAGGGCCTTGGCGTGCTTGTGCATCACGGGATTCTCGATGCAGATGCGATCGATCGGAGCATTCCAGAATGCCGAGAATAAATCCGCGCCTTCACGCAGCTCACGCTGCATTTCTTCAGCCGTCCGGCCCGGTGGCGGCTTCGAGAGCCAGCGAACTCCGCTGTTGCAAAGACGCGTGCAAGGCGGATGCGCGACCATAAGCAGATCCCAGCCGTCGTTTAATATCTCGCGGGCATCGCCGGTGATGTGGCGATTGCTGCCGTCCTCGGAGCGCAGCAGGTCACACGACCATGCGTCGTGGCCGCGCGCGAGAAAGGCATTGCGGACAACGCCGGAATATTCGCAGGCGACAAGAACCTTCATGCCCTTCTGTCGCGTCTGGAACAGGTCGTTGTAATAGGTGATCGCGCTCATTGCTGCCCCCGCTGCGTATAGGGGATTGCCTGGTTGATGCGGTCCATCATGCCGTCGCGGAATTGCCGCATGATCTCGGTGCCGGTGGTCGGCCACCATGTCGTGAGGCCGGTCTTGAAAGTGGCGCCGGGGAAGGCTTTCGCCAAACGGACGGCCTGATTGTAGTCGGCCAAGGTGACCGTCCGGTCGATGGCTGTAAGTTTGATCGTTCGCAGCATCGTTAGCTCCTTTGCTGTCTGGTTTCCCTCTAGCCGAGGGGTCGCCCGGCGTTGCCTCTCGGCGCTGAGGGAAACCTGCAAACGGGCTGCTGCTCAGCCAGCGTCCGATGATCGGCGATTAGGTTTCGCAGATGGTGCGTTCCTTCTGTTAGCCCGGTCCAGTTCAGTCTGTGCCAGTTCGAGGCGTTCATTCCAGACGCGCCACTGCGCTGGGTCCCATGCAACGTACCGGCGGATGCCCAAGCAGTAGCGAACGTCCCAGTAAAGGCGTTCTGCTGTGGCATCGCAGTCATCGTCGATCAGCGGACCGCCATTGTGACCGATTTGTGTCATGCTTCGCCCCGCGCTTTGCGGATAAGTTCAGTGAAGGCAACATGCTCGGAGAGAGCATCGAAGTAAATTTCCTCTATATGGCTGGCGGTCAGCGATGTGACGGGCTGGCCGTCTGCGAAGAAAAGTTTGTCGGCGATGCCATCGAGAACCTCGTAGGCGCGTTCGAGGGCCTCCAGCAATTCCTTCCCGTGATCGCGGATTGTGATCTCCTGGTCGGTCGCCCGTTCGAGCGTGTAATTGTCGAGGCGGACATCCTCGGCAATGTATTTGCCCGACTTTTCCTCAGTGATGTGTACGATGCGCCGGCAGATGGGATTGCTCCAATCCGGATCTAGCGCGGTGAAAGTCTCGGTGTCGACCTTCCGGGCCTTGGCGAGCGCATCCTTGGGGCCGCGCGCCTTGATTTCGCCGATAGCGTAATGCGGGACGTCTTCTGCGTACAGGATCTGGTAAGTCTTCACTGTCAGCTCCTTTGCTGGTCTGGTTTCCCTCTAGCCGAGGGGTCGCCCGGCGTTGCCTCTCGGCGCTGAGGGAAACCTGCAACGGTCTGCTGATCAGAACAGCGTTAGCTGTCGCGACTGCGATAGATACGCTTTCAGCGTGTCGATCATGCGCTGCGCGAGTTGCGCCTGATTTTGCGGAGCCCAGCCCGTCCAGTCGCGGATGCCTTCGAATTTGGCGATGAGTTCGTTGGTGGCCGCTGCGACGGCTTCATCGCGGCTGGTAGAGGCGTGGCGGTTCCAGACGGATGGCGCCGAACCGCCGCCGCCATTAGCGGACCACCAGTTCGTCGAGAAGGCGTGCCAGCCATTGGGCGCGGCGGCGATGCAGATTTCCGCGTACCACGATTTATTGCCGTCAAGCTCGATGCGGATCGTTTCGTCGCGCTCGAAGACGCCACAGTCGTTGCATTCCGGGTTGCCCCATAGTGCAAGTAATTCGCGCTGCGCTTCATCCGACGCCCAGTATCGCTCGTAGCGGCTGGCGAGGTCGTCATGCTTTTCCGACAGATCGATGATGGTCATGAGCGGCCCGCTTTCTGCCCAGCTTCGAAGCCGGCGTCGTAGGCAGATTGCATCATGTCCAAGAGAGCCCAGACGGACACATCGTGGAAGTCCAGGCTATCGCGTCCGCGAGTGCGCAGCGTTCGGATGTCCGTGCGTTTGCGCGCGATGCTTTCGAACAGGATGAAATTATCGAGGTTTCCGGTGAAACTCATGACGGCCTCCGTTGCATGCGGATCATGCGGACTGCGGCGCGGACGTCCTCGGCGTGATCCTCGAACATGATCATCGTGCCGATAACGCAGAGCCTTTCGCCCTGCTGCAGATAGTTCTGCGCCTCAGTGAGCAGAGCGATCATGTTGCCGATGGCCTCGCTGGCGGCGACAAGGACCGGATCATCGGCCTTCGGATGCTGCTTCTGTTTCGTCATTTTCATAGCTCCTTTGCTGTCTGGTTTCCCTCTAGCCGAGGGGTCGCCCAGCGTTGCCTCTCGGCGCTGAGGGAAACGAGCTACGGAGCCGTTGATTACCGAAAGAACAGCAGGGGGCAGACAGCAGGACACGTGGATGACAGAAATCGCTTACGGCACGGCCTGCTGGATGATGGCGGACCTTCATCGTCAATATTCTGAGGCCAGCATGATCGTCAGGACCCGGAAGCATTGCGAAGTGTCCGACGGATCTTCAGAGCCGAAGGAGCATGACTTGTCCGCGTAGTAGTCGATCTTCCAGAAGACTTTCCCGACGCCTTCGACATCGAACGCGCCAAAATCGTGTTCGCCGTGCGGATCGTTGTCCTCCGTGAAGCTGTTGAATCGGGAAACCACCCCCCAGATGCAAATTTGCGTTTCAGGGGGAAGGGCCGAAATGCCAGACGTGCATACGACCCAACCCGGAACCGGGCGCGGGCCGAAAGAGGAAATAAAAAATCCCGCCCGGAGGAGGTCGTTGAGGGCTGCGATTTGGGTTGTTTTCATGGTGCGCCTCCCTACCAGCTCGCCCGGTAGAAGACCGTGCGGAATACGCGGTCCTCTTTGGTGCGGAGCCATGCGAGAGCAGCGGTCAAGATGTGGAGGGTTTCGTCTTTCTCGGTACCATCGGTAGCGCCGAAGAAAAAGCCCACAGTGTGCGGAAGTTCGTCGCGGGCGACGGCATCGATGATTTTCTCGATGTCGGTTTCTCCGAGGGCTATCGGCTTGCAATTGTCGACGCCATCGGCGAAGGTGCTGACGATGTAGCCGTGCAGGTCAGGGTGCTTGCGCCAGTAGCCGAGACGCAGAGTTTTGGCCTTGACCTCGTAGCCGTCGTCGCGGAGGTTATTCTCCGGGTTCTTCCAGTCCGTCCGGAAGTATTTTTCGCCTTCGAGATTCATGTCGAGTCCCATTTCGGTGTTCCTTTGCTGTTCTGTTTCCCTCTAGCCGAGGGGTCGCCCAGCGTTGCCTCTCGGCGCTGAGGGAAACCAGCAAAGGAGCCATTGATTACCGAACGAACGGCAGGGGGCAGAGGACAGGACGCGTGGACGACAGAAATCCCTTCCACCACACCCCGTTAACGAATTGTTCAACCTTGGGGAATAGGCTGGATTTAGATGCAACGTTGACGGGCATAGGGCAGAATTGAACACCGGATTGTAGAGACGCCGCCAGGCACGGGAGAAGGCGATGCAGACATTTCGCGGGAGCAAATCCGGCCGTGTGTCTATAAAGGTGCATTTCAACCAGCTTGCCCTGTTTACGGACGATCCCGTAGAATCGACAGCGGAAGAAGCAGCGGAGGTTACCAGTGACGGAAACAATGGAAAGAACGGCGCTCGGCGAGGCGATCCTGAAACAATGGCGGGAGAATTGCCCGCAGATGGTGCGGGACCTGGAGCAGCAGAACCGGCTGGAGCAGGCGGTGTTCGCGGCGCAGGAGACGACGGGAGACCTGCTGTACGAACTGGTGTCGGTGAAGAAGATGGACTACCCGGCGGCGTGGGAACTGGCAACGCAGGAATGGGCGCTACCCCCGAGCGAGAAAGAGAGCGGGGACCTCCCGCCGACAGCGAACCTGTCGTCCGGGAACTCGAATTCGGGGACATCGCACCGGAACCGCCGCCCGCGTCTCCGCCGCGCGACTTCCGGATAACCGAGGCGCACCGCATCGGGCAGGGCGGGCTGAAGGAAAAGGCCCGCGACAACATCGCCGCGATCCGCACGCTTAGGCAGGTCGAAGACGAAAGCCGCGAGGCGAGGGACGCCGAGAAGGCTGTGCTCGCCCGCTACAGCGGCTGGGGTGCCCTCTCGAACGTCTTCCATCCGTATCCCCGCAGTGACTGGGAGGAGATTGCCCGCGACGTTAAACAACACCTGACCAGTGAGGAATACGACTCCGCGCGCGCCTCGACGCCGAATGCTCACTTCACGTCGCCCGTGGTTATCCAGGCGCTCTGGCAGGCGATGGAACGCTTCGGGCTGGGCAGGAGCGCACAGATCCTTGAGCCGTCGCTGGGCGTCGGGCATTTCTTCGGCCTGATGCCGGATTCCCTGCTGCCCGGCTGCCGGCGGACGGGTGTCGAACTGGACGGCATCACGGCGCGGATAGCAAAACAGCTTTACCCGGACGCGACGATATTTGCGAAGGGGTTCGAAGAGACGCACCTGCCGGATAATTTCTTCGACGCGGTGATCGGCAACATTCCCTTCGGCAACTATCCCGTGCACGATCCCGCTTACAAGAATTCCCCGGTGACGCGGACGATCCACGATTACTTCCTGGCGAAGTCGCTAGACAAGGTGAGAGCCGGCGGCGTGATGGCCCTGATCACCAGCCGCTACACGATGGACAAGCAGGATTCGACGATGCGGCGGTACCTGTCCGACCGGGCCGACCTCGTCGGCGCGATCCGGCTGCCCAATACCGCCTTCAAGGCCAACGCGGGCACGGAAGTCACGACCGATATTTTATTCCTCCAAAAGCGGGTGCCAGGTACCACCGGTGGGCGGGGCTCGTGGCGGGACCTGGCTACTATTGACATGCCAGACGGCGCTATCGGGGTCAACGAGTACTTCGCCCTTCATCCACAGATGATGCTGGGACAGATGCGGCTGGAGGGCACGATGTACAGGGATCGCGAGCCGACCCTCGCAGGCGAACTGACTCCGGAACTCCTGAATCAGGCCATTTCATCACTGCCGGAAAACATCTATGCGGCCCGCAACACGCTACCGGACCGCGCCCGGCCGCCCCCGGACAACAACAGCTTCGCCGATATCGACAGAGCGGATGTGAAGGACGGCGCTTACGCGATCCGCGACGGGCTGCTGGCGATCCGCCGGGGCGCGGTATTTGAAACGGCGAAGGTGCCGGGGTCCACGGCATTTCGTATCCGCGGCATGCTGGCGGTGCGGGACGCTATCCGCGTCGTCTTCCGCACGCAGCTCGACGATGCGGCGGAGCCACGCATCGCCGAAGCGCGGAAGCTCCTCAACGAGATTTACGATTCCTTTGTCAGCCGGTACGGGGCGCTGTCATCGCGCGAGAACATCAAGGCCTTTGCCGGCGATCCCGACCAGCCGTTACTGCTCTCTCTCGAAAACTTTGACCCCGAGACGAAGCGCGCCACGAAAGCCGCGATCTTCGAGCGGCGAACACTGGAGCGTTATAAACCTGTCGCGCACGTTGAGACAGCCGCCGAAGCGCTCGCCGTCTCGCTGAACGAGACCGGCGAGATCGACTGGCCGCGCATGGAAGCGGTGACCGACCGCCCCGCGCGGGCCTTGAAGCGCGAGCTGGGCAGCCTTGCTTACGGCAACCCCGAGGGCGGCCAGTGGGAGACCGCCGACCGCTATCTGAGCGGTGATGTGCGCCGCAAGCTGGCGGTGGCCACGGCGGCGGCGGGACTTGATCCGTCTTATGAACGGAATATCGACGCCCTCAAAGCCGTCCAGCCTGCCGACCTGGAGCCCGGCGACATCGAGGCCCGCCTCGGCTCTTCGTGGATTCCGTCAAGCGATATACGGGAATTCGTGGCAGCACTGCTCGACACAACGCCCACCAACATCCGCGTCGGACACGCGGCTTCCATCGCGACCTGGACGGTCGAGATCGACGGCGGCGAAAAATACAACGTCGCCAACACGACGACGCACGGCACGGCGCGCTTTCGCGCAGCCGAGCTGGTCGAGCAGGCGCTCAATGGCCGCGTGCCGACCGCCTATGACGAGCACGAGGACGGATCGCGGGTCATCAACCAGCAGGAGACGCTGGCCGCCCGCGAAAAACAGCAGCAGCTGAAGGATCGCTTCCGGGAGTGGATCTGGGAGGACGGCCCGCGCGCCGCCCGGCTGGCCCGCGAATACAATGACCGCTT
This sequence comes from Bryobacterales bacterium, assembly GCA_003170295.1. Lineage (GTDB taxonomy): Bacteria > Acidobacteriota > Terriglobia > Bryobacterales > Bryobacteraceae > Palsa-187. Next base: position 4,735 of record PNAJ01000043.1, on the reverse strand, counting down.
TAACAATCTGCGCCTGCGCAGCTTTGATGGTGCGCACCTGCTACTGCCGGGGATGAACCGGGAGCATCTGCGCGACTCTGACCTGTCGCGCCACCAGAAGGACGCCGTCTGGCGAGTCGTGCAAAGCGGCAGCACGCTGCTGGCGCACGTCGTCGGCGCGGGCAAGACCTGGACGATGGCGGCAGCCGCTATGGAAATGCGCCGTCTCGGCCTCGCGAAAAAACCGATGTTCGTCGTCCCCAATCACCTGGTCGAGCAATGGGGTGCCGAGTTCCTGAAAGTCTATCCGCAGGCCCGCCTGTTCATCGCGGGCCGCGAGCATTTTGCCACCGGCAACCGGCAGCGGGCGATGGCCCGGATCGCGAGCGGCAACTACGACGCTGTGATCGTCTCGCATCGCTCGTTCGAGTTTTTACCCGTATCCGACAAGCTGTTCAAACGGTTTGTTGAGGAACAGGTTGAGGAGCTTGAGGCGGCGCTCCTCGAGGCCAAGGCCGGGAAGGACGACAACCGGCGGCTGGTGAAGGAACTGGAAAAGGCCAAGAAGCGTTTCGTCGCCAAGCTCAAGGAGCGCGCCGACCGCGAGGGCAAGGACAATACGCTGACTTTCGAAGAGCTGGGCGTCGATCAGATCTTCGTCGATGAGGCCGACCTCTACAAGAACCTGTTCTACACCACCAAAATGAACCGGATCGCCGGCCTGCCGAATTCAGAGAGCAATAGGGCGCTCGATATGTATATGAAGACGCGCTACGTGCGCGAGATCAATGCCGGGCGCGGCGTGGTGTTTGCGACCGGCACACCGATCTCGAACTCGATGGCCGAGATGTACACGATGCTGCGCTATCTCGCACCCGACCTGCTGAAGGAGCGCGGCGTGGCGCATTTCGACGCGTGGGCGGCTAATTTCGCGGAAGCGGTCACGGCCTTAGAGCTGGCCCCGGACGGCTCCGGCTACCGGATGCACACGCGCTTTGCTAAATTCATCAACCTGCCCGAGCTGCTGTCGATGTTCCGCACCTTTGCCGACGTGCAGACCGCCGACATGCTGAACCTGCCGCGCCCCACGGTCGCGGGCGGCAAGCCGCAGATCGCCGCGGCTCCTGCGTCCGAACCGCTGAAAGCCTTTATCCAAACCCTCACCAAGCGTGCCGAGCGGTTGCGCACGGCGCGGGTTGATCCGAGTGTGGACAACATGCTGAAGATCACCGGCGACGGCCGCAAGGCCGCGCTCGACATGCGCCTGGTCGAGCCTTTCGCCGAACCGGATTCCGATAGCAAGCTGACGCTCGCGGTGCAGCGGATCAAGACTGTCTGGGAGGAAACCCGCGACGCAAGGTCAACCCAGCTCGTGTTCTGCGACCTGTCGACGCCGAACCCGGCAACATTCAACGTCTACGACGAGGTGCGCACGAAGTTGCTAGAGAGCGGCGTGCCGAAATCCGAGATCGCGTTCATCCACGACGCCGACAGCGATGCTGACAAGAAGCTCCTGTTCGATGATGTGAACGCCGGCCGGATACGCATCCTGATCGGCTCCACCGAAAAAATGGGTGCCGGCACGAACGTGCAAAAGCGCCTGGCCGCGCTGCATCACTTGGATGCGCCGTGGCGGCCGAGAGACATCGAGCAGCGCGAGGGCCGCATCCTGCGGCAGGGCAATCTCAATGGCGAGGTGCGGATATACCGCTACGTGACGGAAGGCTCGTTCGACGCCTATATGTGGCAGACGCTGGAGACCAAAGCCCGCTTCATCCAGCAGGTGATGAACGGACAAACATCGGTGCGCTCCGCCGAGGACCTCGACGGCGGCGCGCTCACCTACGCCGAAATCAAGGCGATTGCCTCGGGCAATCCCGCCGTGATGGAAAAAGTTAAAACCGACACGGAAATCCGCAAGCTCGACCAGTTGCGGGCGGCGCATCGCAACCAGCAGCACAGCATCCGCCTGCAGATCCGTTCGCTGCCATCCGAGATCAAGGAGAGAGAGGAGAGGATCGAGAGGCTGTCAGCCGATATCACAGCCCGCGACGGCCATGTCGGCGAAGAGTTCTCCATGCGCGTCGGGAACCGGGTCTATTCTGGCAAGGGCGCCCGCGAGGAAGGAGCGGTGGCGCTGACGCTGGCCGTGCTCTCATGGCGCGACGACCTGACCCTGCAGGTGCGGGGTCAGTTTCGGGGTTTCGAGATCCTGAGCCGGGGGAGGGACGGAACGCTGCTGATCGGCTCCGATGAGGAACGCCTGCCGGAATTGTTTATCAGGGGAACGGGCATCTACAAGGCGCAGCTGAACGCGGAGAACCCGGTCGGAACGATGCAGAGCATCGAACATGCCCTGCGCAGCCTGGACAAGGCAGCGACCGATGAGCGGGAGCGTGCCGCCCGCGCGGAAAAGATGCTGGCGGATCTTGCGGAGCAGGCGGGCAGGCCGTACGAGCACGAGGCGCGGCTGAAGGAATTGCTGGTCCGCCAGGCCGAACTGAACGCCGCGCTCGATCTCGACAAAGGCGAGCGGCAGATTGCGCCGGAAGCCGCGGCAGAGGGAACTGCCGAAGCTGACGGGGATACCGGGGCGGATGAAAGAGCCGCTGGCGTGACGGCACGCGCCGGACCACGTCCGGGCGGGCGACGTTATAACCGGCCTGGCGCGAGCGATGGGAACAGTCTGGCGGCTGCCGACAGCACAGTGTCAGCCCCGAAGAGACCCGAAGCGCCGGGAACGAAGTTCTGATGCGGGGTTCGTGAGTCTACAACGGGAGGGCATATGTCGGACAACAATATTCTCGATACAAGACCAAAGGGTGACATGGTGGCCGTCTTGCGCCCGGTGTGGTGGACGGAGATCGCAGTGGGGAAAATTGGCAGCGTGGTCCAGTTGTTCCATCCAGATCACGGTTGGCTGACGTTTCTCTTCCCGCCCGAGTGCGCGAACAGGCCGGGACTGGGGCTCGTGAAGCAGTCTGCGCTGTGCGATTATTTCGCCGGGACGCTTCCTCCACCCACGGTGACTGTGAACTGACTATTCCGGTCCTGCCGTCGTCGATGCGGAGGCGCGATGCAGGCACGCTCTGCTTCATCGCGCCTTGCCGGGCGGCCATGACTGGATGCTTGTCCTGGAGTCGTTTGCAGGACGCGGGAGCAGGAGGCGCGGGAAGAACTCGTTGTAGCAGTTCTCATTGAACCACGCGCATTTGATGTCAAAGAGCCTGAGGCCGGGGACTAGGCGCGTGAGTGCGAGGGCGTAGATCGTCAGTTGCGCAATGGGTTTGTTGGTGCGCGCATCGGGCTTGTAATCGAGGATGTGGATCGCGCCGTTGCGGGCCTGCAGGAAGTCGATGTGTCCGGTGATGTGGCGCGGCTTGTGGCCGGCGGCGGGGCACGCCGGATCGATGGGTTCCCTGGGCAGAATCGTGACGCGGTATTTCTCTTCAAGGGCCGCGATATCGTCTTCTCGCAGCCAGATGGGAACCTCGACGGCGACTGTAGTGCTGTCGTTGGCCAACATGAAACGCTGCAAGCGCGGATGCCTGTCGTGGTTAGAGCCGACACTGGGGATGATCAGGGCTGCCGCGTCGGTAGCAGTATTGCGCTTTTCCATCACGATAAGGCGATCGAATCCGAGGAAGTCGCGCGACAGTTTCGAGGCGCGTGCGCCGTCGTCGCGCCGGAAGAGGTCGTGGGGGCAGGAACGGGGCACGTTCTCCAGAAAATCGGCGAGCGGGGCAAACGTTGTATCGCCCGTGCGACGGTCATCGAGCGTACCCTCGCGCACGAAAGCGAGCTTGGCGCGGTGATAGCCAAATTCATAGACCTGCGCGTGATAGAGCTTGACGATGCGGATGAGTTGCGGCGGGGAGAAGAGCGTGCGGCCTTGCGCGCGCAGACGGCGATAGGTCGTAAGGCCGGGATGGGCGGAGAGCCAGCGCGAGATCGTGGCCGGACTGACGGCATGGCCATAGCGCGAGGAGAGGCGGCGGCTGACCTCTTCAAGGGAATGGCCGCGATTGTAGTCTGTCAGCGCTTCGAGGATTTCGCCGATGGGGTATGTCTTGTTGCGCAGGGCGCGCGGACCGGGTGTGAAGCGCCGGTCGCAGGCGCGGCAGTGGTAGAGGCGGATGGTTTCGAGCTTCTTGAGGCGACGGCCCTTGACGGCGATTTTCGGGCTGCCGCAGTGCGGGCAGCGCTCCGGAGCCTTGACCGGAGAAGAAGGCGGCGATCTGACGGCGCGGTTGAACATGCGGGTTTTCATAGCACGGGGGACAGGAAAAGTCACGAATTTTCCAGAAGGCCCGCAGGCGATGTGGTCGCAGATTCGCAAAAGACGCCGGTGGTGGTGGCCGGTCGCGGATTTGCAAGGTGGGGGCGCGAAAAGGTGAGGGGCGGCAGGCCATTAGCTGGCTCGGCCCGCGGCGCTGATGACCTTGTCCAATGTGTAGATCGCATTCGGAAGTTCTTCCGTCTCGAACGAGTCACAGATCAGGGCATCTACGTATTTTTCGACGATCTCGATCCATGGTGTGCCAAGGTTCTCGTAGGCCATCGCTGCGCCGTTGGCGATTTCCCAGTCGGTCAGGGATGTGGCCATCTGGATGCAGATTTCGTAGTTGCCGATGAAGCCGTCGATCATCCTGCCGAACGTATCGTAAAAGGCGGGGTAAAGCCGGTGAGTGTGAAAGTCTCCGGAGATTGCCGCGATGTTCTGCGCGAACTGGCGCTGCCCGTCGGTGTGGATGTA
>PNAJ01000066.1 GCA_003170295.1 Bryobacterales bacterium | reverse complement strand
CAGGTCGAACTGTGGTTCGCCAAGATCGATCGGGATGTGATCGCCCGTGGCGTATTCACTTCCGTCTCCGACCTGAACAGAAAGCTCATGCGATACATCCGCAACTACAACAAATCGCCCCGCATCGTGAAGTGGAAATACGCCGATCCGTCCCGCCACATCAGTTCACAATTAGTTGGTCCACTAGTCTCTTCCGACCGCGAGATAGACGGCGGTAGAAACGAGGAAGAACACCACAGCCATCGCGAGGAATAATGCCCCGTGTTGAACAAGCATCCCCATTGCGGAAACGAGCACCGCCTTAGCGTCGATGGCGGCCACGCTCGACGCAATCCACCCGAGCGCCGACTGAAACCGCGTCGACGTCGCACCAAAGCAAGCGCCGAGCACGCCGACGGCGCAAGCAAATGCGATGATCTGCGCGGCCGTGATCGGACGGCCTGCGGCTTCGGCTGCTTCGCGGCGCGCGCGCACTTGCGCAAGCCACCAAACACGGCCGGAATCGGGAACCACAGCACGCTCGCGTAGTTCCTCGCGAGCGTCATCTACCGCACCCGCTATGGCGACAACATCGGAGCAAATCGCACATCCGGCAACATGCGCGCGCAGGTCAGCGTCAACCCGCTCGGGAAAACGGCTTTGGAGCGCGGCGGCCAGCGCATCCGATTCAAACTCGCACTCGAAGGGATTCATAATTTCTCCCTTTCCGGCGGACGGCCCAACAACACTGCCAGCTTTCGTCGCGCGCGAAATAGCAGCGGTTTTAAGCTTCCTGGACGCAAACCGAGCGCATCCGCGATCTCGCGGTGGGAAGCGCCCTCGGCATAGGCCAGCCATAACATCGCCCGCTCGCGCGGCTTCAAATGAGACATGGCATGCGTGAAAGCGGTAGTCCGCTCCGCGCGATCGCCGCCGTCGCTCGAAGCAACTCGCTCAAGGTCGTTCGACGGCAGGCTGAACGGGGCGCGAATCAGGCTTCGCCGCCGCGCGTCCTTCGCCAGGTTCGTGGCAATGCGATAGAGAGAATTGCGGCGATGCGATTCATTGTCGTGCGTCGCGGCGGCGCGAAGAAAGCGGTAAAACGTTTCCTGAAGCAAGTCGTCCGCCTGTTGACGATCCCCGGTCACTCGGGCGAGGTACGCCCATACTCCGCGCGCGGTCCGCTCGTAGAATGCGCGGAACGTGTCCTCGTCCATCACGAAACCCGCGCACGTGCCGTCAAGGCCTGCCGTGCGGCTGACATCGGTAAAGGTCATGTCACGAAACATAAGGGAGGTAAGTCGTCATTCCTGGGTTCCCGAGGGGCCGAACGTCTCAGTTCGAGCCGCTTCGAGCAGCCCCAGCCGGTGCGAGATCACAAACGAGATTATCGCAGAGGCTACAAACCCCAGACCAAGCGCGATGCCGAGAACGCCCAGCGCATGGAGCGGCTGAGAAGCGTCGTCCGCGAATCGTCCGCTGACGACTTCGAGACCGAAACCGCCCGCCATGAGAACCACGCCTCCTTGCACCGACCAGAGAATCCGCCCGAGAGGCGCGCCCACACTCCGTGGAGCTGCGTCGAGCATGATCGGTGTCGACTGCAGGAATTTCGATCCCGCTGGAGACTGGATGTAGGTAAGCAAATCGTTGTTCGCCGTAAACCGATCCAGAAGCTTCGTATGGAAATCGGTCTGCACTTTAGCCAGCCGGTTCCACCGGCGATAATCGACAAGCGTCCGGATCAGCCAGACAAGCAACCCGATCCCCATGCCGAAACCGGCGAATATGGCCAAGCCGCTTAGCACATCCCTCCACATCTCCACAGCGGCGTCCTGCCGGGGGCGAGAGCCTTCGACGACGTAGAATGCCGGAGTACGCACAATCTCAGGATGCGCGTTCAGAAAGCTAACCAGCGCGGGATAGGGTGCAAGATACGACTGATTCTCGAGGAGACTCGGTTCCAGAATCAAGACGCTTCGCAACGAAGGTGGATAATGCTCCAGAAGGCGCGACATCTCGTCTCTGACGCGTGGAGCATCCGGTTGCTCGATCGTCACTACCGTGGCACTCTTCGGCCCCTGCGCCCAACAGGTAACGACCGCCCCCAGCATCCCCAATCCCAAAACTCGCCTAATTAGCATTTGCGCCATCCTTGCACTCCTCTCTGCTGAATAGATACGCAGGGAGGAGGAGCAGGTTAACACATCACCTTCAAATTGAAGAGACTATTATCGGCACGACATGCATTATGGCTTTGCAATGGCTTCAATTTGCGCAGCGGGTATATTCGGTCCCAGGATCTGGCGCAATGCTTCCTCAAGCACTTCGTCTCGACCGGCGCGAAGGCCTGCGATCGTGGGCTTGATTTCAACGTTGGGTACGATGCCGATTCGCTGGGTCGGTTTCTTGTCTGGATAGAACACACCGATCCCGCTGATCATCGTCTGTAGACCACCCGGCAACGGGATCGCGGAGACGTTGCCGTCGGCCCCGGCAGTCGTACTGCCGATCACAATTGCCCCGGGGGCTGAGCGAAACGCCATCGCGGTGTATTCGGCTTGGCTTAGGGAGGTTTCGTCCACTAGGATCACGATCTTTCCGGTGTAATGAGGCTGCTGAGGACGCAAAGACAGCGGCGCACCCCAGTGGAAGGCGCCTGGGTTTGAAAGATCGCCGGCGGTGAATCTCACAAACTCCGTTTCTTTATCAACTAAGAGCGACCCGAGCGCAAAGACCACAAATTCGGACGGGTAATTGCGTATATCAATAACCAGGCCTTTCGTATTCTTCGCAGAATCGATGTAATGACCGGCATCGGCGATCTTAACTGCGGAAAGCTTCAAATAGGCCACATCGGTTGAGAGCCTGCGGAATGCTGGTCCCGAAAGATCGTGGGTCATCCCGGCTTGCCGCTCCAAGGTGTCGGATGACACGCGCGCGGCCTTGACGGTAACCATCTGCCCTTCGCGACGAACTTCAAGTGTGGAAGGACCGCAATCGCCGCGCGTCATGGAGCGGGCAATATCGCGAAGGCGCGTGGGTTCGTTCGAGGCCGCGTAATAGGGACTCCAGCGGTTGACCAGTTGTTTCACCGGAGTACCGTCGAGACCGAGAATGACGTCGCCGATCTTCAACCCTGTCGCCGCGCCGGCCTCAGCTTGCGAATAACCGGAAACGACCGCGCTGTCTTCCACAAAGCGTACAACGACAGGAAGCTGGCAGCTCCCAACCGGAGGGCGCACCTGAAGCGAGCTCCACAGGTTGGCGTGGGTATCGTGAATTGTGGCGATGAAGGCCATCAGTTCACGCTGGTAATCGTCGCGGTTTTTCGCTAGAGCGATTCTCGGAAGGAAAGTGGTTAGCCTCTCATCCCAGCTTTCGCCGACAACGTCGCGGTACGGATACCAATATTCGATGATGTTCCACAGGCGGTATAGAGCGAGAATCTGAAACCCCGCGTCCGGGAACTTTATCCCTGGGTACGCAAGCTCACGATCGAATACTGGGTTACCGACACCAGGGTTCAGTGACACAAAGAAACGGTTGCCATCAACGAGCCGGTTTCTAAAAATGCGCCTGAGGTCAGCGCTTAGCTCCGCGCCGAGCAGCTTTTCGTCGCCGATCCATTTGAGCTCCGGCTTCATGTACAAATCGGTCTCAGTGAGGCTCGCGCACTTGCTGCACTCGTTTACATTCCCGAGGGTCCCGATCCACTTGTGCATCGCGGCATGAGCGGCCGCCAGATCGGTGGCGGCGACAACCTGTGGCAGCACCCGGAAGAGATCGTAATCCCAGTGATGCTCGCCGGAAGCGATTGCCGGATGGTGGTATTTAAGAAATCCCCAAATCTTGCCGAGGATCGCTAGATTATCGATCTGCATTTTCGACAGCTCATTGATACCGATTCCAGAGCCACGGTCGAACTCATGGTCGAGATCGAGGGACGTCTTCGGCCTCTCAACGGAGGGCACATCCCAGATTGGTTTGCCATCTACCAGCAATTGCAAGTCATCCGCCCACATCTTTCCAGTGCCTGAGCTAAGGACGCCGAAAACAAGATTCTTTGCCTCGGAGCGCAGCGGCAATACGATAGAGTACTCAGTCCATTCGCGGGTGCCCTTCAACTCGCGGTTCTGCATATTGTCGAACGCGACCGAGCCACCGTCGCTATCTTCACGCATCCACAACCCGGCGTACTCACTCACGTTTTCCGTCTTGAGAAAACCGCGCAGTTCGATGCGAGTCCCGGTGAAATCCACGGGTATGCCGATGGTGATGGTTGAAAACTTGCCGGCACTCTCCGCATCGCGATCGAGGCGCGCGGCCCATTTCCCGCTGTGGACGATGTTGTTATCCGCAAAGATTGTCTCGCGCGGACCACCGCCCCACCCGCGAGGGAACCCTTCCGTTCGCTGCGACTCGAAATTGAGGATCTGGGCAAGTTCAGAACGGCGGACGCCCTGAGCCGGGCAGATCACTGGGAGAAATGAAAAAGCGATTGCGAACCGTAGACGGGTGCAGCCCATGGCCGTATGATATCCCTGATTTAGCTTTATGTGTCTGCCCGCCAGAAGTACTGTTCCAGTGGCTTAATGCACATATTTGCATGGACTAGGGTCAAGATCTCCGTCCTTCCTCAGTCGCCGCGAACACGTCTCTCACGTTGACTGTTTCTGTCAGCTTATGCTTTTCCCCGGCTTATGGATGTCTTGGAGGACTTCCAACCGTGGCGGGATCGCAAGTAGTCGTGAACAATCGCTCAACCGGTTGGATAGCAGGAACCCTCGTTGTGCCTACAATAATCAACATGGCTTTGTTTCGCCTCCTGGTGTTTTGCACAATCCTCGGCTGTGCGCAGGCGCCGCCCACCGCCGGGCGTTTGGCGCGCGGCGCGCCGGGCCGAGCGGCGCTATGAGTTCTTGGGAGATCAGTCTGGACGCTGGTCACGATGTTCGCTTCCGATTTGAACCCTCCACAAAAGGCCTGCGGGTTCGACTGGTGACGCCTCAGTCAGCCGTTGACGCCGAAGGAGAGGACGCGGGAAGCGATGACGGAGTGTTCCCGATCGCCTGCATCGCAGCAACATCAGGAAATTATCGGTTAGAAGTTACGAACGGCGGCGCAGCGGAATTGAGGTATCGAGTCGAAGTTGCAGAATTGCGCCCTGTCGAAGCAGCGGACGGGAAGCGAGCGAAGCCGATGCGCTTGAACGCGAGGGCCGCAAGCTGAGGGCCGCGCCTGCGATCGAGAAATTCCAACGCGTGCTGGAAATCCGGCGGCAGACATCAGATCGTGCAGGGGAGGCTCGCGCCCTGGAGGATCTGGGCGACGCGAGCCGGGACCGCAACGACTACGCAAAAGCGATCAAGTTTCATAACCGTGCGCTCGATCTGCGCGATGCCGCGGCGAATCCACGTTGGGAAGCGGCAGTTTTAAGAAAGCTAGGCGACTCGTACTCCGATTCCGGACACGGAGTCGAAGCACTTGGCTATTTTGAGAGAGCGCTCGCTCTCCAGAAGCAATCGGCCGATATTCGTGGGCAGGCGATCACGTTGAACGCCATGGCGTTTGTGAATTACTCCGCGGGCGATGTTCAGAAAACCGTGGACCTTCTCGCCGAAGCGCATCCTCTACGCCGAAAGACAGGCGACGTTGGCGGAGAGGCGTACACCTACATAGCCTTGGCACCGCTTATCTCACGATGGCTGACGAACGGCGTGCGATCGGCTATTTTACCGAGGCGCTTCCGAAATGGCGGGCGGCGAAGAATGTAGGCGGCGAAGCGGGCACTCTCAACAATCTGGCGATGGTTCACTCGGCACTGGGAGACCAACAGAAAGCTCTCGAATATCTCAACCAGGCGCTCGCACTCGCTAAAGGCTTAGACGACCGAGGCCGCCTTGCTACCACGCTAAACAACTTTGGGACCGTTTATGCGATCCTCGGCGATTCGACGTCTTCGCTCGATTATGAAAAGCAGGCACTGGACCTGCATCGTGCCGTACATGACATTCCCGGCGAGGCGAACGCGCTTACGAATCTGGCGTCGGAGTACCGGAGAGCGGGGAACCGGCGCGCCGCGCTCGAAAACTACGAGAAGGCGCTGACGCTGGAGACTCAAGCAGGCGTCCGGCGGCTTCAAGGCGTAACGCTTTCGCAGATCGCGGCGACGTATCAGGAGCTTGGCGAATAGAGCAAGGCAACAGACTACTACGATCGAGCTCTCCCGCTGCTTCGCGCCGCGAATGACCGGATGTGGGAAGCGATCGCGCTGACAGGGATGGCATCCATGCACACCTCGATTGGCGAGCACGAGAAAGCGATCGGATTTGCGACGGATGCGCGCAAGCTTTTTCAGGAGACCGGAGCGGGCAATTATGAGACGCGCGCGCTCTACTGGATGGCGCGTATCGACATGGCCCGCGGGCGGATGGACGACGCTCTCGACTACAGCGCCGCCGCGCTGGCGGCGATCGAATCCTTGCGCGCGAGTGTCGCGAGGCGGGATTTGCAGATTTCTTTCTTTGCTACCGCAAGCGAGCAGTATGAGCTCGAAATCGAGATTCTGATGCGGTTGCATCGCGAGCGTCCCGCTGGCCGGTGGGATGCGAAGGCTTTTGAGGTATTCGAGCGGGCACGGGCGCGCGGGTTGATCGATTCGCTCGGCGAGATGCATGCGGATGTTCGCCAGGGAGTTCCGGCGGATTTGCTCGATCGGGAGCAGAGCCTGCACGATCTGCTCGATGCCAAAACGGACCGGCAATTGAAGATTCTGAGCGGGCGTCACACGGAGTCGCAGGCGTCCGCGGCCGAAGGGGAGATCCGTTCGCTGCTTGCCGAATATCAGCAAGTGGAAGCGCAGATCCGCGCGTCCAGCCGCCGTTACGCCGACTTGACACATCCGGAAGCGCTGCATTTAGAGGATATCCAACAGCATGCGCTCGATCCGGACACGCTCCTGCTGGCTTACGCGCTGGGAGGCGAGCGAAGCTACGTATGGTGCGTCTCTGGCACCAGTATCGCTTCCTATGAGTTGCCGAAACGCGAGGAGATCGAGAAGGCGGCGCTGGGCGCGTACAAGGAATGGAGCGAAAATTCCGAAGAGCGTCAGGCCTCGATGCTAGGGCGCACGCTGCTCGCTCCGTTAGCGGGGATGCTCGGGCAAAAGGTGGCCGAGGGCGCGTTGCAATACGTGCCATTCGCCGCACTCCGTGCTCCGAATGGCCGGCGCCTGGTGCTGGATCATGAGATCGTAAATCAGCCATCCGCTTCGGCTTTGATCGCGCTGCGGCGGGAATTGGCGGGGCGCAAACCGGCTTCAAAAATGGCCGCGGTGTTCGCAGACCCGGTCTACTCGTCCACCGATCCGCGTGTGAAAGCGCCGACAGGGAGCGCCGGCGATCCCGGATTGGATCGATTGCAACACAGCCGCACGGACGCGGATGCGATTGCCGCATTGTGGCCGAACTCGAATCTTCGGGCGCTCGATTTCGATGCCAACCGCGCACGCGCCACCAGCGGCGTCCTCGCCAACTATCGCATTGTGCACTTCGCCTCGCACGGAGTGATGAACGCGGAGCATCCCGAATTGTCGGGACTGGTGCTGTCGCTGATCGACGAGAAAGGGAACGCGCGGGATGGGTATCTGCGCGCGCACGAAATTTTCAATTTGAAACTGGCGGCGGACCTGGTGGTTCTGAGCGCATGCCGCACCGCGTTCGGTAAGGACATAAAGGGCGAAGGATCGATGGCGCTCACACGCGGGTTTTTTTATGCGGGTGCGGCTCGCGTTTTGGCCAGTCTTTGGACCGTTCCCGATGGCGGTGCGGCGGAGATCATGGGGCACTTTTATCGCGGTATGCGGCAACAGCATTTGGGTCCGGCCGCTGCTTTGCGGGCTGCACAGATCGCGATGCTCGGGGACGTGCGGTGGCGGGACCCCTATTCCTGGGCGGGATTCACGATTCAAGGCGACTATCCGTGAGTGAGCCCAGTTCGGCATCGAGCTGGTGGCGCGTATTCGCGCCGGCCATCCGGGCGCTGCGGAGGAGTTGATCGAGCGCTATAGCCGCTGTATCCATGTTGTTGCAACGCACGGTCCGCAGCCGCGCGGAAGCCGACGATCTATTTCAGAAAACCTTCCGGATCGCGATTGAAAAAATCCGCGCCGGCGATGTGCGCCAGCCGGAACGAATCTCCGGATTCATTTGCAGCCTGGCAAATAATCTGTTGACCGACCATTTTCGCCGTGGAGCGAGGCGGAAGGTGGAAGCAATCGACGCGTCCGTGACCGCAAGCACGGAACCGGGGCCGCTTGACAAGATTCTGCGAGAGGAGAACGCGAAGATTGTAAGAAAGATTCTCGATGAGTTGCCGCTCGAGCGCGACCGCCAGGTCCTCCGGCGGTTCTACATCGCTGAAGAAAACAAGGCCTCGATCTCGGCCGGTTTGGGATTGAGCAGTCTGCAGTTCGATCAGATTCTTTTCCGTGCAAGGCCGCGTTACGAGATTCTTTACTTGGCCGACGAATTGTCCGCCGAGGAAAAAACGGCCTTCGAAGAACATTTCTTCGATTGCCAGGAGTGTCTCGAGGAACTCGAGATGGCCAGCTTTCGCCAGGGAATGAAAGACGGCGCGACGGTCACAACGGCTCCGGCAAGGTGGTGGATGCTCCTGGCGTTCGCGGCTGGAGTGATCGTTGCACTCGCGCTGGTGGCGCTGCTGAAGCGCACGCCGGATTTCCCGGAGCAGCAGCAACTCGCGGCCGAGCGGCAGAAAAATGCCGAACTACAGAGGGAACTTGCTCTTGCTGCTACCCCGCAAACAAATATCGATATTTATCCTCTGAACGTTGCACGAGAGTCCGGCGCCGTGTCTCAACTTCGTTTGCCTGCTACGCGCCGCACGTTTGTGTTGATGCTCGACCGGCAGCCGGATCCTTCCTGTCGAAGCTATCGCGCAAAGCTCAGTGATGCGGCTGATCGCGTCATCTGGACGCGCGAAGGCATCGAGCCGGGCGCGCGGGCTACGTTCGCCATTGCGCTCCCTAGCGACCTGTTCGGAGCCGGTGATTATTTTCTCGATTTCGGAGGAGATAGCGGATCTGGCTTCGTGCGGATGGCCAGATATCGTCTCCACGTCACTTCGTCTGCCGAAAAATAATTTCCCCGGTCTGCAATATGGATCGACGCTCGAGCACTTTCTTATTGATTCGTTAGCAGCGGTGGGTTCGGCAAAGTCGGAGGATCAAATATGCCGGACCCGCACGCACCCATCTCGGATCGCGGAGGAAGTGACAATGATGCGCCGTGGTCGAAATTGCGCCGTTCTGATCTGGATTGCAGCCGTGAGCCTTCAGGCCGGGCCGCTGCTCTACTCCATCGGACCCGATAACAACGGCGTGCCGCGGAATTTCAGCAGCATCTCGAACACTGTGAATTCGCTTTTTAACTTGGGCGACGGCTCGGCGGGCTTCAATGGCGGCTTGACCTACGATTCCGCGGATAGCTCCTTCTATGCAATCGCGAATGACGGCGCGGGAAATTCGACACTGAACGCCTTTACGCTTGGAGGCGCGGGGACGCTCTCGCAAGTACTCTCGTTGGGCTCCGGATTTACGAGCGGCTTGACGTATGATCCGGCTGACGGAAAGTTCTACGCGATTCTCCACGATGGAGCGAGCGGTCATTCATTCCTGGACCGCATCTCCGTCCAAGGGCTGTCGGTGACTTCGATTCTGGATCTTGGCCTTGGTTTCGACGGCCTCTTCGCAGGCGGGTTGACATTCGATACCCAAAACGGGCTGCTCTACGTACTCTCTGTCGACAATAACGGAGTGTCGAGAGTTTTCAGTTCGATTAACACGGGGAATAATACGGTCACCGCGCTCTTTAGTCTGGGAGATGGGAGTGTCGCGTTTAACGGAGGATTGGTATTCAATCCCTGCAACGGGCTGTTCTACGCCATATCGAATGACGATCAGGGGAATTCAACCCTGAATTCCTTCAATTTGGGTGGTGGGGCCCTTTCGTTGCTCGCGCTCGGGCAGGGCTTTAATAACGTTGGTCTGACGCTCGTGCAAAGTGCTGTTCCCGAGCCGTCAAGCGTCATTCTGGTTGCGGCGTCGCTGATCGCGCTGACCCGGCTGAGGCGAAATACAAGATCGAGAGAGTAGGGAGGATGAAATGCCAAACATTCGAAAATATGCAATGACGGGCGTTGGTTGCGCGATTCTGATTGCGGGAATCGTTTTATTGACGCCGCGGCGAAGCGAGGCGCAGTACGCATCGCCGGTGCGGGTGATGAATACCGCGGCTGAGGCGGTGCCGGTCACCACCGGAGGCACACCGTATACACACTCGTTTGCGCAAGGGGTGCCCCAAGGGAACAATTCGATAATCGAGTTCTTCACGCCTTCAAACTCGCTGGGCTTTACGGTGGAGATGTTCAATTCGATGGTGGCTACCAATACGGCTTCCAATGTGCCCAGCGTGGAGTCCCAGATGAGCTGCACCTCGAATGGAGTCGCGAACGCAAAGCTCGATTTCGCTGCTCAGAAACTGCCTGGCGTGTTCGGACCGCAAGACGCCTTCATCGTGAACACTCCCGTCAAGTTCCATTGTGATGCGAACTCCCAAGTCGAAGTGATTCTGAACTGGCCGGTGAGCTCCGATGGGGCCCTTTTTTACGGCCGCGTCACGATTACGGGTTATCTGCAATAACAGGAGATCAAAAATGATGCGATACAAATGCTTGCTATTGATTGGCCCCGCCCTGGTGCTTTTCGTTGGGAGCGCATCCGCGCAGGTCTATTCTTCGCCGGTCCGTGTCACCAACACGCCTGCGCAGTGGGTGCCGACCAGGGACACGGATCATCCGGCGAGATCGCCATTCCGCAAGAATTTCCAGCTTACGATCCAGGGAAACAACAGCGCTGGGGACATTCTCACCGTACCTCAGGGATTTCGTCTCGTCATCGAGACGGTTACGGCGAGCGTCGAGGTGCCGGCCGGGGAAAAAGTGAAGCTGTTCTTCACCTCGACCGTCACGTCCAACGGGACTCCCGTTGCCTCCACTACTTACATACCTGCCTTTTTCCAAGGCACGTTCGGAGGGAACGATACGTTTTATACCGATCAGCCGATGCGCGTTTACGTCGATCCCAGTGGATTCACCTTGAGCATGAGCGTTGTCAAAACCACTGCGAACGGTACGGGATTCGCAGATATTACGATCTCAGGCTACTTGGTGCCGCTGCCCTAAACGCGTCCGCATCGCTTGCCTGGGGCAGAAACTTGAGCGCGACTGAGCGCCCGAGCCGTAGATCGCGCGCATGAAAAACTTCGCCCATCCCACCGTGGCCGAGCGCGGCGACAATTTCGTAACTGCCGACGACTCTACCCTTCGGCGCCCCCGCTGCGAGATTGCGGCTCAGGCCCATCGCAGACTTGAATAATACAACGGCGAGCACAGCGACCGGCCTTCCTCCGAACAACAGCCAGCAGGCGCCCTGGAACGCGTGGCGGCGAAGCGTGCAGGTCAGACCGCGGATTCCATCGCCAGTTTAGCCTGGTCCTACTGTCAATTCTTCGCTCATCAAGAACGCTCGTTCACGTTATGATTATCCGAAGCGATCGTCGAAAATGAGCACGTCGATATCAGGGATTCGGAAGCAGTTCACCGAGGCGCTTGACGATCTCGTCGCGCAGGTGAAGGCCGACAGGACGATCCTCGCTGCCATCCTCTGCGGTAGTCTGTCTCACGATACGGTGTGGGCTAAGTCCGATATCGACCTGGCGTTGGTCACGATCGACGACAGGAAGGTTGAGGCTGGAAGCCTGGCGCTGCTCGCGGGCGGCGTGAACGTCCACGCGTTCCTGATCCCGCGCGCGGAGTTCCGCAAGACGGTAGAAGGATCGGTTCGAAACTCCTTTATGCACTCACTGCTGGCCAAGGGCCGGTTGCTATACACGCACGACCCGACCATCGCGGATCTTTGCGAAAAGCTGCACGAGATCGGCGAGCGCGACGTACAAGTGCAACTGCTCGGCGCGGCGACCCAGGCTGTCGGCTCGATCTACAAAGCTCACAAATGGCTCATCACTCGCGGCGATCTCGATTACGCCGCGCTCTGGATTCTCTCTGCGGCCACGCCGCTGGCCCGTGTCGAGGTGATCGGAGCGCGACTGATAGCGGACCGCGAGGTGATTCCGCAGGCGCTGCAGCTCAATCCGGCGTTCTTCCGGACGATCTATTCGGATCTGCTGAACGCGAAGAAAACTCACAAGGCCGTCAAAGCGGCTCTCGACGCGGTCGATCGCTACCTCGCGCAGCGGGCAGGCGTACTGTTCGGCCCGGTTCTCGATCACCTGCGGGAGGTGGGTGAGGCCCGGTCCGCAACCGAGATTGAGGCTCACTTCAAGCGAAATTTCAATGTGGAAGGGATCACGTCTGCCTGCGAGTACCTCGCAGATCAGAGATTGATTGGAGTCGCGTCGACGGCCGTCCATCTTACTAAGAAGAGCAATATACAGGTCCAGGAGCTTGCCTTCGTCCATTTGGGAGAACCGCCCGATGGCATCTAGAATGCCGAGGGCTGCGATGCGGACCACGATCGCCGTGCGCGGCGCCCGCGTACATAACCTCAAGAACGTATCGCTTGAAATTCCGCGCGACAAACTTGTGGTTGTCACCGGGCTCTCCGGCTCGGGCAAGTCAAGTCTGGCCTTCGATACGATTTACGCCGAGGGGCAGCGCCGTTTCATGGAATCGCTTTCGAGTTACGCCAAGCGGTTCGTCGCTCAAGTGGCGAAGCCCGACGTTGACTTTATCTACGGCCTCTCACCGGTCATTTCGATCGAGCAGAAGACCATCGCCAACAACCCTCGCTCGACCGTCGGCACGATGACCGACATCGCAAGCTACCTGAATCTTCTGTACGCAACGATCGGGCAGCCGCGCTGTCCCCGTACGGGCGAGCTGACTCCCAGCCGCACTTCGAGCCAGATTCTCGAGGCAGTTCTGAGCTTGCCGGAAGCGACCGAGATCGAACTGCGCGCACCCGTCTTCAAGCAGTACGGAGAGGATCTCGACTTCGTCTTGACCGAGGTGCGAAAAAAAGGATGCCGCCGGATGATCATTGACGGAAAGCTCGTCGATATTTCGGCCGAGATCGAAGTCGACGAATCGAAGGTCGCCAACATGGACGCGGTGGTAGATCGCTTTTTCGTCGGACGAAATCATGAAAAGGCGATCAAAGCGGGAATCGCCGCAACGCTTCTGGTCGGCGATGGACTGATCCAGGTGCACATCGTCAAAGGGGCGAGCAGCGCGGAAGCCGGCCGGTTTTATAAGGGGCTTTCGAGCAAGACACACCATTTTACGTATGGCGACATCCAGCCCGAATACTTCATGTTCAACAATCCGGAGAGCGCTTGCCGAACTTGTGGAGGACTCGGCGTTCACAAATTGACACATCCTGAGTTGCTGGTCCCCGATCCGCGGCGCAGCCTCGCCGGAGGCTGTTTTGTTCGCGAGGCCTTCAAATACAACCCGGACACGTGGGATGGGCGAATGATGTACAGCCTCTCCAAAGCCCTCCGATTCTCTCTAGAAACGCCATGGCAAAAACTTCCCGAGAGTGTGAGAACCACGATTCTGAACGGGCTCGAGAGTAAGAAGATCGTGATCGCCGTGCCACCGGACGCGAAGGTCAAGCACGAGGATTCGGAAGGCAAAGAGGCAGGCTTCGGCGGAATCGCGCGGCGAATTGAACGGCACTACCGCCGCTATCGCCAGCGCGGCGAAGCGAGTTCCGGGATGGAGGCATGGCTCGACAAGGTAATGGTCGAACATACCTGTCCCGATTGCAAAGGCGCGCGGGTGCGGGCGACCCGGCTGCTGTTCACGATCGATCGCAAGACAATATACGACGTGGGTCAGTTGCACTTCGACGAACTGCACGCGTTTCTCGGCACCATCAAGCCCACGGGGCGCGGTGCGGACGCAGGCCGGCACGTGCTGGGTGAGATCGGAAGCCGCCTGGAGCTGCTGCTTGGCATCGGACTCGACTACCTGAGTTTCAACCGGCGCTCCGGAACACTTTCAGGGGGCGAGTCGCAGCGCATCCGCTTGTCGACGCAAATCGGCTCGGGGCTGATGGGAATGCTCTACGTACTCGACGAGCCGAGCATCGGCCTCCATCCGAAAGACAACGTGAAGATGATCGCGACGCTCGAAAGTCTGCGGGATATCGGCAATACGGTCATCGTGGTCGAGCACGACGAGGACACGATTCGTGCGGCGGACCACATCGTGGAGATGGGGCCGGGGCCGGGCGTGCACGGCGGCGAAGTGGTGGTGCAGGGGACGATCAAGGAGGTGTTGGCGTGCAAAGCGTCGCCGACCGGGCAGTTCCTGTCAGGCAGGCGCCGGATCGCGACGCCGAAACGCCGCCGCAAGGGTAACGGCAAATCGCTCACCGTCCGCGGCGCGCGCGAGAACAACCTGAAGAACATAGACGTGACGTTCCCCCTCGGCGTCATGGTGGCGATTACTGGAGCGTCCGGCTCGGGGAAAAGCACTCTGATCAATGAAATCCTTTACCAGGCGCTTTGGAAACGGCTGGTCGATACGCGCACTCTGCCAGGAGATCATGATGGCATCGACGGCGTCGAGCATGTCCACAAGGTGGTGAACATCGATCAGTCTCCGATCGGGCGCAACAGCCGGTCGAATCCGGCAACCTACATCGGCTTCTACGACAATATTCGAGACCTGTTCACGGAAGCACCTCTCTCCGTGGAGCGAGGATACAAGGCAGGAAGATTCAGCTTCAATGTGAAGGGAGGCCGCTGCGAGGAGTGCCAGGGTGAAGGCACCATCACCACACAGCTTTACTTCATGCCCGACGTGGAAGTAACCTGCGGCGCATGCAAAGGAGCCCGGTTCAATGGCGAGACGCTGGACGTGACCGTGCGCGGAAAGACCATCGACGACATACTCAACATGTCGATTGAAGAAGGCGTAACATTCTTCGCGGACGAGCCTGCGGTGGGCAAGAAGATCGAAGTGTTGAGCAATCTCGGGCTGGGTTACCTGACGCTGGGGCAGTCGGCAACGACGCTTTCGGGCGGCGAAGCGCAGCGCATCAAGATCGCGACGGAACTGAGCAAGCTGCAACGCGCGAAGCACACGGTATACATCCTCGACGAGCCGACGACGGGGCTGCATCTGGCCGACATCGAACGTTTGTTGGAATCACTGAACCGCCTGGTCGATTCAGGTCATACGGTGTTGCTGATCGAGCACCACCTCGACGTCATCAAAACCGC
This sequence comes from Bryobacterales bacterium, assembly GCA_003170295.1. Lineage (GTDB taxonomy): Bacteria > Acidobacteriota > Terriglobia > Bryobacterales > Bryobacteraceae > Palsa-187. The sequence continues at coordinate 732 of PNAJ01000066.1, read as the reverse complement.
CGATTACGTCATCGACCTCGGTCCCGAAGGTGGTCATGCGGGCGGGGAAGTTGTGGTGAGTGGAACTCCGGAAGATATCGCAGCGTGCAAAGCTTCATACACCGGCCGATTCCTAAGACAGCACTTGGGAGCCTAGAAGCTTGAGACCGATAATGATGCTATGAAAGCGCTGCGGCGGGGTTTCGCGTAAACTGCGAGCAAAACCCCGGGGACAAGGAGGTGCTGCTGCGATATGGAACAGTTTATCGGATGCGACGCGCACAAGAAGTTCTCCGTGTTCGTTGCCGTGAACGAAAAAGGGCACGCCGGCGAAGCTCTGCGCATAGCGCAGGATCGACAGCTTTACCGGGAGTTTCTGGCTCGACTTCCCTGTGCATTCGGCGATTCGTCCGCGAAAGCTCCCGGAACATCACCGGCTTGGCGATATAGTCGTCCATCCCTGCCGAAAGACACCGTTCGCGAGCACCGCCCGAGCGCCTCTGCCGTCATCGCGATAATCATAATGTGCTGTCCGGACTTTTCCGTGCGACGTATCTCCCGCGCCGCCGAATATCCGTCCATTTCAGGCATCTGGCAATCCATGAAGACTGCATCGTAGGGCAGTGCTCTCAGCATCTGCACCGCCTCCAGTCCATTTCCAGCAACATCGGTGCGGAGAGCCTCTCCAGCATCCTTACGGCAACCTGCTGATTCACAGCGTTGTCATCGGCTACTAGTGGACTGTACCAACTA
>PNAJ01000053.1 GCA_003170295.1 Bryobacterales bacterium | reverse complement strand
ACGCTCTGCAACAACTTCATCAAGTTCGATCAGTTCCTCGACATGGCGGCGGGCGTTGGAGCCGATCGCATCGCCACGGGCCACTATGCAGCGATCAATTGGAATGAGGTCAGCGGCCGATGGGAGCTGCGCCGCAGCGCGGATCGCACCAAGGACCAGACATATTTTCTCTTCGGCCTCAAGCAGGATCAACTCGCCCGCGCGATGTTTCCTCTGGGCGCGATGCAAAAGTCCGCTGTTCGCGAACTCGCTCGCGAGCTCGGCATTCCAACCGCCGCCAAGCCCGATAGCCAGGAAATCTGTTTCGTCCCGAACGGCGACTACGCGGCATTTATTGACTCCTACTTTAAAGAGCAAGGGATCGCGCCTTCCGAGACGCACGGCGAACTGGTCACCACCGACGGTCGAGTTGTCGGCGAGCACTCCGGGGTTCATCACTTCACCGTCGGTCAGCGTCGTGGACTCGGCGTCTCCGCAGGCGAGCCACTCTACGTCATCTCGACCGAACCCGTCTCGAAGCGTGTCGTCATCGGGCGTAACGACGCACTACTCCGGACTTCCATGTCCGTCCACAACGTGAACTGGATCTCCATCGCCGCACCGGTCTCTCCCACGCGAGCCGAGGTCAAGATCCGCAATAAGCATCAGGCCGCCTGCGCGACCATCACGCCCACGGCCGATCCCTCACGCGTCGAAGTTTATTTCGATGAGCCCCAGCGCGCCGTCACCCCCGGCCAAGGCGCGGTATTTTACTCCGGCGAACTGGTGCTCGGCGGGGGTTGGATTGAGGGAAGCCGGATTGCTTGAGTACGGAATCGTCCGCCTGGCCATTGCACTTGTCGCCCTCCTCCCTTCTCTTTCGAAACTCTTCGCCAAGCTCCTCGACATTCTCGTCCCGCGCCTCCGCCGCATCGCTCTAAAGAATCTAAAAATGGCGGGATTCTCGAACCCCGATCAAATCGCGAACGGCGTCTTCGTCTCCATCGCGAGACTGCTCGCCGCCTTCGCCCGCCTGCCACAGCTAAATCCCCAAAACATTTCGGCACTGATTCGTTACGACGGTCTTGAGAACTTCCAGACCGCGCTCGCCCGCGGCCGCGGTGTCCTCGTCTCGACCGCCCACCTCGGCAACTGGGAACTCAGCGCCTTCTGTCATGCCTGGATGAGCGCGCCTATGCACATCGTGGTGCGCCCCCTCGACAATCCGCGTATTGACGCCTTAGTCGAGCGTTATCGCGCTCTCTCCGGCAACCACATCATCGAAAAAAAGGACGCCGCCCGCGGCATCTTAAAAGCCCTCAAATCCGGCGACGCCGTCGGCATTCTCATCGATCAAAACACCACGCTCGACCAAGGCGTCTTCATCGATTTCTTCGGAACGAAAGCGTGCGCCGGAACCGCCTTCGTGAAACTCGCGCACCATAGCGGAGCCGCCGTCGTCCCAGGCTTCGCCCTCTGGTCCGAACAAGAACAGCGCTACATCCTGCACTTCTATCCCGAAATCGAAATGACCGGCGACGTCCCTGAAGACACCCAACGCATCCACTCGCAGTTGGAATCGGTGATCCGCGAATACCCCGACCAATGGCTCTGGATTCACCGCCGCTGGAAAACGCGACCGCCCGGCGAACCGCCTTTGTACTGAATCAGCGAAAACTGCAGCCTCTTCTCGACTCCATCCACTCGATCGAGGAGCACGCGCACTTTATCGCCGATCGAGAATTGCTTCCGCGTCCGCTGCCCGATAATCTTGCGTGTATTCTCGTGATACGTGTAGTGATCGCCTTGCAAAGTATCCATCGGCACCAGCCCTTCGATGAACATCTCCGCCAATTCCACAAAGAAGCCGAAGCGCTGCGTTGAAATGATCAACCCATCGAACTCCTCGCCCACGTGAGCGATCATGAACTTCACTTTCTTCCATTCGACAAGTTCGCGCTCCGCTTCCGCCGCGCGTCGCTCGCTTTTCGACGACGAGTCCGCGATCTCATGAAGATCGTCTTCGTATTCCTTCCCATCCAAGTGCGCCTTTAGAATTCGATGTACGATCAGATCCGGATAGCGCCGGATGGGCGAGGTAAAGTGCGTGTAGCTTTTTGCAGCCAGAGCAAAGTGGCCCACGTTCTGATCGCTGTACCGAGCCTGTTTCAAGGACCGCAACATCAGATAACTGAGGATGCGTTCCTCCGGCTTGCCCTCGATCTTCGCCACCAGCTTCTGATAATTTCGCGACGTCAGCTTCTCATTGTCCAGCGCCACCACTTCGCCGCGAAATTTCTTCACCGGCGCTCCGCCGCCCACCAGCGAATAACCGAACTGCGTCGCTACTTCTTCGAACTCCAGCACCCGCTTCGGATCCGGCCGCTCATGAATGCGATAAATCATCGGCAGCGCGGCCTCTTCGATATGTGACGCCACCGCCTCGTTCGCCGCCAGCATGAATTCTTCGATCAGCCTGTGCGCGTCGTTGCGAGGCGCGCGCGTCACGCCCGTCATCTCGCCGAACTCGTCGAACTCCAGCAAGGGCTCCGGCAAATCGAAATCAATCGACCCTCGCCGCACTCTCTTTTTATTCAGAATCAGCGCCAGTTTCTGCATCAACTCGAATCTCGAAACCAGCGGCGCGTAACGACTCCTCAACTCCGCATCGCCCGCGAGTACTCCATGCACCGCCGTATACGTCATCCGCTCCGCGCTGCGAATCACGCCGCGCATGAAATCCTGCGAGACGACATCGCCCCTCTTGTCGATCTCCAACAGCGCTGACAAGACCAGTCGATCCTCGTGCGGCCTCAGCGAGCACTGGTCCGTCGACAACTCCAGCGGCAGCATCGGCACCGCCCGATCGGGAAAGTACACGCTCGTTCCCCGCAGCAGCGCTTCGCGATCGATCGGCGAACCCGGCCGCACGTAGTAACTCACGTCGGCAATGTGCACCTGCAGCGCGAAATTCCCATTCGGCAGCTTCTCCACCCAAACCGCATCGTCGAAATCGCGCGCCGTTTCCCCGTCGATCGTCACGATAGCGAGCTCTCGAAAATCTCGCCGCCGCGCCAGCTCCGCCTCCGGAATCGCGCTCGGAATCGATCGCGCTTGCTCCAGCACCTCCTCGGGAAACTCATGCGGAATATGATGCGATCGGATCAGAATCTCTACGTCGACCCCAAAATCGTCCGCCTTTCCGAGAATCTCCGTCACGCGTCCTATGGGCCGGTCGCCATCGCCGAAATCGAGAATCTCAGTGTTGACGATCATGCCATCCAGATCGGCAACCGTGGTCACATCCACGACGCGCGCCCCCACTCGATTCGCCGAAGCTTTCTTTGACGGAAATTCCATCCCTTGCGGAATCTCGATCCATTGCCGGATGCGATCTTCGTGCGGCACAACAAAATTCCCGCGAGGCCGCACGCGAAATTCACCCACCACAGTCGGATGCGCGCGCCGCACAACCTGCATAATCTCACCGCTGATGCGCCCACGATCTCCGCGCTTCAGACGGATTGCCACGCGGTCTCCGTGCATCGCTTTGTGCGCTTCTTCTTTGGTGATGTAGACGTCGCCTTCGACGCCCGGCACAAGCTTATCGGGAATGAGGAACGCGTAGCCATCGCGGTGGACGTTCAGCCGCCCCTCAATCAGCTTGCTAACTTTTGCGCCACGCGCCTTGTGTTGTGCCACGTTTCATTATCCCGGTTTGACTAAGATGGATGAAATGGAACTGAAGACAGTGCACCTCGAGATCCCCGAGAACGGAAACATTATCGTCGGCCAAAGCCACTTCATCAAGACCGTCGAGGACATCTACGAAGCCATCGTCAACACGGTCCCGCAGATGAAATTCGGCATCGCCTTCAATGAAGCCTCCGGCGCATGCCTCACGCGCGTCGACGGCAACGATGCCGCCCTGAAAGAAAACGCCACCCGCAACGCGCAGTCGATCGCCGCCGGCCACACCTTCGTCGTTTCCATGCGCGACGGCTACCCGATCAACGTCCTTAGCCGCATCCGCGAGATTCCGGAAATCTGCACCATCTTCTGCGCCACCGCAAATCCGTTAGAGGTAATCATCGCCGAGACCGAGCAAGGTCGCGGCATCCTGGGCGTAATCGACGGCAGCAGCCCGAAGGGCGTAGAATCCGACACCGATGCAGAATGGCGCCACAGCCTATTAAGAAAAATCGGCTACAAGCGCTGACTCTTCTTCAGCCCTTCAGCCCCGCCATGACTCCGCGCATATACGCGAAGCTCTTGATCATACCAGGCAGTGGATCGACGTCGTCGATCTCGTACTCCAGGTTCATGTATCCCTGATAGTTCATCTTCTTCAATTGCGTGAACATCGCAGCGAAAGGAATCTTGCCATCCCCGCACGGAACCTGGCTGCCTTTGGCTGTAAAATCGGACAGATCTTTCACGTGCATATCGAGCAGCCGCGGACCCGCCTCCGCAATCGTCGGCACTAGATCCACGCCCGTGCGAACCGTGTGTCCGATGTCGATGCACAATCCGCAGCGCGGATCCATATTCTTCACGATTTTCAGAACGCTCTGCGGAGTCGGGAAGTTTTTGTCTTCCGGACCATGGTTGTGCACCGCGATCTTGATGTCGTACTCTTTGACGAACTTTTCAAGCTTCGGCAGAATCGCCACCTCTGGCATGCAAACCATCAGCGGCATCCCGGCAGCCTTCGCGTACTCGAACTTGGAGCGAATGTCCGCCTCGTCATCGGTACGGAAATAAATGGTCCCCCCGCCGACGATCTTCAACCCCGCCTTCTCCGTGTCCGCGATCGCCTTCTTGAACTCCGCGGGCGTCGACGCGAGCGGCAGATGCACGTCCTTATAGTTGATGTAGGGCGTGTTCAGTTTTTTCGTTCCCTGAATCGCGATCTTGCGGCTGAACTCACGGAACGAATAGCTCGCCACCCCGAGCTTCAATTCTCCCGGATCGCCAGCAGTGGCAGGCGTCTCCTCGCCGAATGCTTCCAATGCCGAAAGCGCGCTCGCGGCCATCACGCCGCCGAAAATCTGACGTCTCGATGTCATCATGGTCATCACCTCTATTGATAAAGTCTAATGCGGTTTGTAGTAAAGCACCAGCGCCGCTCCCGCGGGTACCATCGCCATCCCGACCCACAGCAGCGGATTAATGTCGCCCTTCGGCGGATTCAGATACATCGTGAACAGCGTATTGATGATCGGAGCCCCTCCAAACACGATCGGCATCACGTATGTCGGAACGCCTCCGCTCTTGAACGCGTAAATAATGCAGATCGCCCCCAGCGCCCCCAGCGCGCCTCCGATGGTCGCGTTCGTGATGCCGCCCTGATTCCAACCGCCCGAGATCTTCGACCCCAGTGCGCCCATCGGAACCAGCACGCCCAACAGAAAGTACGCCGCGCCCACGCACAGCAGCGCCTTCAGCGGATTGCCCAGCTGCACCTGCCCTTTGCCCAGAATCGGTCCATAAAACCCCCAACAAAACGCCGCGCCCAGCGCGAAAAATACCCAAGTCATCGATTGTGTCCTCTGTGACTGCATAGAAAGGAATATTTTAGCAGGCTAAGCTTCTTGTGGCGCACGCACTCGTGCGTGCCGCGTCGACACTCGTGTTGTAGGATGCGCCACCGGCGCACCGATAGGGATGAAAATGGGATCGGTGAAGTCCGTACACGTGTTCGGCCTTGAAAAAGGGGATGGACGAATTTTCTGGACGATGTACGCGAATTTAGCGCCCGGAAACGCGACAGTTAAACGCCAAATAACGCCGGGCGCCAAAAGGCGCGCTTCGATGCGCGAGTCTAAGAAAACACATCACTTACTCCCAGTCTCTCGAAAAACTCCTCCCGTTAGATTCGCGTTATTTTAACGCGGGGCGAGGACAGGCCGGGGCCTGTCCTACTTCACTCAGGATCGATGGGGGAGTGGAGAACAACGGTGATTGAAGAGGCTATCGTTTTGATTTGATGAGTGGTTAGCGACGCAATATTTGGGCTACTGTTTCCATGGCGGTTTCTCTGCAGATTTAGCGAAAGCCTCTGTTTTCGAGAGTGTCGATGTCCGGTATCTTTGCTAAGACCCGCGCTTCCGAATCTCGATATTCAGCCGCTTGATCTTCTGATTCAGCGTCGACAGCGGTACCCGCAGCGCTTCCGCCGCCGCCGTCTGACTCCAATCCGACGTTTCCAGTTGCTCGATGATTTTCCGCCGCTCATAATCCGCGACAATCTCGAACAAACTCGCGTCCGCCGTCAGATGGCCGCTCTCATCGCGCCGGATCCGCAGCCCCTTCGCTTCGAGCAGATGCTCCGGCAACACATCCACCGGAACCGAGGTTTGCGACGCCAACACCACCGCCCGCTCGACAACGTTTTCCAACTCCCGAACATTCCCTGGCCAAAGGTGATCCATCAGGATCTGCATCGCCTCCGGCTCGAATCGCAGCTCCGACCGCCCGCTCGCGTCGAGATACTTCTCGTTCTCCTTGCAATACTTCGCGAAGAAGTGGTCCACCAGCGCCGGAATATCTTCCTTGCGATCGCGCAAAGGAGGTAGCGCCAGGTTGATCACGTTCAGCCTGTAGTAAAGATCCTCGCGAAATTTTCCCTCCTCAACCGCTCTCTTCAACTCCGCATTCGTCGCCGCGACGATTCTCACATCCACCCGGATCGTCTCGGTCGATCCCAGCGGCATGAACTCGCGTTCCTGAATCACGCGCAGCAGCTTCGTTTGCGTCTCCAGCGAAATCGTACCGATCTCATCGAAAAAAATCGTCCCGCGATTGGCGATCTCGAAATATCCCTTGCGCGACGCCACCGCTCCCGTGAACGCGCCTTTTACATGGCCGAATAGTGCCGATTCCAGCAGGTCCGGCGGCACCGACCCCGAATGCACCGGCACGAACGGATGCTCGCTGCGCGCCGAATACGCGTGAATCGCGTTGGCGATCAGTTCCTTGCCGGTCCCGGTCTCGCCCGTGATTAAAATCGTCGCCCGGCTCGCCGCCACTTGCGCGACCAGATCGAGGATCTTCATCATCCTCTCGCTCTTGCCGACGATGTTCGGAAAACTGTAGCGCTGCTTCAGCGCGCGCTTGAGCTCGGTGTTCTCGCGCTCCAGGCGATGCTTCGAGATCATGCGCTCGATCTCGATCAGCAGCTTCTCGTTGTCCCACGGCTTGGCGAAATAGTCGTTCGCGCCGCGCTTCAGCGCCTCCACCGCCACTTCGATCGATCCGTACGCCGTGATCATGAATAGAGGCGTCTCGCGGTCCCGCAAGCGAATTTCTTCGAGCACCTCCATTCCGCTCTTGTCCGGCATCATCAGATCCACCAAAACAAGATCGTAGGTCGATGTTTCGAGCTTCTTCAGCCCCTCTGTCGCGTTAAACGCCAGATCGACGCGATAGTTCTCGCTCGCCAGCAACGCTTCCAGACTTTCGCGAATATCGGGCTCATCGTCGATCACTAAGACGCGTCCGCGGGAAGTCGTCTCGGGCGCGATCACATCGGCGGGAAGCGGACCCTCGGGAATCATTAATAAATTAGCCTGTCGGTTTGGGCGACGGCGGTTTGCGCTACTTGCGTCGAGACCGCCTGCGTGGCCACTGCCTGCACTGCCGCGGGAACCTGTTCCATCTGGACAAACTCGCTGCGCTTCGGCATAACGGCTTCCGGGAATGATAACTCGAACCGCGTCCCCGCGCCGATCTCGCTCTGGACCTCGATGTTGCCTCCGTGCTCGCGCACAATGCCATAACTCACAGACAATCCCAGTCCCGTCCCTTTTCGAGCCGCCTTCGTCGTGAAAAATGGATCGAAAATCTTTTCGAGATTGTCGCGCGCAATCCCCGCTCCCGAATCCGCCACGGTCACCAGCACATGCCCGTCGTGTGCCGACGTCTTCAGCGCCAGCACCCCGCCCCTCTCCATCGCGTCCCGAGCGTTCAGGAACAAATTCAGGAACACCTGTTGCAGCTTCCCCGGATTCCCCTTGATCCGTGGCAGCTTGTCATCGAAAGCCATCGTCACCGTCACGCTGATTTTTGAAAGCTGATGCTCCATCAGCGCCAGCGTCTCTCGCAGCGTCTTGTTCAGATCGACGCTGACAAACTCCGTCGGCGAGGTACGCGAAAAATTCAGCAGCGAATTGACGATCTCGCTCGCCCGGAACGTCTGCCGCGCGATTTTTTCGAGCAGCGGCGCCTTCTGTTCGTCGCCCGAAATCTGCTTCGCCAGCATCTGCGCGTATGTCGAAATCACCGCCAGTGGCGTATTCACTTCATGCGCCACACCCGCGGCCAAGAGGCCGATCGAGCTCAGCTTGTCGGCCTGCACCAGCCTCCGCTCCAACTCCGCGCGATCCGTCACATCGTCGAAAATAATCAGCCGGCCGATCTGCGCCCCTTCGCGCGAAATCAGCGGCGCAATCGCGATATTCAGCGTAACCTCATTTGGCTTCAGAACGAACTTGTAGACGTTCGCCACGCTCCCGCCCAACCGCTCACATAAATCCGCCGGGAACAACTCATCGAGGCGCCTGCCCACCGCCCTCTCCCGCGAAATCCCCGTCAGCTTTTCGATTTGCGAATTCCAGCTCTCGACGCGATCCTCCAGATCCGCCGCCAGAATCCCCACGTTGATCGATTCAACGATGTTCTCGCTGAATTCTTTCAACTTCTCGTACTCTTCCACCTTCCGCTCCAGCGATTGATACAGCATCGAATTGTCCACCGCGATGCCTACGTATCCGGAAAGCGTCACCAGCAGCTCGACATCTTCGCTCGATAGAAAATCGCCCGTCTCCGTGCGGCTCACCCCGACATACGCAATCGTCCGCCCCCGCGCCGAGCACGGCAGATAATACGTCAGCTCCAGCTCCGCAATCGACCGCCGCGCCGACACCGGCATCTCATGCGAAACCACGTCCAGCAGATTCCGCGTCCGCTCAAAAAATAAATACGGTTTCGCCGGATTCGCGCTCAGAAAGCTCATATCGAGCCCGTACGGCACATTCTCCGTCTGCTTCCCGCGCCGGTTGCTGGCCAGCTCCAGCCGGAACCGCGCCTCCGCTTCGTCCCATACGAAAAACGCCACGTGACGAATCCCCAGCGTGCGAATCAGCCGGTCCGCCACGCTCTCCAGCATCTCGCCCAAATTGCTAGGCGACCCCAGCTCGCGCGCAAACTCGATCAGAGTGCGCCGGTAATCGTAGCGGTCTTTATAGAAGTAGTAGCGATCCAGCTGTTCCTGGATCCAATTCCGAATCGGTTGGAACACGAACGCGGCAATCAGAATCAGAGCCACCATCGCCGTGCCGCTCAACTCGCCCGCGCGGCTCACCGTGAAAATCAGACCGTAGAAAATCGACAACACCGCCAGCGTCGCCAGCGTGTAGACATAGCCTTCCTGGAAAATAATGTCGACGTCCATCAGCCGGTAACGCAGAATCGCGTACGCCCAAGTCAGAGGAATCAGCGGCAGCGACAGCACCGCCAGATTCATTGCATGATTCGGAGGCACCCCCATCAAATACGGCACCGCGTAAATCAGCGCGAACGGCAGTATCCCGATCACAGCCCCGTTGCGCAGCCAAGTCAGCTGCCTCCGCACCACCGGATCGTCCGCTTTTCTCAATTGGAACGCCAGCACAACGCCGCCCGCCAGATACATCGCGCACAAGAATGTCAGCCACGTCCGATCCAGCATCCACCGCATCTCGAGCTGGGGAGCCGCCGTCCGCACATACCCGAACATCACGCCCAGATGGAACGCCAGCAGCGCGAGCCCTGGCATATAGAGCAGCGCCGCCGCCCCGCGCCGCCGGATCCAAGCCTGCGCTTCTGGAAATACGAAACAAAAATGCAGAAACAGCGTCGGCGCCACATATCCCGCCACCACATTGCCCAGATAAATGACCTTGTCGAAATTATTCAGCTTTCCCGAGTAATGGAACGCCGACATAATGAACGACGCCAGGCACAGCAGGAAAAAATGCAGCGCACGCGGGGCGTTTCCACGGCGAAAATAGACAAAAAGTCCAATCGCCAGATAAATCACCGCCACCGCATACTGATAGAAAATCGTGGAATCCCGCTCCACCTGCCCGATAATCACCTTGGCGGTAAACTTCACTCCGCCGCGTTGAATTTCGTAGTCGGCTTGCCGCCAAGGACCCAGCCGCGCCAGCACCTCCGTCGGCTTCAGAGCGTTATCCATCCGCACGCCCTCAATCGACAGCACCACGTCGCCCGTCCGCAGCCCCGCCTTCTGCGCCGGACTCCCCGGTGTCAAATAAGCCGCAACCACGCGATCTGAATCGCCTTGCGTCTGGTCGACCCAGGCCACGCCGTCGTCGGGAAGCGCAAATCGGCTCTGCTGCTGGAAATTGATCGCCGCGGCCACCACCGCCGCGACGGTCACAATCACCAGCAACGCACTGACGAGCTGTTGCCTGAATTCCCTCATACCGCCGTTTGCAGACACGAACCCGGCCAACTTCCCAGCACGTGAATGACCACCCTTTTAGCGAAGCTTGTGATTGATTTTACAGTACTTCCACGCGCAGAGCAAGCCCCCATTATGCAATTTAAGAGATATCAATATACGGTTGTGTATCCAAGCGCCCCACCGTTTCGCTTCCGTCTTGTAGGGCGGCCAATTTTGGCTACGTTCATCATTCCGCCTACAATAGAGAAAGAGTGTCCACCACCGCCCTCCCCTCCCGCAGCGCCACCGAATCCACCACCTTCCGAATCCTAGCCGCCATCTCCTTCTGCCATCTCCTCAACGACATGATGCAGTCCGTCGTCCCCGCCGTCTATCCGATCCTCAAAGCCTCCTACCATCTCGACTTCAGCCAGATCGGCATGATCACCGCATCCCTCCAGATCACCGCGTCGCTGCTTCAGCCCCTGGTCGGCATTTATACCGACGCGCACCCGAAACCCTACTCCCTCGCCATCGGCATGGGATTCACCCTCACCGGACTTGTGCTCCTCTCCTCCGCCCCCAGCTTTCTCGCGATTCTCATTGCCGTCGCACTGGTCGGTGTCGGGTCCGCCGTCTTTCACCCCGAATCTTCCCGCATTGCTCGTTTGGCCTCCGGCGGACAGCACGGTTTGGCGCAATCACTTTTTCAGGTAGGCGGCAATGCCGGCTCGGCGACCGGTCCGCTGCTGGCAGCCTTCATCGTCCTCCCGAAGGGCCAGTCGAGCATCGCCTGGTTCGCCATTGCCGCCTTAATCGCCATGATGATCCTGACCCAGGTCGGCACCTGGTATAAAAACCACCACCCGCCCACTGCAAAGCGTCCAGCCCCCGCAGCCCACGCGACCCTCTCGCGCCGAAAAGTCACGCTCGCTATGAGCATTCTGATCGCGCTTATTTTCTCGAAATATATTTATCTCGCCAGCTTCACCGCCTATTACACGTTTTATCTGATCGACAAGTTCCACGTCTCCATTCAAAGCGCGCAGCTCCATCTCTTCCTGTTCCTGGGCGCCGCCGCCGCCGGAACCTTTGCCGGAGGCCCCATCGGCGACCGCATCGGCCGCAAATACGTCATCTGGGCCTCGATCCTGGGCGTGCTCCCCTTCACCCTGGCACTCCCCCACGCGAATCTGTTCTGGACCTCCGTCCTCACCGTTATCATCGGCCTGGTCATCGCTTCCGCCTTTTCCGCGATCCTGGTCTACGCCCAGGAACTGGTCCCCGGCCGCGTTGGAGCCATTTCCGGAGTCTTTTTCGGACTGGCCTTCGGAGTCGCCGGCATCGGAGCCGCCATCCTGGGCCGCCTAGCCGATTCGACCAGCATCACCTTCGTCTACCAACTCTGCGCCTTCCTGCCCGCTATCGGCCTGTTAACCGCATTCCTCCCCAACCTGGAATCCCAACGCAAACAGTAATTTAGCTCACCTATTTCAACAATCCCTTCACTCTGCAGTAAGCACTCCGTGTGGGGCGGACCCCCGGTCCGCGCCGGACCCCCTGGTCCGGCTCGGAGATTTTTATCTTCTTTCCTTAGCGAGCTTTGCGACTTTCCGTGAGATGTGTTTTGTTTTTCTCCGTGTACTCTCAAATCAGAAGGAGTCTCCCACCGAGGCTTCTTTGACAGTTTCTTCGTGGCCACGAAATGTCGCATTGCGGTGGTCCTGAGCTTCCGGAGCCCGTCAGACGGCTCGCGCCTCCAACTATATGTATGGGGTCGACGGAAGGATCTTGGGATCGATCCCATAAAGTTCGGGGAGATCGGATAGCTTTGATCGCCGTACCCCGGGACTTCAGAGGGCTGTGCATCGAAGCAGGGAGCACCGTATCCACAAGGGTGCCAGGCTCCGTGAGAGGCAGTCCAATCCACTAGCGGCCGGTTTAACTCACCGGCCGCTCGCGATATTTCGTACAGCCGTAGTGTCTTTAAGCCACTGCCGCTATCGCCCGATGCCGCTCTGCCGACGCCACCATCTTTCGTGGAACCTCTTCCGACGCCTCTATGTACGCCTCCCCAAAATGCACGTGCATCTTCGCGCAGGCCGGATCGGTATAGATTTGGACGAACAACTGTCCAATCATTTTCCCTTTCAAACCTTTACATATCTTCGCCAAATTACGTGCCGTGCTCTCCGTGCAACTTTCGCAGTCAAGCCCGACTTCATGACAGATCCGGGGGTAGGTGTCCATGGCTGAAGTAGTATGCCGGAAAGCAGTCCCCGAACCAAGGTATTTGAGGTGGGTTTTGACCGTCTCCTTTGCGGGTATCGCAATCCCCCCATGTCGTTACGTTATCTTACGTTATCTAATACGTTATCTTGGGATTTCACATGTCCCACGTCTTCGATTGGATCGCGCAATACGGCTACGGAGCGATTTTCCTCCTGCTCATGCTGGGCGTGGTCGGATTGCCGGTCCCCGATGAAACGCTGCTGGTCTATTGCGGCTATTTGATCTCGAGGGGCGTCCTCAACCCCGCCGGCGCATTCTTCGCGGCTCTCGCCGGAAGCTGGTGCGGCATCAGCCTCAGCTACCTGATCGGCCGCACCGCTGGACTCGGCGTGGTTCACCGCTTCGGAAAATATCTTCACGTCACCGACGCGCGTCTCAATCGAGTTCACGCCTGGTTCGACCGCGTGGGTCACTGGGCGCTCTTCATCGGCTACTACATCGCCGGCGTGCGCCACTTCACCGCGATTATCGCCGGAACCTCGAAGCTCCAATTCACGCACTTCATGGCCTTCGCCTGGACCGGAGGATTGGTCTGGGTCGCGACCTTCCTCACCCTCGGCTATTTTCTAGGCGAAAATTGGCGCCGCATCGCCGAAATGATTCATCACGACCTGCTCTACGTGTCCATTGCAGCCGTCGTCGCCGCCCTAGCGTATTACCTGATCCGCCGCCGCTTTCATTCTGACTCCTGACTCCGGACTTCTGACTTCTTCTTGACCTCCAGGCTCCTCCACAAATACCAGCACGCAACCGAGCTGTACGGCCGCCACGCCGCCGCGATTTTCTCCATCTCCGCCGGCTTCGGCAGATCCTCCAACCCGTACGCTTTTTTCATCGCCATGCGGATACCGAAATCTCCCGTCGGCAGCACGTCGTGACGCCGCAAAGCGAACATCAGGAACATGTGGACCGTCCAAACCCCCACGCCTTTCACGCGTGTCAGGTGCTCGACCACCGCGCCGTCTTCGAGCTTCAAGCACTGCTCGAAATTGACCTCGCCATCGCGCGTCATCCGAGCCAGCTCGCGAATATACTTCATTTTCTGCCCGGAAAGCCCCACAGCCCGCATCCGCGCCGGACGCAGCCGCAGGATCGCCTCAGGCGTTATCGCACCCTTCACCGCCGCTTCGAGCCGCGCAAAAATCGTCTCCGCCGCCTTCCCGTTCAATTGTTGCGAGACGATGGACTGGACCAAAGTCTTAAAACCAGGCTCCGCATAGCGAATCTTGTAAGCCCCCGCCCGCTCAATAATGGCAGCCAAAACCGCATCGGACTTTTTCAGATGAGTAATCGCCTTCCGCATTCTGACTCCTGTCTCCTGACTCCTTTTTTGAAGGAACACGTTCCGCCCCGCATGCATCTACTATTGTAATTATGAAAGTGCTGCTCCCACTTCTCGTACTGTCTCTAGTCCTGCCCGCTCAGGACCCCGTCATCAAAGTCGAGGTCGATCTGGTCAACGTCCTCTGCTCGGTGCGCAACAAGGGTAACGGCCTGGTCGGAAATCTCGAGAAGGGCGACTTTAAACTTCTCGAGGACGGCAAGGAGATGGAAATCAAGTATTTCACCCGTGAAACCGATCTGCCCTTGACCATCGGCATGCTGGTCGATACCAGCAAGAGCCAGGAGAACCTGATCGATCCTGAGCGCCGCGCGGCCTACCAGTTTTTCCGCGTCGTGCTGCGCAAGAAAGACATGGCCTTCCTGATGCAGTTCGGCGCCGAAGCGGAGTTGTTGCAGGACTCCACCGGCTCCGCCAAGATGCTCCAGGACGGGCTCAATCAACTGCGCCTTAGCGTGCCCTTGGGCGGCCTCCATCCGGGTCCCGTTCCGACCCAACAAAACCAGGCCGGGACGATTCTTTTCGACGCCGTCTATTTAGCCGCGAACGAAAAACTGAAGGGCGAAGTAGGACGCAAAGTAATCGTCGTGATCACCGACGGAGACGATACCGGCAGCAAAATACCGCGAGATAAAGCGACGGAAGCGGCCCAGAAAGCCGACACTATCATTTATTTCATCGATTACGAAGACCCCCGCTATCACGGCGGCGGCTTCGGAACCTTCACCATCGGCCGCAACACCGGCAATGCGGATATGTCTAAAATGTCGGGCGAAACCGGCGGCCGCGTCTTCCGTGTCGACCGCAAAAACTCGTTAGACGACATCTTCAAAGACTTGCAGGACGAGATGCGCTCCCAATACTCGATCGGCTATACGTCGCCGCACACTCAAAAAGACGGCAGCTATCACAAGATAGAAATCCGCACATCCAACAAAGAGTACAAGGTGCAAGCCCGCAAGGGTTATTACGCAATGCCTCAAGAGCAGTAGCATCCCCGCCCTAACGGGACGGGGTTATAACCCCTGGCGTGAGCCAGGGGATTCATATCACGTCCGCAAAGCTCCTCCGCAGCCGATGAAACCACGCATGTCCAAGGATCGCCAGCACAATCGCCCCGATCCACAATGCAATGAGCGGCCCCGCATCGGGCGCGTGATTCTTCAGTAGCACCTCCCGATATCCGCTCACCAGCACGAATATCGGATTGAACGACAAAAGTTTCAACGTCCATCCATGCAACTGCGATTCGGGATAGCAGATCGGCGTCAGAAAAAACCAGGCCGTCAGGATGAAGCCGATAACCTGTCCTAAATCGCGTAAAAACACGCCCAGCGCAGCCAGAAACCAACATAATCCAACCGTGAAAAGCAGCTGCGGGACAATCAGCAGCGGCAGCCACAGCACCGACACTGGCACCGAATGACGCGCGTACAGCAGCCCCAGCGTGAAAATCACGAGGCCGATCGCCTCCGTCACCGCGCCCGAAATCACCAGGTTCACAGGCAGCGTTTCCAGCGGAAATACCAGCTTTTTCACGAAGCTTCGATACTCCAGCATGATCGTCGGCGAGCGCCCTACGGCTTCTGAAAACGCGAGCCACGGCAAAATCCCGGCGAGGAAATAGAGCACGTAGCTCCCGCCCTCAAATTTCTGTTTGAGGACGATCCCGAATAAAAAAAAGTACGTCGCCATCAACAGCAGAGGGTTCAGGATGGTCCAGAGCGACCCACCGAAACTGCCTCGATACCGCGCGAGAATATCGCGCCGCACCATGGACGCCATCAATTTATGATTGCGAACGACGCTGCGCACCGGATAGAGAAACGCCTTGGGAATCGCCCGAAAAAAACGCGCGCGGCTCATCGCCCCGGCCGAGGTCTTGCGCGGCGGCTCCGCGACAATCCGGCCCTCCACCACCTGCGCGTCGACCAATGTAATTCGCCCGCGATCGTCAATTTGCACGCGATACGCGCCGTCCCCTTCAGGCAGCATGACGCAAACGTCGGCATCGCGCGATTCGCCTTCGTCGAGCAACGATTCGCTCAAGGGATCAATCACTTGCCATTTGCGAGCGGCTTCGGATTCGAAATGTACTTCAATCGAATTCATCAGCACTTAGTGTCTCCCTTCCTGACGGTCGGGGTTCGGTGGAGGGTGTGGAGGGCTGCCCCGGCTCTGAGGGGACATCAACTGTATAACCATGCAGGATGCCGCTCCCGCACCGGGCCGGTCTTGCGGCCGACGGCGTAAATTCCTTCGCCGCGATTTTCCTTCGATAAAATATAGCGGTCCAGCAGATGTTCCACCCATCCCAACTCCGGTTTGGGCTCGTCGCGAAACGGTCCGGTTTCTAAAAGCATCACCTCAAAGCCGGAATTTTCAAGGAGTTGGCGTATTTCTAACGGCGTGTATTCGCGATGATGGCGCGCGTCGGTTTCGCCCTGCTGCGGACGCAGGTAGGTACTGAACAATTGCGGATGGAACCCCTGCAACACCGCGGCAATCGAACGCAGCGACGCGATATTCGGAGTGGTGAGCACCAAATTGCCGCCGGGTTTTAAGATCCGGTTGATTTCGCCCATCATGTGCATGGGGTCGGTGGGCAGATGTTCCAGCAATTCGCAGCATAAAACGGTCTTAAAGTGCTCGTTAAGGTATGGAAACGGGTCTAATTCGGCGTTAAAAAGGTCTATTTCGCATGCAAATGTTTCGCCCGTTTCCGACGCAATCTGCCTGTGACTCGTTTCGCCGGCCCCGCCGTAGTAGCAGCCGCGCACCTCGCCGTAGCCGAGCTTCGATTTCAGAGCGGGCGTGATTTGCAGATACGCGCCCATCTCCAGCACGCGATCTGAAACGTTTTCAGGCGGCGGCGTGATGGCGAGGGTTTTTTCCAAGCGCGTCTGATGCGTGTGGAGGTACTCGCGCGCTCCATGATCCGCCGGGGTCCACTGCGCGATATATTCTATCGGCACTGCAACAGAAGATGCAGGCGGTTCTACATTTGGCGACGGCCATTGTTTTCCTCCGAGAAAACACGCATAGCGCCGCGCGACTAGATCCCAATTGCATTCGCGTTCCACCCACTGGCGGGCGCGCGCGCCCAGCGCTTGCGCGATCTCAGGACGCGAGACGAGAAGATTCAAATACTCGAAGAGATGATCTTCTTCGCTTTCATCCACCGGAGTTTTGAGACAAATCTCGTCCGGGTATTCGCGAAACGATCCGACATCGGAAACGATCACGGCTTTGCCCATTCCAAGCGCGCGCAGCAGAGTGCCGCTCGATTCTCCGACTGTGGGATAGCGAAGATTGAGAACGATGTCGCAGGCGCCTAAATAGCCGTTAAAATCCTCGATCGGCGTATACCCTATGTGGCGCACTTGCGCGGAGATCATAGAATCGAGCGGCAGTTCTGCATGCGCCTCACCCACCAGAATCATGCGGGCATCCGGCGCGACGCGAATAAGCCTCGAAAATGCGCGTAGCGATTCCGCGATGCGTTTATAAGGCTTCAAAAATCCGAAAATGCCGATCAGAGGCGTCCGCTCATCCAAGCCCAACCGGGCGCGGTACTCCATGCGATCCACGTCCGCGATCCATGCTCCGTGCGGAATTTTCTCAACCGGTCCCGCATAGCCGAGGGCGCGCAATTCGCTCTCGACCGCGGCGCTGAGAACGATGGCTCCGCGCGAACGCGCGAGCACCGGTTTCAGCATTGGAATATCGTAGTCCGGCCCGCGTTCGAGCGTCCTCACATAGCGCTGCGCGTAGTCCAGCGCTTCCGCACCGGCGTTGATTTCCACTTCTCGAAGGTAGGCGTCCCAATCGCCGCGCCCTATCGTCAGATCCGCGATCAAATGGTGCAGATTCGCCTCATGCAGCACGACGATGCCGGGATGCTCCATCGCCATCTCATAAACAAACGTGTGATGCGGATTGTTCCCGAGCTGGTAGAGGATCGCATCGAAGCGCGAAGGATCGAACTCGGCGGGGCGCGACGCGAACGCCTCGACATCGGCGAACCTTTTCAGATGATCCAGCAGCACCGCGGAATAGTCGGCGATGCCGCTTTTTGCAGGCGGCAATGGTGAAAAAAAAGCGACCCTCACCGGATCAGTTCCACCGTGAAGGAGCCGAGCGACAGAGGAATGTGAGCAAGCAGAGGAGTGCGCGCGGCATCCCTTGCGAAAAATATCTCGACCGTCAAATCGGTGGTGGGACCTTTTATAGTGGCGAGGATGCGATCCGCGTCCACTGTTTGATCGCCGACTCTGATCTTTTGCGCGCCGGTGTATTCGATCCGAACCCGATACATCGCACCGAACACTACTTCCTGTTGCGGCGCGAGCCTTCCTTGCGCGAGTTCCCTGCGCGCGAATTGCATGAACGTGAGGGCGTCTTTGGCGCACGCGGGAATCGACAGCTCGGATTTTCCGCCGCCGTGCTGCGTCTCGCGCGAGGCCGTGTGATTCGGTTGATCGAAGGTGATCTTTTCCTCGGCTTTGCGAGTGCCGTGGGTGAAACTCTTTTCGAGTTGCAGCGAACACAGGTCGAGCGTGGCCGCGGATTGATACCGGTCGCGCAGCGCGAAGCCGGGAATGCTGGCGTCCATCGTGACCTCGAAATCCCAGGCTTCCTTGCCCTTATCGGCGCGCAGCGTGGCCTCCCCGAGACTCAGACCGCTGGCCCAGTTGATGGAGTAGCGCAACGATTCGGCGGACGCGGGAAGAAGGCAGAGCAGAAATACCAGGAGCTTCATGATGATGACGACGCGCGAACTTTTAATACCGGCTCGGGTTTCGTGACGCCCGCGACCTCATAATACACGTCCAGCGTGCGCTGCGCGGCGCGCTCCCAGTTAAACGTTGCGGCGCGCTGCGTGCCGAGCCGTTCCAGCCGCACGCGCATTTCGTCGTCGAGAAGCACGTCGCCCAGGGCGCGAGCCATCTCCGGGACCGAATACGGATCGAACAGGATTCCCGCGGCGTTGGCGACCTCGGGCATCGCCGTCGAGCTCGAACAAGCCACCGCGCGGCTGCAGGCCATCGCCTCCAGAATCGGCAAACCGAAGCCTTCGTAAAACGACGGGAACACGAACAGGTCGCACGCGCCGTAGAAATTCAGCAAATCGGGATCTTCGACGAAACCCGTAAAATCGACGCGCCCGGCGACGCTGCTGCGGCCGACCGCCCGATGCAGCACCTTCGAATACCAGGTTTCCTTGCCCACAAATACCAGACGATGCGGCAGGTGCGGGTGTTGACGCAGCATCTCCTCAAAAGCGTGCAATAACCCGAGGTGATTCTTGCGAGGCTGCAAATCGCCGACGGTGAGGACGAAGGGCGAGCGAATTCCGAATTTTTCCTCGATCATCGCGGCGGCGGATTCGCGCTCCACCGGCCGGAACGAAGAGGAGACCGCGTTGGGCACCACCACTACTTTGCGCTCGTCCAATTTATAGTGCCGCAGGATGGCCCGGCGCGAGAATTCGCTGGGCGTCAGGACGCGCGCCGCAGCCTCCACGGTGCGCTTCGCGGTGAATCGAAGCTGCGTCGAGCGGAAGCGCGTGAAGTACTGCGGATGCTCCAGATAACTGACGTCGTGGACGCTCACCACCAGCGGAACCGGGCAGGCCAGGGGGCCGGTATATTGCACGTGCAACAGATCCGGCCGGTCGCGGCGGAGCTTCATTGGCAGGTCCAAACCTAACCTGCGAAAGGGGTTCTGTGAGACGTGGCGGGTCTGAACGCTCTCTGGTATTTGAAGATGAGCGCCGGGCTTCGAGACGTAGGCGATGAAGTCGCTAGACCGGTCTAGCTTCGCAAACTCATTCAGGAGGTTGCGGATGTAGACTTCATTCCCCGTCAGGTGACAACCTATGGCGTGAGCGTCAACCGAGAATCGCATGCGCGAACACTTATAAGTATAGCCGTCCCATCGTCATCCTCGAAACACCTGGTACCGCCGTAGAGCGAGTAATCCGCTCCTGATTTCGTAAACCCTTTGTAAATTATGAAGTTTCGTCACGTCGGACGTTGGCGCATTAATAAAAATACAATCAACGCGACGATCAGTAACCCAACTGCGCCGATCACAAGGAACAGCGGCAGGCGGGATTTGTTTCGCTTGGGCGGCGCGGCTTCCGGTAAATGCACCTTTTGCGGACCCGCAGGCGATTGGCCGAACGTAAGGGGAGCGGGAGTCGAGAACATGCGGGTGTATTCGCCGGGCCCTTGCGGATTGACGTTGGGCGCCGGCATAGGCGCGGGGCCTCGCGGAGCGGCGAACACCTGCGTTGCATTGCCGGAAGAAGGCGGAGCGGGCGGGGCGGCGGGAAGGGGCGGAGGCGGCGGGGATGGCATGTCGCCTCGCCCGAAGATCTGCGTGAACTCACCGGCTCCTCTGGGTTGCGAGGGCGGCTGCAAAGGTGTAGGCGGAGGCGTGCTGTGCGCCGCGGGCGTCATCGGCGATTGGAAAAAGCGCCCAAATTCATCCGACTGAGAAGGCAGGTTCGGAGGCGTGACAGGAGCGGCGGGGCGCTGCGCTTGCAGCATTTGCGTGAACTCTCCTGGTTGAGAAGACTGTTGCGAAGCCGGTTGCGAGGGCGCGGGAGTTCGCGGCGCGGCGGCGGCAACTATGGGACGCTGCTGAAACTGTCTGGTGAATTCTCCGGGCGGCGGCTCGGGTTTTGGCGAAGGCGGCGTAGTTGGAGGAGGTGCCGCGAACTGGCGTGTGAACTCGCCCGGGTCTTGCGGCGGGGGAGTCGGAGAGCGCGTCGAAACCGGCGCCGCTCGCAACACAGGTGGAGCGAATTGCCGCGTGAACTCGCCTGGGTCGCTCGCAGCGGGAGCCGGAGCAACCGGAGGCGTCTCTTTGGGTACGGGCGGCTCTTTTGGTGCCTGCGGCGCAGGGGGTCGCAAAACTGGTGGAGGAGTGAACTGTCGCGTGAACTCCCCTGGCTCGCTCGCAGGAGGAGCCGGAGTAATCGGAGGCGGCTCTTTAGGTGGCTGCGCGGCCGGCCGCACCACAGGAGCGAATTGGCGCGTGAACTCGCCGGCTTCTTGTGGCGCGGGAGCCGCGGGATCGACCGTGGGTGGCGGAGGCTCGACCGGCGTGGGCATTTTCAGGGTCACCTCGCCGCTGTTCGTCAACGGCGGAACGGGCTCGGGCTCCGCGGCCGACGGCGCGAGCACCGGCCTCGGCGCGGTATCGAAAAGATTCGCCAGCTGGTCGTCGACCGAGGGCTTCTTAACCGGCGGGATCTTCCACGCACCAGCCAAGTCGAGAGATTGCGGACGATCCGCGCTTTTCGCCGACAACCACTCGCGCAAACCTGGATAATCGGCCAAACGGTCGGTAACGACGTAGAGGCCGCCCTGATGCTCGCCTCGATCGATCACGCGACGGCGTTCCGCGTCGGGAAGCGCGTCGAGCTTTTCGAGCAGCGCGCGATTCAGCGGCGACGTGCGGTCCGCGAACAAATGCACCAGCACCGGACGCCCCGTCGAGATTTCGCGCGCCTCAAACGTGCGCGCGCCTTCATCGCGCTTGAGGTCGAGAAGCTGAAACCGATCCGAGAAAGGCACTCGGTCTTATTGTAATGCCGCCGCCTTCGGAAAATCCGGCATTTCTCGGATTTCGACCACGTGAGCCGCATGGTTCTCCGCATGCCGCGCATTTCCACACAGCCATTGATACCCGTCAAGCGATCCCAGCACCGGATGCGGCGCGAAGTGCTGTCGCAGATCGTCCGTCGTCGATCGCGCGAATTCCACAGTCCGTTCACGCGCGGCGAGAAAAGCCGACACCGCTGCGGCGAGCGAATCGAATCTCGCCACGGGCAGCAAATGCTCCGGCGCGTGATTCACTCCGCGCGGAACCGGCGTGGCGCGAATTTTCTGCTCCCGCGCGCGCCGCTCGTCCTCGGTCTCGGTATGCGCGGGCGTTGAGAGCGTGCGCTTCACGAGCGCAACCAGCCCGTCATCGGAAACAGCCAGATGCTCGATATATTCGAGGATCGACCAGCGCTCCGGCGCAGGTTTCCAACACGCCTGATCTTCGGTCACGCCGTCGACAGCATGGAGTACGGCGGTCCGGCTGCGAGCGAGCAAGGCCAGCGCGGTTTCCCGTTCTCGATCCGTGATCATGATGCAATCATCATATAAAATTCATTAGTGATGCCGACGATCAGTTCTTTCTATGGAATCATGATCCGAATGTTTTTCAACGACCACGCGCCGCCCCACTTTCACGCTCGATATGGTGAGTTCGAAGCTACGATCGACCTCGGCACTTTGGAGATCATGGAGGGCCAACTGCCGCGCCGGGGTTTGAGCCTGGTCCAGGAATGGGCGATCATACATAGAGAGGAGCTGCTGGAAGACTGGCGGCTCTGCCGCGAGAACAGTCTACCGGCAAAGATTGCGCCGCTGCCGTGAAGGGAGGGTCGTTTCATGTATTGGGACATAGTTGAAGTGAAACCAGAGCCTGGCTACTCCCTCTTTGTCCGATTCAAAGATGGTCTAACGGGGCGTGTGCAGTTGCGGACAGAGGAACTGACAGGCGTGCTCGCGCCCCTGTTGGATGAGCAGTTTTTCGAACAAGTCCTCATTGACTGCGGCGCGGTCGCATGGCCGGGTGAGATCGATCTGGCGCCGGATGCGATGTATGCTCAGGTCGCGAGCCAGAGTCATGCGCCACACCAAGCGGGAGACTTTGTCGACAGAAGGCCTGCCCACTCGTAACAAGAGGACAGAATAGGCTGGGTGGCGCGAGCTTTAGCTTGCAGCGGTGGCTTCAGCCGCCGACTAAACTTGAACCATGCGGCGGCACTTCACTCTCGAATATTGGCTCGACGACGGCTGGCACATCGGCCGCTTGAAAGAGGTTCCCGGCGTGGTGAGCCAGGGTGAAACGCTCTCGGAGTTGGAAAAGAACATCCGGGACGCCTGTCGACTCGTCAGAGAGAACGCACCGGAGCTTAGCGCTACGGAAATCCAGACCAAAGAGATCGGCATCGAAGTCTAGCGATAGAATCGACCCAGGCGAACGCCGGCCGAAGCCCCATGGCACGCGCATTCTTTCTGATTCCGGTTCTGTCCGCATACCGGACAGATTCCCTTGCAATCTTCACCACATACCCGCTGCATCGGCAGGGTGAGCAGAACGAACTCCCGCAAAACGTCGTTGAGCTCCACTCCGTCGCCTTCGTAAAAGCCCATCTCCGCTTCGCCCTCGTCGACCACTTTCTCCTCGCCGTACCCCTCCGCTACGGGTCGATAGTACAGCTCAAAGTCGTCATCGATCCTACAAACCGCCGGATCCAGAAATTCCAACACCCCAGGCTCCAGCGTTACGTTAAATTCACGCGCCTTTAGCTCTAGCTCACGGATATGAAAGAACAAGGCACTCCTTCAGTGCGCGAACACACCAGCCCTTACAGGATGAAAATCCGTATATCAAGGACTTCGCCCAGTCTGCTATAGAGAGGGTTCTTTCTTGCGGCTTTTAGGTCAGGCTCTGATTCAGCCTCTTGCGACGGACTGCGTAGATTCCAGCCGCGGCAAGTCCGATCAGGACCAATGTAATCGATGCCGGCGCTGGAGTTCCCGGAATCGGAGTGAAGTACGGAGCAGCCAGATAAGCAATCAAGTTGGCGATGAAGATCTGCGAATTCGCATCCGCCCCGGCTTGCATAAAGTTGACGTCGAAGGCAATGATCAAAGCTCCGGCCGTAGCGTTCGTCATCGTCCCCGGGGGAAATAAGAGGGCCGTGCCAAAGCCAGTTGCACCGACCGTGATGAACCTGCCGTTGGCACGCGTGGTCGACGCGGATGAGGCTAGGTACTGGATATTCGAAAGAGGCGTAGGCCCTGTGAACGGAGCCAATACAGTTTCTGGAGAACTAGGTTGTCCGGCGGAGGTAAATGCGTTAATGGTGCCCCCGCCCGCGGAACTCACCTGTGCGATGATCGTGTTATTCCGGCTTGCAAATCCGGGGTTTTCGCCGATCACGAACAGCGACCCTCCCGCCGCCATATATGTGATGTAAGCACTGATATCCGATGCAGTCAGGGGCTGGTTCACCCCCACGTTGTTATATCGGAGATCCCAAATCTCCCGATACGTGGCTAGGCTCCCCCCGGGTACGCTACCATCGCTGGCCGTAACCGTAAATCCAGCTGTAATCAGTTTGCCGTGAGGTTGGCTGTGACATCCGTGTCGATGCCACCACCGTTCACCGAGTCGTGTACGATCAAAGCATTTGCACCCCAGCAGAGGCAGGGGAGCGTTAGCGTTAACAGCATCAACAGCGTTAAGTGTTTAATCATGCCGCATAACGGGATTTATGAAGGTGCTTTCAGATCATCGTAAAGGAATTGCCCCCGCTCGTCAATCTTTTTCTCAACGTCTGCTACATTGATTAAGACATGATCGTCGAGATCGATGGCGTCGCTCTGCACCTTGCTCATCCCGATGAGCTCTCCGTAGCCTGGGTCGGCCAGGAGGAGGTGATGCGTCAACTCCTCGCCGCCTGGCTGGTGGTCGACCCCCAGGACCTCCCCATGAATCCCCGCCTGCTCGGCAAGCCCGGCGTTGGGAAAACGACCCTCGCCTACGCCGCCGCCAAACGCCTCGGCCGCGAGGTCTATATCCTGCAGTCCACCGTCGACACGCGCCCTGAAGACCTTCTCGTGACCCCCGTCATTGAAGGCGAGTCGAAGCTCCGCTACGTCGCGTCACCCTTAGTCACAGCCATGCTGCGAGGCGGCATCGTCATTCTCGACGAGGGCAATCGTATGAGCGAGAAAAGCTGGGCCAGCCTCGCCCCTCTTCTCGACAACCGCCGCTACGTCGAGTCGATCGTCGCCGGAATCAAGATCAAAGCGCATCCGCTGTTCCGCCTCGTCGCCACCATGAACGACGACGCGTCCACCTTCGATCTTCCCGAATACATCCATTCCCGCCTTCAGCCGCAAATTCTAATCGATTTTCCGGAACGCCACGAGGAATTCGCGATATTAAAAGAAAACCTCCCCTTCGGCGACGAACAAATCCTCAACTATGTGACGGATTTCCTCCAGCAGGCCCATTCCGCCGATGAGCGCTACACCGCCCGCGACGGCATCAATATCGCCCGCTTCGCCATGAAACTGGCCCAACAGGCCAAAACCGCCGTCGATCCGGAAATCCTGCGCACTTCCATCGTGCAAACCCTCGGCGAAGAGGCCCTGCGGTATGTCCCTCGAAGCTGAAATCCGCAGTCTGGATCGAGGCCGCTTTCGCTATTTCCCCGTCGTCCCCGGCCGCGTCGAATTCGCCGCAGAACTGCGAAAACTTCTCCTAGCCGAAAGGCCCCCGATCATCGCTGTCGAACTACCCGGCTTCCTCGCCGATCCCTATCAACAAGCATTACAGCGCCTCCCCGAGATGTCGGTGATTCTCTATATCCCCGACGTTCCAGACGACGACAACCCCGCCGTGTACGTTCCCGTCGAGCCCTCCGATCCCTTCACCGAAGGCTTGCGCACCGCCAATGAGCTCGGCTCCGAAGTTCTCTTTCTAGAACCCGATTCCGCCGACCGCCCCCATCTGCCCGATACATATCCCGACACCTACGCGGTCCGCCGCATCGGTT
Source organism: Bryobacterales bacterium (assembly GCA_003170295.1). Taxonomy (GTDB): domain Bacteria; phylum Acidobacteriota; class Terriglobia; order Bryobacterales; family Bryobacteraceae; genus Palsa-187. The sequence goes on along the minus strand of PNAJ01000053.1, from coordinate 4,018 downwards.
TCGATAAATACATCGAGGCCTATCGCGTTTGGCCGCAAACCCGCAACGACGATGTGACCGAGCACGCCAACGCCATGGCCTGGAAACTGCAGGGAGCCGACCCGTCCAAAAACGTCCTCGTCGTCGTTTCCCTCAATCTCCTCGACCCTTTGTTAGACGCCATGGAATCGCCGCAGGAACCCCCTCGCCCCCACCCGAAACACTTTGATGTCCAGCTCCTAAATCCCCATCCCGAGTGCCTCGCCGAGATCACGATCGAATATCCCTACCTCCAGGAGCGCTACGAATTCTCGCGCCTCGATATTCAGGAAGAAGACCGCCTCGATCGCCCCAAAGTCCAGCTAGCCCTCATGCGCGAGGCCGAGAAAAAATACGAAGAGTCGACCGGCGAAAAACTGGCCCACTGGCAGCGCCGCATGATCGCCCGCTACACCAGAAATCTCGCGCACATGTCCGGCGATCTAGTCGCCAATGTGTACGACCTGGCCGTCGCCGCGAGATCCATGGTCGACGATAACTACGGTTGGGAAGTCTGGCAGATGGCGAATCGCTATCTGGCCCAGCACGAGCACTCCGATCTGGAAACCGTGCGCCTGTCAGCGTCCGAAATCTGGATCAACACCAAGCGCCTGCGTATTCGCCGCCGTCTTCCCCGCCCCAAGCAGCGCCTAAAACCCACCGGCATCAAGCCCCGCAAACGCGAAAAAACTCCCGGCGAATGGGCCAAACAAACCACGGGCGACGCCATCTGCTCCTACCCACCCGAGGATCTGCTCATCGAAGAATACGGCCGCTTCTTAAAGAGGAAGGCGAAGGCCATGCTCTCTGAAGAGCGCGTCCGCGTCGAGCCCTTCACCACCTCGCTGCTCGACGGTATCGACCTTCGCGAAACCATCCGCAACTGGCACCAGAAGAAAATTTATGTCCGTCAAGCCGACCGCTTAGCCGGTGAAGTCGGCGCCGTAGTCCTGATCTTCGACGAAGATCGTGACCACCACTACCAGTATCTGACCACCTGGCTCGGCGAGCATCAGAACGAATCGGACATGGCCTTCTACTCCACGTTCCCCTTCGATAACATCGTCGGCCCCGGCATCGGCCGCGCCGAATACGGAGGCCTGCTAATGACGCTCCCTCCGCGCCGCCTCTTCGACGTCTGGTCCGACGACGACTACCAGTTCGCCGAATCCAAACCCGAGCGCCTCCTCATGGCCGCCCTCGATTACTCCGTAGAACGCTTCGTAGTCTACGTAGCCGCTAGACCCCCGCGCTCAATCTTCCGCTCCATCGCCGGACACTTGAACCGAAAAATCCTATACGTCCCCATCGGCGCGTTATCCCCCACAAAAGTAAAACGCCTGCGGGTAGTTCACGTCCTGGATAGCTACGAGCGCCGCACCGAAGCCAAAGACTATCTCTGGTAATCTCCGCACGCGTTTCTGCACCGAACCGCCATGCGTAGCATGCGGACAGGCGTGAAAGAACTCCGACGCTGTAGTTAGTCGAAGCGCCGGTCGTTTCGGTTCCGAATGCTCATCATCCTGCCCGCGAAATAGCCAACGACAATCGCAAATACAAAGGTCAGTACCATGGGAAGAGACAATTCCATGCCCTTCTATCGGCGGAATAGTTCTAGGACTCTATGCGCTTCCCAAGCCGCAGGATTAGGAATATACTAACGTCCTGACCTTATAAGGAGGGCACAAGATGTCGTACCTGGCATGGATCGTTCTCGGGCTGATTGCTGGCTTTATCGGCAGCAAGCTGGTGAATAAGACTGGCGAAGGCCTAATCCTGGACATCGTTCTCGGCATCGTGGGAGCGGTTGTCGGCGGATGGCTCGCGGGTTTCTTCGGCCTTTCCGGAGTATCCGGGCTGAATCTGTACAGCATCGGCATCGCCGTCGCGGGAGCCGTCGCCGTGCTGCTCGTCTACCACGCGATCCGCAGAGCAGTCTGACGTTGGTCATTTGTGGTGGCTGCCAGCCTGCACCACAATGCTATTGAGATGTCCTTTTCGCGCGGCGGCCTAAAAACCAGCCGGCCAGTCCACCGATGACCACGCCCGCTCCGCCGGCGAACCACAGGGCCCGGGTCAGTTCCGAGATCAGAGGGTTGGTGAACACGTTCGACGACAGGTGCAGATTCACGATCTTCCACTCGCCGCCGGACTTCGCCGCGGTCGCGCTCCAGCGCGAGTTCAGCTTGAACGGGCCGCGGATGATGGGAAAAAATTCGTCCTCCATGCTGCCGTCCGCCAAGGCGACCTCGGCCCCGGAGCCGACAAAGCGCGCATGCGCACCGAGCTTCGCTGCGTCGTGTATTTGCTGATGATCCGGCCGTCATCTTTTACCATTCGCCCGTAATAGGCGCGAATGTCGGCGTGACCGCGGGAGATTTCCGCGTTCTACCACGTCACCGTACAGTCCGGACTCATCTGCGCGAGGATGCCCGCAATATCCTGGGCGCTGATGGCGTTTTCTACCGCCGCCAGAATTTTGAGAAGAGCCTGCCGGTCTTCCTGATGCTGCAAATCGTTCTGAGCTTTCATAGGCAACGGCCGCAGCAACGCGGCGAAGGCGACAGCGTAGCATAGTCTGGATAGTGTCCGCATGAGCGCCTCCAATATTAGTACAATGCGCCGGCGGTGCCGGGTCGCGATGAAAATGACAAAAGATTCATTGGTATGTCGATGATCCGATAAGACATTCATTCGTTACCTTTGTGCCGCCGGAGCCATCTAAGTTGTAGGATGGATGAAAGAAGGCGAAAGATGAAACGCTCCACTCTGAAGTCGATGTTCCGGATCGTGGCGGCCGCGGCCGTGTTGTTCGTTCCCCTGGGCGCGACGATCGCGTTCGCGCAGCCGGAGGACCAGCAGTCCGCGCCACGTTCCGCGCTCTCCCCGCAGCAATTGGACAATCTGGTCGCGCCTCTCGCACTTTATCCCGACCCTATATTGAGCCAGGTATTGGTAGCGGCGACCTATCCTCTTGAAGTGGTGGAGGCAAACCAGTGGTTGCAGCAGAATCGCGATCTGACAGGTACGGCGCTGATGGACGCCGCGAAGCAACAGAACTGGGATCCCAGCGTGCAGGCCCTGGTTGCGTTTCCCGACGTTCTCGCGCGGCTGAATCAGGACGTGCGATGGACCACGGATCTCGGCAACGCGTTCCTCGGTCAGCAGGCCGATGTCATGAGCGCCGTGCAGCGTTTGCGCCACCGGGCTCAAGCAAACGGCAAGCTGCGCACGACACCGCAGGAAACGGTGACGGAGCAGATGCAGGACGGCCAATCCGCGATCTCCATTCAGCCCGCCGATCCGCAAGTGGTCTATGTGCCGAGCTACGATCCGGCGTATATTTGGGGTCAACCCGACTTTGGCTACTATCCGCCGCTGTACTATCCGACTTATGGATTCGGGTTTGGCTTCGGCATCCCGATCGGCGGCTTCTACGGCGGTTGGGGCGGATGGGGTGGCTGGGGTTGGGGATGCAATTGGTTCGGCGGCGGGCTCTTCGTCAACGGCGGCTTCTTTAATCACTACGGTTACCGCTATGGCGGCGGCTACGGTGGATTCGGCGGCGGATACCGCGGTGGATTCGCTGGAAACCGAGGCTGGGCACACGATTATTCACGCGCTTCGCGTGCGACTGGTTCGGGTGGATATAGCCGCTCCTATCAGTCGCCTCAGTCGTCGCGTGCCGGCAGCCGGGCGGGCAATGGCGGATTCCGGTCGTCTGCGGGCCAGCAGGGCTATCGCGGAGGCGCGAATCAGTCCATCAACCGTGGCGGCGCGAATCAGTCCTTCAACCGCGGCGGCTCTTCGAGCCAATTCGCTGCTCGCAACTACGGGTCGACGCAACGCTACTCAGCACCGGCGCAACGATACTCCGGCTCATCGGGCCAGCATTACTCCGCTCCGCAGCGTTCCTATAGCGGCGGGGGTGGCGGCGGGGGCGGCGGTTCGCACTTTAGCGGCGGCGGCGGCGGGGGCGGCGGATTCCGCGGAGGCGGGG
>PNAJ01000026.1 GCA_003170295.1 Bryobacterales bacterium | reverse complement strand
AACGTGCTTCGGCCAGCGAATCAGAAAGGGCACGCGGGTGCCACCATCGTAATTGCTGTACTTGCCACCCCGGTAAATTCCGGCGGGTTTGTGAGCACCAGCTTTTTCTACAGCCTGATCTTTGTATCCGTCGTCGAGCACCGGCCCGTTATCGCTCGCGAACATCACGATCGTGTTGTCGGCGAGTTTCAGACGGTCAAGCGTATCGAGAACCTGACCAACGCTCCAATCGAGCTCGAGAATCGCGTCGCCGCGCGCGCCCATTGCGCTCTTGCCAACGAATCGAGCATTCGGAAGACGAGGCACATGGATGTCATGGGTTGCGAAGTACAGGAAGAAGGGAGCCGCCTTCTCGCGCTCGATAAACGCGAGCGCGCTCAATACTGGTTGCCAGGGGAGCATGCACGACGCCTTCATCGAGACCACATCTCGCATCAAGCGCCTCGGTGCCGACCACGTCGGCGTAACCGACTATCCTTTTGTCGTTGATGCAACCGCCGCCACGCCGGTGCTGGATGTTGCAAACCAGCAAACAAGTGAATCGGAACTGGCTTTCATCGCCAGTACCGCGAAGGGCGCTGGGTTGGATGTTTGGCTCCACATCAACATTCCAGGCGTGGACAAGAAGGGGGTGGATCTCCCCACCAAGCCATCGCAACAGTGGTATACGGCATTTCTCGACAGCTACACGCAGTACATCGTCCACGAAGCGCAAGTGGCGCAGAAGTACGGCGTAAAGGGAATGATGCTCAACTGGCGCGATTACTGGTTTGACCTAACCAATTATCTCGATGTTTATGTCGCCAAGATGACCGCGGCGCTCTCGCAGGTCCGGGCCGTATTCGACGGGAAAGTTTTCTTTGACGACGTGCTGCCGGGCGGCGCCGATCCGAACAAGGTCGCCCCCCTCTACAATGGAGCGGATGTGATCTTGGTCGACTCGATCGCGGGCTATCTAACGCCGGACGAGAGCCAACATCTCACCGTCGCCCTGATGAAGCAGAAGTACAAGAAGCTTCTCGCCCAGACCGCCCAAAAACTCTCTCCGTTCGAGAACCGGCCCTTGGCGATGATAGGCTACATCGAATCCAACCTTTCCTCCTTGGTGACCGGCACGGTGAGTGATGTCTGGGGCTGCAGCGGCACGCTGCAAACGGATTTCTCCGTTCAGGCCATTGGATACGAAGCGCTGTTTGAGGCCATAGCTGAGAGTGGCCTCAACTTTCTGGCCTTCGACACGTATGGCTACTGGCCCACGGACGTCATCCTCCCCAGCGACACATGCCCCAACATAGGGCGCACTGTCCGCAACAAGCCGGCCGAGGCAATCATCCAACGCTGGTTCGCGAAGTGACGGGCGCATCAGCATTGACAGACAAGAAACACTTGCAGCGATAACGGTCCAAAACAAGCCGACCGGAGTTGATCGGCGCCGCGCTGAGCGCGGCTTGCTCGTCAGGAAGTGATTTATTTTCTAGCGGGTACAACTCGGAGCCACACGAATTTGCGGGAGGGGCAAATGCTGTGCAGGACTTTATCGGCTGAACTTCGAAAATTGGCACGGGTTGATCCGATCCCTGCCGGAATACGGCCGAAATGCCCGCGAGTGCCGTGGGAAGCGAGCCCACCGGCGCCTTCGCGATGCCGCTTACCTCGTTTCCGAAGCCTGGCACGAACAACGTCACAAGTTGCCCAGGAGCCACCGTAAGTGGAATGGGCGTCAAGTACCCGGCACTCGCGGTCACCGAAAGCCCGATTGCGCAAAGGCCGTTCCTGCGAACGCAACGACGATATAGAAATTCCGGAATTGCACAGTATACTTTCTTTTGTCCATTTGGGTGCTCCTTTCCGTCGGTTCCGAGCCGACGCCTCAAGCCTACTTTGAAAGGGGCGCCCTTTTTTATAATGCGTTAACGGCCACCACATCCTGTCCTTTTGGCATTTCACTGCCGGTCGTTCAAGTCGGAGGCGGCCTCGTCCTCGTTGCAGCCGGATGTACAAGCGCGCGATCTTGCTTTTTCGTGATGGCGGATACGGCGTGGTCGTGGTCCAGACGGTCTCAGGCGATCACTACGTCGTCGCCATCGCCAACGCAACCCAGGAAGGAAATCTGGTTGGCGATATTCGCAGATGGAGCCGGGGACACGGCTATCAATTCTTGGTCAAGCGTGCAGACGAGCGTATATCAGCGCCGAAAGAAAGTGTCCTGATGTTGCCCAATGGCCGGGTCATTGAAATTCGCAACGTCTACACGACGGCTGGTGTGTTCACCCGTTGGGGACTTTCTCGTCGGGAACCGCTTCCTGCCGGGTACGTCCGGTTATAGAAACGAGATCGAACCGTGATAGTCTGTCCGCATGGAAAAGGTCAACCTTCAGGAAAAGTTCTCCCTTTTCTCGGACCACTTCAAGCCGAGAATCGCTGGGGAACTTAACGGTCAGCAGGTCAAGCTCGTGAAATTCGATGGCCCATTCGTCTGGCACCATCATGATGTCGAAGACGAATTATTCTTGGTCGTGAAAGGCCGATTTCGCATGGAGTTTCGTGACCGTCATGTGTGGATCGAAAAGGGCGAGTTTCTGATCGTCCCGCACGGCGTGGAGCATCGCCCTGTTGCAGAAGAAGAAGTTCACGTCCTGCTTTTCGAGCCAGCGGCAAGCCTGAACACTGGCAATGTGCAAAATGATTTGACGGTCGAGGCGCTGGAGCATATCTAACCGGAACGAGCATTTCCCTGTCCAATTGGTTTTGACGCTTCGTAGCTGCGTTTCCTGGCTTACTGCTTCTCGTAGACCTCGACGATGTGGAACTTTTCTCCCTTGGGACTTACACCATCTGTGGTTTCGGTTAGTGAACTGCCATCCGCAGAAATCTTCCGTTTCAGCGTTGCGACATCCTTGCCTTTTCGACTGTAAATGAAGTTCATCGTAACCCAGTTCGGGCGACTGATTTGTCTGCATTGTGCATCAGCGGGCGTCATTGAGGCGTTACAAGGATTTTCCCCATCCTGACGGATTTCCCTCAATGCTTCGTTCTGCTCTTCAAACTTGAGGATCGTCCCAATCTGAGGATTCGCCCGAGTGGATTTCGTTAACTTCCAAGTACCGGCGAATGGATCGGCGGCGAATGCCGACAACGAAACCACCAGCACTGCTGAAGCTATTGTTCCAAAGCGCACGTCCATTCTCCTTGGGACGAGGACAGTTTATCAAAACCGGGGGACGCTTTTGTGCCAATCAATCCCGGCTGGTTGGAAAAGGATGCACCAAAGGAGGCTGGAAAGAAACCGATCTCGGACCAATGTCATTGAATCGTCGATTCAAAATCGTCCCCGGCGTCGAGATCCGTCTCTGTCGAAATCCCGTCCCGTTGCAAATCCCACTCAGCCGCCAGCCCGTCAGCGGTCGCCGCCAACAAATCGAGAAGGGCGTCCAGCCTTTTTGCGAATCGAACCACGTTTGGCGACTGTAGTTGAGACGGCACCCATCCATCGGAACGACGGTTACCGGGACGTATCGCAACCGAAACAGGGTCCAGCGATTCAAGCTCGTCCACCAATGCACTGAAATCCGCAAGTTCGGCCACGCCGGCGCTCTGTCCCGAACGCGTTCTTGTTTCTAGCCTAGCCCACCGATGGCCGGTTATACTGACTCTACATGGAGGCGTCACGGATGCTCAAATCGATCGCCATCGTCGCCGGCAGTTACCTGCTCTCGATTGTTCTTGTGCTGGCAACAGACCCGTTGCTATCGCTCCTCTTCCCTGGCGACTTCGTCAAAGACAAGGTCCCCTCCAACGCCCCTCTCATTACGAGCACGGCTCTCTTCGTCGTCGTGTCGATCCTCTGCGCATGGCTCTGTGCCCGCTTTGCTCCGGGCGGTGCATCAGGGCATGTGCTCTGGTTCTTCATCGTCGGGGAAGTGATGGGCGTCGGTGCGATTATTCCGAACTGGAGCAAAGGCTGGCCGCACTGGTACTGGTTATCCTGGTTGCTCACCTGGCCGGTGAGCTGCTGGATCGGCCTGATGCTGGCCCGGCGCGGTGCTGATTCGTCGGCCGCCTGAACTCCTCGCCCGGCGAAAACAAAGGTCGTTTCCACCAATTAATCGGCCAACTCCTGAATCACGACGCATGCGGAAGTTTCCTGTCCGTCAACGCACACCAGGACAATTGCCTGATCTGTGCCGTTACACGGTCTGGGTCGAGCCTTAGACGCACGCGAGCGTGTCACAAAGACTCTTTTCGCAACGTCGATTTTGCCATTTGGCCGTAACGCCTAAACCGGAAAAGCGCCAGATGTCAAGGATTATCGGCGACTCCCCAGAACCCGTTTCAGACCAATTTGGGAGCGGACAGGCGGCTATGCTAAATCGGTAAACGCTGCGCGACCAGGGATGACCGATCGCCTACAACTTGCTGTTAGTCAGGCGCCAAGGGACGACTCCCGGGTTGGTGGGCGTGCAAATATCCGCCGGCCCTGATTAATCGGCACCCTGTAACCGCAGCCACTTGGCGTTATGAAAATACCAGGTAATTGAAGCCTTCCCCAAAAAAGCGTCATCGATGCCCTGGTGGTCGATCGGCGGAGGCTCAGGGCCGCCGTAGGCGCGGTAGTGGCGCATGATGAAGTCGCGACCGGCCGCGGTGATCTCTCGTGAGTAGCCAATGTTGTCGCCGTCCAGCCCCTGTAGGTAGTTCTGGTCGTCGCTGGTGATGATTGTTTGAGGATTGGTGTCGCGATCGTTGCGAAACGCGAGCAGCGCCGTCGAGTTGTTGACGGAGCACAACACCGCCCAACCGGCTTCTCCCTTGGCGAAGAACTCACCGCGAATCACGTTGCGGGGAGCGCCGCCGGCCGATGGCTGAGGCGCCCTACAGTTCCGCGTACGCAGCACTCCGGCAACAGCCGGCGGGAGTTCGGGGAATGCCTCCACCGGTAGGATTCGCCCAGGGTTATCGCATTCAAAATAAAGGATCAAGGCAGCCTCGGTATCCCGAAAACGGTCCATTTATTGGGACAAGAATGGGACAAGATTCTGGCCGGTCAAAACAGCCTTCCCATTGCTGTCCAACTCCGCCACTCCATCAGCACAATCGCCCGCGAGACGCCTTCCGATGTAGATCTCAACGGAAAGGTAGATACACGACGGTATCACGGCACTCCGCCGACTGAGATGCGGCCCAGACCAAGACAAGTGACTCGATGACCTCACCAACTGCGCTCCGTTGGGAAACGATAGATCTGCCGGGGCCTCATTGAAGCTCTTCAACGGTCGTGACGACCAGAACCCCGGGAAGACCGGGATTCGGAGAGATGGGGGGCCTCATTGAAGCTCTTCAACGGTCGTGACGACCACGGTGGGTTTTGTTAATTCCCCGGCAGATCTGCCGGGGCCTCATTGAAGCCCGCGCGCCGCGGCCGTCGGTGTCGCTATCGTCGTATTCTGCGCCATAGCTAGTGAGCCGAGCAGCAACCAATTCATGATCATCGTTCCACCATCATAATTGTATGAAAGGAAGATTCACCCACGCAGTTGGTCAGCTTCCTATCCGCCGGCGTGATAGTCAACCGCTGTGATATCGGTGGGAATGGAATTTCGAGCATCTCGACGTATCGCGGATACCAGTGGTCTGCGTCTCAAATCGTGCCCAGGTACGCTCCAGTGCGCAAGAGGGGGACTGGCTCGAATTTCGCCGCTCTTGCGAAACTTCGTGCCTGTACCCTTTTTGCCCATCCTGAGTCATACTGTTTGAAAATCAACGACGCACTACACTAGCACGTATGAAGATTCGTGAAATACGCGCCTTCGGGCTGCAGGGGCGCACTCCCGAAGGCGGCTGGTCCAACGAACTGCAGCCGGAGGATTGTGTTCATACCATCATCGCCGTGCTTACCGACGATGGCCCCATCGGATGGGGAAGCGTCTTCACCAGCGAGGCGCTCGTACGCGCTTCCTTGGCGCTGCTTCAGCCTCTTTACCAGGGTGAGAATGCACTGGAGCCGGAACGCGTCAGCGAGAAGCTGCATCAGAACACGTTCTGGCAGGGTCGAGGCGGAGCCGTCACGCATACGATCGGCGGGATCGATATCGCACTCTGGGACCTGCTTGGCAAAGCCAGCGGCCAACCGGTCGGCCGTCTGCTCGGCGGCCGTTATCGCGATCGAGTCCGGCCTTACGCGTCCTTGCTCATGCGCGAGCCCGAGCGGATAGCGGATGCGCTTCTGCGTGTCAAGGCGCAGGGATTTCGCGCGTTCAAGATCGGATGGGGACCGTTCGGCAAGAAAAGCGTTGCGGTTGATGAAGCGATCGTAAGCGCCGCCCGCGACGTTGTGGGCAAGGAATCGCTGCTCATGGTGGATGCGGGAGCAAGCGATGCTTTCTGGCCCCAGAACTACAAGTGGGCTCTGCGCACCGCGGAGATGCTCGCCGGATTCGATGTGGCTTGGTTCGAAGAGCCGCTTCCTCCGGACGCGCTCGAAGACTACGTCGCGCTTCGCAGAGCGGCCAGGGTTCCGATCGCCGGCGGGGAGGTGCTGACGCGTCGCCAAAGTTTCCAACCCTGGCTCGAAGCGGGCGCGTTCGACATTGTTCAGCCCGACGTGACAAAGTGCGGTGGATTGAGCGAACTGCGCCGAATCGCCTGGATGGCACGGAATCACGGTGTGCGATTCATCCCGCACGGCTGGAATACGGCAGTCGGCCTTGCTTCCGATCTGCAAATCGCGTCCGCCTTTCCGGATACCGATCTGGTGGAATACCTCACCGGCTCGCCGTTCATCGATGAGCTTGCTTCGGGAGGATGGCGGCTCGACTCAGACGGCATGCTGGCCATCCCGGAAAAACCAGGCCTTGGGATCGAGATCGACCTCGACGCCCTGGCGGAGTTTTCGCGGTCCGACGTTTCGGATCTCAGGTAGTGGGTCTTAACCGTCGCCACAGGAAAAAAGCGGGTACTCCCGCGGCGGCAAGGCCCAGCGCGATCAGCGACACTTTCGGCTGATTCACCACCGCGTCCACCAGGAACCATAAAGAGACCGCCACAAACAGCCACAGCGTCACTGGATACCCCCACATCCGATACGGCCGTGGAGCATCCGGCGTCTTCCGCCGCAGCACCCACACGGCGGCGACGCTCATGGTGTAGAAAATCCAGGCGGAGATGATCGTGTAGGAAGAAAGACTCTCGTAGGACCCTGTCACGATCAACACGCACGTCCACACCGCCTGCATTGCAATTGCAAAAGCCGGAGTTTCGAAACGCGGATGAATCCGGCCGAAGCTTGCGAAAAAGAGCCCGTCCCGCGCCTGCGCGAATGGTATCCGCGCACCCGTAAGAATGCAGCCGTTGATCGCTCCGATGATAGAGAGCAAAACGACCGCGGACAGCACCGTGGCTCCCGTCGGACCCATCACCCGCTCCGCCACTGCGGCCCCAACGCGCTCGCTCACAGCAATGTCCGGAATCCTCATCACGTGCAAATACGCGAGATTCGCGGACACGTACAGCGCCATCACGAGTCCCATCCCCAGCGCCAGCGCTCGCGGAAGATTGCGTTCGGGATGCTTCACCTCCCCGGCAACGAAGCTCACATAGCTCCACCCGTTGTACGCCATCAGGCATGCTGCCATCGCGATTCCATATCCGCCGTACGTGAGGGGCGGTAATTCCGGATTCTTTGCGCCCGGCGCGAACATCGCCGCGCCAATCACCAGCAGCAACCCGGCGATCTTCAGCGAAGTGAAGATCCGCTGCACCCACACTCCCTCCCTCACCCCAATCGCGTTGATCGCCGACAACCCGGAAACCAAGGCCAGAGAAACCGCCGTGCGCGCCCCAGCGGAAAGCGGGATGAATTGATCCAGGTAAATGGCGAATCCGACGGCGAGGAATGCGATGCCCCCTGGCACTACCGCCAATGCAAACACCCAGCCGCACAGAAACGCACACCAGTCGCCGTATGCTTCCCGCAAGTACACATACTGGCCTCCCGTCGCGGGCATCATCGCCCCGAGCTCCGCGTACGCCAACGCTCCGAAGTAGGACAGCACCCCGGCGGTCACCCACACGCCGATGATCGCCGTGCCCGAAGGCAGATTCCGCGCAATCAGATTCGGCAGCAGAAAAATGCCGGACCCGATCACGATCCCCACCACGATCAGCGTCGCGTCGAGCAGCCCGAGCTTTCGCGGCAGTTGATCCATGCTCTATTTCAACGGCACCGCATGCTGCTTGACGTAATCGCCCACACGAGAGCCGGTGCCCCCGATGGCTGCCGCTGCCGGCCCCACGTAGTGAAATGCCTCCGCGTACTCCAGCCCGTATTTCTTACCCAGCTCGCGGTCCCCCGCCAAAACGAACTCTCTGATGTAGTTGCGATCCGCCGTGAGATCGTCATCGCCCAGAAGAGGCAGTTTCTTGCCTTGCCGCGCTAATTCCGCCCTGAGCTTCGACCCATGATGCCCGCCCGGCCCCTTCGCGACATTGCAGATGTTGGCGTCGATCTTCTTCTCCACGGTCCCGCTGATGTCGACAATACGGTTGATATTGGGATGCCGCGCGTAATAGTACTTATCGGTGACTGCGCGCGCTTCGAGGCCCGTTGCCAGTTGCTCCGGGTAATCGTGAACGCGCCCCGCCATCCAGCATGCCGCTTCCACGCAATGCCCGAGCACATAATGATCCGGATTCTCCTCGTCGTGCGCCCAGGGATCGTAGCAGAACACGGTATCGGCCTTCAGGAAACGAAACAGGAAAATCAGACGGCAGATCAGCTCGTTGCGCGAGATGTCACTCATTCGGTGATTGCTGTAATTGAGACTGAAATCCCTCTTTAGCCCCAGCACACGGCTTTGTTCGGCCACCTCGCGTTCGTTTCGTAAAACATTTTCGCCGACTGATCCGGGCTCTCCCACATCGTCGCCCATGTCATCGTTGGTCGCCCGAATCATGTAACCGGTGTAACCCTCCCGAATCAACTTGGCTATCGTACCGGCGCAGATGAGCGCGATATCGTCCGAGTGTGGTTGGATGGCGGCCAGCACCTTGCCGCTATGAGGCAGACCTGAATTTGCGCGTTCGACAACGGGTCCAGTCGCTGACGTCTGCGCATGGGCGGCATCGAGTTTCATGATCGCCAAACCGCCGAACACACGAGTGAAGAAATCTCGCCTTTGCATGACAAATCATTAGACAGGAACGGCGCAACGCAGTCAACCCTAGCGCCTATGCAATCTCGTTCGCGTTGCTATTCGTTTGCCGACTGCTTTGCGAAACGATGTCGGACATTGTCGGCACTCACGTCAGCCCATCCTAGCCGCTGCCGGCGCCGCGTATGATTAGTCCAAGGCGAACCGTGTCGTTGATAGAATCGCACGGTCTTTGGCCTTGGAGTGACGAGCAAGCTGAGCAGTCGAGGTGGCAACCGGAGGAGTTTATGCGTTCGCCGGAATTACAGGTTCAAATTGACGGGTATTGCGTGGAGTGGCGCAAATCACGAGTCAAGTGGAATACGCCGCGTGGGAAATGGTACGACATCATCCAGAAGCTTCGCAGGCTCGATACATATCGATATGCTCCCGAGACGCCACTCAGCGAAAAAGAGCTCGTTAGCCTGCGTGGGACCTTGCAGTCATCGCGCGCTACCCGAATGTGCCGGTGGTCAGTTCGGCGCGACGGCGATGTCGTTGTGATTCAACGAGTCGGGATGTGGTGAAAGTTGCTCCGCCTGCGCACCCCCTGCCGTCAGCGACTCCGGAGAAAGGATCGATCGCCGCCAGATTGCTGCGCTACGAATCCGGCACAATTGGCAGAGCGGCTCTGCTAGAGATCGAGCGATTAGGCCAGCTGGGAATTGAGGGCGACCTGATCGCGTTGGAAAGGCGATCCGCCCCCCTACTTTCCCTTTTCGATGTAGGAAACCGCGCGATCGAGGACTTCATCCTTGCCGGCGCGAATTCCGGCGATGGTGGGGTGCGCTTCGATATCCGGAATGAGCGGGGCGCAGGCGAACAGCCGGAGTTCGATCAACATCATTGGCCAAGCCTTTTCAACAGCTGCTGCGCGGACACCTTCGCATCCGGATCCGAGCCCTGGGCCGCGAGTTTCAGATGTTCCTCGGCGCCGGCGTAGTCGTGCGCTCGCCCCAGAACCACTCCCAGTTCGAACTGCGCGCGCCATAAATCCGGCTGCAGCCGTACCGTCGTCTGCAATTCTCGCTTGGCACCCTCCAGGTCGCCCCTGGTTGCCAGCAGAGCGCCCAACAACTGGTGTGCGCCCGCCATGCCGGCATCCGCCGCAATTGCCGCCTGGGCCTGCTTTTCGGCTTCGACGGTTTCATTGCCCAGGGCCAGCATACGCGCATAATTCAGCCGCACGTCGGCGAAATCGGGCCTCAACCGGATGCTCTGCTCGAAGAGATAACGCGCCTCGGCAATCTGGTTCCGCGACGCCAGCACGCTCGCCAGATTCGCCTGCACCTTAGGGTTGCCCGGTTGGATCCGTGCCGCCTCGCGGAACTCTTTCTCCGCCGCAGCGCCATCGCCATCCGAGAGTAGCAGCGTCCCGAGCGAATTGTGCAACTCGGGCAATTCGGGATCGAAGTCTATTCCTTTCCCGAACGCTGCCCTGGCCGCCGCGTTCCTGTTTTGCCGCCACAAGACCTGACCGAGCATTCCCCATGCCCCGGCATCGTCGGGCGCCAGCGTTATCACGCGCCGCAGCGTCCCTTCCGCTTTCGCCAGTTGCCCCGATTCCATCTGCGCGCTGCCCAGCTTGCGCAAGATGATTGCCGAGCCGGGCGAGTGGCGCACGGCTTCTTCGTAGTAGGGGATGGCCTTCGCGAGTTCGCCCGCGGTACTCAGCCCTGCCGCGAGATCGGCATAGTAATCGGCGCGCTGGGGACGATACTTTTCAATCAGGCTCTGCAGCCGCGGCAATCCGTTTTTCAGATTGCTCCATTCGAGAATCTGGGCCAGCGCCAGGTAAAGCGAAGCCTCCTCTTCCGTCGACGCGAGTCTTGCGGGATAGTACGGAACCACTTCGCCGCGATACGCAGCCGACGATGATTCGCGCACCTCCGGCTTCTCGGCCAGCAGATCTCCGGCCGGCTGCCGGCGCTGAATGAAATGGTCCGTCATCACGACATGCACTGCATCGTCAGTCCTTCGCTTTGGCATGTGGCAGCTCACACAGTTCGCGGTGGTAGGGTGGGCTCCGGACGCTACCGTTCGTTCAAATGCCGTGGAATGGCAATCGCGGCAAATAGCGCTGTAGCGAACAGTGGCCGCTTCGCCCTCGGGGATGTTATGCGGATCGTGGCAGGTCGTGCATCTTAGCTTCCCGTCGCTCTTAAGGAAACATTGGGATTTGCGCATCCGGTAGGCGCCATACGCAAGCTCAAATCGGTCGCCCATTCCTTCCGCACGGTCGAACGTCAACCGGAAATCGCCGAGGGGCTGTCCCGGCATGTAGGAAAAAGGCCCGCGCTCCAGCCGCCGGATCGCATGCGGCAGAGCGGCGGTGGTGGTCTCAAGGTGGCACTGCATGCAGACCTCCAATTCGCGGCCAGGACTCAAACGCCTTGGATTCACGATGGCCATGCGGATCTGTTCTGCCGTCGCGCCCCCCCTGGCGACGGTCTCGATATGGCGCCGTCCCGGTCCATGGCATCTCTGGCAATCGATCCCCTCGGGTATGGGCTGCAAGAACTCCGGGTCCGCGCTCGTTTCCTCGTGGCCCCGTGGAATTTTAGGGTACGCGTTGTGGCAGAACATGCACTCATAGGTCACGACGCGCGTCGACCCGGGATAATCCGACCGGTCGAACCCCGGCGACATCGCCCAGAAACCGCCCTTCTCTGAATACCAGCCGAGCGGTAATTGCTGCAGCGTATTCCGGCTGGTCAGGTGAAGGTAGGCGCGCACATGATTGCCCGAACCCATGACGAAGCCCACTTGCTTCTCATCGACATTGGTTTCCCTGCCATCGAATCCCTTCTGCCAGCGGCGCTGATAATACTTTCCGCCCCGTTCGATCATCGCAAAGTAACAGTCTGACGCCTCGTGATAGAACGGTTTCCCCGGCGTGAAATCCTCGACCACGTTTCCAGGTCCTAACTGGTAAAACGACCGGCCCATCCCGGATTTCCGGAAATTATTCGCAATCTCCGCATGGCATTGCGCACACAGTGCCTGATCGACGTATAGGTTGCTGGCTGAGGTGGAAGCTTGCTGCGTATGCGCCCGCTGCGTCACGAGACTGGCGGCCGCGATCCCCAGCACGGCAATCGTGATACGCGATTTCAGCCGCATGACGCCCTCCACACGCTTGGATTTTCGCACATCGCGAAGAAATGCCCTCGGACAAATATGGGCCAGAGCGGGCATGCGGGAGGGCAAGCCGGCTCAGCCAATCAAAAGTTACGTTATGCTTTACACCGGCATTGCAACCAGATATACTCGCAGCCGAATCTCGTATCCGCATTCGGCAGCGCACTCGAGTCGCTGTAGTGGCGTTTTTCGCCACACGGGAATCTTTGGGGGAAATTGTGCATCTGAGGAACTTTACGTCCGCTCTGTTGGCGATGGCGTTCTTGTGCGCCACGATGCTGGGACAAACAGTTACGAGCTCACTCGTGGGTTCGGTGGTCGATCCGGCGGACGCGGTTGTCGCCGGTGCGCCGGTCACGCTCACCAACGCCGGTACCGGCGCGGTTCGTCACGGGACTACAGACAACCTCGGCACATTCCGGTTCGTCAATCTGGATCCGGGTACCTACAATGTGACGGTCAAAGCAACCGGGTTTAAGAGTGAAACGCACACCGGCTTCATCGTGACCGCGCAAGAAACGCACAACGCAGGCAGGATGATTCTCCAGATCGGCAATGTATCGGAGTCGATATCCGTTACGGCGGAAGCGGCGCAGGTGCAGTTGGCGAGTTCCGAGAAGTCCCAGACTGTTGACGCCGTCGCTCTGGAAGATTTGACGCTGAAGGGCCGGGATCTCTTCGGCTATGCAAGGCTAGTTCCTGGGGTGGTTGACACCGCGAGCAGCCGCGACGTCACCAGCCACGGCGCCATCAGCGGCATGAATATCAACGGATCCACGTCGGCGCTGAACTTTACGGTCGACGGAGTCACCGACATGGATACCGGATCGAACACTTCGGTTCAATTCGAGCCGAACCTGGACGCAATTCAGGAGCTGAAGGTTCTGACTTCGAACTATGCCGCCGAATTCGGACGCAACTCCGGCGGAATGATCACGGTCGTCACCAAGAACGGAACACAAAACTTTCATGGCACGCTCGCGTGGAACCACCGGCACGAGGAATTCAACGCAGATACCTGGGTGAACAACCACACCATCAAGAACGGCGCCGCTACTCCACGAGTGCCTTACCGTTACAACATCGAGACATACAGCCTCGGCGGCCCCGTATATATCCCGAAACATTGGAACGCCGACAAGAAAAGGCTCTTCTTCTTCGTGTCGCAGGAGTGGGTGGGCCAATTCGTAACCGGCGGCGCGGTGAACCAGTATACACCCACCGCGTTAGAGCGGACGGGTGACTTCTCGAAGAGCTTCAACAACAACGGCAGCCTGATCAGCATCCTCGATCCGGCGAACAACAACACGCCGTTCTCAGGCAACATCATCCCGGCGGCGCGGATCAATCCGGTGGGCTTGGCGGTGCTCAACTTCTTCCCGCTGCCAAACTTTACTCCGACGCTGGCCGCGCAGTTGAACGTGGTGAACTACTTCGAACAGGGCAGCGCCACGCACCCGAGGCGCAACGATGTGTACCGGTTCGATTATTCTCTAACGTCGAAGCTCACCGGCTATTTCCGCTTGATCAACGATTACGACACTTCGAACATCCTATACTACGGCGTCCAGTTCAGTTCGGACGTTGGCGGCGTTCTGGGCCAGCGGGGCATTTCCCCCATTGAACATCCAAATGGTGGGCACGGTTATGCGACTACCCTTACTTACACCATCTCGCCGACCATGGTGAACGAATTCACGTTCGCCGCAAACTGGGATCAGTATACGTACGTATCACTGGATAACTATAAGAGCGAAGACCGCTCGCTGATACCGGGTCTGCCGGTGCTGTTTCCGCCGCCAACGTCGTCACAGGCCGGGACTGGAAATCCTGCGTCGCCTCTCAACGGTTACCAGAACCTCCTGCCCAACATCAGCTTCGGAGGCACGCCGGGCAACGCGATGTCCTATTCCCGCGTCGGCGCGTCGGCCGGAGCGGACTACACCATAAACCCAACCTGGTATTGGCAGGACAGCATTAGCAAGATCGTGGGCCATCACTCGTTCAAAGCGGGAATCTACCTGGAATATAACACCAAGTGGCAGCCGGCTCAGAGAAACTACATGGGGGCCTTCAGTTTTGCCTCCTCAACCTCAAACCCGCTGCTCAATACGAATGACGGCTTCGTCAATGCCCTGCTCGGCAATGTCAGCAGCTACAGCCAATACAACAACAGCACCACGTTCAACGTCACCTATTGGAACGCGGAGTGGTATCTGCAGGATAACTGGAAGGTGAACCGCAGGCTCACGCTCGATCTCGGACTGCGATTCTATCACCAGACGCCGCAAATCGATCACAACAATACATTTGTAAACTTCAATCCCTCACTATATTCCAAATCGGCCATGCCGCGGATTTACGTTCCGGCCTGCACGACCGGCACGACGTGTACTTCCAGCACCGGTCTGGTGGCGAAGGATCCGCTCAGTGGCGCGACCGTAAGCAGCGGCTTCATCGGGGATTTTGTTCCCAACTCGGGCAATCCCACTGCGGGACTGCAGGTGCTCGGGCTCAACAACGTTCCACTCGCTGCCTACCATCAGTCGCCACTCGCTGTCGCGCCGCGCATAGGCTTTGCCTACGACGTCTTTGGGCATGGCACGACGGCGATCCGTGGCGGCGCTGGGTTGTTCTACAACCGGCTGGACGGGAATCAGTATTACGGCCTGTCCGGGCAGGCGCCGACAACTTATCAGCAGACGGTCAATAATGTAACTTTCGGGCAAATCGCAACGCTGGACGGGGGGCAGCCGCCAAGCTTGAGCAGTTTGAGCATCGCTCCTATTGCCCCCACCGCCTACCCCGCCAATGTTCCGTGGGATAAGGTCATCAACGCCAGCATTGACGTTCAGCGAACCTTCGGCAGCAACATCGTGGTCGATCTGGGCTACACGATGAGCTACAGCTTCGATCAGCACCTCTCATACAATGCGAACTACATTCCCATCGGAACGGGCTGGCCGTTCACGCCGTCGCATCTGAACCCGACCACGGCGGGGAATACCAGCGCCGATGTCGGTTCTATATTCGAGCGAACCATCTATCCGGGATACGGCTCGATTACGGAGAACGAGTTTTGGGGTCACGCCAACTACAACGCTCTGACCGCGACCGGACAGAAGCGCCTGTCACACGGTCTGGTCGTAGGCGCGGCGTACACCTTCTCAAAAGCCCTGGGCACCACCAGTTACAACCCGGTTGTTCCAAACAACGAGGCATGGAATTACGGGAGGTTGAGTATCGACCGGCGCAACAATCTCCAGGTCAACTACTCCTACGATCTTCCCAATGTCGCCACGAGATACAGCATTAAAGGCTTGGGGATTGTGACCGATCACTGGACTTTCTCGGGAATTTTTTCCATCCAGAGCGGCGCGCCGTTTAATCCGGGTTGCGGTCTCACTTCGGGCTCGGCAGGTGTGTCGGGCGGTTATACTGGTACGCCCGACGTTGGTCAGCGTTGCGAGGTAATTGGCAATCCTCTCGCCAACATTCCGGCGGGCACGTACTTCAATCCGGCGGCCTACGCCATGCCCGCTCTGGCTACGGGTCCGGACAACTCGATTGTCGGCGCGCCCGTGCTGGGCAATCAGGGCGGCGGCGCAGGAGCTCTGACCTATCCGCACATCACGAACTTGGATATGACGCTGACTAAGAGCTTCCCATTGGGCGAAAGGCGAGTGCTCAAGATTCAAGCTCAGGCATACAACGCGCTCAACCACTCGGAATTCAACGCAATGAATACAGGTATCCAGTTCAATCCGTCTACCAACGCTGTCTCCAACGCCACCGCCGTTGGCCTTCCCACGGGCACGTTGCCGGCCCGTGTGATGGCCTTCTCTGCCCGGTTCCAGTTCTGACGGATGCGGTGCCTGAGTCTTAGCTGCGTCAACAAGAGGGCCTTAAGCACCCGGTGGGTACCGCCCTTTAAATCCGCCGGCTAGGCCCGGGGAAAATCCTCGCTCACTTTGCCGTGGCGTAGGCGCACCCTACTCGGGGCAAGGAGCATGGATCTTTATCGTCGGCCTCAGTTCCCGTATGGTCAAAAAACCAAAACGACCCGCGCCCAGAGTAAGATCGGCAGTCTGGATGAGAAACAAGAATTGGGTGCGACTGCTGGCGCACGTGACGGGCTCGGTGAACCAGGACCTCTTACTGCAGAACGAATATCTGGCCGCGGAGAATCGTATTCTGAGGGCGAAGCTGGTCCGAAAGGGGTATCGCCGACCTAGTCGGGTTTTCCTGTTGACATCATCACTCAGATGTCTATCGGAAGTGCTCCGGCGGAAGGATGGCGTGGTGCAACGGAATGGCCGGGCCGGAGCGCTTCGGATAGAATTCATTGAACGGAGCCGGGACGCGCTGGGACGCCATCGGGTGCCATCGATTCCGACTTTGCACGCGCATCCGAATATAAATTACGTATATGTGCCCGCGATTCCTCGCACCCCCACAATATCCCCTCTGGAATGAGTAATTTAGTATATACAGGAGTACAAGCGGAAGACGGCGGAGTCGCAGTACGGGTAAAACGGCTGCCGAATCGGGCCAATTCGGGCGGCCTTACCGGGTGACGACGGGTGGGACGGCATCTCTTTGCGCACCTTCAGGAAAAGTCATCCCACCCGCGCACGTTTGGCGGACACGTCCCGCCACCCAGCAGTTTTCTTCTGGTATTTTGTCTAGGCGTTCAAATAGGATGGAAATATGCAGGCTTCCCCCAACAACGTGGACACTCGCTCATCGACTGTGCATTTCGCTTCGCTGCTTCTCGCGATGGGACTACCGTTGTGTGCCCAACAGATGAGTGTCAGCCAGTGCCCGACTTTTTTGGGCGCTCTTCAACTCTCGGCAAACTGCATCCTCAGCGCCACCGACCTTGCCTTTGATGCGCAGGGTAATGGATGGATCGCGGACAGCGCCGGCCGCGTTCTGAGGTTTCCAGGCCTAACCAATACGCAGCTTCCGGCTGTGGGTGTCGTGGCGGATGTCGTCATCGGCAAACCGGATTTTACGGCTGCCCAAAATATTGGGTCTTGCAGCGCCTGCAATCTGAACTCGCCGGATCGCTTGCAGTTTGACAATCATGGCGCATTGTGGCTCATTGACTCCCAGCAGGTACTTCGCTTTTCGCCGCCGTTCAAGAATGGCCAAGCCGCCGATTTGGCAGCGCCGCTATCGGCTACCGGCGGACTTCGTTTTGATGCCAATGGGAACCTATGGGTCGCGGGCGGTCAGGGTGGTTGTGATCGAGTTCTGCAGTTCTCACCGCCGTTCTCTTCTACGATGCTTCCGAAGGTTGTTCTTGGCCAGCCGGACTTCAATACGTGCCTCAGTCCTGCTCCAGGAGCAAATAGGGTAAACAATATTCGCGGCATTGCACTAGACGGCGCAGGTAATCTCTACGTCGGAGACAACGGCAGCAATAGGATTGCGGTTTTCAATGCTCCTTTTAAGAACTTCATGAATGCGTCTGCCGTCATCGGTCAGAACGATTTAACGTCGTTCAATCCCCTCCAATTCGACCAAGGGGGCATGGCGGCGATCAGTGATCTAACCTTCGACAGCGCAGGCAATCTTTGGGTCGTGCACAACTACTACTTCGTCTCGGTCTACTCGGCTCCATTTGCCACCGGTGAAGCAAGGGCATTTTGGTTTGACTTTATCGATGGAATAGCGTCGTTGGGCAAATTCCCATTCCAGTTTAATGCTCGCTATCAGTACATTCGATTCACATCTGACTGGTCACTTTGGTTTTCCAACGGTTGCTGCACTACCTCTTCCGGAAGTCTGCTCGCAAGAATTACCCCTCCAGTTGTGAGTCCTCTTGGGGTCGTTAGCGCGGCAAGCCTCTCCTGGGGGCCTGTCGCGCCGGGAGAATTCGTTACGATCTTTGGTGTTCAGTTGGGTTTTCCCGGCAGTGGCCTAATTGCCTCTGCTCCCGGCGGGCAGATAGGAACGGGATTGGGCGAGACACAGGTTTTCGTGAACGGCCAGGCTGTACCAATCTACTTCGCTAACTATAATCAAGTGAACCTATTGCTTCCGTACACCCTTGACATAACAGCTCCTACACAATTCCAAGTTTCCGTTGCAGGGTTAGGCGGGCCACCGGTCAGCCTTCCCGCTTTGTCGGTCAATCCTGGAATCTTCCTACTCCCGGGCAATACACCTGCGATTATAAATGACCAATACCTCGTGGGTCCACTAAAGCGTGGCGGGTTTGGAGTTGCATTCGCAACCGGGCTGGGTCCCGTCAACGGATCAATACAGGCTGGAGCCGTAGCACCGCTGACGCCATTGTTCTCAACGCTCAATCCAGTAGAAGTGGATATCAACAATCAGCCTTGTACTACTTTTTTCGCGGGGCTGGCACCCGGTGCCGTTGGAGAATATCAAATTAACTTCGGGATTCCCGCCGACTTACCTGCCGCCACGAGCTATCAGCTTTTGATCAAACAGTTAAATGTGACCAGCAAGCCGGTTAGCATCACGGTCAACTGATGGCCGGTTAAAAATGGGTGGTGAGGTGGGCAAATCATCAACTGCCTTCGGACGGCAACAATGGTTTGCATGGACAATCAAGCCAGGATTATTGAACTTCTGCGAGAGGTGTACCTGATCGTGTTCAAGGAGATTGAACGCGTCAAGCTGCGGATCGTTGAATTAGAGAACCAGAATCGCCAGCGAGTTCAAGAACCCCGTCGCCAACGCCTCGGTCACTGAACCGGCTACGATGCATCGAACTGCGCTTGCCCCCTGAAGTGACACAAACAGTTAAGACACAGTTGGCCGTTCGATGAAAAGGTCTCGACCAGCAAGACGACATTACAGCATACTCGTACACGGTTGGTGAAGCGGAGGCGGGCAATGCTGGAGAGCAACCCGCCGAGGAATAGCCAGCCGGAAACTCATCCAGACGATGAGCGGGGGCGCTGGCTGCACAGTCGGCGTTCTTCCCCTCGCGTAGTCAAAGTGCTCTGTGTTATTTGCGGATCTCGGACTCGGCGCCGGCAAACTCCTTCATCGCTTCCTCAAGATCTTTGAGGATCTCCTTCATCAGCGCCTGGGGAGTCTCTTCTTCAGCGGTATTCGCCGTGTCTTGCTGCCACTGAAAATCGAGATTCGCTTTGTCCCGTGCACTCATGTCCGCGTATGTGAAACGGCGGAAGTGCGCGGTTTCTTTGCGCCGTGAGCGATCATCAGCGTGGTAACAGCGAATAAAGTCCGTCAAGTCCTCAGTCGCAATCGGGTTTTGCCTCAGCGAAAAAGTCCGAGATGAGCGCAGATCATAGACCCAAAGGGCTTTGGTCGCTGGAGCCTTTGCAGGTGGCTTCTTGTCGAAGAACAGCACATTTGCCTTTACTCCAGGCGAATACCAAATGCCGGTTGGAAGACGCAACAACGTATGGACTTCGCTTTGCTGGAGCAGAGCCCGCCGAATCCTTTCGCCTGCGCCGCCTTCAAAGAGTACGTTATCGGGAACTACGACGGCGGCGCGGCCCTTCTCGTTGAGCATCGAGTAAACGTGCTGTACGAAGTTGAGTTGCTTATTACTGGTTGTCGCCCAGAAATCATCCCGCTCATAGGAAATCTTGTCAGTCTGGTTCTTTCCGTCCGCGCCGATGATCGTGAAACTGCTCTTCTTCCCGAACGGCGGATTCGTAAGTACCATGTCAACCGGTTCGGCTTTCGCTTCAAGGCTGTCAGAAATCGAAATCACCGGGTGTTTGTGGTCCGTGCCAATCCCGTGAAGGAACAGATTCATCGCGCACAGGCGAGCCACGTTCGGCACGAGATCAACTCCATGCAGTGTTCTCGTTCGGAGATAGGCAGCTTCCTTGGGATTGCGCGTCCTGCCCATTAGGTACTCGAACGCAGCCAGCAAGAAGCCCCCGGTGCCGCACGCCGGATCGGAAATCCGCATGGAAAGCTCAGGGCGCATCACTTCAACGATTGCGCGGATGACGGGCCTGGGTGTGAAGTACTGTCCCGCGCCGCCGCGCACGTCATCGGCGTTTTTGGCAAGCAATCCTTCATAGACCTCACCCTTCACGTCGACATCGAGCGTGGACCATTCTTCGCTGTCAATCATCTGAATGAGCAGGTGAAGCTTGGCAGGGTCGTTGATCTTGCTCTGCGGCTTGGTAAAGATCAGGCCTATCAAGCCGGGAAGTTCACTTAGCTTGCGCAGGCCCTGGTGGTAGCGGTCCAGACGCTTCGCATTGTCGGTGATGTTTTGCAGCGCGCCCCAGGTGTAGCGCGCCGGGATTTCACTCGCGCCGGTCTGTCTCTGCTCCCAGCTCATTTTTAGGAAAAGCAGATAGGTGATCTGCTCTGTGTAGTCCATGAAAGCCAGGCCGTCATCCTTGAGGACATGGGCGTAGTTCCAGACCCTTTGAACGAGAGCCGATGCCGAAGTATGGGAAGTGTTGGCCATTTGTCCTAATTCAATATTTCCTGAAGCCATTCGCGCATGACCTGATGGCCGAACTCTAACTTGTAGATTTCCGCACGGGCGTATGCAAGGGCGGCGGCGGAGTACTCGGCATCGGGGTGAATCGCACGAAGGAGTTCAATTTCCCGACTCTTGTAGAGCGCCCGCATTTTTAGATCGTCGATTCTGGGGCGAAGCCTTTCAAGGTCCTGTATGATCCGCTGAACCGTGCCGGCCACAGCCGCGCGGCCGTTTACCAGCGGCTTGCAATGCAGGTGGTAAACATCGATTGACGCAGTCGCTCGCGCATGCTCTGCGGTGCCTTCTGCATTGGCGGGTGTCGGAAAACCGTCTGGCAGAAATGTCAGCAGCTTCCAATCGTCAGGGTCAATCGGATCAAGCAGTTCGGGACCTTCCAGCTCCAGATCGTCACCTTCCTGGCGAGCCCTCACACCGTTCGGGCACAGCGGGAAACGGTCTGCCTTTCCCCCGCTGGTTCCATTGACCTTGTCCACGCGCCGCTGGTTGCACCACTGGCTTGAATAGCGTAAATTTTGGGGCGTAAAGGCTAGCCACCAGTAGCCTTCGTGGAGGGGGTCTTCATCTACTCGATTTTTGGGCCGGAAATGATCCACGTTCTTATCAGATGTCGGGTTCAGGCTCTCCGAATACCAGCACTTTCCTTTCCTCAAGACGCCAAGACACGGAGCCAGGTCTCGCCAGATTTTTTGTCGGGTCGGTCGATCCAAACCCGCCGAGATGGCGGCTCTTCTTGCCGCGATGGGATCGTCTCCTGACGCGCGCGCCGCGGCCTCAGCCTGTGTGACCTCGTTACGCAGCACGTTAAGGGCTTGGTCAGCCTCACCCTGCCAGCCGTTGGGTAGTTCCAAGAGGCTGATGTCAACAAACCGCATTACTTCCCGACCTCTTTTTCCACCTCTGCTACGGCCTCCTTCAGCACTTCGCTGGCGATTTGGTCTATCTCCTGCCGTTTCTCGGCAGTCAGGAACTCTTGCCCGGCCATCAGTTCGCCGTGTCTTTGACCCCATGCGCGGACAAACGCAGCATAGTAGGGGTCGCTGAATGATTTTGAGAAACCGGCATCGGCTAGCCGTTTGTCGATTTCCTCGAGCTCTTTCTTCTGCTGGGAACTCAACGACTCCTCTCTGGCAATGAGGCGCACCCGGTTGTCGAGATCCAGGAGCGTTTCTGGATCGAGGTCACTGCGGAAACCGAACATCTCGCTGGTCAGAATACCGGTGAAGCCCAGCCCACGCGGATTGACACTCGCTGGCTCCCACTTGCAGGCCCCGGTCTGCGTGTCACGCTTCAGAAGATGGATCTGCTCTTTTACCAGACTCGCTATAACAAGGGGGTCGTGGGTTGCCATTAAGATTTGACTGGTCTGCTGTTCAGTCGATTCGATGGCGTTATCGCTCATGACGCGTGCGAGGTCTTTGACATAGTCAACACTCCAGTGGGGATTGAGGTGCGTGTCAGGCTCGTCCAGCAGCACAAGAGACTGGTGGGACTTCGTGAAGCGCATCAGGCCCAAAACCATCAGCAATTGCTGCTCACCCTCGCTCAGTTGGTGGAACGTGATGGAAACTTGCTCGGTGTTTGTGGACTTCACGCGGACCTGAATCTTGACATCGTGAATGAGTTCTGAAAAATCAGTGCTCTCCAGGGCCAGGAAAAACGTCCTGGCGTCCTGATACTCGGCTGCAAACGAATGCAGGCTCTGAAGGTCCGGCAAGAAGAAATAGTAGTGGTCTTCGGTTGTCGTTCGGTAGCCGTAGTTGACCTTTTGCTGCACCACCATGGGCGCAATGGCGTAGCGGCGCAGCCGCTCCATGACCCGGCGCATGATGCCGGTGGCACTCCAGAAATCTTCCGCGCGGCTTCCCGACTTGGCCCAAAGCGGCCTACGAATGATGAACAGAGCTGACTCGAAGCCCACGATCCGCAAGCGGTTCTCAAGGAATTCGCTGATTTTCGAATCTTCCTTGTAGGAGAATCCAAGGAGCACGTATTTGGCGTGATGGGTTTCGGCGCAGAAAAATCGCCGCTGCTCCAGCAGCTTTGCCAGAGTCTTCGCATCGTCCGCCTTAGCCAGGCGCAAACGATCGTAGTGATCCTGTTTCATCGGCAGGAAATGTTCGGCGAGGCGGTTGGTCGGGCCCGAGTAGTACCCGAAAACAAAACGTGGCAACGGCAACTGTTCGCGCTTGATTGGCTCCAACTCAGCTTCATGATTCGCCTTGCGGGAAACGGAGCCTCTTTTCAATTCGGGCCGCCTCATTTCAGCTGGGCGCCAATTGACCTCTACGATGCGCTCGTCCATTTCGTAGCTGAGACGAAAGCCGTTCATTGGCTTATCGGGCCAGCGGTTTTTCTCCCACCACTCGTGCAAGTCGCGGAAGATAATGACGAGCGACTCAAATAGGTTGGACTTGCCTGTACCGTTCCATCCGAGGACCACATCCAGACCTTGCGCGGGGTCGAAGTGGACAGTGTAATCCTTCAGGTTCTTGAAATCCTCCAGCCAAAGATCAACAAGACGAAAGCGACCACTGGGCTGTTTGGACTCATCTTTGGTGCGACTCACCGGCTTCTGCCGCGGCCCACTTCTTTGCACCGCTTTCTGAAAAGCGCTCCGCACCTGGGGCGTGGCGCGCAGTGCCTCGTAGAATTGCACAACGCTATCGGGACCGAAGCCCGCTTCATCGAAAAGGCGGCGAGCATCAGCTTTGCCTCCGATCCGCTCCCACGCAGCCGTTAACGATTCTGGTGATGGTGGCTGTTCTTTCATAGAATTTCTCTTCTCCGGTGTGGCTGGTTGAACTCTGCGGCGAGCCTCTCGGCGTTCGGCTTCCTTTCGGACTCTCTCAGCGCGGATCTGGTCGAGAAGTACCGAAGCCGGTTGATCATACGGTTCCTGCGGGACAAGGCGGCCCGAGAAGGCCTCGCGCAGAAGTGACTGGTGCGTTGCCCTGGCACGGCTGAGTTGCTGCTCCAAGGCAGCTTCGAGTCGATCCGCGGCAGACAGGCGACTCCGCACCTCGCGAACAATGGCGCTTTGCTCCGCAAGCGGCGATAGCGGAATTGGCAGCTTGCGTAGATTCTCCAGATTCAGGCCCGGCTTGCCTGCGCCGTAGGCGGATGCAAGCAGGCGCTTGCGCCCATCTTCAGGAGATGTGATGTAGATATGGGCAAGCCGGACAGGGCGCACATCGACAAAGCGGATCAATCCTACATGCTGACTCACGTAGGCTTCAGGAAGCTCGGCCTCAACGACTGCAGCCTTTCCGACATTTGCGCCGGTGATCGTTACAAGAAGATCGCCCTGCTTGATTTGCGTTCGCTTTCCCTCGGAGGCCTGCGGAAGTTGGACATGCGCGACTTCGGCGAGGTCTAATTTGTCAGTGCGAATGTCCTGCGAACGGATGAAGATTGCGCCATCCTCTGCGTAGTAGGCCTTCCAGCCCCGCGAGCCGCTCGTTACAAGGCTCGTCAACTGATCAATGTTTGCCCACGTCCATGCCTCTGGTAACTTGGGTAAGTCTTCAGTGCGGAGGTGCGCAGGTGGAGAATAGTAAAGTCTCCACTCATCATCGGTCGGTTCCTTGCCGGCGAAGCGGAGATGTTCCAACTCGGACTCTTCCCAGCGTGCGCGACGGGCGTCAAGAAGACGCTGCAACAAGGCTTCTCCGGTTTGAGTAGAGTCCCCCTTGTTTTTCCAATAGGCTTCGCGCCAAGCACGAGTAAGCTTGCCCGTGACGGCGGCGTGAAGGACAGCAGCGCGGTATCGCTTAAGTCGTTCCTGTGCCCTGTTCGCCGCTGCTTCCGCTCGTGCCAGTTTGGAGATGGCGGCGTCCAGCTTCGCTACAATTCGTTCTTGTTCGGCGGTAGGGGGAAGGGGGAACTCGTGAGTGAAGAGGTAGTTTGATGGAACGCGCTTTTGACCACTCGCGCCAGCGATCTGGCGTTCGGCATCCTCACGCAAAGATGGCTGGAGCAGGAAATGAAGTACAAACCGGGGTAGAAGGCCCCGGTATGGCCGGAAAACAAAAAACTCTGTCGAACCGAAGCCGAAACCATTCTTCAGGCCCTTTGCGAGCGCAATCTTGCCGTTTTCCATGCATGGTGTGATCTTGGCAAAGATGACATCGTTTTCGATAAATGGTGTGTAGCCTCTCCTGACTGAGCCAATCGCTCGGAGCTGTGAAGCGTCCAGTCGGCCAGTTTCTTCCTCGACTGCGGCCATTGGAACAAAGCTGACCTCAACGTGGTCAGCCAAAGGCTCATCGAACGGCATCCGAGGGTTCATGGCACAAACCTCACCGAGCGTCGTTCTTATCCATCCTCTTGGTAGTTTTTCAGGCATTGGTCAGCAGTAATGTTTGGGTCGGGAACACGTACGTTTGGCATGGCTTGGCTTCGTTCACGGGTATTTTTCCTCGACGCGGCTTGCAATCCCTCGGAACAGAGTTACAGCAACCCTATCCAACGACTGGCTCCGTTTGGCTCCATTTAGTTTACTCGCAGCATCGAACTCCCTGCCGCCGGCGCTTTCCAGGCCGCTTAGCTGCGCCCGCTCACCTGTCGCACCGCTGCGGGGTGATTCCAAACCTCCGGCTTGATCCGCATGCCGAAGCCGCTTTCCTCAGGCACCCGTATGAATCCACCCTCCGGCGCGATGGGGTTCTCCAGCATGGCCGCCAGTCGCGCTCGTAAAACCGCTGGCAGCTTTCTTGGATCCACACGTTAGGCGACGCCGTCGTCAAGTGAGTGGTCGCGTAAAACAGTAACGGTCCGCCGGCCGTATGTGGAGCGATAGGCAGCGCGAATGCGTCCGCCATCCCGGCAATCTTGCGAGCCTCGGTCAAGCCTCCACACCAGGTCACGTCGAACATGACGTACTTCACCGTGCGGGATTCCAACAGTTGTTCGAATTGCATCTTCCCCGCCATCCGCTCCCCGGCGATCAGCGGCAAACTGGTGGCTGCCGCCAGCTCATGATACTGGAGATAATTGCCGGGCATCAGCATATCTTCGAGCCACATCGGCCGGTAGGGCTCCAGTGCGCGGGCGATGCGAATCGCCGAGGTGACGTTCCATTGCGCGTGGAACTCCACCGCGATCTCAATCTCCGACCCGAACCCGTCGCGCAGCTTCTTGACCGGTTCGAGCGCCTCGTCGATGTCCTGCGGCGTGATGAACTGGTTCCGGTTGCGCGCGGCCGCTCCGTCGAACGGCCAGATCTTGATGGCCTTGATGCCGCGCGTTTCGATCAGCTCCCGCATGATCTTTTCCGGCTCCTTGTTGAAGTCGTACTTATAAGGGAAACAGGTGTTATACAAGCGGACGCGCGGGTTCGCCTTGCCCCCGATCAACCGGTATACCGGAGCATTGAGGCTTTTTCCCAGCACGTCCCATAAAGCCAGATCGATGGCGCTCAACGCCCTGATTTCAGCGCCTCCGGCGATCTGAAAATCGAACGCGCGGTACAGATCTGCCCAGATCCGCTCGATATCGCGCGGGTCGCGGCCGATCAGCGAGCTGGCCACGGAGTGGACCACCGCCGCCTCGGCCGGGTTGCGCGGATACGTTTCTCCGATTCCGGAGACCCCGGCGTCGGTGTCGATTTTCACCCAGGTCCAGTGCGGCCAGAATGGAGCATCCTCGCGGCTCTTCCAGTACACCGTTTCGACGCGTGTGATCTTCAACGGCGCAGCGGTCTGCGCGGCGGCAGCATACGCGCCCGCAAGCGGCGACGCGAGCATTCGCGCGAGGAAAGACCTCCGGCTGAGCCTCATGCCCAGTACGTCTCGCCGTCCGCCAGATTCTGCTTCAGGAACTCAGGGTTGATTTCCAGCCCCAAACCCGGACCGGTGGGGACCTTCAGCAAGCCCTTGCGCACGTCGGGCGCACTGCCCGCGGCCATCCCCTCGATGTAGCGGTTCGGCCGTCCAAGTTGACTTTCTGAGCGGTAAAAATTCTGGATCGACCCGCCGAAATGCGCATTGGCATACGTCAGCACCAGTGACCCGACGTTATGCAGCGCCACCGGAATGCGGAACTGCGCCGCGTAATCGGCGATTTTTCGCGTCCCTGTGATCCCTCCCGCGAACGCCAGATCGGGATGAATATAGTCCACCGCCTGCGCATCCAGAAAGGGCTTGAATCCGCGCACCATTTCGAGTTTTTCTCCAGTCAGCAGCGGCACCCGCGTCGAGCGCCTTAGCGCCATCCACGCTTCAGAGAACGGCGGATTCAGCGCGTCTTCGATAAACAACGGATTCATCGGCTCCACGGCCTTAGCCACCGCAATCGCGCTGGGAGTGTCGAGCTCGTTGTGACAATGGACCGCAACGTCGATGTCGTCTCCTACAGCCTCGCGGCAGTTGGCGTAGCCGTGCGCCACGTTGCGGAGCTGCTGAGAGGTGAGCGTGGCCGCGAATCGCGCCGACGGCACGCCCAGCAGCGGGTCAATGCCGTTCTTGAACGCCGTAAAGCCCTCGGGCATCTCTTTGATGCGCTGCGCCCAGTCGCGGCACGAAGATTTGTCCAGCATGTTCAGGTTGATTCCGTGCGAGTACATCGGGATGGCCTCGCGAAACGGCCCGCCCAGCAGCGTCGAGACTGGTACGCCAAGCAGCTTGCCCGCCAAGTCCCACAATGCCATGTCGATGCCACTGATGGTCGGAATGTGCGCCATGTAGGTGTGCATCAGCGTGGTCATATTGTGGAAGTGCACTTCGATCTGCAGCGGATCCTTGCCGATCAGCAGACTTTTCATCGTTTCGATGCGGGCCCGCGCCATCGGCCCGGTGGCTCCCGCCTCCCCGTAACCGGTCACTCCGCTATCGGTATCGATCCGGATGAGACAATTGCCGGCGATATTCCGGATCGCCATGGCGCGAACGTTGGTGATCTTCACTTGGTTCACATTCGGCGCCGCCATTGCCCGGTATGAGGCGAAGAGCCCGGCGGCAGGCAGCGAGACGGCCACCCGGAGCAAATCGCGGCGAGACAACGAGGTCATGTGCATAATTCCTTTCAGACCGCACTATACACCCAAGGCTAGCCCGACTTGGCCCGCGCGGGATTTATACTCTCTATCGGATTAGCAAAGGAGACCGGTGAGGTCAGGGGGAATTCTGTGCGGCTGGCAGCGATGCTCTTCATTGTGACCTTGAGAGCTTTCGCCCCAGCCCCTTGGCCTTAGCGGCTAGGCGAAAAGGTCAACGTAGTCTTGCCCGAGCGACTCGATTCAGCTGGGGTCGTCGGTTTTCAAGTTCAGGCTAATAGCATTAACTCAAACGTTGTCACATCAACAATTCGAGCTCGCGTCCGCCCGAGTATTGTGTCGGTTAGTCCCCAATCTGCCGGGTGGAAGATGGCGCGCGGACGGCGCACCGCCGCGCGAAGGGGTCGCCGAGCTATACGTGAGGAGGGCTGCCGAAACTCCCCGGACAATCCGGGATATCCTTCGGATCGCCGCCGTCCCGACTTTGTCCTGTCGCTCGGTAGTTTCGGGGCTTGGTGTCCACTTCTATTGAAAACTGACACTCCGCCCGAACACCGAACTGTAGCGAAGCAGCCCGGCGTCCACGCCCGGCGCAGTGAAGCGTGCCACCCCGGTCACTCCGACACTCAGACCCAGCGCGCTCCCACTCGCCGCAGTGGAATTGCCAGCAGCCGGAAGGCTCAGCAAGACGTTCGGAGGGATGGTAAACTGCCCGGCGCCAGCCTTCTCCACGCAGAAAAACGTGACGGCCGGCGCTCCCGGATCGTTCGGAGCGGAAACTCCGCGAATCTCCACCAGCGCTCCGGCATCCACGCCGGACCAGTTGACCGTCACTCCTTGGCCTCGCTGGACATTGCCAGCCGGAGAGCCGACTGCAAAGCGGTTGTCGAACTTGGGCGGCGCCGCGACTCCGATCTGGGCGTTGAATGCGCCGATCAGCTTGCCCCCAGGAATCGGCCCGCCGCCCGGCGAGGAGACGGTGAACGATCCCGGCTCCAGAAATCCGCTGGTTGGTCCCGGGCCAGACGACGGCTCCGAAGACGACGCGGTGCCCAACAGCGCGGAATAGTAATCCCCTCGATAGTTCATCGCACTGGACCCGGCGGCGCCCTGCACCGTGATGGTTCCCGCATCCAGGTTGATGTGTGGGGCCAGAATCGGCGGGCGATCCAGAATGGAATCATTCGCGTTCCCGCGCCACACCGTGCACGAGCCCGGTGTCGAGATCTCCCGCACTGGCATGCCCAGCAGATCGCCAAACGTGAGGTCGGTGAAAACGGCGCTGGCCTGGTCGTACCGCGTGACGAAGCCGGTGTTCGCGCCGGTCACCAGTTCGATGTCGGCCCGGAACAGGTCCATGATCCCCAGCCGGATTTTGTTGTTGCGCTGCGCCGCCTGGATATCGGACGCGCTTAGTCCGCCCGCATCCGAACATGCGCCGCCCGATGCCGATACCGACATGGTGGTGAAGTTACTCACTGCGTTTCCAATCTTCGCTACTACCGGCACGTAGCATCCATCTAAACCATCCGGCACCTGAAACACGATCTGGTCGATACCGGAGCAACAACCCGAACGTCCCTTGTACGCCACGCTGGCAAGCTTGCCACCGATGTATAGTTCCAGGTTGACGGGGATGTCTGTCGGTTGCGGCGCGTCCACATCGGAATGCCCGTCCGGACCCAGGCCCGTGCCCCAGGCGATGGCGTACTGTCCCGGTTTGGCCGCTGTGGCCAGGGTGTTGACGACCAGGTCAGTAGCGGAATTATAGTTCTGGATGATGGCCGCGCCGGTGCCGCCTTGGTTAATGGTGAAAAAGCCGGGCGTGCGGTCCACTACTGTGATGGGTGCGGTCCCGGTATGCCCGTTGTAGGTTACCGTCAGCGTACCCGCGCCGGGCGGCACGCTCGAAGGGACGATACCGGCAAGTTGATCGGTTCCCGAGCATGCCACCACGTAGATCATGGGGACGTCGAATGAGCTTCCGCCCATGGTGATTTTCATGCTAGTGCCGTTCATCGCGGTGGCGATGGGAAACTGGTCGGCGACCTTCACGCCGCACGCACCGAGGGCGCCGCTCCCGGCCGCGGCCTTAACGATGAACATGCCGCCGTGCGACACGCCGCCGTTCGGGTAGTTCGGCGCGATGAAGCTTCCGGCGTTGGAAACGGAAGAGACATCGAGCTGCAGATCCTGCGCCAGGCCGGCACTCACCAAGACCAGCAGGATGCTGCAAAACCGGGCGCAAATCCGAGCGCGGTGTGTCATCGTGTGTCTCACTCGATCGCCATTCATGGAGCCGCCTTGTAGGTGTAATCGTTGTAGTGCCACTGGCCCTGGAGCAAAGTCCACAGCCGCACGTAGATAGTGCTTCCGCCGGTTGGCAACCCGGTGACGGTCTGGGACGTCGCCAACCCCACGTTCTGGCCGTAGAGGTTGGCTCCGCCAGCCGCGGTGCCCACATCCATCCAATAGGCCGCCGCACCAGTAGCGGCACTCCATGTGAACGTGACGCTCGAACCAGTCAGCACCGAAGTGGGCGCCGGCGCCGTAATCGCTGCAGTGGTACCGCCGGATGCTTTGTACGTATAATCGTTGTACTGCCAGGCGCCGCCGAGCAGCGTCCATAGCCGCACATAGACGATACTTCCGTTAGTAGGAATTCCGTTCACGGTCAGATTGGTTGTCAGGGCCGCGTTCTGCGTGAAGATGTTTGGCTGGCCTTGCGACGAACCTACGTCCAGCCAATATGCCGATGCTCCTGTAGCCGCGCTCCACGTGAACGTGACACTGGCACCGCCCAATGCCGTGGTGGGCGCCGGCAGCAGCATCACCGCTTTGATGTTTCCGCCCCCCGCTTTGTACGTGTAATCGTTGGACTGCCAGGCGCCGCCGACGAGCGTCCATAGCCGCACATAGACGGTACTTCCGTCAGTAGGAATTCCGTTCACGGTCTGGCTGGTTGCCAGGGCGACGTTCTGACCGAAGATGTTTCCCTGGCCTTGCACCGATCCCACATCCAGCCAATAGGCCGATGCGCCTGAGCCGGCGCTCCACGTGAATGTGACGCTGGCACCGCCCAATACCGTGGTCGGCGCCGGCACCAGCATCACGGCATTGGTGTTTCCGGCCCCCGCTTTGTACGTGTAATCGTTGGACTGCCAGGTGCCGCCGACCAGCGTCCATAGCCGCGCATAGATGGTGCTTCCGTTAGTAGGAATTCCGTTCACGGTCTGACTGGTCCCCAGGCCGACGTTCTGCCCGAAGATGTTTGCCTGGCCTTGCGACGAACCCACATCGAGCCAATAGGCCGATGCGCCTGAAACCGCGCTCCACGTGAACGTGACACTCGCGCCGGATAGCGTCGAGCCAGGCACAGGACCGATCATGACCGCCTTGGTGCTTCCGCCGGAGGCCTTATACGAGTACTCGTTGAACTGATAGCCGGTGCTCAGGGCGGTCCACAACTCGACATAGATCGTGCTCCCGTCGGTTGGCAACCCGGTAACGGTCTGGGACGTGCCCAACGCCTCGCTCTGGCCGTAGAGGTTTGATCCGCCGGTCACGGTGCCCACGAACAGCCAATAGAGAAAGGCTCCGGTTCCCGGCGCCCACGTGAACGTGACACTGGAGCCGCTCAGCGTCGAACCGGGGGCCGGACTCGTCATCACTGCTTTGCTTTCGCCCGTCGTCCCGCCGGCAGGTACTGTGAACACATACGCCGCACCGGAGTCGACTGCCCCTTCGTTGGGCGTGCTGTTGACGCCCAATGTGGAGCTGTCTTCGAGGTATGCTCCTACCACTACCGTGTCCCCGCTTACGGCCACCGACCAACCAAACTGGTCCCCTGCTTGCGTGGACCCCACCACGGCCGGTTTCAGGTAGGCTTGCTGGCTCCATACTCCCGCGCTCCGGGTGAACACGTATGCCGCACCAGCGATGGATGCCAACTCGTTTGGCGTGCTATTAATTCCCGTGGTGGAGCTGTCCTCCCCGGTCGCTCCCACGACCATGGTATCGCCGCTTAGTGCGACGGAACTGCCAAAGGCGTCGCCTACTTGCGTGGTTCCGACCGCGGACGGTTTCACGTATGCTTGCTGGCTCCACACTCCTGAGTTGCGGATGAACACATACACGGCACCCGAGGAGCCTCCATTGTCATTTGGCGTGGTGTTAATTCCCAATGTGGAACTGGATTCGTGATTCGCTCCCA
The DNA here is from genome assembly GCA_003170295.1 of Bryobacterales bacterium. Lineage (GTDB taxonomy): Bacteria > Acidobacteriota > Terriglobia > Bryobacterales > Bryobacteraceae > Palsa-187. Next base: position 2,291 of record PNAJ01000026.1, on the reverse strand, counting down.
CCACCACCGTGTCCCCGCTTACAGCCACGGAAATGCCAAAAGCATCGGCTGCTTGGGAGGACCCCACCGCGGCCGGTTTCAGGTACGCTTGCTGGCTCCACACCCCCCCGCTCCGGGCATACACATAGGCCGCACCGGCGCCGCCGCCGGACGACTCATTGGGCGTGCTGTTGATTCCCGTGGAGCCGCTGTCTTCCGCGAATGCTCCCACGACCACCGTGTCCCCGCTTACCGCTATCGCATTACCAAAATGGTCGTTGGCCTGCGTGGTCCCTACCGCCGCCGGTTTCAGGTAGGCCTGCTGGCTCCATGTCGCGCCACTCCGGGCGAACACATAAGCAGCACCGGCGCCGGGCGCCAATTCATTGGGCGAGCTGTTGACCCCTGTTGAGGAACTGGCCTCGTCGTACGCCCCGACGGCTATCGTGTCCCCGCTGATGGCCACCGACCAACCAAACTCGTAACCTGTACCTGCTTTCGTAATCCCCATCACAGGCGGTTTCAGGTAGGCTTGCTGGGTCCACGCGCCCCCACTCCTTACGAAGACATACGCCGCCCCGGAATCGCTTGCCCCCTCAAGAGGTGTGCTGTTGACGCCCGTCGTGGAGCTGTCTTCCTCAGGCGCCCCCACCACGATGGTGTCCCCGCTGATGGCTACCGACTGGCCAAAGTGATCACCGGCTTGTCCCCCAGGCCCCACCGCGGCTGGTTTCAGGTACGCCTGCTGGCTCCACACGCCGGCGCTCTGGATGAACACATAGGCCGCCCCCGAGGAACCTGCCGCTAACTCATTAGGCGTGCTGTTTATCCCCAACGAGGAGCTGTCTTCTTGGGGCGCCCCCACCACCACAGTGTCCCCGCTCACCGCCACGGAATAGCCAAACCAGTCACCTGCTTGCGTCGTCCCTACTGCTGCGGGCTTCAGGTACGCTTGCTGGGCAATCGGGTCGATGGTGATCGGATAACGCGCGCTCTGCTCTTCCACTTCCAGCCGCAGTCCATCAGGTTCTAGAGTGAAGCGGGCGGCCAACTCGCGGCCCTGGACGTCGGTCACTTTCAGTCCGGCGTAGTTCAGCGCCGGAGCTCCGTGATGGTCCAGAAAGCTTACCCAGCGCCCGTCCGACGAGATGCGCGGCGTCAGCGTCCCCCGCACCGTCAAGTGCAGAGTGAGAGCCGAAGCGCTTTTGCCAGGCCGCGCCGCGAGCGTAAATCCGTGCTCCAGCCCGCGGCTTCCATTGACGAACCACTCCGTCATCAGGGAATCCCACTGGTAGGAGAGCTTCTCCACATCGACAATGGCGTCGGCATTGTCGCGAGCATACTTGACGCCGCGTTCCTGGCCGGGAAAGCCGTAACTTCGGAGTTCCAATCCCCAGCGCCAGCCGCCGGCATCTGGTGTGACGTCAAACCCGCGCCCGTCGAAGCGGGTTAACCATTGCTGCCCATAGTTCCGCGCCCGATACCCGCCGTCCACTGGAAATGCCGCTTGGCGATGGCGCTCGTATTCCGCGCGGATGCTCGACCAGGCGGATCCAGAGAGGTTCTTCGGCGTTACTCCAGGGAGCCCGCCGTCGTAAGCGGACGCCGACACTGCTGCGAGTAGAACGATGGATCTGAGCATAGTCCTGAGAATGATGACGTCCCTGGTGTCGCTCATTGCATCTCCTCCATCCAACACATGCGTGCGAGTCAATCAAATTGCGCCAAAGTATTTTCCATATAGGGCGTGCGTGGAATTTGCCAGGGGGACAGTCAATCAAAGCTGCGGCCCTTGGCCGAGAGTCTGAGAGCTGACCCCAACCGGCGTCGGCGCTGCCTTCCGGGCGGCTTCAACCGAGCAGGCGCGCCGGCAGGGTTTCTGCCGTAAGATGCGACGGGCGGGGATGACGCCGCCACATATTTGTGATACTTTGCCTGCAAAGGAGTCAGCCATGTTGAACTGGCTTGTTGGTTTGTGGCACCGAATCGATCGTTGGATGCATCGAGAGAAGCGCCCACCGCAGGTTTACCATCGTTCAAACCTGCACGGTCGTCATCGGTAGATCGATCTCCCGTTTGACCGTCAACGAGTGAGAGGACGCTTCGTCGATTTGACACGCGCCGGTTGGTGCTCGGCTCGATGCAGGTTGAGATCAGGGTCGAAGTCCGGCGCTGCGATCTGTCGGGCGAGGCTCGAGAACAGGGCGCCGTTCCGGGCGAGCCAGCGTCGATGGAGAATCGTATTCTGAGGGCGAAGCTGCCAACGAAATTGCGGTAACCACGACTGATCCTAGTCTCATGTCCCAGAAATA
>PNAJ01000112.1 GCA_003170295.1 Bryobacterales bacterium | reverse complement strand
CAGGTCGAACTGTGGTTCGCCAAGATCGATCGGGATGTGATCGCCCGTGGCGTATTCACTTCCGTCTCCGACCTGAACAGAAAGCTCATGCGATACATCCGCAACTACAACAAATCGCCCCGCATCGTGAAGTGGAAATACGCCGATCCGTCCCGCCACATCAGTTCACAATTAGTTGGTACAGTCCACTAGTCCTGCGACCGTGAGGTTATGTTCCTTTCTTCCGGTTCCGCGACGGGGCGCAGTTCGGCTGTACGAAGGGTCGTGCGCGACCGGCTGACTTGTTAGATCAACCGGCCGCCAATGGATCGAGTTACCCGCTAGGATTGGAACAAGTCCAACCTTCCGGTTACAACCCTCTGAATCCTCGGTTTTACCCGTGATTTTATGAGATCGATCCCAAAGTACCTCCATTTCCAGAGGCTCAGGACCACCGCAATACGACATTTCCTGCGCAGGAAAAAACGCGGAATATGCAGTTGACAAAGCATCAATGATCCGCGAAGATAAAACTCGACAGGCCGGTGCTTTCCCGCTAGAATCCGCGCATGGGCAAACATGGCATAGCCGGATTCAGTAGACGAGAGATGCAGATGATCGAGTGGCGCACACACGGGGTGAAGAACTCCGCGATAGCGCGTCGCTTGGGTCTATCGACGCGGTACACGAGCAATTTGATGTGGCGGATATTCCGCAAGGCCGGAGTGGACGACGTGGCACTATTGACGCGCTGGGCGATCCAGCACGGCATGGATGAAGCGTTGCCAGTAGAGACGGCGGAGACGCGCGAGATTCCGCGTCCGAAGGTGTTCAAGCCCAGGATCAGGTTGGGGCGGTTGCGGCGGGTAGGCGTCGCAAGCGGGTTTTAGATGTACAATGTGGGTGAGATGATTGTCCGAGTAGATGCGAACGTTCAGTGGCAAGTAGCCGCCCATCAGTATTCTTGGGTTGGAGTATGTGAGCCATTGAAACTTACTGTCGAAGCCGATACATACGGGGAACTTATGGAAAGCATCAGCGAAACTCTCGATGCTGTTCTCTCCGATCTCCTGAAGTCCAACGAACTACCGCTGTTCTTGAAAACTCACGGATGGACTCTGGCGACTCCACTGCCAGCTAAGCCAGAAGACGTTCGCTTCGATGTCCCGTTCATCCCTGCAATGATTGGAGCCGATGGTCCGCAGGGAGTCGTTTTTCAATAAAATCCGCGAGCTTGGATACAGCTATAAAGATCAGCGTCCGCGAATTACGCTTTGGCGTAAAGGTGTGCACTTCATATCTGTTCCGCGTAGGGATTTGTTGACTGATGAGTTTGTCAGCAATTCACTGCGTCAGGCTGGCTGCAATGAAGAAGAGATCCAATCCTTCTATCGATCAGCTAGGCTTAGTGACCCGCATTTGTGATATTCTTGGCGGAGAGCGGAGGAATCTAACCCCGCCGCGCTGATACGCGGCCAACCGCTTATAAGGCAGTCTCCCGGACCACGGGTTTCGCTCTCCTGAGTCAGTGCCCACCACGGCCAAGATCCAGCGCCCCTAGAAAGGTTAGGATCTTGGCCTTCGCTTTTACTCTTCTAGCCCGTCGCGCCGGTGAGCGGGGCGTTACGGGCGGCTACTCTTCTTATTCGTGGCATAGCCACCTCCAACAACCTCATCTTATTGCACTTCCATGGAAGATGATCAAGTGGGAGAAGGATGCCTCTACCATGGTAGAAACCAGACTTCTACCATGGTAGAAATAGCGATCTTCGTGGTAGAGGTGGTAGAAAAATGATTAGCTTTTTGGCTTTCGTGGAATTGGCGCTTTCTTCGCCTTTAGGAACCGTTCGAAGTTTTGGCATGTCGCCGACGTTGGAGGCAACTCGCCCCTTTGCCACTTCATGAACTCCGGCTTGTGGATGCAGGAGTTTTTCGCGGTATAGATCTTTTGTTTCGAAGGTTGTCCCGTCGCTGCTTTATATTCCGCGAGCAGCGTGGCCCTTCGGAGTTTTTCATCTACCTGGGCAGGCGGCGGGTTGGTCGATGGCTGCGTTTTGTCACCACTTGCTGGCACATCGGCAACGTCAGAAATGGAGTCCGGTAAGACATTCGACTTTGCCATCACTTCGCTGTTACGACGTATCGCTGCCTGCGCTTCCGCCATAATCGTCTCGTGCTTTCTTAACCAATCTGCTTTTTCGAGTGGGCCAATCTTTCCGGTTTTGCGCAACATGCGCGAAAGGTCGGTACAGTAATCCGCCGATACTCGGCAAACGTCGTCTATTCTCCCTCCCGGCCTTATGACCGTACGCCCATCTGGTAACAGTTCTGGAGGGTGCAGCTTCGATACCAGCGGATGTTCGTCCTTCAGCCTTGTGAGCCACGCCGCGACTTTATCCTGTGCATTCGGCGCAAGCAAGGCGCTTGCGAGCTTTGCAAGTTCCGTGAAGATTGTTTGTACATGCTGCGAGCCACGAAGACCCCATATGGATGGATTGTCGGTCGTTCCCGGAATCCATTCCGCCCACATCGGTACAGCGAGCTCGTGCGCCTCTGTAAACCTGATGGAAAGCTCGCGCCATATATTCGAGTCCGCCATGTCCCTCTTGCGCCAAACGCGAAGATGGTTTACGATGAGGGTGAATTAGGTCCACATCGAAGAGCCCCGGCTTCGCGCCGGGCTTTTCGTTTTAAGACACAATTGTAACGGAAGGGCGAACGATGAAGGTTGACAAGCAACAATTTGACGCGGTCCTTAAGAACCTGATCGCCACGCCGCCGAAGCCGGTTACTCCGGCTCGGAAGAAGAGAGCAAAACGGGTTCAATCGAAGTCTTCGCAATAAGCGCCTTGTAGCGCAGCGCGGACCCTATCAGCAGATTGCCAACGATCATGTTGAAGATGTCCCGCGATTCGCGATTGTTGAAGCGGAACGAAAACTCATTCAAGTAGCGGTGCAGGTGCTTCACGGAAACGCTGTGAAATGAGCCTATCACGCCGCGCTTGAAGAGACTCCAGAAGTTCTCGATGCCTTGGGTGTGGACGTTGCCGCGCACCCACTCGTCTTTCGTGTGCGCCACTATTTCATGCTTCCAGCCGTCCTTCGCCAGCGCCACGTACGCCTTGTGCTCATCGGTCATCAAGTTGGAGCCGGTCGAAACGTTCTGAGGGATCACGTTCGGCATCTCGGACGCTATCTCGCGGCGCACAGGCAGGGCGCGAACCTTGGAATGGTGGTCTTCGGTCGTGCGCTGCATCACACCAGCTACGGCCTGTTTGTCGTAGGGCGCACGCTTGCGCCGTTTGTCGTACTTGCCACCAACGAAAGTGGCGTCGATTTCAACGGTGCCACCGAACAGCCCATCGGGGGATTGCATCGCTTCGCGAATACAGTGGTTCAGATGCCATGCCGTGCGATAGTTCACTCCAAGGTCGCGTGCCATCTGTTTCGCGGAGAGCCCTTTCTTGGCGTTGCACATGAGCCCAATCGCTTTGAACCACGTTGCTAGGGGTAAATGGGTATCGGCGAATATCGTGCCAGCCGTGGCACTGAATTGGTGGCGGCACCCTTCGTTGTTGCACTGGAAGAGACGGCGGGCGGGCATGGTGTACTCGACGATTTCACACTTACGATTTTTGCGCTCACGGGTCGTTTCGTTCGTGACGAACTTGGAAACCTTGTCCGATCCACACTTCAGGCAGAACACGCCTTCGGGCCAGCGCATCATCTCGCAATAGTCCAAACACTGATCTTCCGTGCCGAAGGCGCTCTGAATGTCTATCAAGCTTAGTCCGTGTCGAGCCATAACTAAGCATAGCGTAAGTCTAATGCTGTGTCAACTGCATAATCCCCAAAAAAACTGTCAAAAGAGCCCCGGTGGAGGCTCCTTCTGATTGGAGGGTACGCTAAGAAACACGCAGCCCGTTACCCTGAAAGCGGTAAAGGTCGCAAAGGAAAGAAATAAAATCCGCGTTCGAGCGGATACGCGTTGTGACCAGGGGTGAAGCGGCAATAGGACCTAATCTCGCAGTCGAAGACCTAGTGATTTGATAAAGTGGCGCAGGCTTCGCCTGCCTTCTTCCTGCGCTAGGCAGCGGCGGATGCAGCGGCTTGCTCGCCCATTAAGTTTGCAAAGTGGGCCACAACCATCGACATCTCACCCAGCGCCCGTGCGGCGGTGTTTGCCGAGAAGCGGCGGCTCACTTGATACCATGTGCCCATCAGCCGGTAGTTGACCGCTAACATATGAGTTTCCAGAGCGGACTGTCCCTCGCCTGCCTGCGGCATGTACTTTAGCAATTTCCGCACGACCCGGTAATCCTTATCGAGCGCATCGCGCAGGCGGTCAAGATCCGGCGAGCCGGTCTGCTGCAACTCCGCCTGCACCGCAGGGAAGCCCAGCTCATTGAAATACGCGACGTCGGCCGTGTAATCGTGCGCGGTCTTGGCGCTCAGGATCAATAGACACGTGTAGCGGAACCAGTAAGCGAATAGAACCACCGAACTGGCTGTAATGATGACGGTGGAGATGAGTTCGATCATGCGCACTTTACTCTTGGTGTCTGTTCCACGGTATTGAACTACACGAAGAATAGCACCGGGTTTTGCGACAAGCAAGAGATCCGGAAGTACTAAGTATCTTTTCCTCGCGGGCACCTAAGTCAAATCACTCAGGTAAACACCATATTGGCAGGAGCACCGCTGTTAAAGCGGAGGTATTCCCGATAAAGCGCGGCATAGCTCGCCGTCGAATACTCCGATTGTGCGAAGCCGAGGCGGGCGGCAGTACGATCGATCCAGTCCGGTGGTCCTTCCAGTTCCAGAAAAACGCCGATCGGGGTCTCGTCGATCGTGATGATTCCAGGCTCGTCCGCCAGGGCTCGGAACTTGGTGCGGTACTTTTCATAGCGGAAGCGGGGGGTGTAGCCGAGGCGGTCGAGGACCAGTTCGGCGGCGGCGGGATCGGAAACGTCGAACTCGATCTCCTCGCGGCTCTTGTGGCGCTCCCGCGTGGCGGGACCTTTATAGGTGACGGTGGCGCGGGCGCCGGATCGACGGAGCCGGAGAAGTTGATCGGCGGCTTTAAGATCGGAGGTGCCGCGATCAAAAACCTGGTCGCTTTCGAGCGTTCGGGGTTCGAGCAGTATGTATCCGTGCCGCTCAATCAGCGCGCGCGCGTCCTCGGGACCTCCGCGCTCGATGCGAATTTTGACTTCGGTTTCGACCATGTTGGCTGGCGATTTAATGATACGATGAGGCGAAGCGCCCGTAGCTCAGCTGGATAGAGCATCTGGCTTCGAACCAGAGGGTCGGCCGTTCGAGTCGGTCCGGGCGCACCACTTACTTCAAACGCAGGGAACCCGGTCCCTTGGACCATGGAGACGCTGGAGCACGTTAAACAATTGATCGCACTCGTTCGGAAAGGGAGTTTCCTCGAAGCAATCGAGCGATTCTACGCGGAAGGTGCGACCATGCAGGAGAATCTCGATTCCCCGCGCGCGGGTCTTCCAGCTCTTTTGAATAATGAGCGCAGGGTCCTCGCGACCCTGCCGGACATTCATCTCGAGCGTCGGATGGTTCATCGTCAATGGGGATCGGGCGGCGATCAACTGGGTGTTCGCCTACACCACTCCCGACGGTCGCAAGGTACAGCTGGATGAGGTGGCATCTCAAGAATGGCACGACGGCAAAATCGTTCGAGAGCGATTCTACTACGATCCGGCCCAAAGATTGCGCGGCCTAGATTAGTGGTGATCTTTTAAATAGCGATCGGCCAAGGTCAGGAATGTTGGCCAGTTCGGTCCTGGAGTGTGTCCGCCACTATGTTGGCGAAAGGCGACATCGCCGTCGATCAGAGAAACTTCTATGGGAGGAAACTCGATTGTCCCAAGGTCTTTCTTGCCCAGCAGACGGTACACCGGCCCGGCGCCAACCGCCGCCAGGAACATACCCTTTGCGTCGACCCAGCCGTCGCCCTTGGTTGCGCCGGCGCTGATGAACACGGGCCGAGGCGCACAGAGGGCGACTAACTCATGAGAATCCACCGGCAAATCGCTCCAGTTTAGCGGTCCCGCGTATCTGATGAAATTTCCGGCCATCCAATGGTACTCGCCCGTCCCCGCGACGTTTTCCACCAGCTCGCCCCAATTGCGGCGGTGCAGCTTGACGCCGCCTTCGCCCGAGGAGCTGACGAAGGCAATCGCAAAACGAGGATCGTATGCCATGGCGACCGCAGCCGCCTTCCCATATCGCGAGTGGCCCTCGATTCCTACGCGCTTCGCGTCCACGGACTGGTCGGTTTCAAAGTAATCCAGTGCCCGGCTCGCGCCCCACGCCCATGCCCGCAACGCGCCCCAGTCGTCCAGCTTGCGAGGTTGCCCCTGGTTGACCAGACCAATGATGCCTTGCGTTAGGCCTTGGCCGTTATCTGCCTGAATGGTCCCGGGGACCAGAATCGCATAGCCCCAGCCCTTGGCAAGGACCTGCTGTTGCCAGGTCGGTCCGGGTGGCGCTGGTCCGCGCCCGCCGCCTCGACCGGCTCCGAGAAATCCAAATTCCATAATTACAGGCACTTTTTGAGGCGCGTTCGCCGGAGTGGTCAAGGCCAGTTGAATGTCCACCTTGATCTCCGGGTAGGAGGAATTATCGACATGCCCCAATAATTGCTTCGTGATGACGGGCACGTCGCCGTTCACATCTTTCGTGGTGCCGATTACTTCCCATTTCACGCCGGGCGCGATCTTTGGAACCCGTCCATAGATTTCACGGTCGAAATCTTCAACGATCTCAGGGCGGCGCTGATTCCACCACGTGGCCGCCGTTGTGACCTTCTTCCCGCTCTTCAAAACGAGAGGATCCGGAAGATCGGGATATGGATTGGCCTTGGACTCATCGTAATTGGCGTAATTGGGCGCCTCGGGATGACTGCCATCCGCCCCGCGCCGCAGCGATGAGATGTGCAGCAGATCCATCAACCGCTGATGATCCTCCTGGGCGGTGAGCGTGACCACCTGATAGGCGCTCATAGCCGCGTTCGCGGAAAAGAGCGCCAATAGTGTCCAGCGTGTTCGTGTCATGCGATAACCTCCGGGCCAACTCCAAAATGCTTTTGCAACACCAACGCGACGGTTCCGCGCAACCTTGCCATCCCATCTTCATGGACCGGGACGAGCTTTGGCGCCACGCCTCCCGGCAAACCCTGCGCTTGTACCTCGGCCTGAATCACTGGACCGAATCGATGCCAGGAGCGGGTCAGGTCGCCAATCACCAGGATTTGTTCCGGATCCAACCCGGCAACAATCATGCGCATGCCTCGGCCCAGATAGTGAGCCATCGTCTCTAACGCTTTGGCCGCCCGCCCGTCTCCTTGGTCGGCAAGGCTCAGCAGATCCTGGAAATTCAATTCCGATTTCGCGCTCGATTCGAAATAGTACCGCAGCGCAGCTCTATTGGACGCGAATACTTCCCAACATCCTCGGCTTCCGCAACTGCAAAGAGGCCCGTCCGGGTCAAGCGGTACGTGCCCAAACTCTCCCGCCATTCCACTGAAGCCGCGCGCAAGACGTCCATTCACCAATACGCCCGCCCCGATACCTTCGGAGACAGTGACCACAACAATATTTCTGCTGTCGAAATGATCGAACCAAACCGCCGCCAGCACGCAAGCGTTGGCCGCATTCTCCATCTCGACGTCGAATCCTGTAGCCTTCTCCACCGCTTGCGCGATGTCATAATCCGTCCATCCCAAGTTTGGTGCGAAAACTAAACGGCCGGAACCCGGCTCCACTCGTCCCGGCAGGCTGATACCGATCCCTTCAATCTTTCTGGCGCTACACGAGCGCAGCAGCCGTTGTATCCGCACGATCAATTCATCCACCGCGGTTTTTGGATTTCGCGCCGTGGGCATCGCTTCCTGCGATGAGAATTTCCCGTTTACATCCGAAAGCGCGACCGTAATTTGCAAAGGGCGAATATCGACGCCGATGATCGCTCGATCGTCGTTCAGCCGCAAGAACGTCGGTCGGCGCCCACGCGGCAAACGGCCCGTGGGGCCTTCCAATACCCAATCTCCTTCGATCAGATCCTCGACAATCAGGGAGATCGTGCTGCGCTGCAATCCGGAAAGCCGAGCCAGATCCGCCCGCGAAATCGGTTGTTTCTTGCGGATCAGGTTCAGGACCACTCGCTTATTGGTATCGCGGACGCCAACATTAGAGGCCACTTGAATCCGCTTGCTTGGAATCGCGCGCATCATTTGCTATTAAGTTCGCCCCGCTATTAAGTTCACCTGTACAACAATACCTAAAATACTTCGATATAATCGATCGCCGCCGCTTCGCCGCCGTCCGGGATCCCTTCAATGCGGATCTCATCACCCATACGCAGCGCAATGCCGGAAATAGTGCGCCGCGTGGACGAAGACCCGTCGACCTTGCGAGTCGGCATATGATCGTCGGCCACCCACTCATCGACAAGTTGAGCGCCGACAAAAAGCCGGAATCGGGAGACTCCGTTGTTCTGATCGAAGTACCGCACGCGAATCGTACGCCAGCCAGCAGCGCCTTCGTAACGAAAGCTAGCCGTACATCGCGATGCCGCGCATTCGATGGCCTTGCCTCCCGACGCCGCTTCCCACGGTATAACTGGCTTCACCGCATAACCTTCCAGCTTCATTGCCTCCGCTTCATACCGTCCCGGATAATTCCCCACGCGACCCTTCTCATCCGCGATGCCGGACAGGCGCAGGAAATAACTCGTCACCGCATCGCGCCATACTTGCGCCTGGCCCGCTTGGTATTCAAGCTGATACAGCACTTCCCGGAAGCGTCTCTCGTCGATATCGCGTTTCAGTGTTTTCCACGCACGCACGTAACCCTCCACCGCCTCAGCGCCCTCGTAATGCGAATCGTAGATGTACTGGATCACCGTCTTACCTGAGTGCAATTTATAGCTGTAAGGCACATGATGCAGAAACAGGAGCAGGTCGTCGGGGCAAGTGGCGAGTGACTCATACCTGGCAGCCACCTCGGGACGATACTGCCCGATGTACCCAGTCCCGGTTGCGGCAGTTCGATCCATCCCGACCCCTTTATCGTCGGCGCGATGCCATTGTCCCCAGCCGTTGCGCTCCGATGCCTCTACGTTCACCCCATAATGATTGCCGGTGATATCGGTAAGCGTCTGCAGACCCAATGGTCCGGTATAGTTCTCGTAGGTTCGCCACGAACTGAGCTGCATCTTGACGATGGCATCTGTCACATTCGGGTTATTGCCGAAGGTAAGTTGCGTCCACTCGTTCGCGATCTGCCGTGCACTCAAATCCGGATTCCAGGCGAGCCTCCCAAATCCATAAAGATTCGCCTGCGAAAGGTGATTGCCATACCAGCTCTCGTCGAGTCCCACATTCGATACGCCGATGAACGCGCCGGTTGGCCGATGGTAGGTCTTCCCCGCGGCAAGTGCTTTGACAGTAGCGTTTCCTAGATTGAAATCGAGAACTTCTTTCCACTGCGGCACCAGGAACACCGTGTGACGCCCCTGCCCCATGTATTCCTGCGTGATTTGCAGCTCCAGCGCCTGATTCGTTTTTTCCAGTGCCCCAAACAGCGGCGAAGCCGGCTCCCGCACTTGAAAGTCGATAGGCCCATTCTTAATCTGAATCACGACGTTGTCGTCGAATTTCCCATCGAGCTCCAGAAAATTGTCATACGCTGCACGAGCGCGATCGTTCTTCGGATTATTCCAATCCATGTGATGGTCATAAACGAAGCCCCGGTAGAAGATCAGCCCGCCATGCGGCTTGAGCGCTCGCGCGACCACATTGGCCGCGTCGGCATGCGTGCGTCCGTAGGCGGAAGGCCCCGCGCGGCCCTCCGAATCCGCCTTCATCACGACTCCGCCCAAGTCGGGAACCGCCGCATAGAGTTCATCCATCTTCGACACCCACCAAGCGGCGACGCGCGGATCGAGCGGATCGAAGGTATCGAGGCCTCCCATCGTTTTTGGACTCCCGAAGTCGATCGATACGACAGTCTGCACGCCCCACGGCCGCAGCGCCGCGGCAATCGATGCGATTTGGGGCATGAATTCGGAAGTCAGCATCTTTGGATTGGCATTTACGTTATTGATCGCGCAGCCATTAATTCCCAAGGATGCCAGCAAACGACCATAATCCTGGACCCGGCTTAAATCGGTTCGGGCGTGAAGCCCCTCCCAGAAAATGGACAGGCCTCCATACCCGCGCTCAATCGATCCATCCAGGTTGTTCCATTCATTCACCCAGCGAACCGGGGCGTACGGCGATTCCTGCTCGTCGAGATCGCGAAGACTCTGCCCCAACGCCATTTTTCGCAACAGTGCGAATACACCATAGAGAACGCCGCGATCGTTCGATCCCGTGATAATGATGTGCGGGACTCCATCCTTAACGACCCCTTTCAGCCAATACCCATCCGCACCCAGATTCGCCGAGAGATGCCAGGGCGAAGCAACCTGCGCGAGGAGAGTGCCGATTACAATCGAGCTCTCCATCGGGACAGTGGATTCCACTCGCAGCGTTTTGCCTGTCATGCCGCGCACACCTCGCAGCAATTCCTGCCGCGCGCTTCCGATCACTTCGGAGTTACCGAGCGTTACGACTACGCCGGGAATACCTTCCACATCGCGAGCCGCGTAACGCAGCCAGGCGTCGGGCCCGGTTTCAGCCCGAAGACCGATCATCATGAAAAGGCCGCAAATAAGTTTGCTCATGAATTCACGCCCGAAGCCAGAAAGCCCCCATCGACCGCGATGCACTGTCCAGTCAAGAAACTCGCCCCATCGGAAGCAAGCAAAATGGCGGCGCCCACCAACTCCTCCGGATTGCCAAAACGCCGCATCGGCGTCCGCGTCAGCAGTTCCCGCCCCCGAGGAGTCCCGTTGATAATTTCATGGTTCATTTCAGTCGGAAAAATGCCGGGAGCAATCGCGTTGACGCAAATCCCGTCCTGCGCCCACTCGCAAGCCAGGCTTCGCGTGAGCGATAACAACGCCGTTTTGGTCGCACAATAGGCGGCCACTTCGTGAAACGCTAAAAACGATCCTAGCGACACGATATTAATGATTCGGCCCTTGCCGCCGGTTTTTAGCGCTTCGTGAAAGGACTGGCATGCGCGCAAAACGCCTGTTAGATTAGTGTCAAAAATCCCCGACCATTGTTCTTCGCATATCTTGACTGTCGGCTGTCTGAACGTGAACCCGGCCGCGTTCACCAGTATGTCCACGCGCCCGAATGTTTTTAAGACAGCATCCCGAAGGACGTCAATCGAGCGCCGATCGGTAACATCGGTGACCTGCCGAAGAGTGTCCCTGCCCACCGCTTCGACCGCGCTACATACTTCCTCGATATGACTCTCGCGCCGGCCGGTGGGGACCACATTGGCGCCCTGTTCGGCAAGACCGATCGCAATCGCGCGGCCGATACCGGACGTGCCCCCAATAACCACGCCGACGCGATTCTCTAAACTAAGGCACTGAAGCATTTTAATATGGGACGTCGACGACCCGATCCTCATTCGGATCCGCCCATCGATCGTTCGGGACGATGGGAGTCCATTGCGGCCGCCCTGGATCTTTATCGTACGGATAAGGCCCTAAACGGCGATATAAGTCGGCATATTCGAGCAATTTTGCGCGATTAAGAGTCACTCCGAGGCCGGGTTTATCCGGCACGGCGATCGAACCGCCTTCGTATTGCATCAGGCCGCCTTCAATAATGTCATCCGTCAAATGATGATAATGAGCATCGGCCGCGAACGAAAGATTGGGCAATACGGCGCCTAAGTGCAGCATGGTCGCCAGTTGAATCCCCAACTCGCCGGAGGAGTGAACGGCAACGCCCAGCTGAAAAGTTTCGCAAACCCCAGCAGCCTTCACGCACGCCCGGATGCCTCCCCAAAACGTCGTATCGAGCAGAATGACATCCACAGCGGTGTCGAGCACATTAGCGGCAAGTTGCTCGAAATTCACCACGACCGTATTCGTAGCCAGAGGAATCCGCACCATTTCACGCGTGCGACGCATGCCGTTTAGTCCGTATACGGGATCTTCCAGATAGTCGTTACGCATGCCTTCGATTGCCTGTCCGAAACGAATCGCCTGCTCCGTCGACCAGACGCCATTCGGATCGAATCGCAGGGAATCTTTGGGGAACGCCGCTCCCAGCGCGCGATAGACTTCGAGCTCATAGTCCGGAGGGAAGACGCCGGCCTTGAGTTTATGGGTCTGAAAGCCGAATCGATTCTTGAGCGCGCGCGCATGTTCGATCATTTGATCTACCGTGCGGGTCTCGCTCGTCCCGTTCCGCGGATTTGGATAACGGAAAAAACAATAAGCAGCGAAGGGAACGCGATCGCGCAAGCGACCTCCCAGAATGTCGCAGACCGGCACGCCCCACTGCTGCCCCAACAGATCGAGGCACGCGAATTCGAGCGCCGCTAAAACCTGAGTGCGATTGTTATAAAGCGATGCCGTGGGATTCGCAATGAGGAACCGCATCTCTTCGAGACGCGCTGGATCGTGCCCCACTAGATACGATTTCATTGCGCGAAACATGGCCTCCGCCGATTCGCCGCCTCCGCCCATTTCTCCCAAACCGACCAGTCCGTTGTCGGCTTCCACTTCAACGATGGTGCGAACAAAGCGACCCCAATGACAGCCGTTGGCATGTCGCAGAGGCGCCTCGAGCGGCACCGTAACCGTTGTCGCGCGAATATCGCGGATGCGCACGATTAGTTCTCCCGTACAACAATATCTCCTCAGAAGGGCTTCTGTCGAGGGGGAAGGTTCCCTGAATCCTCGCACAGGCTTGACTTTAGATCTTGCTATGTATATATAGTTTGACTGTCGAACTAACAGTTGGCGACTTTGGAGGGGAGAGAATATGCTTCGACGGAATCTCTGTATGATCCGCTGCTCCGTAGCGGTTTTAATGCTGTTGGCGGCTTGCCGTTTCAGCAATGCCCAAGTGCTCTATGGTTCGCTTACCGGCAACGTGACCGATCCTCACGGCGCAGCCATTCCGAACGTAAGAGTTGAGGCGGTGAACACCGGCACTGGAGTTGCCCGGCAGGCCACGACCGATGATCGCGGCGCATATCTGTTCAACAACCTGCAGTTCGGCTTCTACAAAGTCACCATCACCGCCACTTCGTTCCGAAAAGTCGTCGAGAATAACGTCCAGGTAAACGCAAATGAGATCCGGCGCGTCGACATCCAACTTCAGATCGCTCAAGCGAGCGAAACAGTAGAAGTCATCGCCGACGCTGCCGTTCTCCAAACCGACAAAGCCGATGTCCATGCCGAGATCTCCTCTCAAGAAGTGGAAGAGCTTCCGTATAACGGCGGCGAAGGCAAGAATTTTCAGAGCCTTCTTTTTCTGATTCCAGGCGCCGGCATACCCGCGACGATTGAAGCCAATTCGGAGGCCGGCAATCCGCAGCGCGCCCAGACCTTGTTCATGAACGGTGTATCTTCCACCGGCAACAGCACGAAACTCGACGGTGCTACGGTCTCTTACCCGTGGCTGCCGGTGAATATCGCTTACGTGCCGCCTTCCGAAGCCATTCAAACCGTCAACGTGAGCACCAACTCCTTCGATGCCGAGCAGGGTGCGGCGGGTGGAGCCGCGGTCAACGTCACGATTAAGTCGGGAACCAACCAGTTCCATGGAGTCATGTTCGAGCGCAATCAGAATAACGACATGGTCGCGGTGAATTACTTCAGCCATACCAGTCCCCTGAGCAAGAATATCTTCAACCAGTACGGATTCGCGTTGGGCGGGCCAGTGCTGCTTCCGAAGATCTACAACGGCCGGAACAAGCTATTCTTCTTCCTCGACTTCCAGGGCACCAAGCGCAGGCAATATGCATCGACCCCAAATTTGACCCTGCCCACCGCGGCGATGCGCACCGGCGACTTCAGCGCCACCAACGGAACCGTCTACGATCCTCTGACGGGTAACGCCGACGGGACGGGCCGTACCCCGTTCGCTGGAAATATCGTTCCCACCAACCGGATCGATCCTGCCGCCGCCACTCTGGGAGGCCTTTTGCCCGCTCTGACCAGGAATCAACAGACCACCAATTACGACGCCTACGGCAACACGACCTACAACCGCGACAACTGGGACTTCAAGGTCAACTACAATCCCAACGAGAAATCCATGATCTGGGGCCGCTACAGCCTGTCGCCGATGGACATTTTCGCTCCGCTGATTCTAGGCCCGGCGGGAGGCGACGCGTTTAGCGGAGGCAATCCCGGTCATGCCGGCGGACGTGTGCAGACCTCGGCGGCCGGTTTCACCTACACTCTATCGCCGACCTTCTTGGTGGATGCCAACGTCGGTTATACGCGCCAGAACATCGGCGCCGACGGCGACCCGCAAGACAAGGATTACGGATTGGATGTGCTGAAAATCCCCGGCACGAATGGGATTGGCCCGAATTACTACGGTATTCCCGCATTCCAAGTCAGCGGCGTCGCAAACATCGGCAATACCAATACCGGCAGTCCGTTCCTGTTTCGAGACAATCAGTACACCTCCAGCATCAACGTAAGCAAGATCAAGGGAGCGCACTCGCTGCGCTTCGGTTTCGCCTACGACAAGTACGCGCTGAACCATTTCCAGCCTCAAGGCGGAACCTTCGGCACCGCTCGCGGGACGTTTGGATTCGACGGTACCCTGACTGCTTTGAAGGGCGGCCCAGTGGTAAATACTCCTGTGAACTCATGGGCTCAATTCCTTCTCGGCTTCCCATCTCATGTGGGGAAAATCACCCAGTTTCAAAATCCCAACGCACTGCGGTTTTCCGACTGGGGACTATACGCCCGCGATCAGTGGCAAGTCAACAGTAAGCTGACCGTCAACTACGGCCTTCGCTGGGAATACTATCCGATCTTCTCGCACGATAACTATGGCGCCGTCCGCTTCGATCCCGCGACCGACAACATTTTGATCGGTGGCGAGGGCGGCGTCCCGTGGGACACCGGCGCCAGCGCCAACAAGAAAAATTTCGCCCCACGTCTCGGAATCGCCTATCGACTCGGGACGAAAACCGTTGTCCGCACGGGCTACGGAATCACCGTCGACCCTGACAATATGCGCAACCAACGGAACGCGTTCCCATCGGTGATCAATCAGGACTACAGCCCTCTCAACACCTATCAGTTCGTTACCTATGCGGGTATTCCTCAAGTATCGTTGCGAAACGGCATCCTGCCGCCGTCTTACCCGGACATCTCAGTCGGCATTCTCAAACCCTCGCCGACCGCGTCGCCCAGCACATATTTGCCGAGCACCGGCACCGTGACGTTCCCGCAGAATATGAATCGCGGCTATATCCAGAGCTGGAACTTCTTCATCCAGCATGAATTTTCTCCGACCCTCACGGCGGAGGCGGGATATGTAGGAACCCATGCCGTTCATACGATGATGGCCGTCAACATTAATGGATCGGCGCCTGGCACGGGCACCGCCGGACGCCAGCTCTATCCCTATATCACCAGCGATATGAACTCCTATGAGCCCTTCGGCAGCCTCAAGTACAATGCCTTGCAAGCAAGATTGCGGAAGCGCATCGGCACATCTCTAGTCGGCGCCAGCTACACTTTTTCGAAGGCTCTCAACACCGGCGATAGCGGCGATTCGCCGTTGTTCCGCGCTTATCCGGAGTCCTTCAGCCTCAACAAGGGCCTTGCCGGTTTCGACCGTACGCATACAATCCAGATTTATTACGTGTACATGCTCCCGTTTGGGAAAGGGCACACCATGCTCAATCACGGTGTCGCGGCGCAGATCTTCGGCGGATTCCAATTAGGGGGCACGGTAAGTAAATATAGCGGCCTGCCTTTCTCGGTTGGCACCTCATCCAGTTCCTTGAACGCGCGGGCCAGACGCAGTCCGCGGACCAGTTGAATCCGGTGGTCTCGATTTTCGGCGGCCATGACGCCAATACGCCCTATTTCGACGGCACCGCTTTCGGCCCCGTCACAACGGCACGGTTAGGGACTAGCGGACGGAACATACTGCGCGGCCCCGGCGTGTTCAACTGGAACGCGAGTGTCGCCCGCACCTTCTCTATCAGAGAGAAGCTCAGGTTGCAGTTCATTGGGGAAGCCTTCAACCTGACCAATACACCTTCGTTCTCGAACCCGGGAACCACTTGGGCAGCGCCCACATTGAACGCGAACGGCTCCGTCAGGAGCTACAACGGCTACAGCGTGATCACTGGCACAACGTCCACAGCGCGAGTATTGCAGGTGGGAGCGACGATACGGTTCTAACGGGCCACCTAGAACATGATTCGAAGCGCCAACTGCAACTGCCGCCCATTCGCCGCGGCCGTGTACGTTCCGAAAGTGCCGTTGGTTTGCACCCCAGCGGCGCTAAACGTCGCCGCTGTGCCCACGCTAAGTGAACTGAGTGTGATTGAACACGTTGTACGCTTCCACGCGTAATTGTGCGCGCACTCGGCCTTCGACGAACGGCATATTCTTAAACAGCGACGTATCCCAATTGTTGATTCCCGGCCCGCGGAACACGTCTTTGTTGGCGTTGCCCCAGCAGCCAAACGACGGATTCGCCACTTCGCACGCAGCGACAGGCGGCGCGCCGATTGCCGCGGTATTAAAGGCCTGCAGCGTAGCTCGATTGGTCTGTTGCGGATTTCCGAGGATGGTCACGCGTCCGGAATCCGTCGAACCGGTGATGTCCTGCGTCGGCGAGAATCCGTACGTTACGCCGAGGGGCGCTCCGCTCTGCGCGGTGTAGATACCCGACACCTACCAGTTATCGAACACCCCTCTCACGAATCTGTCGTTCACCAGCCGGCTCGCGTTCGGCAGCTTGTAGCTCCAGTAGACGCGGAATATGTGAGTGTGATCGAAACCTGCCTCACCGTAGTTCCAGACCTTGGGATTGATCAGCGAGCTGACCGTGGTCGTGGCGCTGGTGGTCTCACTGTCGGCATAATCCATGGCTTTCGAATATGTCCATATCGCGCCGTAAGTGATGTTGTTCTTGTAACGCCGGCGCACTGCGGTTTGCAAGGAATGGTAATTCGAATTGGCGCCGTACCAGTAATATGTGATATTGCCGTAGCCCAGGTAAGGACGCAGGAACTGCGACGGGAAAACCTTGTTGCCGTTGGTCGCATCCAGGCTCGACGGTTGCCAGTTGGTGCCCAGCGGCGTCGAGTTCAGGTTTTCGCTCTCGATCAGATCGCGCCCCAAAGCGCCCACATAAGCGACGTCAAGCATGGTCCCGAAGCCCAAATCCTGCTGCACCCCGAAGCTGAAGTTGTAAGTCTTCTGGATGGGACGGTTGGGCGAGAACCCCACGAGGTTATTGGGAAAATTGTAAGCCTGTGTGCCCGCCAGTTGGCTCACGGTGGTGTAATACTGCGTCGGATTGTACTGCAGCGGCGGCGTGTATTCGATTCCGTAGCCGTAGTTGTCGACCTCGTGGAAATCGTAGAAGATTCCTCCTCCGGCGCGAATCACCGTCTTCCCTTTGCCGAACGGATCGTATGCGAAGCCGAGACGCGGCGCGGCTTTGACGCCGCCCGTCACGCGCAGGCCCTGCGGATAAGCGGGATTGGTCTGCCGGTCGACAATGCCGTTAATCGGATTAGGAGCTTCGGGCGCAATCGCGCCAATGGTCACCGCGGGAAGAATGGCCCCGGTGTACGGATCGAGCCCCACGCGCTTTCCGCCCACTAGCGTCGGCTGGACCAGCTTCACCACCTGGTTTGGATTCCAGGTGGAGGGAACGAACCCGGCTTCCATGGCGTGGTTATTGTGCCAAGGCGTGCCATAGCCGAAACGCAGGCCGTAGTCGATAGTAAGCCTGTGATTGACTTTCCAGGTATCCTGCACGAACCATTCGAACGTAGTGTTGAGCTCGTACTGCGGCTGCCGAGTGGTGGATTCGGTGTAGGTATCGAGAACGCCCAGCAACGCATTGCTATAGGCGTAACCGGTATCGATAGGATTGGTGCTGTCCTGGCTGAAAACCATGGTGCCCGCGAAATTGGAGGCATTCAGACCCTTCATCGCGAGCCAGTGTTCCGGATATAAGCCGGCCTTGAACGTGTGTCCACCCACGATCTTGGTCACGCTGGCGGTCCAGTTGAAGGTGTTCTCCACGCCCTGCAAGGGAAAGCGCGCCGTATACGTTGGATTGGCGGAGTTGCTCACGCCGAAGGTCGCCGCGGGAACCAGGTTGTCGGGGTTCACCGCCGGATACAATTGGGGAATCGTGAAACCCACGGTGCTGCGTTGCTTCGAAACTAGTCTCCTGTCCCAATGGTT
>PNAJ01000122.1 GCA_003170295.1 Bryobacterales bacterium | reverse complement strand
TTTCTGGGACATGAGACTAGAGGATTTCGACGACACGCAGGTATCCGAGTTCCTGAGCAAGTGGCATGATGAGGCCGAAGATCATGCAGAGGAACGCAAGCGTCTGGTAGGCCAGTTGGAGCGGGCACTTAGGGATTCTCGCGCCGTCCGCGAGCTTGCCGGTAATCCGCTGCTGCTCACCATGATGGCGATCCTCAATCGGAGTCAGGAACTGCCCCGCGATCGCGTGGAACTTTACTCCCAAGCCAGTCGGGTCCTCCTCCATGACTGGGACGCAAGTCGCTACCTGGCGGATAACTTCGCGCGGCAGGAAAAAGAAGAGCTTCTGCGGGAACTCGCGGGCATCATGCAACAGGGCGAAAGCGGCCTTGCCGGAAACTTGATTGACCGTGCTCGCTTGGTTGAAATCTTCCGCACGTTCTTGGGGAACCTTGGCGTCTCCGATCCCTACGGAACAGCAACCTCACTCGTGAAGCAGTTGACCGAACGTAATTTCATCCTCTGCTTCGCTGGTGCAGATCACTTCTCGTTTGTGCACCGCACCTTTCTCGAATACTTCTGCGCGTCGTGGTTCGTGGATTTGTTTCAGAAGAAACAGACCTTGACGTTCGATCAGCTGAAGCACGATGTGTTCGGAGCACATTGGAAAGATGAAACATGGCATGAGGTCCTACGCCTGATCGCGGGAATGGTCGGCGAGAAGCAGGCCGAAGAGCTGATCCTCTTCCTGATGGAGCAAGACGGCGCTCATGAGAAGCTGGCCAATTTGATGCTGGCTGCCGGCTGTTTGAGCGAGGTCCGCAATCGCCCAGCAATACAGAAGACGGGCGAGGCGCTACGACGGAAATTCATTGAGCACGTGATCCGGTATGCACCCCCTTACTATCTTGATCAACGGGAGATGGACGCCGAAGCCGCCCCCACAAGGAAAAAGGCGGTAGGACTCATTGCTCAGGTGTGGCGAT
The DNA here is from genome assembly GCA_003170295.1 of Bryobacterales bacterium. GTDB lineage: Bacteria > Acidobacteriota > Terriglobia > Bryobacterales > Bryobacteraceae > Palsa-187. The sequence continues at coordinate 5,208 of PNAJ01000122.1, read as the reverse complement.
CCGAAAACACGCGTGCCTGGTTAAGCTCAGCGGCGCTAGCCGACAACGACGGGACTGTCCGGATGGCGGCGGTCGAGGAACTGGCACGCGTCTGGAAGGACCATCCGGAGACCCTTTCCATCCTCAGAGATCGCGCCCGCGATGAAGATAACGCTGTGCGGACAGCGGCGATCCAGGAGCTTCTCCGCGGCTGGAACGACCACGCCGAAACGTTGGCAATCCTCAAGGAGCGTGCTTTAGATGAGCGCGGCGGATCGTTTGCAATTCGGGAGCTCGCGCGCCATTGGAGGAACGACGCCGACACCTTGCCTATACTCGAGCGATGCGCCCGCTCAGCAAAAGATTTCAACGGGCGGACGGCGGCGCTACAGGAACTGGCGCGAGGCTGGAAGGACGATCCCGAAACTCTGTCGTTCCTCAAGGATTGTGTCCGCTCGGATAAACAATGGCCAGCGATCAAGGAACTTGTGCTCGGCTGGAAGGAGCATCCCGAGACTTTGACCTGGCTCAAAGAACGCGTCCGCTCCGATGAAGCCGCCGAAGTGCGGGGGGCGGCGCTACAGGAGTTAGCGCGCGGATGGAAAGACGATCCCGACACCTTGCCCCTCCTCAAGGAACTCGCCCGCTCCGATAAAGATGACACCGCACGGGCCGGGGCGGTTCTGGAGTTAGCGCGCGGATGGAAAGACGATCCTGACACCTTGCCCCTCCTCAAGGAACTCGCCCGCTCCGAACATCACGGCGCACGGATCGGGGCCTTTCAGGAGCTAGCGCGCGGATGGAAAGACGATCCCGACACCTTGCCCCTCCTCAAGGAACTCGCCCGCTCCGATGAAAATTGGCAGGTTCGGCAGGGGGTGGTCATAGTATTGGGGCGCGGATGGAAGGATCAACCCGAAGCTCTCCGAATCCTTAAAGATCGCGCCCAGTCCGATGAACACTATCAGGTTCGGAGGTGGGCGGCCCTGGGTTTGGTACGTGACTGGAAGGAGGATCCAGAAACGCTGCCCATCGTCAAGGAACTGGTCCGCTCCAAGATGGATTGGTTTCTGCGCAAAACGATGATCGAGGAACTGGTGCGCGGCTGGAAGGACGATCCTGAAACGCCGCGCGTCCTGAAGGAACGCGCTCGATACGACGAATCCATCCACGTACGTCGGACGGCGCGGCTGGAGTTGGTGCGCGGCTGGAAGGACGACCCCGAGGCGATCAGGCTACTCCACTTACTTAAAGAGGATTGAAAGTAGCTCGGGCTGAGGTCCGGTGAATAGTGCCGACTCCGCCACGCGTGGGGCGCGTCGCCCTGGGTTGGCGCCTCCGAAGACCAAGGCCTGGCTTCCCGGTCCCGGCACAACTGAGGAACTTTATGCTGATGAGAAAAAACGGTGGCCAGGCAAGCGCCACCAATCAGTCGGATGGATTCGGAAGGGGCACTTCGTCGCTACCACAGCATCGCGCACGGCCAGATCCCAACGATCCCAAAGAATTTGGTCATGGAGTGTCCTCCCAGCAGACAGTTTTTCAGCAAACGCCTGGCGCTCGTCAGGCGGCAGTTTGAGCAATGCAGCATCGTAGACATCTCTGTACCAGCGTTGCTTTTCGTCGTGCTCGGCAATTTCTATCGGACCGGCTGGTCGAATGAAAACCAGTCTTGAGCGCGGCAGGCCTCCGAAAGTGCCCACTGCGATGTCGTCACCGGCCGCCTTGTCTGGGCGCTTGAACCTCGCACTGATCAATTTCATCTCTGCGTAATCCTCTGGGGTTGCGGCCGCTGCGATTAGGTCGGACAAGTTGCAGGTTGCCCAGAGTGCCTTCATCTGGGTATAAGTTGTGTTTCGGCAAGCGTATCGAACGAGCCTATCGGGCCGTGGGGCCTTACCTTTAGCCGCTAATGCCTTAGATATTTGCCGGTTGAATGAATCCGGCCCCTCCGTCGCTACAAGCACCCAATCAGTCGCGGTGGCGTCGGCCAATTCCGTGTCGAGGCTATCACGGCAACTCCCGCAGACGCAATCAAAGAGGACCAGGTCCTTGCGCTCGCCGCACTTGTTACAGACCCCTTCGCAGACCGAAATCTTTACCGTTGCGCCCGACGACTGGGAGATCCGGGCGGCCAGGGTCACCGCATCCATCCGACCTCGTGCGATCAGGCGTGAGCTTTCCCTCGAGACGGTGAGCGAAGAATCGCCATCGGTTCGCGTGACCTGGAGTTGGGATTCGTCCTTCACTGAAAACTACCCATTATCCTTGGCCACCGATTTCCACTCCCGAGCGAGGCGCTGCGCCTCGGCGATCTGTGCTGAGCTCATTTTCGCGGCAACATTCTCTCTCATCGCGGCGTACTCGGGAGTTTGAAGTCGTGAAATCGCGAGACTAATCCACATATACGCCTGAATGTAATCCTGCAGCACTCCTTCCCCACTTTCGTACAGAGCGCTGAGTCTAAATTGCGCCACGAGGCTACCCTGGTCAGCGGCATTGCGGTACCAGCGAGCAGCAAGCAACTGCGCCTCTGCAATCTGGGCGGAGCTCATCTTGGCGACTAACCTATCGCGTCCAGCGGCGTACCTCTGTGCATCTTCGTCGTTAGCGTGCGCTATCGCCAGAGTCATCCACATATACGCTTCGACGCATTCCCGCGCTACACCTTGCCCATTTTCGTACTTGAGTCCTAGGTTGAACTGTGCAGGAGCCAAGCCCTTGTTAGCGGCCTCCCGATACCACTTGGCCGCCTCGCCGAAGTCTCGGGCCAAACTTTGGCCCTTGTTGTACTTCAATCCAAGGTTGAACTGGGCCTTGTCAAGGCCCTGGTCGGCGGCATTGCGATACCACTTAACTGCCTCAGCATAATCTAGCGGCACACCTTCACCGGTGTCGTACATTGTGCCGAGGTTGAACTGTGCGGCAGCAAGACCCTGATCGGCGGCCTTGCGATACCATGAGGCTGCCGCAACGTAGTCCTGCTCCATCCCGAGCGCACATAAGTATTTGTTGTCGAACATCCAACCGAGGTTGAACTGCGCCCGCGCGTAGCCTTGGTCGGCAGCCTTCCCATACCACCGAGCGGCCTCAGTCAGGTCTCGGCGCGCCCCAAACAGGTAGTGGAAGGCCAAGATATTCTGATGCCGCGCGTCGTCCCTCTCCGCGTCTGCCCGCACGTCCTCAATCGATCGGTCGCCCACGTCATCCCAGGCGTGCCAACCGGAGAACATACCCGACCGCACCTCCTCTGGGTCGCCCTCCACGGTGGCGGCACGCATCACCGCATCCCGCCGACCGCGTGCGATTAGACCGGATTGTGCCGACAAGATAATCAGTGACGAATCCGCATCCTTCGTTATGGTCTGGAGTTGAGATTCATCGCTCATATCTACTTGCCCACTTGTTGGAAAAGTGCCTCGTGTTCGCGCTTGGCCTGCTCAATTTGTTCTCGAACGTCAGTCGCTAACTCCCCTAGCAAGTCGCGACCCTCTAGCTCTCTTTCTTCGGCCTGCTTCTTGAGCAGAGCGATTTCGCTTTGTCGCAGCGTCGCCATTTCCTGTTCAATAGCCGCAACCCGAGCTCTCGCCATGCTTATTTGACGGATGATGCGGATCAGTTCGGCGCCGATCCCCTCGCCCTCCACGGCGTCTGCGCCGTCCTCGTATTCGTCGAGAATACGCTGGAGGGCCTCGGCGTCACCCGCTTCATAGGCGCGGTTGGCCTCAGCCATGAACCGTGTGCGCCGCTCCAGGTCGGCGGAATCCGGCGAAAGTCGGGATGGATGCGCTTGGCGACCTCGCGGAACAGACTTTTGAGTTCGGGCGACGGGGTGAAGTCGCGAGCTTCAGATGCCTTGCCGTGCGCCTCCTCATACGTCTGGCGTGCCTGTTCGCGGGCCTTCTGCGCCTGCTCCTTCGCAGAAGCGGAAGGATCAAGCCGCGCGTGCAACTCCGAGATTCGCGCCATCCATTCATCCAGTTCGGCGTAGAGCGCGCCAACCTCCCGCAAGTAGCTTCCCTCAAAAGCTGCAAGTTGACTGCGAAAATCGACCAGCTCTAATTCGCGCTCCGCGAGAGTTGCGCGGATTGCGCCCAACTCCTCGCGTTTGCGAAGGATTTCCTCTTCTTCTGGTTTCAGCCGCCGAGTGATATGACCTGACATTGGACGAATACCCCCTCAGGGTACTCCCAAACCGGACCAAGAGAACAGAAGCCCAATTCTCCGCGCGGCTGATTTGGCTCCGTCCATCGGCACCTCTGCCTAGACCGCGACTCTCAGCCTAATCGCATCATTTGGCGCATGGACGAGATCCTGTCTAGTTCCGAGATAACGCTCCGTGGTTTGGACGGAGGCGTGACCGAGTAACAACTGAATCTGTTCAAGCTCGCCGCCCGCCGCTCGACACAGCTTTGCGCAGGTGCGTCGCAGGTCGTGGGGCGCGATACCGGGAACGCCGACCTCGGCTGCGTACCTTCGGAGCATCTGCCAGACGACCTTTTCGCCCAGGCGCTCGCCAGTAACGGCTCCGCGGCGATTCACTGCCCGGAACACGCTGCCGGCGGCGACACCAGACGCCGAAGTCCAAGCGTCAATCGCTACTTTCACCCACGCCGGCGTCGGCGCGGTCCGCACGCGTCCGTGCTTCCCGACGAGATCGACGATGCACCAGCGCCCGTCACGTTGCTGGACGTGCGCGAATGTCAGCGCCGCGACTTCCGAGCGCCGCAGTCCGCAGCCGAGAAGAACGGCGAGGATGGCCCGGTCGCGCAGCCCACTCATCGTCGTAATGTCCGGGGCGCTCAGGAGTGCCTGCGCCTGTCGCTGCGACAGCCAGTTCCCAACGCGAATACCAGTCGATTTCACGCTTTTCACGCGGCTGATCCCCTGGGCCAGTTTCGGCGCGAGCAGCCCGTTGTCCGCAGCCTCCGCCGCCAGCTTGCGAATCGCAGACATTCTAATAATGATGGAGGATGACCCAAGGCGACGTTCTTCCAGCGATACCCGCCACGCGCTAACGGTGGCTTTGGTGAAGCCGGGCCGCGGCGCCTGCTGGAACCAGTGCATAAACTCGTTCAGCGCCATGTTGTACACACGTTTTGTAATCGGCGAGGAGACGCTGTCGAGCACCATTCCTTTTAATTTCTGCCAGTGCGCGATCTTCTGCAGCACAACTAAATCGTTCATTTTTCAGTCCTTTTAATGGGCATTGAACTAAGCCGCTAAAGC
>PNAJ01000067.1 GCA_003170295.1 Bryobacterales bacterium | reverse complement strand
TGGCCTGTCTCAGCGAATTCGTTAGCATGGCCCTCTCGCCGCCGCTCCCCCTATCGCAATTCCTGGCAAGGCTTTGTGGCGCGCGCCTCCAGGCGTGCCGCTTCGACAGTCGTGTCGACGTAGATAGTAACGATCTAGCGCCCTCCGTCAAACGCAAACGAAAAACTATTCCTCACCAACCCCTCAATCTCCTCCTCCGTAAACCCAAACTCCCGCCGAGCCACCTCATACTCGCTAGTCAGCGTGCAACCGAACAGCGCCGGATCGTCGGTATTCAAAATAATCGGCACCCCCGCGTCATACAATCTCCGCACCGGATGATCCTTCATCGACCCCACCGCCCCCGTCCGCACGTTGCTCGTAATACAAATCTCCAGCGGAATATTTTTCTCTTTCAGATGCGCCACCAATAAAGGATCGTCAATCGCACGAATCCCGTGCCCGATCCGCTCCGCCCCAATCTCGAGCGCTTCCCACACGCTCCCCGCATCCGTCGTCTCGCCCGCGTGGCACACCAGACGCAGCCCGCGGTCGCGCGCTTCCTTGAAGAGGTCCGCGTACCACCGCGCCGGACCACCCCCCTCGAAACCACCGAGCCCGATTGCGACCACACCCTGATTCACCAGCTCCGCCGCCAGATCGAAAACCGGCTTGGCTGCATGCACCCCGAACTGCCGCGTGGCATCGAGAATCCAGCGCACTCTAATTTTGCTCAAGCACGCCTCGCGCTGCACAGCCTCGTAGATCGGCAGGAAATCCTGCTGCTTCCACAGAATCACGCCCGCCGAAATGGTTACTTCGGCGTACACAACTCCTTCTGCGGCAAGCCTTTCGAACAACCGCCGCGCCGCCAGCGCGTAATGACCGGGCGATTGCAGTTTCTTGTTCACCCAAATATAGCTCTGGATAAATCCCTCGAAATCGATGTAAGCCGTCGCCCTCGCGATCTCCTCGCGCGTCAGCGCCGGATCGAGCTCCAGAAAAGTCTCCACCTCGACCGACCCTTCCAGATGCAAATGCAGCTCGGCAACAGGCCCCATTGCTGACATGATAGCCTGCAGTCCCATCGCGCTTATCCGACTGTTTACGACACCGCGAAAAATAGGGACAGACTTCTCTGTCCCAGGCGCAACGATCTTCGCAAAGCCCCTCACTCCCGACGCCAGTGGACAGAGCTGTCTGTCCCCATTTTTCGCCCCGTCCTCATTCTTCTCGCCCTCCGCAATCCTCGTGACGCCGACCAATGACATACTAACTGTGATGCATGCTTCCGAGCTTGAAGCGATTGTAGAAGGCCGCCATCATGACCCGTTTGCCGTACTCGGTCCGCACGAATTGGAGGTCCGCGCATGGCTGCCCCAAGCCGCCGAAGCCTCGCTCGTCGTTATCAATGAGACCGGCGGCAAAGCCATAAAGATGGAGTGCACCCACCCCTCCGGCTTCTATCTCGCGATCTTAGACGCGCCCCCCAAGCACTATCGCATCCGCATTAAACTCTACTCCGGCGAATCTCTTGAATTCGACGATCCCTACTGCTTCCCTCCCCTGCTGACCGCCTTCGAGCTGCACTTGCACGGCGAAGGCACCAATCACGAAAGCTACCGAACGCTGGGCGCGCATCCCGTAGTCTCCGAAGACGTCGCCGGTGTGCGCTTCGCGGTCTGGGCACCCAACGCGCAAGTCGTCAGCCTGCTCGGCGATTTCAACGGTTGGGATCGCACCCGCCATCCCATGCGTCTCCGCGATGGAGGCATCTGGGAAATCTTTATGCCCGCGCTCGGAGAAGGCGATCACTACAAATACTCGGTGCTCTCGAAGAACGGCTCGGAGCAGTTCAAGTGCGACCCCTACGGCTTCTACGCCGAACTGCCTCCGAAAACTGCATCCATCGTCTGGGGCCTGTCGAATTACACCTGGGCCGACGAAACCTGGATGACGGCGCGCCCTCAGCGCCAGTGGCTTCACGAGGCCGTCTCGATTTATGAAGTCCATCTGGAGTCGTGGATGCGCGGACCCGGGGATCGACCGCTCACATATAACGAATTCGCCCACAATCTGGTCGAGTATGCCCAGCACATGGGCTACACCCATCTCGAATTGATGCCCGTGATGGAGCATCCTTTCTCCGGCTCCTGGGGCTACCAGGTCACCGGATATTTCGCGCCCACCTCGCGCTTCGGCACGCCCGACGATTTTCGATATTTCGTCGATTCCTGCCATCAGGCCGGCATTGGCGTGATTCTCGATTGGGTCCCCGCGCATTTTCCCCGCGACGCACACGGATTGTTTCGCTTCGACGGCACTCCGCTCTATGAACATCAGGATCCCCGCGAAGGCGAGCATCGCGATTGGGGCACTCTAATCTTCAACTTCGGCCGCAACGAAGTGCGCGATTTCCTGCTCTCGAACGCGCTCTACTGGCTGAAGGAATTTCATATCGACGGCCTGCGCGTCGATGCCGTCGCCTCCATGCTTTATCGCGATTATTCGCGCCAGCCGGGCGAATGGCTCCCCAACAAGTACGGTGGTCGGGAGAATCTGGAAGCCATCGATTTTATCCGCAGTTTCAATGAATTGGCGCATCAGGAGCCCGGCGCGATGACCATCGCCGAGGAGTCCACTGCATGGCCGGGAGTATCGCGGCCGGTCTACGCCAACGGCCTCGGCTTCACCATGAAGTGGAACATGGGCTGGATGCACGACATGCTCGCTTATTTCGAAAAAGACTCCGTTTTTCGCAAATATCACCAGTCGAACATTACATTTAGCATGTTGTACGCGTTCACCGAAAACTTCGTCCTGCCGATCTCGCATGACGAAGTGGTGCACCTCAAAAGATCGTTGCTCTCAAAAATGCCCGGCGACGAATGGCAGCGCTTCGCCAACGTCCGCGCGTTTTTAGCCTACATGTATGGCCATCCAGGCAAGAAGCTACTTTTCATGGGCTGCGAATTTGGCCAAACCGAAGAATGGAATCATAACGTTAGTTTGCCGTGGCATTTGCTGCAATATTCGGTGCATTCGAAGTTGCAGACTATGGTGAAAGAACTCAACTGGTTCTATCGCCGGGAAGCTGCGCTGAATCAAGTCGACGACGATTATTCCGGATTTGAGTGGATCGATTTTCGCGATGCCGAATCGAGCACGATTTCTTTTCTGCGCTATTCCAGAAACCGCGAGGAATTCCTGGTGTTTTGCTGCAACTTCACGCCGGTTCCGCGTCACGGCTACTGTATTGGCGTGCCGGTGGGCGGATGCTACAGCGAAATTTTTAATACCGATTCAGAAATGTTCGGTGGATCGAATATGGGGAATTCGGGGGCGGTTTGGGCTGACGAAATCGCTTGTCACGGACGTCCTGCGAGTTTGAGAATTACGCTCCCAGCGCTCGCAGTAGTCGTTTTTAAGCTCAATTAGGGCTTCTTACGAGCGCATTTATGGTCATTTAAGCTACCATAAGACGCGTTCTAAAGCCTCGCAGAAGAAGAATTCGCCCCACATGACTGATTCATCCACGCCCAGACCCTTATGGACGTGGTAGACGCCGCCTTTGAGGATGCCTTCCCACTTGGAATCGGACTTGGCGAGATGCTTTTCGCATAACGACCGCAGGATCTGAACCGCGGTCGACCAATACAGATGTCCCTTCATCGAATCCGGGGCCAAGCGGCACAGGCGCAGCAAGCCCGCGGCGGCAATCGCGGCGGACGAGGTATCTAGCAGCGTGCGGTTCTCCGCGGGCGCATTGAAATCCCATGGCGGAATACCGTCGGATGGCGAATGCGAGATGTAATAATCGGCGCAATCCTCCGCCGTAGCAAGGAAATGCGGATCGCGGCTGTATTCGTAGCAAGTGGTGAAGCCGTAGAGCGACCAGGCAAGACCGCGCGACCAGCAGGAGTCGCCGCGATAGCCCTGATGCGTGGTCTGGCGCAGAAATTCGCCGGTATCGGTATCGAAAATTCCTTCATGCGCCGTCGATCCGTCGCCGCGAACCAGCACTCTCCGCGTCGTGAGCGAATGGCGCAGAGCGACGTCGCGCAGCCGCCGGTCTCCGGTTTCGCGGGCGGCGTAAAAGATAATGCCGACGTTCATCATGATGTCGATGAACAGCGAATTATCGGCCACAAACGATCGTAAATATTGCCCTTTTTCTTTGAACCGCAAAGCGAGCGTGCGGCCGGCCTGGATCAGCACTTCGCGATGCGCCGGGTCCTTCGAATGGCGGTACCAGCGATAGTAAGTCGAAAGGAACAGGAAGCCGAGATCGTGCACGTCGCGATCGTTCTTGCGCTCCTCGAGGGGCGTGGTGTAGCGGATCGCCTGCTCCAGCCAGTACTTGGAATCGGGGGAATCGGCCGGCGTGTGTTTATGGAAAATCCACATCATTCCGGGCAAAAAGCCGTCGCACCAGTGGGTCCACGCAGGGCCTTCATGCTTCCATTTCCCGTTCTGCGTGTAGAGCGGATAAAAGAGAGGGTGCTTTTCCACCAGCTTCCGCACCTGCTTTTGCGCGAAGCTGAAGGACTGTTCAAAAAGGTCTCCGGTTTCACTCGAAAGATGAATCACTTGATTTAGGTTCTCCAGACAATGATACAGCCCCGCGCGAGGTGAAGTTGAATACTATTGACCGGGAAGACGCCTTCGCCCGGCTGTTGCGGCGTCCGCGGGTGGAATTGACGACGAGGCTGGAGAGGCAGGACGCCGATGGTGCGGTCGAGATTGCCTTTCATCCTCGCGAGAATACCGGGCGCTTCTAATTCCGGAAATTCCATGCCGACGACGGAGTAGTTATCGTATTTCTCCAGGCGCGTGATCCGGCCCGTGGCAGTCGCACCCTTCGGAATCACAATCCGGCCCTTTTGTTTGACGTCGTGCTCCAGGTGGGCGTGCACGGGGTCCCCGATGGCGGCGCTATTGAGGTCGATTTGCTCGTTGAGCACGAGCGGAACTTCCAGCCCGACTGGAACATCGAACTCGCGAACGGGAAGCGGAGCGACATCGGGTTTACTCGCCGGCGCTTCGTCGAATGTCAGTACGGATTCACCCGAAAACTGGCGGCAGGAGGTAAATTTCACATGATTGCGATTTGCACTGCCGTTCAGATCGGTCATGGTGAGTTCGCTTTCCGAAGGCAGCAGAAAATCGCTCTCGCCGATACGAGTCATAGCGTAATCGATTTTATCGTCGACCAAGGAGAGCAGCAGTTCCGGAGGAAGGTCGTCGGCGATCACCTCGACGCGCTCCACATCGAACGTGGCCGGGTCGGCGTAGAACAATCCGTGAAAGCCGACGATGGCGCTCGCAGCGGCTACGCGAATGCGGTATCCGGAAAGCATCTGCGATACGTTGTAATCGAACCGGATGGCTTTCTTGCCCTGGAAATCCTCCTCTCCGAGATAATGAAACGTCGGGGAACTGGTGGTGAACAGGGCCTTTGCAAAGCCGCCGAAATCCCCGTTGCCGATGGCGCCGGTGGTAACCATGGTGGTCACGTCGAATTCCTCAAACTTCTTCGATCCCGGCCAGGCAAACATTTCGCGACCCTCGACCAGAGCCACTTCGAGGCGCAGCGTATCGATGAGCTTCAATTTATTCGTGATCTTCGGGCGGGAAGAGCGCTCTATAGTCTCGACGCAGGTGTAATTTGGCTGATGCTTCAAATTGAAGAGCATCCGCGTACGGATTTTGGTGAGTGCGTCCAGGTCCGGCGGGAGCGGGGTCTGCGCATGCAGAGAAAACACCGCAAGCAGGACGGCCACATTACGCATCGACTTTTATTATAGGCAGGCGATCAGAGGCTGCTGAGCGGAAACAATTAATACAGGGCGGCCGTGGTTTGACCGCTGTTCATTTCCACCCATCCCCTCCGACCGGATTCGAGCTTCACTTGGGCCCACCACGACTTTCTGCCCAAGTCCGCGTAAGTGGCCGCGCAGTGTGTGCCACCGCAGCCTGAACCATCCGGCCATTTGGTGAACGAGATGTCGAACGCGGAATGATAGGCGCCCTTGAACCAAACCGCGGAATACCCTTCGCCGCGATATGCGTACGTAAGAACGGTATCTCCGCGCCGCAAATTCTGGTCCGGCAGGTCACGATCCATTCGGATCAGGCCGGGAGCGAATGTGATGACCACACCAGTGATGCCGGTCGCTTTATCCCCGACCACGAGTTGAGCAATGGGCTGGCGTTCCTGCTTCCAAGTATCGTAGACCGTTGCCGGCCTTTGTGCGGTCCATTGATGGTAGCGGCAGGTCTCGTACGGACAGGCTCCCCAATCATAAAACGGCAGAACTGGAGCTGAAGCCAGCTTTGATTCTCCAGCGGGCATCTGCTGATGCTGGCAGAAGGCGGAGGGTACGAGTCCCGCGCAAATTATCACAGCCACGATCCGCACAGCCACCAGCTTATTGTAAGCGCGGGATCCGCTTCGACGGCTTTCTTTACCTGGGAAATTTTGGCCATCACCGCTTCTATCTGGCGGCGCTCCTCGGCGTCCCTACGATCCTTCATAAATTCATTTTCAAAACAGCATGTTAGCATCGTGAGTGAATGTCAGCGAAGATCACTATCAACAACAACGGCTCGATTAAGATCGAGGGCGAGTTCTCGATTCACGATATGGAAGGAAAGCCGTTCGATCTGGCGGGACGAACCACCATCGGTTTGTGCCGCTGCGGGCAGTCGCAGAACAAGCCGTTTTGCGACGGCTCGCACGGCCGTACAGGGTTCGAATCGGTGTGTCCTGCGCGGGAGCTGCCGCCACCGAAGCCGAAAGTCTGATAACCCGCTCGCGCGCAGCTCTATTTCCTTTCCTTTGCGAGCTCCACTCTTTCTGTACGACCGGACGGCCGCCAATGAAAGCGGCCCGTTGCTGCAGTTGGACCGCACACCGGAGGTGCGAATCACCGCGCGTGCGTTCTCCGTGAGCTCGATGATCTGGTTAGCGGCTGGGGCGATCGACTTGCTGTATCAACCGATCAAGCTATGGCTGTTCGGCGGGCGCTGAGGCGCCTTAGAAGTGTGGAAGCGCAGGAGTAGCCTGGATTATTTCAAAAGCACCTCGCGTTCACGATATCGCGGACTGGAACGCGAACCCTATGGACAGGTTCGCCGCGATCTTCTTGAAGACTTCTTCTAAACTAGACAGCAACTCGGCCTGATGTGCATCATTGAACTAAGCCGATAAAGCGGCAGGTAAACACGTGATAGTATTTGGCAGGGCAACTGCGATGACGCAAGTAAATCCTCTCGTAGCAACAAGGATGAACTTCGTATCACGTTTTCGATTCAATACCCAATAAGCAATTGCCCCGCCAAAGGACTGCTCAGTTCAATGCATTCTATCGGCAGTGCTCACGCCGAGGTGCGGAGCCGTCGCCGGGAAACCTCGCTCGCGAGCACTACCGATAGAATCCTTCTCATTAACGGAAGTGCTCGGTCGTTCATGAGAACGCTCTTTCATTGCACTAATCAGCGCGCTGAAATGCGGGAAGTCGATGCAGCAGCTCATTGGGTACGGCGGACGCCAGGAGGTCAAGGCAGCGGCTCGGCGTCTGAATATGGATCACCTCTGTATCTTCTCCTTAGCCTGGTGAGTGGCCAGCTCTTTCTCGACACCCTCCAGGAGGTCTGCGCCGTTGGCATCTAAGTCTCCGGAATCGCGGAGATCGGTCAGTATGTGCTTCGATCGTTCGTACCAGCGGCGAGACGTGGCGCGGTCTCCGCGTGAAGCATAGGACTCACCATAAACCATATAGATGTTGGCGAGTTCGACGCGGTTCCGGGTGCTGCCTGGAGCGGGATTCTTGACCTGTGCGAGCATCGTCACCGCTTTCGACAGCAGGTCCAATGCGCCCTGCGTACCGCCGGCAGCCGCGGAAACGCTGGCCGTCCGCCAGTATGCCGAAATCAGGCCCATTTTCGCCCGCGCGTTGCTCGGATCGATCGCCGCCAGTTCTTCGCGGATCTTGACTGTGGTCCTGTAATGCATCAGTGCCTCTTGTAGCTTTCCCTCATCGCGGAGAAGAAATCCGATGTCGCTGTGGCTAAATGAAATCGCCATCTTGGCATCCACATTTGCCGGCTCTAATTGAGACCATTCCTCTTCCAGGCGGAGAGCTGTCTGGTAATGGCCCATGCCTTCCGGAATGCGCTTCATCTTCCAAAGAAGCGCACCGAGTTTCTTCGAAGCTAACGCATAGGTCCTGATCGCCTTGACGTTCTTGGAATCCCCATCAAGAATCTGTTTTTGAAGAGTCCACTCCTTCAGACGGAATTCCAGGGCTTTCGGCAAGTCGCGTCGCGCTAACATCAGATCTGCCATGCCTGCGTATCCGGCGGATAAATCGTCGAGCGTAGGCGCATCGCTCCCTCCTGTGAGGCGGAGGTCCTCGAGGGTTCTAACCGCCGCCACTGTATCCTCATAGTTCTCGAGCCGAAGTTGGGCGGCGGCCAGCAAGCGGCGACGCTTCCGATCCAAGACCGGATCGTGGGCAGAACCTGAGGCACGCTGCAGAAGCGCTACCGCTTTCCGGTAACTCGCTGCTGAAGACGCATATTCCCCCAGATTCGCACCGTTGGCTCTTCCTTGCACATCACCCAAGCGCTTGTAGCCTTCCGCGAGTTCGAACTGGAGGGCCTGGTCCCTTGGAGAAGCAGCGGAGATTCGGTCCAGATAATTGAGCGAACGCTGGATGATGAATGCCCTGGCTTGCGTCGAACCGGGCAAGTCTTTGATCGCGTCATGAACCTCGAACAACAGTGAGTTCGCCAGTTGCCTGGTTTCGAAGAACTGCTGCTCGGCGCGCCGGCGTTCCACTCCGGCGATCCTTGCCTGCCACAATGTGGCCGCCATTCCACCCACGAGTAACAGCACAACCAAGGCTGCGGTTGCCACCGCGAGCTTATTCCGAGCGATGCCTTTAGATGCCCGGTACCGCCATGTATGGGGCCGCGCGAGCACCGGGCGACCCTCCAAATAGCGCCTGATATCTTGCGAGAACTCTTCTGCCGACGCGTAGCGCCGCTGAGGATCCTTCTCGAGCGCCTTGAGTACGATATTGTCGAGATCGCCGGCCAGACCGCGCCGCCGCTCCTGGCTGGCCACGGTGGACGGAGCCTCAGGTTCCCGATCGCAGATCGCGCGCGCCAGTTCGTGCGGGGTCGACTTCTGGAGGCAGTACGGATTCTGCGCGGTGAGGATCCGGTAAAGAAGGACGCCCAGGGAGTATACGTCGCTCGACGTAGTTACGGGCTCTCCGCTGATCTGCTCCGGGCTCGCATAGTCGGGCGTCAGCATTTGTGCCGCACTCAGCGTCGCCAGGGCGGGTTCGGCGGAGAGAATCGTCGCGATTCCAAAGTCCAGAAGCTTCGCGGTGCCATCCGTCGTTACCAGGATATTGCTGGGCTTGATATCCCGATGCACAACCAGACGCTGATGCGCGTAGTGGACCGCGGAACAGACCTGCTGAAAGAGCTTCAGCCGATCGATTTGGCTCAGGTTCTTTGACTCAGCATGCTCATCGATGCGTTCGCCCTCGATGTGCTCCATCACGAAGTAGGGACGACCGCCCGGGGTGACTCCTCCATCCAGCAGCCGCGCGATATTCGGATGGCGCATCCCGGCCAGGATTTGCCTTTCCATCTGGAAGTGGCGAAGGACCAGATCGGTATCCATTCCCCGCTTCAGGATTTTGATCGCTGCCCGCTGCTCGAATTGTCCATCGGCCCGCTCCGCCAGATAGACGCGGCTCATCCCTCCTTCTCCAATGTCGGCCACGATCTTCCAATGTCCGAGATGTCCGCCGACGAAGGATTCTCTCAGGATCGGATGGGCGATGAAGTCACCCGCCTGCTCATGGGCTGCCAGCAAGGACTCCACCTCCGCTCGTACTTCGGCGGAGCCCGCGCAAGCCTCGTCCAGATACGTCGCTCGTTGCACGGCCTCCAAATCAAGACACGTGTCGAGAATCTCCTTCACTCTGATCCAGGTCTGGGTGTCCATTATGCCCTGCTCAGTTCGCGAAATAGCCAAGCTCGTGCGATGGCCCATTGCCGCGTAACGCCGCGAGGAGAGATTCCGATCAACTGGGCAGTCTCCTCAATCGACAACCCGCCGAAGAATCGCAGCTCTACAATCCGGCTTTGCTGCTCATCGATCGCCGCGAGACTGGCCAACGCGTCGTCGAGTCTCACCAGGTCCACTTGGCAGTTTCCGGGGAAATCGATGCTCTCGTCCAACGTAAGCAAAGGGCCGCCGCTTTGCCGCTTCCCTGCGTTCCGTTTTCGCGCGTGATCCACCAGGATCTGCCTGATCAATCTCGCCGCGATTCCGAAGAAGTGAGACCGGCCCTGCCAGTTCACCGCATCCTGGTTCACCAGTCGCAGGTACGCCTCATGAACCAGCGCAGTGCTCTGGAGAGTGTTTCCAGGCGCTTCCTGGTGGAGGTAGTGACTGGCCAAGCGCCGGAGTTCCTCGTAGACCAGGGGAGTGAGCCGCTGGAGGGCCTCCGGTTCCCCTCTGCCCCATTCGGACAGGAGCGTGGTGATGCTCTCCTCCGGCACAGATTGACCTCCTCGCCATCTGGGTCGAGTCTATCAGAATCCCAAACTCCCCCTGTAGAAAATAGGTTGGCGCAATTGGATCGATTCGCACGCATGTGTTGGATGGAGGAGATGCAATGAATCTAAAACTGCCCGCGCTTGCGCTTCTCGTGTTGTCAACGGCGAGACCGGCGCTTCCCGTCACCATCTTCCTGGCAGGCACATCCTCTCCAGGAAGCTCTTCATTCGGGGTCACCTTTCTGACGGAAGACACCCGCTTGCACGGCAATGATACGTTTGCGCAAAGTCAG
This sequence comes from Bryobacterales bacterium, assembly GCA_003170295.1. Classification (GTDB taxonomy): domain Bacteria; phylum Acidobacteriota; class Terriglobia; order Bryobacterales; family Bryobacteraceae; genus Palsa-187. Next base: position 2,360 of record PNAJ01000067.1, on the reverse strand, counting down.
GCTGGAACAGGTTCGGCTTCGAGCCTGTATTCGAACATTCAGTGGACAGGGAGTTTTGCCGACCTGCATGCCCGAGCGGCGTCTGCCCTTCCCGGCGATACGAGTCTTTTTGGCGCCACAGCCATAGTGGGTCTGGAATGGACCGATTACTTCCATCTGACAACCACCGATCTACTTGCCGCCGCACCGTCGCTCGTCATCCGCGCCCTACTCAATGGCACCACAACGGTCAAGTTCAACCCTTCTCTCCAGGACGCCTCCGCGTTTGGAGGTGCGGGTCTGGACGACGCCCTGACGGCCGCCAATCTGATTCAGAATGAGATGTGCACTGATACGTTGAACGGCTGTAGCAGCCAGCTATTCGACGACAGCGGACTCAATGCTTCTAACGCCACTGCGACCGTGGTGTCTTGTCCTCCCCCAGGGTGCTGGGTGGCCCTTCACGGCTGGCTAGAAGCCGATGCACAATCGATCAACCTTAATCTCGGAGCCGCCAGCAGTGCCGGACTGGCCACTGCGGACTTCTCTCACACGGCCACATTCAAAGTCGATTTGGTGACATCCGACTGGACCATATCGAGCCTCAGTGGAACCGATTACTCGTCCGGCCAGGTCACTCCAGAGCCAGCTACCAATATTCTCTGCGGCTCCTGTCTCCTGGCACTTGGCCTCGGTTGGCGAGGATTGGTGAAGAACAGGAAATGAGGACAGGTATGAAGTGGACTACCCTATTGTTGCTGTTCGCTCCAGTTGTTTTTGCCGATAACCAGGAAAAAGCCGAAAAGAAAGCGCTGGAGCAACAGGCAAAGACTTTCGTCCAAGAGGCTAAGGATCTCGAAAAGGCCGGAAGGCTGCTGGAAGCCCGGACGCATTACGCCAATTCGCAATCCTTTACCGATTCGAAGGACGCTACTGACGCCATAAAGCGGATCGATGGAGAAATTCGTAAACGCAAAGACGCTTTGCGGAAGGCGCATCAACTGTACGACAATGGCCAGTTCAAACCGGCCGCCGAAACGCTTGAAGAGGCCGCGCGGCAGAGCGGATCGAGTTCCATGTATTCGTACAATCTGGCCCTGTGTTACCGGCGTTTAGGAGACATTCCGGCTGCACTCGGGCACCTGGACCAGGCTGCGATGGGAACCGCGGATCCCAAGCGGAAGCTCAAGCTCAAGCAATTGCGGACAGCCTTGGTCACCGGAGAACAGTCGCCCAATCTAAAAAATGACGACCGCGAGAGCGCTAACAAGATCAATCAAATGATGGAGAGCATCGGGTTTGAAGCGTCGGTTGATGAGGGCCCGCCAACGTTGCGTCCCCAAACGGAAGACGGAGCAGGATCGGTCCGGAGCGCTCTTTCGCCAGTAGCTACGGCCGCGCGGAAGCCGGCGCGCCGGAGCGTTAGTTTGTGCCAGGCGTTGAGTGCTGTAAAGGGTCCGCTCGCCCAAACTCCCACGGTCACTTTCGACCTTGCCAATTGCGCGGAAGATAATGACAGACCGGCCGACGCCGCTCAACTTCTGGCGCATTATCTGGAGATAACTCCCTCTGCCGCCGATGTGGACCGCGTCGGGTTACGGATCGCGAGTCTGAAAGCGCTGGCGGCGTTGCCGGGGCAAAAGGGGGCCCAAGTTCGAAGTCTCTATGCATCGGCTTCACGCTCTCTAGAGGCGCGCAGGTATGATGACGCATTGGCGGATTTTCAGAAGGCCGCGGCGGCCGCTCCCGAATTTGCCCCATCCGAATGGAGGCTGGCGTTGCTGTACGAAGCCATGGGGAACGTGGAGCAGGCTCGGCGCCACTTCAGCCTATATCGCCAACTGGACTCGAATCCGGCGGGTCAGCAGGAAGCGGACCTCCATCTGGATACGCTCGAGGCCAAACGGATTATGTACGACCAGGAAGTGGATCGAGCCTCGCCAAATGACCTCCGCGCCATCTGGTGCCATTCGTGCGAATCGAATGAACTGAGACGCGTCAGAGGGGCTACAACCCCAACTTCCCCGCGCTGTTCTCCCTGAACAAACTCCCGTCGCGAATGTACCGCCGGACCATCTGGACGCTCCGGTGCCCCGTCTGACTCATGATCGACCGTTCAGACGCGCCCGCGATATCGCCGCGCTGGTCGCATCGCCCGCGCGCTCGCGCAGTGTCGACGCGAAGCCCTGGTCTAGCAATGATTTGCAAGAGCACTGGGGGGGAAACTGGGGGTACCCCAGGGGTCAAAGAATAGGAAATTCGGGTAAGGATGGGTAATTAAAAATTTGCGTGCCGCCGTCGGCATCATGCCACAAGTGGCGTGTCGTCTAATGGTTGTGTTGAAAAGAAGGGATTTGAGTTGGCTGTCGCGGTAGGGACGA
>PNAJ01000166.1 GCA_003170295.1 Bryobacterales bacterium | reverse complement strand
TTGAACTAAGCCGCTAAAGCGGCAGGTAAACACGTGATAGTATTTGGCAGGGCAACTGCAATGGCGCAAGTGAATCCTCTCGACGTAGCAACAAGGATGAACTTCGTATCACGTTTTCGATTCAATACCCAATAAGCAATTGCCCCGCCAAAGGACTGCTCAGTTCAATGCATTCTATCGGCAGTGCTCACGCCGAGGTGCGGAGCCGTCGCCGGGAAACCTCGCTCGCGAGCACTACCGATAGAATCCTTCTCATTAACGGCGAGTTTCGCAGGGTGCCGTCTCGGAGGTAGCAATCTTATTAACGGGTTTCGGACGAAGATGTGCTCGCAGGTCACAGAATGTCCTACGACTCCAACCGAGATCGGCCCGCTGGGAAGGTATCTTATATGAAGATGCCGACCTTTCACAGGCACGCGCTTTACGTTCTATTAGTCTTTCCAACCGCGCTCGTCCCGTGTTCGGCGCAACAGGAACAACTCCGGCTCATTGAAGTCGATCCGGGTCACTCGCATCTTAGTGGACTCCACGCTCGAATGCTTCCGGACGTCTCCGATGTGGTTCACATTTACTCGCCCCTTGATGCGGAATTAATGGCTCATCTCGCCGCGATTGCCAGGAGTAATGGAAGGGCTACGAATCCCACCCATTGGTCCGTTCAACTGTTTGCCGGGCCGGACTACTTAACGGAGTTGACGCGGGAACATCCCGGAGGAATCGTGGCGCTCTCCGGACGAAATGCCCTGAATATTCGTTATATCGAAGCCGCACTGAACGGCGGCCAGCATGTTTTCGCGGACAAGCCTTGGATCATCGACTCCGAAGCGTTCCCAAGGTTGGAGGCGGCGCTCAAGGTGGCTCGCAGGAATCATCTGGTCACTTTGGACTGGATGTCGCTGCGAAGCGATGCCGCGTACCGGCTGGTGCGTGATGTTGTCCGGCAGGAAGCAGTCTTCGGCGTGCCCGTTCCGGGGAGCATCGACCAACCTTCGGTCCGATTGGAGAATCTCCACGCGCTGCTCAAGTATTCCAATGGACTTCCGCAAAGGCGTCCGGTTGCCTTTCTGGATGTTCGCCAACAAGGCGAAGGCATGGCCGATGTGGGCACTCACCTGGCCGACATCGCGCACTGGACTCTGTTCCCGGGCCAGGAAATTTCGTACCGCAAAGACATTCGCGTGCTCCGGGGAACGCACTCCGCTCTCAAGCTGACCTTGGACCAACTGAACCGCTTGACGGGAGAATCCGCGTGGCCGCCCTATCTGAAAGACAGGGTGATCGACAATAAGCTGACGGACTATACCAACGGATCTTGTCTATACACCGTAAAGGGCGTGCATGTGAGCATGAAGGTGGCGTGGCATTTCGAAGCGGCTCTGGGCGAGCAGGACTCTTACTTCGCCTCTTACCTTGGGACGCGTAGTCTCGTTGAATTAAGGTCCGGTCCCAAGGAAAAGTTTGTTCCGGAGATTTACCTGACTCCGTCCGTGACCGAGCCGCCTGCCACCTGGGAAGCGAACTTGAAGTCTTTGGTGGATCGGCTGCAAAAGGACTATCCCAATTTAGCTTCTGAAAAAGAGGGACGCTCCATTCATCTCATTCTGCCGAAGGCCGACCGCAGCGATGACGGTATCCAGGCACTTTTCAAAGAGTTCGTTGGATTTATCCGCGACGGGAGTACGTTTCCGGAGTTTGAGAACAGCAATCTGCTCGCGAAATACTATGTAACGACCACGGCCGTTGCGCTGGCCAATTCGCGGCAATAGACTCCGTGTGGTAGCCTCTCCTTGAGCAGCCCGCCTGAGCTGCGAATCCGCCCTCGGAGATGCAAGATGAAAATGAGAACTCTCATGATGTTCGCGCTGACAATCCTTCTGTTCACACGCCTGCCGCAAGCTCTCGCGGAAACAGGTTGGGAGGTAGAGAAGACGTTTCAGATTGGCGGCGAAGGCGGATGGGACTATCTCACCGTCGACCCTCAGACGCACCGGCTCTATGTTCCGCGCACGACCCACACGATGGTAATCGACACCGAGACAGGAAAGACGATCGCGGACATTCTAGGTCAGAAAAATGCTCATGGCGTCGCGCTCGCTCCCAAGGCAGGGCGTGGATTCATCAGCGACGGAGGCGGCGACGGCGCCATCCTGATCTTCGATTTGAAGACGAATGCCGTTTTAGGCTCGCTTGCCGCCATGCCGGATGCGGACGGGATTCTCTTCGACGCCACAAGCGGGCATGTACTGGTGGTGTCATCCGGATGTACACTTCGTGAACCAGTGCGGTGCTCTGGAGAGTATTGCCGGCAGATTCCTGGCGCAAATAGTGACTGGCCAAGCGCCGGAGACTCTTCATAGGCCAACGGCGTAAGTCGTTGAAGAGCCTGTGGTTCTCCGCGGCTCCATTGCGCCAGGAGGCGTGGTGATGCTGTCCTCGCTCACAGTTCGGCCCCCGCCCGATCTGCGTCGAGTTTATCAGAATATGCTTCTTCCACCGGACTTGGCGCAATCAGGCGGATTTGCGCGCATGTGTTCGATGGAGAGCGTTCCGGAGCGAAAGCGGGGGGTTTATGAAGCGAACAGTGATTCTATTCTTGCTATGGGTTCCGGTGGTTCTTGCCGACAACCAAAAAGCGGAAAAGAAAGCGCTGGAGCTGCAGGCGAAGACATTTGTCAAGGAAGCGAAGGACCTGGAAAAAGCCGGGCGGCTGCTGGATGCGCGGGCGCGGTATGCCAATTCGCAATCCTTCACCGATTCGAAGGAAGCGGCCGAGGCAATCAAACGTATTGACGGAGAAATTCGCAAGCGTGCCAAAGATACTCTGCGGACTGCACATCAGCTCTACGACCAAGGTAAGTTCAAACCGGCAGCCGACGCATTGGAGGAAGCCGCGAAGCTGACTGGATCAAAGTCCATCTTCTCCTACAATCTTGCGCTTTGCTACCGGCGTTTGGGCGATATGCCGTCCGCCTTGGGACATCTGGATCAGGCAGCCATGGGGACGGCCGATCCCAAGCGAAAGCTCAAAATCAAGCAACTGCGGACCGCCCTGGTCACGGGCGAGCAAGTATCTGCCGCTAAGAACGACGAACGCGATCGCATTAACAAGATCAATCAGATGATTGAAGACATCGGCTTTGAAGCGTCGGTTGATGAGGGTCAGCCCTCTCTGCAGCCGAAAACAGAGACTGCAACGTCCATCGCCTACCGGAGCAACGTACCGCCAGTCACAGCCGGCGGTCATAAGGCTGCGGCGCGAACCGCCAACCTGTGCCAGGTGCTGACCGCATTGAATGGTCCTGCCGCCCAGAGCGCCGCGGTTGTTTTCGATCTTGCCAATTGCGCCGAAGACAATGACCGGCTAGTCGACGCAGCGCGACTCCTTAGTCGGTACCTTGAGATCGTTCCGGATGCGGCTGACGCCGACAGGGTCCGACTTCGGATCGCAAGGTTAGGAGAAATGGCTGCCTTGCCTGGGCAGAAGGGCGTCTTGGTCCGTAGCCTCTCCGCATCGGCTTCGCGGGCCCTGGAGGCGCGCAGGTACGAGGTTGCATTGGAGAATTTTCAGAAGGCAGCCGCGGCTGCTCCGGAATTCGCCCCAACCGAGTGGAAGCTGGCGCTGATGTATGAGGCGATGGGAAACGTTGAAAAAGCCCGCGTCCATTTTGGCTTGTATCGTCAATTGGAATCCAATCCGACAAGTCAGCAGGAAGCGGATCTTCACCTCAATACGCTGGAGGTCAAGCGCTCGAAATACGACGAAGAAGTGGACGCTGCCTCTGAGATCCTCTCCGATTTGTTCAACCGGGCGATGAATCTGACCTTCAACGGACTTGAGGACCGCGCCTCCCAGTACAAGCAGCGCGCCAAAGAAAGAGCCCGCCAGGCCGCCAAGCACAAGGTTAGGGTGGTGGGCGGGTTCACCGTCCCGTTTGCTTACGCCCAGCAACAGCTGGCTGAAGCTGGTGACCATTTGGCAAGCGCACTGGTGCTCTTCCCTTTGGGCGCGGAAGCGAACCAGCTGATGGGGTTAGTCCTTCTTCAGGCCAACGACGGCCGATCCTCCATGCGGTCCTTCGATGTGGTCGCGGCTCAAAGCCTGCCGGTTGCTTTCTACGCTGAAATGCGCGGCCGTCATCAGGATCACGCGGTCAAGTGCGAGTTGACCCGGGACGGCCTGCGGCTCATCTATCTCTCTTCATATGATAAGAACGCGAAACCAACGGCGCCGGCAAAGCAAGCAGGCGAGGACGGCTTGGGAGATTTGGTGATCGATGCCTCCGCGGAACGACGGCAGGATTTTGAGTCGTTGACCATTCGAGCAGACGAAATCAAGAGCATCGGAACTAAGAACGGGCACCTGCAGTTGAAGCTGGCGAAGGAGGAACTTACTCTCGCACCCATCTATCTACCAGCTTTCCCGCCGGCTGACGGCCCGGCAGGGCGACGGTTCGGCAATAACTATACGCGCCTATTTGTAAGATATCCGGGGCTCGAGGAATCGAAACTTGGCGCCGAAGGCTTGACCGGATACGAGAAAGTGAAGCTTGGCTACGATATGGCCAACGCCGCACTCAATATCACAACCAGTCTCAACCCGATAGGAGCGATCGGTGCGTTGCAGAGCTTTGTTCAGATTACTCGGGAGGTCCAGGGTGTCGCGAAGTCTCTTCATGTGACCTTCGCTGGGTGGCTTCGAACCATCGAGGATCAACAGGAACTGCAGTCTGGGAACACGTTCAAGTTGATTCCCACGGAATCGGCCGCCCTTAGCTTCGTCGAAGAAATCAAATGAGAGTGATCCCCGCTGAGGGACCGTTGGGACAGGAGTATTACGGGACGACCACCAGGAGCTTGGCCAAGAGCAACTCCCAAGCGCCACAAGCAGAGTCAACGCCTACCCGAGGCGTAAAACACGGTGCGAATCTAGCCCTCTGGAGCTGCTCGGTTACAACCTACCTTTTGGAATATCCCGAATCCGTTGGTGTCGCCATTCAGGCAGCGGTTAAACTGAAAGCGCATGCGCCTGCCCCTGGCTCGATAAGGCACATTGAACAAAGCCTTCGGCAGG
>PNAJ01000071.1 GCA_003170295.1 Bryobacterales bacterium | reverse complement strand
GTGGATCTAGCGCCCGTTGCCCGAGCTAATGATTCTTTGTTCCTCTGTGCCTCTCTTACGGTCCAGATAGGTCCGAATCGCATGAAGCTGGAAATGGATACGATCTGTGTTCTCTGACTCTTTTCGCTCCCGTTCTTCATCGAAGTCGTCGATTAGCTGGAACTCGATCTCTTCGAGGGCCTTCGCCGCTCCTTGTGCATCCAGATCGCCCGTTGCCCCAGGCCAGTCTTTTCCGAACACGCGAGCAGCATTGACGATGTCGATTGATGCTTCAGGGCTGAGGATCTCCGAACTGTCGAGAGCCATCACGCGTGCGCGCACTGCTTCCTCGGTTCTAAGACCGTCGAAGATCCAGCGGTGCACCGCAAAAGAGTATTTCCCGCATTGCATCGGATTCCCCGCCCTAACATCGTTTGCAACCTCAATACAGAGAAGGTTCATCGCCGGCGCATTCTCCTGGCCGACCTCTTCACTGATGAATCGGATGAGAGGGTGAAATTGGCTAAGCTGCTCATGCGCCCCCGTGCCCGTCCGCACTTTGTTGGCAAACCTGCAGCGCCTTGTGCCTCCCTCGGTCAAACGTGTGAGCCCCTGCAGTCGCTTCGCAGTGACGAAGCGATCCAGCCGCGCCAAAGTCGCTGGCGGCAACGTGAGGTCAATTTCGTATGGGTCGACGCCGGGCTGAAACCATCGATGACCAGGAGCGAACCTCTCCAGGTAATCGCGCATATACACAAGGAGATCATCCTCCGTGATCTGCCGAGAAAATTCCCGCGCCGCGTGAACTTTTTTCAGGATGTAGTCGCTATGAGCGATAAGGTGCCCCGCTTGTTCTTCAAGCTCCTGCTCGGATTGGTTTCGTTTTTCCAAGGCCAGCGCGGTTTGCGAGATACGTTGCTCCTCCTCTTCTGGAGTTAAACGCCCCGTCAGAAGCTCGGCGGTTAGCTGTTGAATTTCGTCGCCCAGGACGGCTTCCAAGCCGCCGAGCGCTCGCTCGAAAAGATTCAGTCGCTCATAGAGTCGTTGAACAATACGTGCGTCGATCGTTTCACCGTAAACCAAGTTTAGAATTACAATTTTCTCGGCCGCCTGTCCCAACCGGTCGATTCGACCGATTCTCTGTTCCACCTTCATCGGATTCCATGGAAGGTCGTAGTTAACCAAGAATCGGCAGAATTGGAGATCAACTCCCTCGCTTGCTACCTCAGACGACAGAAGAATGCGCAACAGCGGATCATTTTCGAAGTTACTAATTACCTTTGACTTGTCCTCCTTCATCCCTCCCATCAACACCGTTGCCTCTATGCCTATGTTCTGAAGCCTATCTTTGAGATAGCGAAGTGTACCCCTGAAATACGAGAACAAGACTACTTTCTCTCCGGGATGGTTGGCGAAGTACTCACGCAAAGTGTTCGCGAGGCAATCGAACTTCGAGTCGTTATCGCGCAGGGCTGCTAACTCGTAGTTACCCCTGATACGATTCAACAGAAACTGGCGAAACCCCGAAATCTCCCCGCCATTGACCTCGACCCCCAAATCCTCGTATATCATCTCCTCAACTTCTTCACTATCCTGTGCGCTCCAGGAAGCAGCAGCAGCGTACATGCAGCTGGAGAGCTGACGCTGCGGAGTTGCCAGTAGAAATCCGTCGGAGATATCGTTCTCCCAAGCGTATTGCTTGATGGCGTTGGTCACTAGCGCGTAAAACTCGCTTTCCACGGGTACCATGGCGATTGACCGAACTTTTGCATCTCGTACTACCTTGCGCTCAGTGACCTCCGCCTTTCGGGTGCGCGTCAATACACGACTGAGCGAATTCACTCGTTCTATCCGATCTGCCAGGTGCACGCGCTCGGTGTCACGCCAAGGGCGACTGCCCCATGATGCAAGTTCCCCCGTGAGGGCCTCCAACTGCTTCGAGCCTGCTAGTATCGAATTGCCTCGTGCTTTACACAGGTGCGCCAGCACTGTCTCCGCCGAACCATTTTTCGCGAGCGCGGCCAATCGCGCCAGCACCAGCGGTTCGTTCGCAGCTAGCACGTGCTGAAACTGTTCGCGATAAGCAAAGCTATCTGGGTCCACCAAATTCAGTAATGAAAACAGATCCTCGTTCTTGAGATTGATCGGTGTGGCCGAAAGAAGAACTACGTGCTCAGCCACTTCGCGCAGAAACCGGCCGAGTTGATGAGTCGCGGTCTCCGGGTTCCGCAGGTAATGCGCTTCATCAATGATCACCAAGTCTAGCAGAGGCTCTTGACCTGCAGCCTCGTTGAGTACTTTGGCCAGCCGCCGACGCGCGGAGTCGTTTGCGGCTTCTTCTTCCCAATCGAGCGGCGGTCTGATGCCCTGCATGCTGGCGATCATCGCTTGACTGGCAGGGAACTGGGGCCGCGGCTGTTCGAGTTCTTTAGTCAACTCGCAAGCGTCCACAATCACAGCGTCCACGCCAAAGCGGTTCCGAAGCTCCAGTCGCCACTTATCGCACAGCATCTTCGGACACACCACCAGCAGACGCCTCGCGTCGACGCGAGCTCTCAGTTCGGTCCAGATGAGTCCTGCCTCGATGGTCTTGCCGAGCCCCACCTCATCCGCGATCAAAAGGCCGCGCGACGGGGATTCCAGAAAAGACAGCACAGGCTTGTATTGATGGGCGTAAAAGTCGGTGTTTGTCGTATTCATGCTATAGACGAGGTCGGCAAGGCGGCCAGACAGCTGAATATGCGTAAGTTTCCGACGCAAGTCCACTGCACGGCCAAATCGGCCCGTTCGTATCGCCTCAGCATCCTCGGGTGGCGGCTCGTCGATAAAATCCAGGTCGAAATCCGCATACCACGTGGCCGTGGAGTTGCCAAATCGGACCTGGACCATCCACACGGCGGCCCGCTCCCGGACGCGGCCCGTGCACGCACCCGTCCGACCCGGATCGTTCTTGAGGCGTACTTGCTTGCCCTCAGCATAGAGGAGGGCAACCGAATCGTACTGGGTAGAACCACTGCTCATTTGTGCTTATGGTATGTCATAAGCGATCCGACATCCAGGAAAGGCGACTTGTGAAGGCGCCCGTACACGTCTGGGAATAGAGATGATCGCGCCACGATCCACTTGGCCGTATCAAGTCGGCATCCCGGTGAAGTGGACGCTCGCCGTTGTTCCTGGATGAGGGCGCCACCGAAATGTTAAGCTAGCCGCCGATCGCGATTTCGCTCCCGGTGTACTCTTTCCGGCGGCGTTTTTCTCGCCTTTTTGAGGGCCGCGAAACAGCCGCGGGAGACCACCGGGAGACCACGTCAGCACTCTATATAGGATACGGAGCCGCTCTCACGAGACGAACTGAACCTATTTGGTATGACTTAGACCCAACTGAACTGAACCAGACTGAACTCTAACCCGTTCGATTCCCGTTAGCGCTACCATGTTTTCATAGACTTACGGGCGGTGGGAGACCACGGGAGACCACGCGCAGCGCTCCAGCGGAAAAGACTCCGGAGTGCGACACATTCTCCGCGAACGTTCGGGTGTGATATCGCAGACCTCGCTAATCCGAAAAATAGCAGCCGTCAAAGGACATGTCACAGCTCACAACTCACTTCGCTCCTTCTGCCCTTTTTCTGCCTCAAGTCGGCGCGCGAGAAGACGCACCGTGCGTTGCGACTGCGTCCAGCGGGTGGAAGGCTGATACTTCTCGGCAATGATTAAAACACCCTGCTTTTCGAGCTGCAACGAGATCGTCAACTGAGAAGTTCTGCTCCGCGAATTCCAAGTCAGGAAGCCCTCACCAGCCCACAAAGATGAGAACGTACACGCGGCTCGTAGCCGGATTCGAGTCTGTCCCTCTGGCTGGAACCCATAATCGTATCATCCTACGCCGCTCCGGCGTGTCCTTCCCCGCGACAGCGTGAGCTCCACACCAGGCAGCGGGCAGGGCGCAGAGAGGGATCGTTGGGCTCGGGACGTTCAATCGAGCAACCACGGCGGCCAGCTCCATTCGGGATTTGCGGTGGTTGCGCCACCGCTCGCGCACACGTGCCGCAGGTTGCGCCCACCTAGCGCGGCGAGACGGGTGGTCATGCCAGTGGGTTGGGCGGGGTCGAGTTTCTGCTGGTCCGTTGCGCGTCACAGCGCGTCACAGCGCAACGCTCGCAAGTCTATGAGGAATTGGTAGCGGTAACGGGAATCGAACGTGTCAACTCCCAGTTCACTTCAGTTCAGTTCGGTCTAAGTGTTTGCATTTGCGTTCGTCTGGGTCCACCGCGATGGTCCCGAAACCGCTACGAACCGCTGAGGTGGCAGCGCGGTGGCAGCGCACGCGCTATTCAGAGTCCCTAAATCACCATCCTTAATCAGTTCTGAGACGTTGGAATTATCGTGCTGTTTGATGAAAGGCCCGCCGGGTATCCGGCGGGCCTTTTTGCTGTGCGTGTAAGGAGGACTGACCACATGTCGCGAGGCTACTTGAAGCGGGCTGCCGCCTCTCTAGAGGTCGGACAGCCGTTCAATCCGTTCGGATTATTCAACGGTATCTGGATTCCAGAAGTGCTCGTGAAGGCGAAGGGCGTTTCAGCGGGCGCGAAAATTATCTACGGGCGCCTCACGCGCTATGCTGGCCCGAACGGTAAATGCTATCCAGCGGTCCCCACGCTCGCCGCCGAGGTCGCCATGAGCGTTCGCCAAACGCAGAAGTACCTCGCCGAGTTAGAAGCATTTGAGCTCATAAGACGGGTTCCACGGATCTCGGATTCCGGGCAAACCAGTAACGTGTACGTGTTCTTGTGGCATCCCATTCTTGCTCAGGGGGTGAACGAAGCGTCACCGGAGGGGGTGACGAATCCTGCACCGGAGGGGGTGAACGATCGTCGGAATTATGCACTTGACATACCCACGTTTCCAGCGCATAATAAATCATGGCCGGATTGATTGCAGCACACCACCAAGACGCAGATGCAGCCCGCGAACATCTTGAACGGTTATTGTGGCCGGAAGGTCCGATCTGTCCGCATTGTGGCATTATTGGCGAAGCTTTCAAGTTGAACGGCAAGACGACGCGCAAGGGCCTCTGGAAGTGCTCCGCGTGCCGCGAACCGTTCACGGTCACAGTCGGCACGATTTTTGAGGACTCCAAAATTCCGTTGCACAAATGGCTCCTCGCAATCCATTTGATGTGCTCTTCCAAGAAGGGCATCAGCGCCCATCAGTTAATGCGCAATCTTGAACTCGGTTCGTATCGCACCGCGTGGTTTATGGCGCACCGCGTTCGTTGGGCTATGGGGCAGGAACCAATGGTTTCCAAACTGGCCGGTATCGTCGAAATCGACGAAGCGTACATCGGCGGCAAAAAGAAATACGGTCCCGCCTTCAATCGCGAGGGTGAGAGAGTAAACCCGCTGATGGGCCGCAAGCATCCGCGCACGGACAAAGCCGAAGTAGTTACGCTGCTCCAGCGCGGCGGCGATGTTCGCTCCTACCATGCGACCGAACGCGTGACTGGCGAAAGCCTTCGGCCAGCGTTGGACGCGCTTGTAGAACAGGGCACGCACATCATGACGGATTCGGCGTACAAGATGCGATTCGAAACGCACGGCTGGAAGCATTCGAAGGTCGATCACAGCAAGAAAGAGTACGCACGCCATGAGGACGGCCTGACGATCACGACCAACACGGTCGAGGGCTACTTCTCGATTCTCAAGCGTGGCGTCAATGGGATCTATCACCACGTCAGCAAACAGTACCTCGATCAATACTTGCGCGAGTTCGATTTTCGCTACAACGTTCGCAAGATGAACGACGGTGACCGCACCGTACTAGCCGTCAAAAAGACGCACGGCAAGCGGTTGATGCTGAAAGAACCAAGAACAAAAGATTAAGTTGTGAACTTCAACAGTAACGTTGTAAGAAATAGGTTAATAAGTATCTTATTTTGATGTACTTACAAGAATAACTAAGTTTACTATTGAAGTTCACAACTTAATCATGGGATACTATAAGCGATGCTCGGCTTAGGCTGGGCAGATCCTCTGGGCCTTAATCGGTCTGGACAAGGCTTGTGGCCCCGTGAGCCGGTTTAATCACGGGGCTGTTTTCTTTGTGCTTCCAAACAGTCCTCCCTCGACCGGTATAGTTGCGAATTTCCTCAATCGAGAGCGGGTAGGCGCTCCTGAGCTTCCAGCCCGTATCCTTTCGTGGCTCCAGCCAAACCACGTAGGGCGTATCGACGACGACGTATAGCCTATTGGGTGGTCTGTACCTCCCAGTTGGGCTCGGGACCTCGAAACATGCAGAACCTGGGACAATCCCCCTCACCATGCACCCGATCCATCGAATTCTTTCGATACTGCCCGTTCGGATTTTGTCTTTGCTTTCTGGATGACAGATGCGGTCGCTGGTTGTAAAGAAAGCATGATCGAACGCGTCGGCGTGGAAGATTAGCGTGTGTCCATCATGGGTAGAGTGTAGGCCAAACTTTCCTCGGTTGAGATATAGTTCACTGTACAAGCTACGAGCTAATTTCTCGATGGCTTCGGCGTCCATTCCTGTTAGGTCTACCAAAAGGCTCTTGAGATCCGCCGCCATCGTCATTTTGCGCTACCATCTAATTGTCGGCCGGACCCGCCTAAGCGGGTCAAGGCCAAGGTCACCCAGACGATGATGCGTTTGGGTGATGCTGGTACTGCTGTTATTACAAGAGGGAGTCTCACGACTTGCCTCCAAATTTCTGGGGTTTGGATTATCCCTCACAGGATTCCCCAGAAGGTCGAATGCGGCGGACCAGTCTCGCACTGGCACGGGTGGTTTTCCTTGACCGGGGCCACCCACCAGATCCCAAATCTGGCACGTCTGCTTTCCGTCACCGCCGCGCAAAATTATTCCCCTTCTTCATCGCCGGATCTTGCCGCTTTTGATTTCCGCAGCATCCCTTCGTCATACCAAACTCGCAAGCCAAAGGTGCTGTTCGGCAAGCGATGAAACATTTGCGGGTTCTTCCCCAATGCAATCGCCAGACTACGCAATCGATCATTGTCCTTCCATCCCTGGGCCGCAAAGTCGAACCCTCCTTGGACAAGTGCGGCTAGGATCTCTTCTCCAGACCGAGCGCGCCTATTGCCGCGCTCCAAATACATCTGAACAGCAGTCAGAATTTGCTTCCCATAATATTCGTCGGGGCGAATCGCGCCGCCGATGGAGGCTTGGATGTCATCTACGTCAGGAAACTGCATTTCCTCGCCCATTCGTCGAGAGAGCATATTGATTGTCTTCTTTGTTTCGCGCACCTCTCGCTCCTGTTCGTTTAGCTGTTCGAGAAGCACCTCAATCGCATCCTTCAGCTTAGTGTTGTCAGCCATATGATTCATCAGTTCAGAACAAGGGTCGTATCCGCACCTCAAAATCATATCACAGGTCGAGGGGGAAAATCTTCACTTGGATTTATGCCACTCAAAAAACCACCGTAAACTGCTGATTCAACACAGTAGATATGGATATTAAGTGTTGCAATAACAGCGTACCTTACCTGCTAGCAAGCACTATTTAGCTACGTCTGCTAAGAAGATTTGCGGTGAGGCTGCGATTGGCGCATACTAAGGCGTGGCAAAACAAGGCGACAGCATCCACATCCCGATTCCGGAACATGAAACCCTACGGCTGCTCTTCAAGGTGAAGCCGACTGCTGATATGCCCCGGCCAGGGTCGAATCCGTCGGGGAAACCGAAGCGCAAGAAGCACACGGCGAAGCAGGCGAAGTAATCCAGCCACGTTCAACCGGCGTTTGGACCTTTGTAGCAGAAAGTAATTGACTGTATCTCTTCCCATGCTCCATGTAGGCGCGTAGGCTGACTACCGTGCGATCCGCTGGCTTCAAAGCGTTCCCTGGACACGCGGATCGCTGAAGCTTCATCGAATGTTGTTCCGGTATTCGGACCGTATTTGCGAATCGAAACGGCCACGCCCTCGGGAATCAATAAAGTTGCTTCCCCTAGGATCGGTCCAAGGTGCGCGAGTAATATGGAATGCCAATAATTCACGAAGGCGATTCTACGCCGTTTTAGCCGGGTATGTCAAGTGCATAATTCCGACGATCGTTCACCCAAAGATAGTCAGATTGAAGAGAGTCATTTTGAAGAGACAAACATCGACCTAGACTTCCGGCGCACGAATCGCAAAAACCGCGATTCGCGGCCGGACCTCAAGGCTGCTCGGTCGACCTGCAAGCAATATTTCCTACTGTGCGAGGCTCTCGCGGATTACATGACCACCGCGGACGATGGTGAGCGCGTATATCCGCCAGAGCGCCTCGTTGTGGACGTGATGGATGGCGCCGCCGGCGCCACCGAGGAAGAAGTGATTGGGTGCCTTCGCTATTTGAAAGATGAGCGCGGGTTGCGGCCTGGCACCAAACATGGGCCGCGGCGCTTTGGCTGGTTCAAGAGTGTCGTCGCTGACTACTTCCAACAGAAGCGCAACCGGGAAATTGTCTATGCTTTGCCAGAGGTTGAATGGGACCTGAGGAATGGACCGGGCATCAGCCAGCAGGAGTTCGATTCCATGACTGACGCGATCGAGGTAGACGGATTTTGAAATGCAACAAGCAATCAGGTTCTCGCAGCTTTCGCCGTCGCTGAAAACGTTAGTGCGGCTCTGCCAAGAACTCAATTTCGGATCAATTCTGAATTTGACAGTCATCAACGGTGAGGTCAGTTTTGATCCTCAACCCGAAGTGCTGGTCGATGTCCGACTCGACGAGGAAGTGAAACCTCGAGCGGAATTGGAGTTGGGGGAGTTCATTTTGTGCGAAGAGGTATGTCGGCTACTGGCTCAGATCGATGCCCTGCAAAACGGCACCATCGAGAGAATTATCGTCCATGGCGGGCTACCCCGACGCATGACGATCCGGCGGCCGCTGTACCCAGTGACCAAAAGAGGAGGAACCGAGCATGACCGAAACGGGTCTTAACTATTTCACCGAGATCGAGGAACACTTTAGGCGCGCCCGCGGCACTCCCTTGTTTCGTCTCTCGCCGTTGGATTGGGCGCTGGTCGAGGCGCTGAAGGATGGCGGGATTCCACTCAAGGCGGTGCTCCGGGGTATTGACGTCGCATTCGAGAAATGGCGCCGGCGCCCGGCGCAAGCCAGACTCCAGATGGTAAACTCGCTCGCATACTGCAGTCAGGCGATTGCGGTCGAGGCACAGGCCCTCGCGAACGCGATGTGCGGACAGAGCACTCCTAATCCTTTCCCGATTGAACAAGTTCGAGGATTCGTTGCCCAAAACGCTGCTACGTTGAAGAACGTAGGTCATGTGGACCTCGCAGCGTCGCTTGAGGCACTCGATCTCGACACGCTCTACTGTGATCTCGAACGACTCGAACAGCACCTCACCACAATCGAAGAAACAATGATCGCGAAAGTTCGTGCAGCGGCTAACGACGATTTGATCAGGGAAGTTCGGTGCGCCCTCGAACGGGAATTAAGGCCATACAGGCACAAGATGACGGCTGACCAACTAACAATGCTCGAAAAACAGTTCCTGGAGAGGAGCCTGCTAGAATCGGCAGGTCTGCCGCGGTTGAGCTTGTTTTATTTGTAGCTTCCCCCTCCGAGATTCTTTACAAAGCGATCTTTATCGCGTATATATAAGTCAGCGGTTCGGTTCGTCAGGTCAACGCACGAGCGTACCTCCCGAAAGATCCCCCAAGATCAGTTCTCGGAAGGTACGTATATGCTCACGCAAGTCCCGGCGCAACAGATCGAGTATTGGCCAATCGAGCGGCTGGTTGAATATCCTCGCAACCCACGAAAAAACGACAAAGCCGTGGATCGCATGTGCGCATCGATTCGCGAATTTGGTCTAAAGATCCCTGTGCTCGCTCGGAGTGACGGTGAGGTGGTGGACGGGCATTTGCGATTAAAAGCCGCGCGCAAGCTTGGCATCGCTGAGATCCCGGTGATCTTGTGCGACGAATGGACACCGGCGCAAGTCAAAGCTTTTCGGTTAATGGTAAATCGCTCCGTGACGTGGGCTGACTGGGATGAAGAATTATTGGCGCTTGAGCTTCAGGAGATCCAAGAATCGGATTTCGATCTCAGCCTCACCGGATTCGATCCCGGCGAGATCGAGGGCCTCCTGGCCCTTGAGGACGAGGAGAGAGCCAACGCAACTCCGCCGCTACCGGAATCGCCGGTGTCTCGGCTGGGAGATCTCTGGGTGCTCGGACCGCACAAAGTGCTGTGCGCAGATGCAACTTCGCCGGAAGCTGTCGCGCGTGTGCTCGGCGAGCGTAAGCCACGGCTGATGGTGACGGATCCACCTTACGGCATCGAGCTCGATTCGGAATGGCGCGACCGCGCCGGCCTCAACGGCCACGGTCCCGCCGAGCCAAGTTACATGAAAAAGCGAACAAAGGGTCATTCGGAAACCACTATTTCCGGCGACACCCGCGCTGACTGGTCTGAGGCGTTCGAGCTGGTGCCGAGCCTCAAGGCTGCTTATGTCTGGCACGCATCGAAGTTCACACGCGAGGTGCTGGATGGATTGCTACGAATTGCATTTATTCACCACCAGCAAATTATTTGGAATAAGGGCCGAACGGTCCTGACGAGGACGTTGTATTGGTTCCAGCACGAGCCGTGTTGGTTTGTGAGAAAGAAAAATGCGCCGTGGTTCGGGAAGGCCGGCGAGAACTCGACCATCTGGGACTCGCCGTCGCCGAAGTTCATCATGGGAGGTTCCGACGAAGAAAAGTGGGATCACCCCACCCAAAAGCCCGTCGAGTTGATGAGGCGTCCGATCCTGAATCACCTTCGTCGCGGCGAGTTGGTTTACGACCCGTTCCTGGGCTCCCGGACCACGCTCGCTGCGGCGGACTTGAACGAGCGCGTCTGCTACGGCATCGAACTCGATCCGAAATACGTGGACGTGGTAATCCAACGGTGGCAATTGCTAACCAACAAGCAGGCGACGCTCGACGGCGACGGCCGGACCTTCGACGAGATCGCTCAGGAACGCAGACAGGAGCCCGAATGAATCGGGCGCTGCCGCCGGGAGATCGCGGAGATCGAAGTGCTGCTTCTCTCAGGCCATCCGGATCTGCAAGGGCTTTGCTTGGCGCTTTCCGACTGGTGCGCGGAGTTGCACATCCTCACCCGCGACCGGTGAGGAGGGAGGCACACCGAGATGCGAGAAAAATTATCGAGGCGCTTGGAGCATCTGGAGAAAGTCCACGCCGCGGCTATTCGATTACAGGAGGCTGCCGCCGCGCCGCGCATCAACGTATGCGAAATGCTGCGCGAATATCTCAAGGCACATGGCTTCGTTCAGACCGGGAACGAGAGCTTGGCGGAGACGATGGCGCGTGCGTTCGGGATGAACTCTGGGGAGCGTCGCGCCTATCTGCGGGAACGGACGGCGGGCGGGAACACGGTCTAATTCGCGAGGCGGAATGCTGAAGATCGAGCGGAGAATCAAGCGATTAGAAGCGGCGCTCGGACTGCTTGATCGCGCGCGGCCATACGTACACCGCATCGTTTTCGTCGCGGCAAACGGGGATGTGACGGGCACGCTGGTGATGTCCGACGATCCGGAGTTGCGCCGGCCGTTTGAACCGACTCAACAGGTGGTGGAATGATGACGCACAA
>PNAJ01000098.1 GCA_003170295.1 Bryobacterales bacterium | reverse complement strand
GTCGTTGTGCCGGATGTTCCAGCGGGCGATTCGCAGGCAGCCACTTCCGAAATACCTCAGTTCGGATAACGATCCTCTATACCGTTTCCACCAGTGGCAGGCGAATCTTCGAATCCTCCAAGTGGAGGAAATCAAGACCACACCCTATGTGCCACTTTCCCATCCATTCGTGGAACGGTTGATCGGTACCATACGCCGGGAGTGTTTGGATTTAATGCTCTTCTGGACATGCCAGGATTTGGAATCCAAGCTGCGCGACTTTCAGGACTACTACAACCGTCATCGGACGCATTCCACAATGGCGGGAGGTACGCCGCAGGAGACATTTGGGCCACTGGTTCCTGACTGGCGTCTCGGCTCCGATGGCTGGCGACGACATTGCGGAGGTTTATATCAAACGCCGCTTGCCGCTTGATACCGGATCGCCAGCGTCTGAAGACTCCGACGCGCTGAGAACGAACTACAAGATTGCCTGGTCTGGAGCGGTCACCGCAGCCCAACCTCGAATCCGTCTTATGCGTTCCTTCGATGAACGGAGCCACACCTATCTGGGTTACCTGTTGAGGATCGTGGGAACAGTTGATGGAGTCGTTGCCGAGTTTCGAGTGGGTATCGGCTCCGGAACCCAGGCCAAACAGCAAATCCGAATTGGTGATCACGTCGAGGGGCTGGGACATCAGGTTGCCGATCCGCGACTCGAAGCTGCCGACATTTACAAAGTCAGCAAACTCAAACTAATCCGGCGCGGAGCAGAGCCACCGACAACGGCGCCATGGCATGGAGTGCCTCCACCGTTGCCTGTATATCGCGAGCGCGGACATCGACGTCTCGCGGCAGCGTCCTACGACTCCAAGTGCAGTTCCTGTGTCTGGGGTTGCGCCATGCCTGTGGAGATGATCATTGATAAATGGAATCCCGAGCGCCGGCGTTACAGGACGGAAACGTTCTGTTACGGACCTCTATCCTGTTCCCAATACCAGCCGGGTCCCACCCGCAAGGTTCCGGGCCGCAGCGGCATGAGCTATGAAGAGGAAGACTGGATCGACGAGGACGCCACCGCACATCGCGGTCCGGATGAATAGAAATCGCTGTTCCTTGAGACAATCCGTCCTTCCCGGCGCAAATTAGTAATTCGCCACAGACAGGCTTTTTGTACGCGGTAAAGTAGAGTAGCATAGTGCCGGTACCAAGTTCTAGGGGACACAGATGAACAACCTCGGCCGAAGCGCATCGAGCAAAGTCGCGTGGCGCCTCATTCCGTTTCTGATCCTATGCTATTTCATCGCCTTTCTAGACCGCGTCAACGCCGGTTTTGCTGCGCTGACCATGAACAAAGAACTCGGTTTCACTGCCGAGATGTTCGTGCTGGGGGTCGGCATCTTTTTCATCGGCTACTTCGTATTCGCGATCCCCTCGAACCTCGTCCTGGAACGGGCGGTTTCGTCGGGCCGTACGCGATTGGCTGGATCAAGGATGCCTCCCGGAAGCTCCACTCTGGGACTGGTGGGTTTCGCCACGCAGCCAGCCAGTGGCCGACGGCGAAGCTCGCGGAGTCCGGCCATGCCGCTGCGAACTCTCGAAAGTGCAACGCGAGCAATGCGCGCCACCGGACGGGTCGCCACGGTGACAGCATGGACTGAGGCATCACCTCTCCGCCCTGCACGACGAGGCATTTCACGGCTTCAGCATGCGGTTCGAGCTCTGCTCGGCGTTTACATTTTGTCATGGACCTTGCTGCCGGCGGGTGCTCAGCCCAAGGACCTCGTTGATCAGGACCTCAAACCCCGGGAGATTGTCCGGTGTGCATCGACCGATGCCACGACGCCGAGCGGTCTCGCCGTTGTTCTGCCGTCAGAAAAGTATCAATCTCCGAAGCTAGAAGCTTTGAATAATGCCTTCATCAGCGGTGTCGCGGTGCAGATCAATTGGCGCGACATCGAGCCGGTTGAAGGAAAACCGGATTGGTCGAAGCTGGATGAGCTGTTCGCTGCCGCGGCATCCGCAAACAAATGGGTGCAACTCGCCATCGCTCCCGGCTTCTTTTCTCCCGCATGGGCGCTGGAAGGCGCAAAGACCGATATGTTCCCGATCAATTATGGGCCCGGCCATGGCACCGTCACGAAGCTTCCGATGCCGTGGGATCGCGTCTACCTCAATCGTTGGTTCGCATTCGTGAAACAACTCGGCAAAAGGTACGGAACGTCACCGGCCTTTCGGATGATCGCGGCGGCCGGCCCGACATCGGTCTCCGAAGAGATGACGTTGCCCCACGGTCCGACGGCTATCAAGAAATGGCTCGATGATTCCTATACACCCGGTAAATATTTAGCCGCATGGGAAGAGGCTTTTCACGTCTATGCCGACGCCTTTCCCAATCAGTGTGTTTCTCTGGCAGGCCCGAGTCTTCCTATTCTCGAGCATGGTCGAATGGATCAACAGGCTCGTTTGCGCGCAAGGCAAGACGTCGTCGACCGAGCTGTGCGAGCCTTCGGACGGCGACTTGCAATTCAATCGAACGATCTTCATGCCGGCCACGCGGAGGTCGAAGCGGCGGATTACACCGATTTTATCAATAGTTATAGCGGGCGAATTATTACCGGCTTCGAGATGCGCGGCGGCTCCCAAGGCCGCATCCCCAGCAAGGTTATGGGCGCCGAAGGGGATCCACCCCTTGCCTTGAGAAAATCGATCGATAAAGGGATGGCGGCGAACAAGGCCGGCCGGCGTGTCAATTATCTGCAAATTTACGCAGGAGACGTGCTGCCAGCCGACATGCAACCCGTGCTGCAATATGCAGCGTCGTTGTTTCGCCGGCCATAGCCTTGACGGAAAGGTGGGGAAGACCGCGCTGTCCACGCGGCGCAGGACAGATGGGGTGTTTTTGCGAAGATCGCGGCCGCCTTGGGACAGAGTGGTCAGTCCCCATGTTTTCGCAGATTTTTACGATAGACTTCGGATATGTCTATTCGACCCGTCAAGAGGCTCATTAAATCCAAGCCTACGCTCGAGGGCGCGGGGGTGCACTTGCGTCGCGCGTTCGGATTCGGGAACACTTCCGAGTTCGACCCTTTTCTGCTTCTCGACGACTTTCGCAACGACGTTCCCGAGGACTATCTGGCAGGGTTTCCGTGGCATCCTCATCGCGGAATTGAAACCATCACTTATGTGCTGGCGGGGACCGTCGAGCACGGCGATAGCCTGGGCAACCGCGGAGCGATCTCGCCTGGAGACGTTCAATGGATGACGGCGGGGAGCGGCATTATCCATCAGGAGATGCCGAAAGGAGACGATGCGGGCAGGATGCACGGCTTCCAGTTATGGGGGAATCTTCCCGCGTCGCTCAAAATGACGACGCCGCGGTATCAGGAAGTGAAGGCGGTGGATATTCCAGAGATCACGGACGACGACGGGACACATGTTCGCGTCGTTGCTGGAGATTTCTGGAGCAAGAAGGGCCCGGTGGACGGAGTCGCGGCGGAGCCGGTGTATCTGGACGTGTCGGTTGCGCCGGGACGGAGGAAAAAACTACCGGTGGAGACGACTCGCCACGCATTTGCGTATGTATTCGCGGGCGGAGGGAAGTTTTGCAATGCATCGGGTCCGCTGGCGGTGCCGACCGAAGGGGTTGGGTGGATGGACACGGCGCGTCCGTCAGAGGCGGATAATCGGTCGCTGGTGGTGTTCGATCGGGGCGATGAGGTTGAGGTGCAGGCCGGGGAAGAAGGAATCCGGTTCCTGCTGGTCTCGGGCAAGCCGCTGGGGGAGCCGGTGGCCTGGTATGGTCCGATTGTGATGAATACGCAGAAGCAGTTGCAGGAAGCGTTCGAGGAACTGGATAGCGGGACTTTCTTGAAGACAAGTGGCGTGAAGTAGACGGCGGCTGAAGCCGCCGCTGCAAGCTAAAGCTCGCGCCACCAAACCCTAAGTAACGCGGGCGGGTGCGCCGTTGATGGTGAGCTCGGTGCCGGGTTCTGAGTTCGGGGTCCGCATATAAGCCATCGCAACGACTTTGCCGAGGCTGGGCGAGAGGACGGCGGAGACGATTTCACCCGCGTCGCCGGCGGCAATGTCGGGGATGTGCAATTTCGTACCTGCCGGTGGAACTTCGGAGGAATCAATCTCCACGCGGCGCAGCAGGCGGTGGATTTGCGCGCGGCTGCGAACGCGCTCGACAATCTCCTGGCCTAAATAGCAACCCTTACTGAAATGGACGGCTTGCAGTTGGCCGGTTTCCTGGACGAGAAAGCGTTCCGTAATCTCTTCACCGTAGCGCGGGCGGCCGTTTTCGATGCGAACGACGCTCGAATCGTGGAATGTGGCGGCGATCGCGCCGGCGTTTTCGAGATCTTCTATGAGATGGGGCTGATCGTCGGGCGCGGTGAAAATAAAAAATCCGCCGCTGCCGGTGGAATCGACGCGGGCGACTGTGCGGCTGCCCCATGTCGCGGTGGAGTAGGGCGTCTCGGGAACCGGCGCGCCGAGTTTGGCAAGCAGCGCCGCGGCTTCGGGACCTTCTAAAGCGACGGTGGTGACGTGATCCGTCTCGTCCGAGAGCGTGACGTCGTCGGCGATGATATAGCGGTCCAGATGCTCGAACAGCTTGCGGCGGGTCTCGGGCTCGGTGTCGAGCAGGAAACGATCCTCGAAGCAAAACAGATTCACGTCGGCGAGGATACGGCCCTGGGCGTTCAGAAAAAACGCGTAGCAACCGGCCCCGGGGGTCAACTGCTGCACGTGATTGGTGCTCATGGCGTGCAACAGGCGGGCGCGATCTTCTCCCGACACCTTGATTTTTCCGCGTGCGGACAGATCGAGCCAGGCGGTGTGCGCGCGGAGCGCCTGATAACCCGGCGTCATTGCGATAGTGCTCATGCCAAGGAAGTTCATACCAGGGACAGCCAGCGCAGCCAGCCGGAGATCGCGAGAACGATCGCTCCCGAGATTACGATTCCCGTGAGCGTTCTGGTTTTTCCGCGATAAAGAATTGTCGCGGCAAAGATATGGAGTACGAGTAGGATCTTGATACCGAACCACATCTGATAGTGCGGCGGAAAGGCCGATTTGCTCAAGAAATTGTAGGTTCCTGAGATGAGGATTGCGCCGATAGCCCCATAGGCCACCGGCTTAAATCCTTTCGCCAGTTCGCCCACCGCGAAGCGGGCATAGAAAATGCCTCCCAAAAGCACGACGATCGAGGCGAGGTGCAGCCACCGCATGCCGATGCTGAGAAAGGCGTCCATACTCCGAGTATATTTGAAACATGATTCACGAGATTCTGCCGGTGGGGATGCTGCAATGCAACTGCTCGATTTTCGGGGACGAGCAGACGCGCGAAGCGATCGTGATCGATCCGGGGGACAACATCGACCAGGTTCTCGCGATACTGGCGCGGCATTCACTGAAGGTGAAGGCTATCGTGATCACGCATGCGCATATCGACCATATTGGCGGCGCGGCGAAACTGAAGGCTGCCACGGGAGCGCCGGTGCATATGAACGCACACGACCAGGAGTTGTACGACAATCTCGAGGTGCAAGCCGGGTGGCTCGGGATGGCTACGCCGGAGCGCACGACGATCGATACGGAGGCGCGCGATGGGGACTCGCTCCAGTTGGGCGGCGCCATTTTTCATGTCATTGAAACGCCCGGGCACACGCAAGGCAGCATTTCCGTATGGATTCCGGTGGAGAACAAGCTGATTGCGGGAGACACACTATTTCGCGACAGCATCGGACGCACGGATCTGCCGGGAGGAGATGGCCGGCAGATTCTGCGATCCATTCGAGACAAACTGCTGCTGCTTCCGGACGACGCTACGGTGATCGCGGGGCATGGCGCGTCGACGACGATCGGCCGCGAGAAAGAACGGAATCCTTTTTTACTGGGACTTTGATTGCTCTCGCTGGCGGGCGAGTTCCGTCATGACGCTGATGACCAGCTCCTTGGCGTCGGTGAGGCATTTGCTGACGATCTGAATATCCATCGCGGGCTTGCCGGGCTGGCGGGCGCTGTGGCAATAGACGCCGTGCTGGCCCACCAGCACCAAGGCATCGGTGAGCAGGTCAAGGGTCACCGCCAGGCGTCCTCGTTCGAGGCCCATGCGGAACTCGTGCTCTTCGAGGGCTTGCTTGCGATCCTGATAAACGGACATGCTTTAATTCTCTCATTGCACGGTCCAGGTTCCCTCGTAGACGAGGCCGGAATTGGTGTTCGGCTCGTCGGCCTGGAGATAGACGCTCTTGACACCTCCGAAGTTCGGCACGCTAAATTGCACTTGAATCGAAAACTGAAAGGAAGTACCCGAAATAGCTCCCACCGTGTAGCCGACTGCGCACTGGCTGTTCTGCACGGTCGCCGATGAGCCGAGTCCTTTCGTGGCCAGGGTGGTGTTGCCGGTGTTGTCCCACAATCCTATGGTGCTCGTAATGCGGCTGTATACCAGATAGCAGGCATTCGCTGTATTGGTGGGGGCGCCGGTGGTGAACAGCATCGTCAGGCCCGTGATGTTGACTTCGGAGGACGAGTCGCTGACGGTAAACACGAAAGTCTGCAAGGTGCCAGAGCCGGAGTTCGGCACCATCGAATTGGCGGCGGGCGAGCCCCCGGTGACGGTCCATGTTCCCACGGTGGTCCATCCCGAATTGACGACCCCTTCGGCGGCAAGCAGATAGATATTCTTCGGGCCGAAGAAGGTGGAATTGAAGGTCAGATCCAGAGTGATGATGACCTGCGTCCCGCTGATGATTACCGTGCTGTTTAATGCGTTCATCGTGCACTGGCTGTTGATGGCGATTCCGTTCGCGCCCGGGGCAAACGGTGTTTGTCCTACGGCCGGATTGTCGTAGGTGAGGGAAACGGTGTTGCTGTTTCTGTCCCACTGGAGATAACAGGCATTGGTGGTGTTGAGCGTCGGCGCGAACAGGATGGCTCCGAACGTAAGGTAACTGGAGCCGCCCTGGTCCGAAAGGACGAACGTGAAGCGTTCCCCCGGACCGGACCCTGAGCTGGGAACGGCGGAACTCGCCACCGGCGCGCCGCCGTTCGCCGCTTGATATACTCCCCTCTGCACCCAACCCGAGTTGAGGGAGCCCGCCGCGGAATACAGGTAAATGTTCTTGTTCCCGCTGAACGCTCCCTTGAAGTTGACCAGGATCGAAAAGATGATGGAAAGGCCGCTTTGCGCCGAAGATGCCGTGGATACCACGCACTGGCTGTTCTGCAAAGAGGACGTCGAGTTTAGTGCCATCGAACTCGAACTCAGCCCGTTGTCGGTAGTCAGGGCGACGGTGTTCGCCGTGCGGTCGTAAACGACGTAGCAGGCATTCGAGAACGTCACCGAGGTGTTGAACAGAAACGCGACCGCAGTCAGGTTCTGGGCGGCCACCGTATCGGAATAGACGAACGTGAAAGTTTGTCCCGGGCCAAAACCGGCATTAGGAGACACCGAATCGGCCGTGGGCTGTCCCATCGGGATGGAGACGGTAAATGTCCCCTCCGCCACCAAGCCGGTGTTGGAGTTGGCGTCCGCCGCCAAAAGATATACAGTTTTGGCTCCCGGAAATGGAGGCTGGAATGTCAGATTGAAGGAGACCGTGAGCGCATTGCCGGAAACGGTGGCCGAGCTGCCTGCGCCACTGAGTGCGCACTGGTCGTTCTGCGCGCTGCCCGTGCCCGGACTCACGGTCGACAGGACGGCGGACCCGGAGTCGGTGTAGATCGAGAATAGGTTCAACGCCGGGCTGTAGCTGACGTAGCATCCGAACGAGGTGGATGCGCTGGCGTTGACCAGCAGCGCCGCGGTGGTGATGGTGGAGCCTCCGCCGGTATCGGAGTACTGCGCGGTGAACGTCACGGCGGTTCCCGAGCCCGAGTTTGGCGATACCGACGTTACCGAAGGTGTGGTGGGTGGCAGAGCTGTCACGCCCAAACGCAGAATCCATCCAGTGCTGGAGGCCGCGTTGCTCGATTGGATCGGCGTGACCAGGTGCAGATCCGTGGAACTGGTTTGTCCGGCAACGAAAATATTGGCGTTGGTATCGAGGGCGATGGCGTTGGCGGAGTCCGATCCGGAGCCGCCGTAAAAAGTGGAAAAGATCAATCCGTTGCCGGCAAAGTTCAACTCGCTGACGAAGCCGTCGAAAAGGCCGTTAAAAGCCGGCTGTACGGGGCTTGCCTGGGGGAAATTCCCCGACGAGGTGAATCCGGAGACGTAGGCGTTGCCAGCCGCGCTCACTGCAATCCCGGTGGCCCAATCGGAACTCGCCCCGCCCAAATAGGTACTGTAAGCGAGCGCCTGGCCGTTGCTGGTGATTTTAGTGACGAACGCATTCTGCCCGCCACTGAGGGCGGTCTGAAAAGCGCCGGAGGTGACCGGAAAATTAGTCGAGTTGGTGACGCCGGTGACATAGGCGTTGCCGGCGGAATCGACCGCGATGGCGTTGGCCTGCTCAGTCGATCCTCCGCTACCGCCCAGATATGTGCTGAAGGCGACCGTGCCCGCGAAGCCTATATTGGTGACGAAGGCATCCTGGGAGCCGTTCAGCGCGCTCTGGAGAGGCGACACGACGGGAAAATTGGGAGAGGAGGTCCCACCCGCGACGTAAATGTCGCCTAAAGAGTCGACCGCGATGCCGGTCGCGTGCTCATTGCCGGAGCCTCCCAAATAGGTGCTGAAGGTAATCGCTCCGGCGGAGCTCAACTTCGTGACAAACGCGTCGGTGCCGCCGCCAATGAGCGCCTGGGTCGGATTCACCCTCGGGAAATTCGCGGATAGGGTATCGCCGGCAATGTAGGCGTTGGAGTTGGCATCGACGGCGATCGCGTTGCCTGTCTCATAGTTGGTCCCACCCAGATAACCGCTATAAAGCAGCGTATTCCCAATTGCATTCAGTTTCAGCACGAATGCGGTGGTGCTGCCGCCGATGGTGGTCCGGGTTGAGAGCACCAGAGGAAAATCGGACGAGGAAGTCGAGCCCGTGACGTACGCCTGGCCGAGGTTGTCCACGGCAATGGCCGCGCCTTTATCGCTCGAATGACCTCCGATGTAGGTGGCGTAAAGCAGCGCCGTGCCCGCCGAGTTCAGTTTCGCGATAATAACGTCGACGCCTCCCTGATTGGCGGCTTCTACCGCGCCGGCGATCGGAAAATTGAGGGCATCGGTCCAGCCGGTCACATATAGATTGGAGCTCGGATCGACCGCGACACCGGTGATGGCGGTGGTGCCGCTGCCGCCCAACAGACTACAGTAGGAAATCGTCGGATCGATAATCAACGGCGCGGAACGGTCATACGGGCCGATCTCAAAGGCGACCGTGCGGGCGTCGAGAAGGCGGTAGCGCCCGGCAACTCTCACGCGGGCCGTACCGAGTTGCTGGTAAATCTCCGGGGCGTCCTCGCGAAAGGCGTTGCGCTCGCCACGCGAGATCAGGTTGCCTTCGCGATCGATCGAAACCGGTTCTGAATACTCGAGGCGGATCAGGTCCGGGTTCGCACCCGCCGCCACCAGGAACTCCGACTTCACTTGCCGGCCAGCGCCGCCGTAGGTCATATCAATGCCCGGATAGAGGTCGCGGTAAACGACCCTGGCGTACGAAGGAACGTCTTTTTTCCAGCCGCTATTGCCGAGAAAGAAATTGAGCTTCGCTGCCAGAGGCTCCTGTCCTTCGATGGCGACGCCGGGATTGGCGCCCACGAAGCGCACGCCGATCTGCTGACCATGCAACTGAAAGACGGCAGCGTCGCGGCGGAACCGGGCGGATAGATCCGGGGTCTGCGCAATATACAGGACCGAGGAGTCGGTCTGGCCGGTGTTGGGGAAAAAGAACAGCGGGAGCGAACGCTCCTGTGGTGCGGCGGAGAATCCCGGCAGGACGGCCAGGAACAACGTCGGGATAATAAATCGCATCGAATCTTCTACAAGGAAGTTCAGATGGAGCGGAAAATTCTTCCGCTGACTGCTGTTTTATTTGAAGACGAGTCGTGTTCCATTTTGGGGATCGTCTAGTCGCATTTTGGCATTGGCGCTCGAATCGGCTGTGTTTACCGTGATCCGCGCGATTTTGCTTAAGCCTAGTTCCTTATCCCAAATCAGGACCGGTTGCTCGGCTGACCAAGAATACTCCGTACTAGCCCGCACAGGGTGCGGCTCGGCAGAGAGCGGAGGTTCGAGCGCAAAAGGTCTTTAGGACGACAGCGCGGCTTGCATCATCGCTCGCGCGTACCCCACGTTGTAGGCGAACGCCGCGTAGCCGCCGCCGCCCGGGTATTGCGATCGAAAGCCTGGATGCTCCCGATCGTAGTCGATGGCGCGGGGATGCTCCGGATAAACCAGCCTCGGGTACTTCTGCTTCACGAGTTCCTTCATGACCGCGAACATGTTGTTTTCGCCTTCGTCGATGAATACCTCGGTGTATTGTTCGTAGGGCTTGCGCACGCGCACATTGCGGAAGTGAACGTGATTGATCCGGTCACGCGATCCAAAGTAGTGGCAGACCTCCACCGGATCGTGACCCATTTCCTTGGTGACTCCGCAATCGAAGGTGATGCCGTTGGAGGGGCTCTTCACGATTTCGATCAGATGCTTCCAGCCTTCGACCGTACCCATGATCTGGCCCGAACCGCGGCTGATCGGCGCGGGCGGATCGTTGGGATGCAGCGCGAGCCGGACCCCGGACTGTTCGGCGACGGGGATCACGGCCTTGAGGAAGTACGTAATATTGGCCCACATCTCATTCAGATTGTGGACGCCTTCATTAGGGAGCGGAGGCAGATCCTTCACCTTGTCGTGGTCGAAGGCGGTGAGTCCCGCGCCCGCGCGGCCGATTTCCTCGTAATATCCTTCGACGATGCGATGCGCATAGAAGTTGTACTCGACCACGGGCAGCCCTACTTTACCGGCGGCGCGGATGGACTGGTTGACCTTTTCAATCTCCTCGTCGCGGCCGGGCCGGCCGTAGATGGCATTCGGAAACCCCGAAATCATGAGGTTGCCGAGCGTCAGTCCCCCGGCCTTCACGCGATCCATCATCTCTTTGAGGCGGCTCTCTTCCCAGGGAATCCGCGGTCCGCCGGTGAGCACATGGTCGACGCCGAGTTGCTTGATTTTCCGGCAACCCGCCTCATCGATGGTGCCGGCGGCTAAGCTGCCTGCTCCCACCTCGAGGCAGATCTTGGGCGTATCCTTCCCTTCCGGGCGAGGCGCGGGCATGGAAGCAGATCGCGCGGCGGGAGCGGACAGTGCGGCCAAGCTCGCGGTTTGGATCAGAGTTCGGCGGGAAAGATTTTTCATTTTTCGGCCCAGTAGCCCGGATGACCGACGTAGGTATCGTTCTCCAAATTCGCAAGGATGATGCGGCGCACTTCGAGGATGTCCACCTCGCCTTGTTTCTGATAGAGGACCTTGCCGCCGGGGGCGATCACCATGGTAAACGGCACTCCCGCCTCCCAGTGCGCATCGAATGCGGCCTGCAAACCGTAGGTATCTTCGGTCGCGAATTGCAGATTGCGATTGGACGCATGCTGCGCTTGCAGCACCTTTATCACGCCCACATTTTCATCCGGCAAGTTTGTAGAAACCGTCACAAGGGAGAAATCGCGGAGGCGGAACATTCGAAACGTCGACTCCAGATCGGGGAATTCCGTCAGGCAGGGTCCGCACCAAGTGGCCCAGAAATTTACCAACAGCACTTTTCCCGTGGGATTGCTGCGAAGTGTCTTGAGATCCGCCGCCGTGGCCATGGCGACCTTTACCGGCTCGACCTCGATCTTTTTCAACTCGTCCAATTGGCTGTCGATCTTCGATTTCCATTTAGTGGAGCAGCCAAACGCCGGAGTGTGGGCGACGGTTACGGGCTTGGCCGCCAACAGGGCGTCAATCGCGTTTCTCGCATCCTGCGACTTAACGAGCGAGGCACGTTGGCTGTCGTCGACACGGCCCTCGTAGCGGAGCTTCCGCTCCTTATCGAAAATGAAAATGTGCGGCGTCGCCTTGGGCCCGTAGGCGCGCGACACTGCCTGCGTGTCGCCATCGTAAAGATAGGGGAAATTGAAGTGACGGTACGCGGCGCGGATTTTCATCTCTTCCAGGCTGTCGCTCACATCGGTGTAGCCCAACTCGGACAAGCGAATGGCTTGAGGATCGTTCGGCTCGATGGCGACAAACGCCACGCTCTTGGTCTGAAAATCGTCGACCAGCTTTTTGATACGCGTTTCATAAAGCTGAGCCGTGGGGCAATGATTGCACGTGAAGACGATCGCGAGAAGCTGGCTGTTTTGATACTCCGCGAGCGTGTGCGTTTTGCCATCGATCCCCGGCAAAGAGAAATCGGGCGCGGGAGAACCGATCGCGAGGGTCGGATGTTCGTCGTCCGCGAGAACGGCCGTCGCCAGCGCTAGTAACAATAAAATCCGGTTTAACATTTAGATGCTCCCTTGTAGCTTATGGCTGTTTCTTCACGGGCGGCCCGAACCGCGCCGGCCGCGGCACCGGCTTCGCGCTCGCGATTTCAATATACGCTTGCACGATTTTATCTTTTTGCGCGGGCTCGAAGCTGAGCGACTTGTGCTTGCCTTCAGCAGAACGGTGGAACTCGAAACTTCCGTCTTGGCGCAGCTGAATTGTTCCGGTCTCAGAGGCGTGGAATAATCCTGCGTCTGGATGCACGGCATAAAGCATCGCGGCCATGTCCCAAGACGCTGCGTCATACGGCATCGCGCGATATACGCGATAGGCATGAGCAACAGGATGGGCTGGAGTCCAGGCGAAGTCCTTCTCGATGCTCGATCCGGGAAAGCGCAGTGCCTCTCCCAATTCGCGCGGGCAAAACACCACCGGAGCCGGCCACGCTGCGAGCAGCTTCCGTGCGGCCGCGACGTCCTGCCGCGCTCCGGAGTCGCTCACTACGAGCGCCTTCACTTTCGCGATAATCAGTTCGCGCACCAAGGGCAGATCCAGAACCGCGGCGAGACACGTTGCCGGAGCGCTCAGCACGACCACTGCGTTTTGATCGGCAGTGTTGGTGAGCGCGTTGCGGATCAACGCCTGCACCTCCGCCGTATCGCTCACTCGGGTGACGCCGCAGGGATAGAGCGGTTCGCCCTTATCGTTGAGCAGATAGAGCACCCCTTTCGCCATCGGATCGTCAAGAGCCTGCGGATCGTCGGCAGCGAAGCCGACCGGCAGGCGGTTGTTCGAATTCGGTATCGGCCCAGGCCCAAGATAGAAGCGGTTCACGATATCGCAAAATCTCGCCGCGTCCAATTCGGATCCGTTCACCGCGACGGCGGCAACCCGCGCTTCCCGCTTGCCTTCGTAACCGTCCAACATCGCGAGGGCGAGCGCGGCGTCGGGCCGGTTCATTGTCGTCGAATAAACAACTCCGAGAGGCGCCTTGCCTTGACCAGGAAATTGCATGGCGGCTTAACTAAGACTGACGCCCTTCAGTCGTCCTGTCGAATCGCCGATATGTTCCGGATGCACGTCCATGCGGTCCAGCATGGTCGCAAACAGATTGGCGACCGGAGTTTCCCGCTGATAAGCGATGTGCCTTCCGGGATTCAGGAAATTTCCGCCGCGGCCCGCGAGCATGGTCGGCAATTGGTCGTGCGTGTGGACATTGCCGTCCGAGATGCCGCTGCCATACACAATCATGGATTGATCGAGCAAGTTCGAATCGCCCTCCTTCGTCGCCTTCATCTTGACCAGGAATTCCGCGAACAGGCGAGCGTGATAGCAGTTGATCTCGCAAACTTTGTTGAGCATTTCCATGTTGCCCTGATGATGGGTCAGCGGATGATGCCCGTCCGGGATGCCAATCTCGCGGTAGCTGCGCGTGGACCCTTCGCGGCCGATCAAGAGCGTGGCGATGCGCGTTAAATCGGCCTTGAAAGCGACAATCAGCATGTCGGTCATCAGCCGGAAATAATCGTCAAAGGTGGGCGGGATGCCGAACGGTTTCTCGATGCCGGGATCGATGATGGTGCCCTCTTTCTCGGATCGCTCCACCATTTTTTCAATCTCGCGCACCGAAGACAAGTATTCATCGAGTTTGCGGCGGTCGACTGCGCCGAGATTCGATTCGAGCCGATGCGTATCATCGGAGACCAGATCGAGAATGCTTCGCCGCATCGCGAGTCGCCTGGCATGGGCTGCGGGCGATTCGACGATATCGGTTCCGAACAGGCGCTCGAACAGAGCGCGCGGATCGGAGATCGGCGGCAGAGGTTGCGTTTCCGATCGCCACGCCATGTTGTAGACGTACGCGCAGGAATAATTGTTGTCGCAATTTCCGGCTTGCCGAGCTTCCTCAAGACCCATCTCGACCGACGGCAGCTTGGTCAGATGTCCCACCGCGCGCGCCGCAATCTGATCGGCGGAAACACCGAGCTTGACGTCCACGCCTCCCAGTTTTTGCACCTGCACGCCCGTCATATAAGAAGAGACCGCGCGGCCATGGTCGCCCGCGCCCACCAGCAGCGGACGCCCCCAATTCGACGTGAGATTCGACAGAATCAAAATGTCGTTCTTCACCTTTTCGAAAGGCTCCAGAACTTTCGGGAGCGTTCCCAGAGGACCGTCGTCCCCAGCGAGCCAGTGCCGCATGTCGATTCCATTGGGCACGTAGAACCACGCCGCGCGCACCGGCTGGCCGGGGATCTGGCTCGCCTTCAGCGCGGGCAGCATGGCGTCGAGCACGGGCAGTCCGATGGCCGCGCTCGCACCTTTCAGAAACGTTCGCCGATCTAATGCTTTCCTTAAAAGAATCATTTTTGCGCGACCTCTTGTTTTCCTGCGCCCCTGCGTTCCAGGAAAGGCAGACTGTGGACGATTCCATGAATAATCGCCTGAAATCGGTATTCGTTCTCCGCGGTCTGGCGCACGATGTCGCGCACCGTCAGACGGTCAAACTTTTCAATGCCTCTACCTAAAGCATAGGTCAACATCTTCTCCGCGATGCAGCGCGTGAACTCCGGCAGGTTCGCGGCCAATAGAGCCTTCATCTGTTCCGGCGTTTGAAAAGACTTGCCGCTGGGCAATGTGCCGCTTGCGTCGACGGGAAATTTTCCGTCCTCGTTCCGCCAGCGGCCGATTGCGTCGTAGTTTTCAAGCGCGAACCCCAATGGGTCCATGCGCGCGTGGCAGGACGCGCAAACCGCGTTGGCCCGATGCGTTTCCATCTGTTGCCGTAACGATTTGCTGGTACCCACCGCGGCCTCGTCCAGCGGCGGCACATCCGGCGGAGCCGGAGGCGGAGGAGCGCCGAGCACATTCTCCAAAAGATACTTGCCGCGCAAGACCACTGAGGTGCGCGAAGGATAGCTCGAAACCGTCAGCACGCTGGCTTGCGTGAATACGCCGCTGCGCTCGCCGGTGAATAATCCGACGCGGCGGAACTCCGGGCCTGTCACGCCGGGGATGCCGTAGTGTTTCGCCAAACGCTCATTCAGGAACGAATATTTTCCGGTGATGAAATCGGATATGGGACGATTCTCCCGCAGCACCGCTTCGAAAAACATCGTCGTTTCGGTGCGCATGGCTTCTTTCAATTCCGGACCCCACTCCGGGAATTTTTTAGGGTCGGGCTTCTGCGCATCCAAGCTGCGTAGCTCCAGCCATTGGCCCCCGAAGTTCTCCGCCAGCGCCGACGATTTCGGATCCGCGAGCATTCGCTTCACCTGCGCATCCAGAACGGCTGGTAAATGTAATTTCCCGGCTTCTGCGACGCGAAGCAATTCCGCATCCGGCATGGAGCTCCATAAAAAATAGCTGAGGCGCGATGCCAGCTCGATGTCGGAGATCCTCGCCACGGATCGCGGATCGTGTTCGATGCGAAACAGAAACTGCGGCGAGATCAGCATCGCCGTAATCGCGAATTGCAGGCTCTGGCCCGCGTTGTATCCGGCGTCGAGCGCCCGTTCATCGACCTTCATTAATTCGGCGACCTCGGATTTCAAAACAGGCCTGCGGTAGGCGCGATGAACCAATGCAGTGAGAATCTTGTTGACACAAGCGGCCCCGCCGGTGGGATCGCAGACTAGAACATCGTTCTTGGCCGCCTGCGCCGATGCGAACGGTCCCGCGATCTCGATCGACTCCGGATAGATGTTTTTGCCGGTGTTCATCCGATCGCCCGGCGCGATTGCCTTCAGCGCTTCATCGTTGACGAACGACGCTGTGAAACGATGTGGACCCTCCGCGAGATGCACCCGGACCTCTTCACTGGTCCGCTGCGTCGCGCCGCCCTGCCGGTTGACCAGCGTGAAGGCCGACTCCACGGCCATGGTCTTCACCGGCTTGCCGTCGATCGACATAGTCAGTTCCACGGGCTTGCCTTGCGCGCCGCGATGTCCGACGATCAACGCGCGGACAATGTAGTCCGCGTCGTAATCGATGTGATCCGCGACCTCGATCGTGTCTGTGTCGGTCCTTCGGACCTTGTCTTTCTTGTTGAATAGCCCGGGCTTCGGTAGAGGGTCCGCGCCGACCACGCGCGAAGCAATCTGTTCCGCGGCGGACAAATATTGTTGCAGCAAAACCGGAGAAACCGTGAGGACGTCTCCGATATTGTCGAACCCAAACCCCGAATCGTCCGGCGGAAACGCCTGGTTCGCTCGAAAGTGCACGCCCAGCAAATCGCGAATCGTATTGGCGTACTCGGCGCGGTTCATTCGCCGCGCGGTGACCCTGCCCGGGTCCGGCTTTCTGCCGCGATCCGCCCGATCGAACTCGCCATCGACGAACCTCACAAACGCGTCCAATTTCTCTTCCGATGGACGAGGCGCGCCCTTGGGAGGCATCTCGCCCATGCGCACTTTGGCAAGAATTCGCTCCCAGCCTTCGCGATTCGAAACGAGCGAGCCCGCATCCAAAAACGGCGTGATGTTCAACCCGCCGGAGGTCAATTTATCGTTATGGCAAAGCGCGCAGGTTTGTTTCAACACCGGCTGCACGCTTAGGTCGAACGACGTTGCTCCTGGGAGCATCGCGGCCGCGAACGCCACAATGATGAAATAACGCATGGGTCCTTTTATATAGGGCGACACAGGCTCTAGAAAGTTACTCATACTAAGGCCTTAACTTACTGCACCTCATGCCCATCATGAGCGCCACAAGGTTTTGTGGGGCAGCCAATTTTGGCGGCAGCCGCCCTTTCAGGCGGCTCTTAGCGTTGCTCATGACAAAATGTGCAATCGATGCTGACCTTTTTCACGCGGTGACAGTTCATGCAACCACCCATCGAAATATCGCCCTCGTGAAAGAGCTGATCCCGCTCCACCACACGCCCGTGACAATCTTCACAAGTATTGCCGGAGTCGAGATGAGTCTTGTGGCTAAACACGACGTAGCTCGGAATTTCGTACACTCGCGTCCATCGAATCTCCCGGTCGTTTTTCGCGAACGCCGCGAGTTTCTGAATTGCCGGAGAATCCGTCTTGATCGCGGAGTGGCATTGCATACAAGTCGATGCCTTGGCGATCTGCATGGTCTCGCCCGAACCGGCATTCGGATGGCACATTTTGCACTTCAGCTTCAATTCGCCGGCGTGGGCTTTGTGGCTGAACGGAATCGGCTGCTCCGGCGCCGCCTGAACCAGCAGCAGCGCAAACATGACGTTAAACATTTCCAGCGCGCAGTTGTTCCGCGAGATATTCGGACGCACGCAGCGACAGCGAGAGAATTGTCATGGTCGGGTTTTGGTAACCTCCGGTGACGAAGCTGCTGCCGTCCACTACGAACAGATTCTTGATGTCGTGGCTCTGATTCCATTTGTTCAACACGCTGGTCTTCGGATTGTTCCCCATCCGGCACGTCCCTAGCTCGTGGATGCTATAACCGGGCGGCGACATTTGATCGTGTTTGGCAAGCACCTCGAACCCGGCGGAGCGGCATAACTCGTCGAATGTGTTCATCGCATGCTTCGCCATCTTGAACTCGTTATCCGAGTACTTGGCCTGAATGTGCAGCGCCGGAATGCCCCAGGCATCGACGACGTTCTTATCGATCGCCACGAAATTCTCATGACGCGGCAACACCTCGCCCATGATCGTTACGGAAACGCCCGCGCCCCGATAACTCGCAAGAGCCTTCTCCAGTTCCTCACCATACGCGGGAATATATTTCGCGTCAGGCGTTCCGCCGGTCGAAAAATCGAACGCATAGCCGCGAATAAAATCCTCTTCGTTGCCCTTTTTCAGATTCACGAACCGAGGCACATAGCCTCCGCCACCCATCATCCCGCGTGGCGCTTTTCCGTCTTTCGCTGCCGGGACGATGGCTTGCACGCCCTGCGTAATATAAGTCTGATCGTGAAGATAATGGCCCAGCACGCCGCTCGAATTCGCGATTCTTGAATTGAGCAGAATCCGCGTCGATTCCAGACACGATGCGCCGACAACCACCACCCGAGCCTTGGCATGCATCTCCCGCCGCGAATGACGGTCCAGAAAATTCGCGCCATTCACGAGCCCGGTATTCTTGTCGACCGTAATGTCGCGGACCACGGCATTTGGGACGATGGTGAGATTCCCGGTTTCGATTGCATCCGGCAGCAACAGGTTGAAGGAACTGGCGAACTGGCCGCGCCCGGTGGCGCGCCGCATCTTGGTGACAGGAATGTCGCGCTTTTTCGCGGCCGCGATGAACTGATTCATCGATTCGCTCCACGGCGAATTATCTTCGAGGAAAACGCCGTCGGGAAGCTGCTTCAATCCTTCCTTCCTGCCGGAGACGCGGAAGATCGGCTCCACGCGGTCGTAGAATGGCGCGAGGTCGGAGTAGCTGATGGGCCAGTTTTCACCATAGCCGTCGTGATCGGCGCCCTTGAGCTCATAGTCGCTCAGCCGGAACGACATGCGCGCCCAGAACAGAGACTTTCCGCCCACCATCCGCACTCGTACCCAATTGAAAGGACTCTTCGGATCGTGAGTGTATGGAACTTCTTTCTCGTCCACCCACTGATTGGCGTTGAACTCGTTCGCCTGAACCACGTGCGGCAATTTTCCCGGTTTGCCGAAGCCGCGGTAGGGCAGCTCGTAAACAGCCTTGGGCCCGCGGGCGCGATTGAAATCGACCAGGGGGCCGGCATCGAGCATCAGGCACTTCACGCCCAGCTTCGTCAGTGCGTAAGCAGCCATGCCGCCGGAGGCGCCGGAGCCAATGATGAGGACATCGTAGTCTTTCGTGGGCATGTTTGACCTAGTCGAGCGGATACCAATACAGCCCGTTCGCTCCGCCGCGTCGGCCGCCGCCCGATGACGTTGCGCTGTATTCCTTCGAATTCATGGTTGCGGTGCGGACATCGATTTTTGCCGCAAGCAGAAATCGCGCGAGTGGTTCGGAAGGTTCTTCGTACGTCCAAACAGCGTGCAGTGGAAGGAGTAACCCGCCAGCTTGTGCAGCGTCCAAATTCGCAAATGCCTGGGCGTAATTCCTCTTCGCACCCGCATTCAACGCGTCCAGTCCCGTGCGATAAAGCTGCTGTTTCTCGGCCGCCGATTCTCCGACCAGGAAATCGAGAAACTCCGGAACGCCAGCGCTCAGCGCTCCGGGAGTGAGAAGATCGCACAGCCTTCTGAGCGTGCTCATTTGCGCCTCGGTGAAGAAACGCGGCAGCGGATCCGACGTCTCATCGGGCGTGGCGACTTCGAGCTTCGGCGATTCCTCAACCGGGCGAGCCGCCGCGGGGGCCGCCGGACCAGGAGTTTGCTGCGCCACCAGCGATGGGGCAACCGGCGCGGCCACCAGAGCCCGAACGAAATTCCGTCGTTTCATAGGAGCATCATATTCCATTCAATGGGCCGACTGACTCACGAACGCAGCCGTGTCTTTCGCAGCCTTGGTCTCGACGCCCGCTTTTCCGAGAAAGCCCAGATCGCGGAACCATTCAATGAAGCGGAACTGCCAGGTCCCGAATGGGATGCCGTTGCGGTCCGTCAATCCGCCGCCGTGGCGCCCATTCGCGTAAATATGCATTTCAATGTTCGGCGCGCTCATCGCGAGCATCGCGCTGAAGTACTCCATTGCCCAGACCGCATGCCCTCGATCTCCCGATCCCGCGCAAGCCACGAAGGACGGGGGAACATTGCGTGGAATCGGCGGAGGCGTCCGATTGCGCGCGAACGGCGAGGGGCCCGGGTAGATGACACCCACGAAATCAGGCCGAGAAGAGATGCCGGCCAGAGGATCGCTCGCGTCGCTGTTGTTCTTATCGAAATCGCCAAACAAGACCGCTGCCGGAGCGGATAGCTCGGCGCCCGCTGAGAAGCCCATGATGCCGATCTTGTTCGGATCGATGTTCCACTCTTTGGCGTAGGCGCGCACCAGCCGGATGGCTTGCATTGCGTCGTACACCTCGTCGGTCCGCGGATCGTAGCCGTCGCGCCGCAGCCGGTTCCGCAGGATGATGGTGTTCACTCCGTAGTTGTAGAAAAACGGAACGAAGTCCGCCGCCTCTCCGCCCACGTTCAGAGTATTGTGCCCGCCGCCCGCCGCCAGAATCACCGCCGCGCCCGTATTGATCCCTCGCTCCACCATATGAACTTCGATCGACGGATTGTGAATGTTGACGATGCTGCTGATGCGCCCCGGCACCGCTTGGCTCATATTGTATTGTTCCGGCTCGCGAATGCGATCCATCTTGAGGAAATGCGAGCCGGGCGGATAGAGTGGAATCACGACGCCGCCTTGCAGAATGGGCAACGGAGCATACGGAGCATCAGTC
Organism: Bryobacterales bacterium; assembly: GCA_003170295.1. Classification (GTDB taxonomy): domain Bacteria; phylum Acidobacteriota; class Terriglobia; order Bryobacterales; family Bryobacteraceae; genus Palsa-187. The sequence goes on along the minus strand of PNAJ01000098.1, from coordinate 19,786 downwards.
GCAGCCCCAGGCTTCGGCACCGCCTGAGCGCCAGGAAGCGGAGCCAGCGTATTCTGAGCCCAGGCCAGTGCGCCGAACAGCAACCATATTTTGATCATAGCTTCACCATATTAGTGTAGTGCGACACGAATAACTTACCAGCATTTTTCAGCAGAGTGAGCGCTAACAGTTTGTACATTGCTGAGTATTATCATGCCAACGCAAAGACGAAGATTATGGTCATTTAAGACTCCGCGCTGCCACTTTAGGCCTGTTAGTGAGCCTTATTTGCGACCGATGGTAGGGCACTGGCGGGGATGGGCGGAAGCACTGCACATTCTGCCAAGTGAGTTGGGCAGGCAGGGCGGCGAATTCTCGCTCAACGATGGCGCGCAGCGATTCAGGGTCGGACAACGCTCGCAGATTCAACAAAATTTCATGGCTGACAGAAGGCGATGCATCGAGCGCTCCTTGCACGATCGGGTCCTGGCCGTTGGCGGTGAGCGCGGCTTTCAGATAACCCGCGTCCGACTGCGTGAACAGTTTTAAGTGCACAATGCGAATCTGCGGCTCCAGGCGATCCAGCAATGGGCCCACCAACATGGGCGCGGATATGGGCGGTCCAGCTTGTGCGGTAACACGGGCATTGAGCCATGCCAACGCGGCTTCGGCCTCGGCATAACGGGTGTAGTCAATATCCAGAGTCTTGGCGCCGGCGAGCTCGGAGCCGGAGAGCAAACGGTCCATCCAAGCTCCTACGCTGTCGCCGCGCTCGAATACGATATCGGCTTCGGCCAGCTGGTTCCGGTAGAGAAAATCGAGGTCGGGATTATCGAAGGCTCGTTGCGGATGGAGCACCACGGTCAGCGGCGCGATTCGAAATAGGTGCTGATGATCGCGAAGGAGCGGGCGCAGCGTCGTCGCCACGATGTCGGCGCAACTGCCGACGGCTTCCGCGAAAATCACATCGGGCTGATATTCGAGGAGACGGCCGGCAGCTTCGATCAAATCGGGGAAGCGGCAGCAAAAACACCCGCCAGTCACCTGATCGCAGGCGACGCCCAAGCATCTGGAATAGTGAGTGTCCACCAGATCGTCACCCTGGTCGTTGAGGATGACCGCCACGCGCTGGCCGCGCTGCTGGAGGAGTCGCGCGGCAGTGAGAATGAGGGTGGTCTTGCCGGCCCCCAGAAATCCACCGACTATCGCGATGATTGGCTTCATCGACGGCTTCAAAGCGCCAACTCTTTCCCTTCCGCAATGGTGGTGCCGGGCGTGGACTTCTTTCCGTTCACGATTGCGGTCCGCACCGCGAGCGTTCCGTGATCCACGCGCAGAGTCGCTCCCGTCGCAGTGACTCGGAAGGTTCCCCATCCAGTGGCCGTGCTCCAGAAGCAGCGAGTCCCCGGCGCTGCTTTGATGGCGACGGACTGCTCGCCACCGTGATAGTGGAAGCCGCTGGCGGCCAAGAGAGTGCTCCAGCTCGACATCGCGCGCGCGTAGTGGTGCCCGCACTCGGGCTCGTTCCACGGGTTGCGGCGCTCCCCGTCGTAGCGCGCCCGGACGTTGCTCACTGCTTCGACGCCCTCGCGAGTCATTCCGGCGAAGAGCAGGTGGGCTGCGGCGAGGTACTCCAGTCCGGTCCAGGATTCGGCGTAGTAAGGAAAGGGTATGTGCGGCCGCTCGGCTTTTCCGTAGTCGCAAACCATCAGAGCAGGCTCGTCATTAAGTACGTAGGTGCGCTGCACGCTATCGTGGCCGACCAGAGTGCGCTTGTAGTTATAACGCCAGATGGATTCCAGGGTCTTGCGGATGTTTGCCGCAGATACCAGCGGGCCGAGGCCGGCGACCTCCGCCAGATACTGGCCGATCAACTGATCCAGCAGACAGCCGCCGCCAACCTGATATTCGGGATTCTCGGTGTTGGCCGAGCCCATGTCGCTGACCAAATTGGGTGCGATCTTGTCCTTGGCAATACCGCGAATTTTCTGGATGTAGAATTCGCCATTAAAGAGGTTCGCGTCGATCCACTTCCTGCCGCTCTCGAACACCGCGCGATATTCCGTCGCGCTGGCCGTGTCGCCGACCGCGCGGGCCATCTCTTCCCCTGCGCGAAGTGCGCCCAGATAGAAAATGCCGCATTGCGGGTTGGGGCCGTAGAACTCGACATCGTAAGTATTGTGCTGCACGCCTTCGAGCACCCCGTCTTTGTCGGAATCCCAACCGCCGGGAATCCAGGCGAACTCAATGGCCTTCTTGATACGCGGCCACATTTCGCGGAGCCACGCGGTATCGCCCGAAAGCAGCCAGTCCAGATGGGCGTGCATGATTTGGCCCATCTGCCCATCGGCGGCCGCGAATCCAAAACTGTCGCCGTGGTGCGGAAGGCGCTCCCGGAAACGAATTCCCCCGGCGTTGTCGAGTTGGTAGCCAAAAGCGGAGCCTCGGAGCGAGCGGGCGAAGCTCGGGAAGATGTGGGCCGTCGCGGTTTCGTAATTCCACACGTGCGCACAGCTTCCGTGACAGCAGCCGGAGTGGTCGTTGGCGCCTTCGAAGCCGTGGAATTCGCCGTCGGCGGTGCGGAAACAGACCGGGGTGACAAGCGTGGAAAGATTAGCGCTGGCCGCGTCCTTTATGGCAGCGGGGATAGTGGACTCTCGCATTGCACCGGCAAACCGGCGTGTCTTCTTCTCCAGGGCTTCCAGGTGTTCGGCAGCGTATTCAGCGGCAGCCCAGGCGTCGGGAAAGCGAGTGGTGTAGTGGTTGCCGATGAGCGTGTCTTCATCGCCCTTTGCGGAGTTCCATCCGCAGCGTCGTGGAGTGCGGTTCGGAAAATGCCAGGCGAGAAGGAACGTGTAATCGGCATGCGCTCCTGGCGCGATGGTTCGACCGACAGAGAGCGCGCCCACCGGCCCTGGATTCTTCGACTCTGGCCCGAGTTCGCCATCGGCCGAAAAATCGTCCCAGAAAAACATGGGCGAGTTCCACCACCGGCTGCGCTCCCATCCCCTGAGATAAGTGACGCGGGCCCCCGCGGAATCGAGCGCCGACAGAAGGAAGCTGCCCTTGAGCGGGTCGTTGCTAGGCAGTTCCGGGCTCGTCATGAAAAGACCCGCGAGACGTTCCGAGGTCTTGTATTCATTGACGCGAGTATCCTTCGTCTCCATCTTGCCAATGGGATTCTCAATGGACCAGGCGATCGAGACCTTCGCGGGAGTCGTGCCCGGATTCATAACGCGATAGCGAAGAATAGCCACGGGCAGGCCGGACTCGTCAGGCTCGTGGGGGATGAACGGCGAAAAGGCTTCGAGCGAGACCTTGACCGGAAGACTGGAATCGGAAAAGTCGATGCGAGCCAGCGGGAATTCGCCGGTGAACGTGGCAGACGAAAGGCGCGTCAGGCCGGGGGCATTGCGATCGCCAAGCCCGCTGGAGCCCATGAAAGGCGGCTGAATGCGCGACTCGAGCACCCGTGCGACGGGCTTGCGATTGCCCGTCTGCGCCCAGATGGCCGGAAACGCATACGTCGGCGCATTGCCTTTATCGGGACGGTTGAAAATCTCCCAGTCGCGAAGCTGCCCCCGCCCTCCCAGACTTATGCATCCGGCGCATACTCCGCCGAGCGGGAAAGCGATGGCGGTGAGATGCCGTCCCGTAAACACACGCGGAAACGTAATCTCGGGAGCGGCGGGCGTTGGCACGGCTTCCGCGTGGGGGGCTGTGATTTGTGCACCAGCTTTTGTAGCCGCGCCCGCCAGGGTCACCTGTTTGAGAAAAGTACGGCGCTTCGTGGGCATCAGGTATAGAGTATCTCCATCACCCCGCGTCCCGCGAGTGTAGCATTATCAAATGAGCTTCCGCGTCCCAGGGGGTAAGCCATGATCCTGCGTCTCGCAGCGCGCAACGAGTGGAAGTTCTTCAGCGTTCTCCCGAAGGCCGACCGTCCACTCGCATTTGCCTGGTGGCTCGCGTTGCTGCTGCGCGGAGTGCTTCCGGCGGTGTTCGCCATTGCTATGGGCGTGCTGGTCGGCGCCGTCCAGCGCGGCGAATCCCTCGCTGCGCCCCTCGGAGTGGCAGGCGCCGTGTTCGTGCTGCTCCAGATGTTATCGCCGCTCCACCAGGCACTGGGCGCGAATCTCGGTAGCCGGACGGCCGCATGGCTCAACGACGAACTGGCAACTGCTTGCGTTTCGCCACCGGGGATGGGGCACCTCGAGGACCCGCGACTGACGACGGATCTCACCATGGCGCGCGATTTCGACCTTGGCATCAGCGGACCGCCGCTCGCGATCTCGATGGACTTCATTGCCTCCGGGTTGGTGGAATTAGTGGGTGGGCTGGCGTCGGCGGTCGTGCTTGGGGCCTATGCCTGGTGGGCGCCTCTGCTCCTTGTGGGGGCCTGGTTCGGCACGCACTGGTTGCTGCGCGAGAGTGCGATTTGGCGGGATCGCAATACCGATGAGGTTCGTGATGCGCAGCGGCACGCGGATTATGCCTATCGATTGGCCGTCCAGCCGCCGGCCGCTAAGGAGCTGCGGCTATTCGGCCTTGCGGCGTGGACTGTCGAACGATTCGCGTCGCGGCGCCGGCAGCTGCTCGATTTGCAATGGAAGGCGACCCGATTGCGCGAACGGCCGGTATTGTGGAGTTTGTTGCTGGTGCTGTCCGCCAATCTTTTGGTTTTCTGGGCGATTGCGCGAGACGCCGCCGATGGGCATTTGGCGTTGGGTATGGCCGTCACCTTCGTGAGCGCCGCGATCGGCACCAGCATGATCGCATTTGGAGGATTGTCTTGGGCCCTCGACGGCGCGGCCGCGCCAGTCGCCGCGGTGCTCCGGCTGCGAGAAGCGATGGGTCCTAAGGGAGCACTGTCTCTAGGAACTCGTACGGCGCAGGGAATGCCTGCGCGTGAGATCCGGTTCCGCAACCTGACCTTCGCTTACCCCGCGGGTGCGGGAACACCGGTGCTCGACGGCTTCGATCTGACCATTCCCGCCGGTTCCTCTCTGGCGATCGTCGGCCAGAACGGCGCAGGCAAAACGACGCTGGCGAAATTGTTGTGCCGATTATACGACCCGCAGGCAGGTGCGATCGAGATCGACGGCGTCGATTTGCGCGAGATCGACGTGGATGCCTGGCGTGGACGTGTAACGGCCGTTTTTCAGGATTTTGTTCGATTCGAGATGCCTTTGCGCGACAATGTTGCTCCCGCGGGCGCACCCGATGGCGTGATCGAAGCTGCTCTCGCCGAGGCCGGGGCCGGGCATTTGGCGAGTCTCGACACGGTGCTCGCCCGGGGCTACGAGGGCGGCACCGATCTATCGGGCGGGCAATGGCAGCGTATCGCATTGGCGCGGGCGTTGTGCGCCGTGAAAATGGGCGCCGGACTGGTGCTGCTCGATGAACCCACTGCGCAACTCGACGTGCGGGGCGAAGCGGAAATCTTCGAGCGCATCCTTACCGCCACCAGGCGCGCCACGACGATCCTGATCTCACACCGGTTTTCGACCGTTCGTCACGCGGACCGGATTTGCGTTCTCGAACATGGCCGCGTCATCGAGCTCGGCACGCACGAGGAGCTAATGGCTCGCGGGGGCCGCTATCGCACGATGTTTGAACTGCAGGCGTCTCGCTTTGAACCCGAAGCGGGCCAGGAAGGAGTGCCACTCGATGCCCCGGCGTAAGGATCCGCGCAGGGACGATCTGCCGCCAGCCTTCTCCTCGATGTGGCGTGCGCTCAAGCGGGCATATTATGCCGAGCCGCGGCTGCTGCCGGTATCCTTCGGGCTATCCTTGCTTGCGGCGCTGCCGGATGCTCTGCTCGCCCTGTGGATGAAATTACTGGTCGATGGCGTCGAACGTCACCAACGCAACTTGGTAATGGCAGCCGGCGCCGGACTGGCGGTCTCCGCGGTGGCAACCTGGTTTCTGAAGGTCACCAGCGACCGCGCCCAGCGGCGGTTTCGCGACCGCGTGGCGGTGGCGCTCGAATCCCACGTCGCAGGGCTGCAGGCTTCGGTCTCGACGATCGCTCATCACGAGCGCCCGGAGTTTGTGGACCGGCTGGCGATGCTGCGCGATCAGGTGTTCGTGCTGGACCACATGTACATCTCGTTATTCTCCACCTGCGGATGGATATTGCGGTTGGGAGTCACGGTGGTTCTGCTCATGTCCATTCACCCGGTGCTGGCGCTGCTAGTCGTTTTCGCGCTGCCGACCGTATTCACTTCCACCTGGCGCCCCGGAGTGGAGCGGGAGGTCCAGGAGCGGGCCGTACCCGCGATCCGTCTGGCGGCGCACCTGTTCAACACTGCTACGACGGCTCCGGCGGGGAAGGAAGTGCGCGTCACCGGGATCGGCGATCAATTGGTGAGACAGCGACGCGAAGCGTGGGAGCGCTGGTATCGTCCGGTGGCCGCGGCCCGTTGGGGGACCGCATTGTGGCACACACTGGCCTGGGCCATATTCGGCGCGGGATATGTCGGCGCGGTGGTTTTCGTCTCCTCGGTGCTCAAAGCATCGCCGGGAAATGTGTTGCTGGTGTTGGCCGCGGGCGCGCGACTATCCGCTTACATCGGGGCGACGGTCGGGGAGATCGGATTCCTGCGCGGCTTCTGGCTGGACGGTTCGCGGCGCATGGCCTGGTTGGAAGATTACGCTGCATCGCTGGTGGAACATGCCGATGCTCCCGCACCGGAGCGCCTGAAGGACGGCATCCGCTTCGAGCACGTCTCGTTTACCTATCCGGGCACCGCGCGGCGTGTGCTGGACGACGTGAATTTAGAGCTGAAACCCGGGGCGGTAGTCGCGATCGTCGGCGAGAATGGGGCTGGCAAAAGCACTCTCGTAAAGCTGCTCTGCCGGTTGTATCAGCCCGACCAGGGCCGCATTCTCATCGATGGCGTCGATCTTGCACGGATTCGCGCTGGCGAATGGAGATTGCGAATCGCGGGTGCATTCCAGGATTTCTTCCGCTTCGAGTTTCGAGCGCGTCAGAGCGTGAGCGTGGGCGATGTGCCCCGGCTCGACGACCAGCCCGCGGTACTCGCCGCAGTCGAGCGAGCGGGAGCGGGCGATGTCGTGGAGCGCCTGGCGTCCGGGCTCGAAACCCAGCTTGGTACGACATGGCCCCAGGGAGTCGAGGTGAGTTTCGGGCAATGGCAGAAGCTCGCGCTCGCACGCGGATTCATGCGCGATCGCCCGCTCCTGCTGGTGCTGGACGAACCAACGGCGGCGCTCGACGCGGAAACCGAGCACGCGTTGTTCGAGCGGTACGCGGCCGTGGCGCGAGGTGGCAAACAGGACAACGCAACCGATGGCCGCATAACGATCCTCGTGTCGCACCGGTTCAGCACGGTACGCATGGCCGAGCTGATCGTGGTGCTCGACGGCGCGCGAGTCGTGGAGGCCGGCACCCACGAAGAGCTCATGGCGAAGGGCGGACAGTATGCCGAGCTGTACGGCATTCAGGCCGCGGCCTATCGCTAGTGACCTTTCGCACGGCAATCGTTACTATCCCCTCCCTTGACGGTCAGGGTTCGGTGTCAATGCTGAGGGCGATCCAACTGCTGATACGCGCGATCATTTGGACACCGAACCCCGACTGTAAAGGAGGGGACATGCTAACAATCCCGCTGCTGCCACTAGTAAGATGTCCCGGTGAGTTCGTTAGCGACGAATCCCCTGGCTCACGCCAGTGGTTATAACCCCGTCCCGTGAAAGCGGGAATTCAGCGACTGCGTCGGTACCGATATCGCCGGGACATCTTACGAGCAGCGCAAGGCGCCAAAATTAAAATAATAATTTAAGAAACTTTCTGCTGGGTTGGGGTTCCTTATTGGAGGAAGGGTTTGTCTTTTGTCCCGGATTTCCACAGTTGAAGATGTCGTTCCGGGTCCGTCGATTACCGCTCGCGAGCGCGGTGACCTCAGTCCCTCGCGCCTCCAGGAGCACCTCCGCGTGACCGTGAAACGGCTGAAACGGTTGGGGATCTGCCGCGGCGATCGTGTCGCGAGCGTACTCCCCGACGGTCCGGATGCGGCCACCGCCCGGCTGGCCCTGGCGGCTTTCTCCGATGCGAGTTTTACGCCGCTCGATCCCGGCGCCTCGCTCGTGGAATATCAATCCCTACTCCTCGAAATCGACCCTAAATTGTTGTTAATGCATCCAGGCGACCACCCCGCGAGACAAGCCGCCTCCAGCCTGGGGATTTCCGTAGCCAACGTTCTGCGGCATTTTGAAGCCGGCGTCTTTACGCTCGAAGCCGCAATACCTCTCGACCAGGCAGATGCGCCGCCCGTCTCGCAAACCCGCGATCGCGGCGTGCCGCTCGTGCTGATCGCGCCCGGCCTCGCCTACCGCCGCTTGGCGCATCGTTTGGATTCGCACTATCCCGTCGTTGGTATCACCCCACCCAGCCTGGAGCATCTGCCGCCGCCCCACTCGATCGAGCATGTCGCCGCCGAATGCGTCCGCATGTTGCGCCGTTGCCGCCCGGAAGGCCCCTACGCCCTGGCGGGTTGGCGAGCCGAGGGTTTGGTCGCGCTCGAAATGGCGCGCTTGCTCGAAGAAGACGGCGCGAGCATCGCGTTTGTCGCCATGCTCGACGCCGCAGACCTGTTCCGCCCGCGAGTGGTGTCCAAGGCGACTCGCATCCTTTCCGCTCTAGGTTTCGTGCGGGAAAAATATACGCCGCCCCGCGACTTTATGGCGCAGGCCCTGCGCCAGTATCGTCCGCAACCCTGGTACGGAAAAATACTGCACATCCGCCAAGGTGGGCAATCGGGCCCCTTCCAATGGCGCCACATCGCCCCCCACGGCCTGGTGTCCTACGAAGCCTCCGGAGAGATGCAAAACGTCGCGGAGATCCTAGCCGCCGAACTGAGCCAAGTGCCCACCGGCGCCGCTCCCCGCCTCGAAACCTAGGAGCGCTCCATCACCATCGCGCTTGCGGCGCTTGTAGGGCGGCCAATCCAGGCTGCAGCCGCCTTCAGGCGGCTTGCCCCGCCGCTGAACCGCCATGCGTAAGCATGCGGACAAATGGCGAACAAAGGCGGGTGTTTTCGAGAGTGTCGCCGCCTCCAATGCTACGCTCAAAAATAGATGGACCCCGCGACTCTCGCCGAAATCAGAACCGAAATAGAACGCCGAGCCGCACTCGTCGGCGTGTCCCGGCAATTTACTGCCGTCCTATGGAGCGCGGGAACGAGGTATCGCACATCACCACGCCGCAACTGGACGAGTTGCTTTACCACGTGTTCGAGTCCATCACCTCATCGCCAGCCTCCATTTATGCCGTCGACCATCGGATCGAGGACTCTCCGCAATGGGCCGCGCGACGCTCCCAGGAACATGCAAAGATTCTTAGAGAGAATCCCTTCAATGACCGGCATTAATCCCATCGCTCTCGAAGGCTCCCACGTCCGCCTGGAGCCTCTCTCCGAATCGCATCACGAAGAGCTCTGCGCCGTCGGCCTCGATCCCGAGTTGTGGAAGTGGAATACCATCCAAGTCCTCAACCCCGATCAAATGATGCAAGTCATCCGGGCGCAGCTCTCCGACCAGGAAAAAGGAACCTCAATCCCCTTCGCAACCATCCATCGCGCGTCGGCGAAAGTCGTCGGCGCAACAAGGTACATGAATATCGACGCGCCCAACAAACGCCTCGAGATCGGAAGCACGTGGATCGCGAAGCCGTGGCAGCGCACCGCCGTCAACACCGAAGCAAAATACTTGATGATGCGTTACGCCTTCGAAACGCTCGGCTGCAATCGCGTCGAATGGAAAACCGATTCGCTCAACACCCAATCGCGCAACGCCATCCTGCGCCTCGGCGCGAAAGAAGAAGGAATTCTCCGCAATCACATGGTCACCTGGAGCGGACGCATCCGCCACTCGGTGTACTTCAGCGTAATCGCGTCGGAATGGCCGCAGGTGGAAACGGCTCTGGAAGCGAAAATTATGGTCGATTAAGGCTTCGTGAGGGCTCCAAAACAAGCAATTAAGGTCAAATAAGGGACAATAACGTATGGCTAGTTTCCGCGTACAGACGCCGCAGCGCACCTACGACGCAATTGTCGAGCGCGGCGCGATCCGGCGCATCCCTGAATTTCTTCCCCAAAAATGCGGCAAGGTTTTTGCGGTGACCACCAAAGACGTGTGGAATCTGCATGGCTCTGCATTTACGCAAATCCCTCATAACGTGATCTTTTTCCCCGGCGGCGAATCGCGAAAACGCATTTCCGAAGTAGAGGCGATGGCGGAACAGATGCTCGCCGCTGGCGCCGACCGGTCGAGCGTTGTAGTAGCGTTTGGAGGCGGTATCGTCAACGATACAGGCGGTTTCTTAGCCGCAATTTTCATGCGTGGGATCCCCGTCATTCAGGTTCCGACCACGCTGCTCGCGCAAGTAGACGCGGCGGTGGGTGGAAAAACGGGCGTGAATTTAGTCTCGGGGAAAAATCTGCTGGGCAGCTTTCATCAGCCGCTCGCCGTGCTGATCGATCCCGATGTTTTGAAGACTTTGCCGGATCGCGAGTATCGCGCGGGCCTGTACGAAATCATCAAATGCGGCGTAATTCGCGACGCGAACCTGTTTCGTTTGTTAGACGAAGATATCGCAAGCGTCCTCGCGCAGGAGCCCGCAATTGTCGACCGGATCATCGCCGACGCAGTGCGCATCAAAGCCGAAGTTGTATCCAATGACGAGCGCGAAGGCGGCCTGCGCCGCATCCTGAATTTCGGCCACACCGTCGGCCATGCACTTGAAGCGGAAACGCAGTATTCGCGTTTTTTACACGGAGAAGCCGTCGCATTTGGAATGCGCGCGGCGACCGTTTTGGCGGAGCGCGTTACAGATCTGAAAGACGCTGCCGATATCGACCGGGTCATTGTCAACTACGGCCCGATTCCGTCGCTTAAAGGTATTTCTGCGAAGAACTTAGCGGCTCGACTCGTAAGCGACAAGAAGACCATTCAGGGCAACGTACATTTCGTGCTGCCGACAAAAATCGGTGAAGTGACCGTGGTTTCGGGCGTCGACTACGCGCAAGTGCTCGAATCGATCGAGGCGGTTTTGGGTGGAGGATAAAGCTCGGTGGGTGCAGGGGATGTTCGGACGCATCGCCGGCCGCTATGACTTGTTGAATCATCTGCTTTCGTTCAATCTCGACAAGCGCTGGCGCGCGCGGATGGTGCAACGGGTTTCGTCGACGCCGGGGATTAGGGTGCTGGATCTCTGCTGCGGGACGGGCGATGTTTTGCTTGCACTGGAACAACGCGGAGCGTTCGGCAGCGATTTTTGCCATCCGATGTTGTTGGAAGCACAGCGTAAGAGTCCGGGCTCGCCTCTTGTTGAAGCGGATGCGCTCGCATTGCCGCTGAGGAACAACTCGCTTGATTTGATCACCTGCGCGTTCGGATTTCGCAATCTGGCGAATTACGATCAGGGTTTCGAGGAGTTGCTGCGCGTCCTGAAACCAGGCGGCGTCGCGGCGATTTTAGAATTTTCGCAGCCGACAAACCGGGTGTTTGGCGCGCTTTATGGATTTTTCTCGACGCGCGTTTTGCCGTGGGTCGGCGGAGCGATCTCGGGGTCGCGCGATGCGTATTCGTACTTGCCGGAATCGATCCGAAAATTCCCCGGCGCGGAAGATCTGGCCTCGCAGATGAGGGCGGCGGGATTCACGCGCGTCGAATTCGAGCGAATGACCGGCGGCGCCGTGGCGCTGCATCTGGGATACAAATAGGTGAATACGCGAAGGCCCTTACGCCGTGCTCGCTGAGACGTTTGATCTTCGTGCCTCAGGGCGATTGACGCACTCCGCGAAAGGACGTAGGATGCCGTTGAGAGCGGACTCAAGGCGCCCACATAGACGGCAGAAAACCCCCGCGCGTAGCACCTCTGCATCGCTCTCGCCATCTCTCGCAGCAGCGACAATACAGGTCGATGTTATTGTAAATCGAAGGCGCATGACGTTCGAGATTGGGCAAACGGTCGGCGATTATCAGATCCTGGGCATCCTTGGCCGCGGGGGCATGGGGGCTGTTTACAGGGTTCGCAACACTCTTACCGATCGCGAAGAGGCGATGAAGGTGGTCCTGCCGGGGACCGAGGCGACAGGCGAGGTTGCCGATCGGTTTCTTCGCGAAATCCGAATTCAGGCGAGCTTGCAGCATCCGCACATCGCCTCCATTCGCACGGCCTTTCGCTCCGGCGAGAGCGTGCTGATGATCATGGAACTGATTGAGGGCGTCAGTCTCGATGCCAAACTTCGCGAGGGGCCCCTGCCGCTGGGCGAAGCGTTTCGCATCACAGACGACATCTTGAGTGCGCTGGCTCACGCGCACGCGAAGGGCATCGTTCATCGGGACATCAAGCCTTCCAACATTATCGTAACGCCGCGCGGCGGCCCCAAGCTCACCGATTTCGGCATCGCAACGGTGACGGGCGATGCACGGATTACACGGAGCGGCATGGCAATCGGATCGCTAGCATATATGTCGCCGGAGCAGGTGATGTCGAAGCCGCTCGATGAGCGTTCGGACATTTACTCGCTTGGCATCACTATATATGAGGCGCTCACCGGCAGACGGCCGTTTCAAGGCACCGGCGAATACTCCATCATGAATGCCCATTTGACCGAGATTCCGGTCTCCCCGGGCGCGATCGTTCGTTCGGTACCGCTCGGGATTTCTGTAGTGGTGCTGAAGTCGTTGGCGAAGGCGCCCGAGGATCGTTATCAAACCGCGGCGGAGTTCCAAGGAGCCTGGCGCCAGGCATTTTTTGGCGGCGACGATGCGACGACGAAGGTTTTCGCGCCGCAGCAACAGCCTTCGGCTCCCCATCCGCCGCAAATCGAGCCGAAGGATCTGGCGCGCGTGGAATCGGGTCTGACGCGAGTGCTGGGGCCGATCGCCAAAAGCCTCGTAGCGAAGGCGGCCGCGCAGCATCACTCCATCGAAGCGTTATCCCGACATCTGGCGGCGCAGATACCGCACGAACAGGATCGCGTGGCGTTCCTGAAGTCCTGCGGGCTGAGTTCGCGAGCACACACGACTCCTTCAGGGTCGCAAAGCATATCGCCGATTGACGACAAGACGCTCGAAGCCGCGCGCAAAGCTTTGGCGGCGTCGTTAGGGCCTATTGCTGCGATGGTGGTATCGCGAACCGCGAAGCGCGTGCACTCGGCGGAGGAATTGCGGGATGCGCTGGCGGATATCGTCGACGAGAAGGATCGCAAGCGGTTCCTCGCGGCGTTTCATTTGCCTTAATTATTTATCCCCATCGTCATTATTTATTCCCATCGTCATTATTTATTCCCATCGTCATTATTTATTCCCATCGTCCAGCATTTTCATGGCGGTCACCAGGCTGCGCCGCATGCGATTGAAAGCGCCGGCCAGGTCCGCGATCTCGTCTCCCCCTTTCACCGGGAGTTCGGGGACGTCCAGCTCGCCTAAACTGATGCGATTCGCCATGTCGGAGAGCCGCGCGGCCGGCTTCGCGATGGTGAAATAGAGGACGGCGTTCAGAACCACGAGGCTCCCCAGGAAAACGATCCCGAGGTAAAGGAGTAAGGTGCGAAACTCGTTGCGGGCGATCGCCAGAGGAACCGAGAGTGGCAGCGAAATCACTTGCGCCGCGATGATCTCGCCTTCCTTCCATCCGAATCCATTGGAGGATCCATAGCGGGCCACCATAGCCGGGGGCGCGACATCGGGTAGGCTATGGCATTCGAGGCAGGGGCCTCCGGCACGAATCGGCTGGGCGAAGAAGAGCGAACGGCCTGTTGCCGAATCGCGCTCCCCGCTCAGTTGCTTCAGATTCGGCTGATTGCGGAAGGCCATAACGACGTCCGCTTCCCAATCGACGGCGCGATCGCGCGGGTTGGTCGGGTTAAGGGTCGCCTCTTTATACGAGTAATCGGGGAACTGGGCGCGCAGGTAGCCGAAATTTTCAGTGGCGGCGTAGGCGGGCACGGTTTGGGGCAGAAACGTATGGGTGCGCGCCTCTTCCGGCGCCAGCAGAGGCAGGACCTGAACCGTAGTGTACTTGCGCACCGAACTCATGGCCTGCATCATCAATTGGGCCTGCGCCAGAACCTGCGAGTGCGCGCCGTCCGCCAGCATCCGATAGGTAAGTCCGCCGATAATCGCGACGCCGATTCCAAACACGAGCGTAAAGATGGCACTGAACTTGACGAGCAGCCTCAATAGTGGATGTTAACGCGAGGCGGGGAGGGAGAGTAGGGCGATCTGAGAATTGACCTGCGGAGAATGAGGGCGGTCGATACCAAGCTGCTAGCTCGCCGCGTTACAACAGACGACGCATGCCGCGAAGGGTCGTGAAGATTCCCGTGCGTCAAGTTCGAGCCTGTTTCTTGGCGTTCGTTGTAACCTTGCCGCTACGAGGAGGGTGGTGAGGGCGACAGCACCTACTTACATCTCGCGCGGCATACTTGAAGCACAGAAACTTAATACATACGCTGGCGCCAAAAAAGGTTTAAGATTCACTATGGACCGTCGTCGCTTTCTCGGAACCACTGCCTCAGTTCTCACTGCCTTTCAGGCCAGTTCACTGGCGAAAGCGCAGGACGCCATCGCCTCTGTCAATGGGCGGCCGGCGGACACCGTCGCTCGCGACGAAGACTTCTGGTTCAATATCCGCCACGCTTTCACGGTTGATCGCAACATGATCAACCTCAACAACGGCGGCGTCTCCCCGGCTCCGAAAATCGTTATGGACACCGAGGTGCGCTATCTGGAGATGGAAAACCTCAACCCGTCTTACTACATGTGGAACGTGCTCGACCCCGGCGTGGAGACCGTCCGCCGCCGTCTGGCGCGCATGTTTGGCGTGGACACGGAAGAAATCGCGATCACCCGCAATGCCAGTGAAGCGAATGAGATTATCCAGCTCGGCATGAAGTTGAAGGCCGGCGATGAAGTCATCACCACCAATCAGGATTACCCGCGCATGATCACCACCTGGCAGCAGCGCGAGCGCCGCGATGGCATCAAACTCAAGCAACTCAAGTGGCCCGTGCCCCCTCCCAGCATGGACTACCTGGTGAAGATATTTGAAGATGCCATCACGCCAAAGACCAAGGTGATCCACATTTGCCACATCACCAACCGCACCGGCCAGATTTTCCCGGTGAAGCGCATTTGTCAGATGGCGCGCGCCCGCGGTATTGAAACCATCGTCGACGGCGCCCATGCTTTCGCGCAGTTCCCTTTCGCCCACGCCGATCTCGATTGCGATTACTACGGCACGTCGCTTCACAAGTGGGTTCTGGCGCCCATCGGAACGGGCATGCTGTATGTCCGAAAGAACAAGATTCCGACCATCTGGCCGATGATGGCCGCGCCCGATTCCATGCAGGAAAACATTCGAAAGTTCGAGGAGATCGGCACGCATCCGGCATCGCAGCGGAACGCGATCACCGAAGCGATCAACTTTCACGAAAGCATTGGTGCCGAGCGCAAAGCCGAGCGTTTCCGCTATCTCCGCAAGCGCTGGTCAAATCAGTTGCGCGAACTCGCGGGCGTCAGGATTCTGAACAGCGAAGATCCAGAGCAGTCTTGCGCCATCGGTTTCATCAGTGTGGATAAAATCGACGCCCCCGCTTTGTCGAAGTATCTCTGGGACAAACACCGCATCTGGACGGTGGCCATCGTCACACCCGGCGAATACCAGGGCCTGCGCATCACGCCGAACGTCTACACGACGCTTGAAGAGGTCGACACGTTCACCGAAGTGATGACTAAGATCATCAAGAACGGCTCGATCCCGGCCTAAAACCCAACGCAACGCGCCTCGCTTGATTCGGGTGATCCGACGACGGACTTGGGTGTATACTAACCCGGAAGCCGAAATGGACATGTGGGTCAGATGGCAAATCGATTGAAAGCGTGCTGGCTCGGAATCACTCTTTCGACCTTACTGGCTGCGCAAGGAAGGGGCTCAGCCGACGCGCCCAAAGCTCCCACCGACTTGAAGCCCGGCAGCATTACGTACGAGGAGATTCGATACCCGTATCCCGTGCAATACATGCCGCTGACCTTGTACGGGCAAGATGTGCGCATGGCATATATGGACGTGCCGGCAGCGGGAACCGCCAACGGCCGCACCGTGATGCTGTTCCATGGGATGAACTTCGGAGGATTCTATTTCGCCGGACTCATCGAGGTGCTGCGCAACCAAGGCTTTCGCGTGGTCGTGCCGGATCAGATTGGCTTTGGCCGGTCGTCAAAACCGATCATCCCGTACAACTTCCACGATATGGCGCTCAACTCGCGAAAACTCCTCCAGACTCTGGGCGTCAACAAAATCACAATCGTCGGACACTCCATGGGGGGCATGCTCACCGCGCGCTTTGCGGCCTCGTTTCCGGACATTACCGAGCGTGCCGTGATCTACAATCCGATTGGCCTCAAGGACCCGCGTTACGAGCGTCCCTGGACCAGTGCCGACGACGCTTACAAACGCACCATGTCGCAGACGAATGACCAGCGTTGGCAAGGTTTTTATGCCAACATCCGTCGCTACTTCCCAACGCCCGGCGCGTGGAAGCCGGAATATGAGCAGTATGTGCGCATTCTTTACGCGCCCACGCTTTCGAGCGACTGGCCGCGTCTGGCCATGGTCCGTTCGATCTATCAGCAGATCCTTTATCTCGACCCGGTTGACTATGATTGGCCGAAAATCAAGATGCGGACTCTGGTGATCGGCGGCGATAAGGACACTCCGGATTTTCCGGAGCGCGCCAAACACATCGCCGAGACCATTCCGAACGCCGAGCTGGTGCTGTTGCCGAACCTGGGCCATGTCCCGCATCTCGAAGCTCCCGAAGTTTTCTATCCGGCGCTACTGAAGTTCCTGAACTCGGACGCGCGAGCTCAAGACCGCTGAGAAGAAATGATCTCTTTCGAGCTAACTTAGCCGTTCGAACCCGAAAGCCGTGGCGACGCTAATTGTCGCGACGCTCGAAGGCGCGCTAATGATGAGCCGGATCGAACGCAACGATGGAGCCTTGCGGCAGGTGCAAGCGCACCTGAACCGGTACATCGACGATGAGGTAGCAGCCTCGCAATAGCTGCGCGGCTACCCGATAACTTCCGTATACGTCATCCGACCGGGACAGCATTGCTGTACCTTTGTTAAGGAGATCGCCTATGGTAAAGACAACCTTTCTCGGGTCGAGCCGGAGCAGCTTCCTGGCCGCCCTTCTGTGCTGCGGGCTCGCGCCGGCCCAGAGTTCTTTGAGCGTCGCTTCCAAGATAGTGGCCAGCGCTAACGGCTTCCTGAGTTCGCTTGATGAGGGGCAGCGGTCAAAAGTGCTGTTCGATTTCAACGACGCGGTGCAGCGGATGAAGTGGTCCAACCTGCCCACTACGATGGTGCCGCGGGCGGGCCTGAAGATGGGCGATCTGAGCGCGCCGCAGAGGAAAGCGGCGATGGATCTGCTGGCCGCGATGCTGAGCACGCGCGGTTACGAGAAAGTGCTCGCGATCGTCGAAGGCGACGAGCAACTAAAAGTCGCCGGCAGCGGGCGCGGGTCGCCGATGTTCGGACGCGACTTGTACTACATTTCCATTCTAGGCAAGCCTTCCGCGACGGACCCCTGGATGCTGCAGTTCGGCGGCCACCATCTGGCGCTGAACATTACCATGGTGGGTCGCGAAGGGATTCTCACGCCCAGCCACACGGCGGCACAGCCCGCGAAGTATATGGTGGACGGCAAGACCGTGCGCCCGCTCGGAGCCGAGAACGACAAGGCCTTCGCGCTGATTAATGCGCTGGACGAAGAGCAGCGAAAGCAGGCGATTCTCAATTACAGGGTGGCCGACCTGGTCCTGGGACCCGGGAAGGACGGAAAGACGATCCAGCCAGAGGGCATCAAGTGTACCGCGATGAACGCGAGCCAGCAGGCGATGCTGTTGGACCTGGTGGGTGAATGGGCGGGGATTGTCCACGAACAGGCAGCGGCGGTGCGCATGGCGGAGATCAAGGCGAATCTGTCCGGAACCTGGTTCGCGTGGAGCGGACCGACCACCAACGGGATGCCGGCGTATTATCGGATCCAGGGACCGACATTGGTGATCGAATACGCGCCCCAGCCGCTGGGGGGCGACCCGACGATGCACATCCATACGATTTACCGGGATCCGACGAACGATTACGGGAAGAAGTCAGTGGCGCATTGAGTACCGCGACCATGAGACGAATGGGAGTGAGCGCGCTGCTCGCGGTGAGCCTGGCGCTTGGTCTAGTTGGACGCGCGTCCGCGCACCGGCTGGACGAGTATCTGCAGGCCACCCTGATCGGAGTAACGCGGGACGGCATTGAAGTGGAGATCCAGTTGACGCCGGGCGTTCGAATGCTGCCGGTGTTGATGGCTGTGATCGACCAGGATCGCGACGGACGGATTTCCTCGTCAGAAGAGACGGCCTATGTGGGCCGGGTGGCACGGGAAGTGGAACTGAGAGTGGATGGCGTACCGGCGCCATTGTCGTTGATCGAGAGCGACTTTCCGACCCTCGAAGCCATGCGGGAGGGATTGGGCACGATCCGGATGAAACTGCGCACGGCGCGCAGCGGGCATGTGTTGCGTTTCGAAAATCGGCATCTGCCGCAAATAAGCGCATACCTGGTGAATTGCCTTGCGGCTCCCCCCGACGGGCTTGTGGTGAGTGACGGGCTTGTGGTAAAGCGGCAGGAGCGTGACGAGGCGCAGAGGTCGATTGAGTTCGAGTATTCTTTCGGCGCGGGCGCGTTACCGGGACCGCGAGCGGCGTGGATCGCGCTGGGGCCATTCTGGCCGGCCGCGATCGGGATTCCGCTGGTGGTCCGGATGGCGGTCCTTATCTACAGAGCGATACACGACAAGAGAGCATACAAATCCTCCCTAGTTAAATCCCTGTGAGCTTAGCTGGAAGGCGAATCATCCAATCTGGGGCACTCGCGACGCTCGGATTTACCAGAGCTGGCGTCTAGCGCCCGTGTTGCTTCCAGAAACCGGATTGAAATTCGGCCGCCCGTCAAAGCGGTCATCGCATTATTTGTACCGGATCGACCCGCCCGTGGCCAGCAGAAAGTTATCGGACCCGACCGAGCCGAACAAAGACAAGGCTACCATTGTTGAGCTGCGCTGCCGAAAAAAGAAGGAACAGTTGGACTTCAAACGGTAGTACCCTACTCGAGTTCACCCCAGCGGGGAACAGATCAACTTCGAGCCTGGCTTTGATGGTCATGCCGCGAACGTCGATGCCGACATCATCAACATGGCCGTCTCACGTGTCGCCGCGGCATCGCTCCTGGCGCGCAATCGATTTTCACTTCGCCATATATCGCGTGTTGGCGGCGTTCAGGGCGTGCGTGATCGGGCTTGCTGTTTCTCCGAACCCGAGTGATCAAGGTGACGACCGCAGAAGTGTGGTCAACAGCCCATAAGGAGGGTTATGGCATCTTCCCCTATCCTCCACCATCGATCTTTGCCTTGACAGGGCCGATGGCGTTTCTTCTTATGGCACTCGTCCGAGGTTGCTGAGGTATGTTCGGCAATCCAAATGGTATGGCGTCTCTACGAGGACGTAGTGACGTGACGGACCGGTAACATCACATATGTCAGACGGTCCAAAGTGCGAAACCTGTTGTTGGGATCCGTTCCCTTGAACCGCCAGATATTTGCCATTGAACAAAGCCTTCGGCAGGTGAAGCGCGAAGTCGGGGACGTTCCAAGGCGTGATGGTTACGTCGAGCGCTGATTTGTGAGTTTTGTTGTGACCCCACTTCGACAACGGA
>PNAJ01000109.1 GCA_003170295.1 Bryobacterales bacterium | reverse complement strand
AGAATCCTTTTCATTATCGGCAAGTTCTTAAGCGGCGCTACGGCGACTAATGGCGTCCACCTGTCCTAGTAGCCAACCGGTTCATCTGGCGGCCCAACCAGTCACTCAACGACCAACTGCTTTTCTGCCGGACAGGCGCTGCCCATTCTTACGGAACAGCGTGTCACGTGAGTGGAGTTTCCAGTGCCAAGTGGGATCTACGCTTTTCTACTGAAGCTTTTCTACTGAAATCACCGAGTCTCAGCCATTCTGTTAGCCTGCAAGGGAAGGCCAATTCGTGGGCAGCACGTCGCGCGGTAGTATACGGAGCACGGGTTTTAGGAATATGCCGGCACACCAAACAAATAAAACTGGGTTGATCCAAGAAAATTGGCAGAAATTGACCGCGTTCGGATGCGGAATACTTTTCGTCGCGCTGATGTTGATAATTGCGATCGCGATACCCAATCCAACCGCTACCCAGTGGTTCGTTTTTCGGGTCGTTCTCGCTTTGGCTGCGGCGGGAATTGGAGCAGTGATTCCCGGCTTGATCGTTGTCAATGTCTCCAAGGTTGTGCGAGCCGGAGGAGCAATAGCGCTATTTGTACTAGTGTATCTGCTGAATCCGCCTCAATTGGTGCTTCCAGTGCCGCAGGGCATTTCCATTCAACAGACCACCGGCGGTGCGAACAGCCCTGCTGTTGTATCAAGTGGGGATGTTGTGATCGGCGGCGCGGAGCAAGGGGAGAAGGCGAAGGGGAAGAAATGAGTACCCGACTGTACATCGCATTTATGGCGATGACTGGCGTGGCTCATGCGCAACAACAGAAAGGCGCGATCACACAGAACACTGGGGGCGTATGCAGTCAAGCGGTCGTCGCTGGTGGAAATGTGACGATTACGTGTCAAGGGCTCGATGAGAGCCAGAAGCAGATATTGCTTAAAGTCCCCGCTCTGCTTGATCAGATATTGAAGAAGCAGCTCGACCAGAAGGCCCTTTTCGAAAAGCTCGATGAGGTCCTGAAGGGGCAGAACATCGTTCTTCGAGAGCTGTTGACACTCCGCGAAGGTGCGGCGCCCCGGGTATTGAAGGCAGAAGACCGCACGGCAATTGTATCCGAACTACAAGAATACAAGGGCCAAGAGTACACTTTGAGCTCGATAGCACAAGACAAAGAGGCCTTCGAATTCGCTACGGCGATTAACGATGTGCTCGTATTGGCCGGATGGAAGGCGAAAGATTTAGCCCTCGGGAGAATAATCCAGGCGGGGCAACCAGCAACGGGAGTCGAGTTAAGCGCTGCCTCCGCCGAGAGTCAATCAGGATTGACACTCATGAGGGTGTTGCATAGCCGTGGAGTAGAGATCAAAGGCACACTCGAACCCCGCCTCCCAGCGAACGAAGTGCGGATTCAGGTTTATTCAAAGGCGCGTTAGCACGGGAAGTTGCCGTCACGTCAACTCGAGGTATAACGCCCAAAGCAGAAAAATGCCGATGTGGGTCATTAACGGCCAACATACTCGAACGCCCCTTACAGCCCCTATCTCCGCCGGTATATCGATCACGATCGATGCTCCGGGTTGAAGCATCCCGGGCGTTGCGCGTGCGAGTCGCTAGCTTGTGGTTTCCTGGCTGGCGTCTTGCACGAAACCGCAACTTCCGCATGCGATCCCCCATCCGGACTCGAAGCTGGGATCGTCTACAACCTGAATTCGTACCGAGCCACAGCGAGAACACCGGTCGGACGTTGGTCGCTCGTGCCGCAAAATCGCCGCGCCGTAGGCGTTGAGCACAGCGTAGGTGGCATCGACCGCCAGCGTTCCGTCGTATCGGACCGCGTTGGCGGCGTGGGTGAGCCAGGACACCAACTGCCACGTGGATTTTGCCAAGGCCTTCAGAAAGCCCCGGATATCGGCGGCCCTTGGGCCCGGCGAAACAGTGTCGGCAATCAACTCTGTCCAATGTATGACGTCCGCCGCATTCGGAGGCTCCTGACCGGTGGGAACCATGTCCGGCTCCGCCACGGACCTTACGAAGGCGATGAGGCACTCACGACATCGCATCCCCACAGCCTGCACTTCTTCGGACTCCTTGCTCGCGTCCAGAGCTTCCGCTGCCTGCTCCCAACGTCGGAAGGCCGCGGCGAGCCGGTCGCCTACTCGTTCTTCGCTGGCCCCCTTGTGCTGAGACTGAACGCGGGCCATCAAGCCGATGTGGAACGAAAGGGTATAGTCGAGGCTCGGAAACAGATCCTGGGAATACAGGTTTGTTGGATGGGTGATAACCCAATACCGTTCCTTGTCGGTTCGAACGTTCCAGCAATCATAGTCGGCGCCGAAGACATTCTCAGTTCGGAGTTTCTCCAGGTACGTGACCCGCTCGGCGTCCTTCTGACACTGCCATTCCACATATCTCGCTATGCGATCGGCCTCGTGCTCGTTGCCGGTGTCGAACTTGAATTGATTGAGAGCTTGGTCCTTCACCTGGGGCGGGATGATGCACCCGTCCGCCATCACAGTCGCTTTTTTCGACGGCTTCGATTTGCGCCGGGCACCAGGCATAGCGCGCTTTTTCTGAGCCACAGACCTTGACCATATCATGAGCGCGTCCCCTGAGCCGTCCGAATGCCGTGAGGACGGAAGGCGGTCATGCTGCGGAGTTCGCGTTGAGGGTTCTAATTCGGAGCGCGTCGTGCAAACAAGGTTATCAACGCAGCCACTGCGGACATTCACTTGGACCAAGCATCGGCGTTTCGTGCAAGCGCCGATGCCGATCCGTCGCGGAAGTGTGCCAAACTCCCAGGAAGTCGCATTATCGGCAAGCTAGAGGATACTGTCTTCGGAAGCCTTATGGCTAGATTTCGGTCGGCTGGTGCGAATAAACGCCCACCGTTGTTGTGCGAACTTCGGGGAGTGACCTCCTCGACCTGAGAGCCCCCGATGACGAGTTGTCAGTACCGCCTCTTCGACTTTGGATCGGTTCTTCCGCGGAGAGATCCGCTGCCGAGGTCTACCGTACGCTCCAGGCGCCTACGAATCGAGTCCACGCGATCGAGAGCGACAGTCAGATCTTTCACCAAGATCTGGGTTTCGAAGGAAACATCTCGTCCTTCGAAGAGGGTGCCCTGTGCGTCCATCGGTCTCGGCCAGCGAACGGTGGTGCTAATGCCAGGCGCCAATTCTACGGTGAGCACGCCATTGCTTCCTGCACGAAAGTCCGTGAGCGGCCTATCACGATTCAGCAGAACCTCTAACTCGCCAATTGCCAAGTCGGATCGTGGGCGGTCCAACACGTTGCTTTCTTGTTCCAAGTCTCGCAGAATACGGCGCCCGAGCCCCCCTGCGAAAGCCAGAATCTGTCCGTCACTCCGGAGCCCAGAGCATAAGCCGAACCACAGTAAAGCGCCCGGGGCACTTTCTAGTGTTCTGGCCACTATACTGACGTGGTCGAGCTCTCCCGGTGCGATTCGGCTGCCGAGATAGCCGGAAACAAAACTCGCTTGAATTGTGTTGGCTCGTGAGATTTCCGCTATAGCTATTTGCGCTCCTTCGAACGCTCGGATCCGCGTCTCTCGAGACTCGATCATTTGTCCACGAATCTTGCGCAGGCTAGTCCATTGCCCGGTCAAAACTGACCACGTCTCATCCCTAATATCGCCCAAATCAGCAATTTCCGAGCAGGCCCGATGAAAAATAGAAAGTTCCGGGGGAAACGACGGCCCCAATTGAGAGCGTCGGTCCGTTAGCCCGGACAAAACCTGAAAAGCCGTTCTTAGGTCCGCCAGTTCTGGCTCCGACTGCCTTGTCAGCTCTCGAACAGAAGACCACGCCGAACTCACCTCATCTAAGTGTTGGTCAAATCCAAGAGCGACTGCCCTTGCGAGAGCGTGCGAGTGTAAGTTTGCACACGCATTCGGAGTAAGTTGTAGCGGAAAACCCGGACCAACCCCCAGGCGAGTGGCGCCTTCCCCTATTATGAGCGCAACGAAGGCCTCGCGTCGCCGCCCCAGGGCCACTGCACCCGCCCGCTGCGTCAATTCCGATGTCATTCCTGGAGTGAGCAGCCGAACGAAGGCGGTGAAGGGGCGGAGAATCGCCAAGTAGGTATACGCCCAGGCTAAGAAATCCTGATGAGCCTCTGGTGGCATCGATACAATTCGCGGAAGCGTTCCTCCAGGAGTAGCGTCTTCGTCCCTCCATATAACCGTCATCTCTTGGGTTGCGCGAATCGGCTCTGCGCCAGATGGGTCTGCCAACGTGTCGCGGTGCGAGCCCCATACGAGTTCTAAGAGTTGGCGCCTATTAATTGTTGTTGTTGGCATTTATTTCATTCCTCCAAAGACCGCATCCAGGTCCGGTGGATCGGGGTGGGGATTGGCGTCAAAAACGGCCTGTGAAAGGTAACCAGGTAGGGGATCGACGGAATAGAGATTCAGAGAGGTTTTGGCGCGAGTGATCGCCGTGTAAGCCATTCTCTTCTGCCTGTCTCGGAAGATAGGAAACCCCTCCCCGCCGACTAAGTGCACTGTCCGAAACTCGAGACCCTTTGCGGCGTGTAGACTGCAAACACATACTGCTGTGTTTGCCGCGAACGAGATGTAGTCGTTGTCGGTTTGGACTACACAGCGCGAGCCGATGTCGGATGCGAGTAACTTTTTCCCGACATACTCTGCATCCTGACGCCGCGGTGCAATGACGCCAAGCAGTTCGTCAGGATAAGCATCAAGTTGAGTCCTCAAGCGCTCAAGGATCAGACCGGTCGCATCATCCAAGCTGATACTTTTTTCTGAGACAACGGTCGAAGGACGCTTCACCTCGTCGTATTGGAATGTCTCCTCCAACGGATCGTAGGTGTAGTCTCCCTTCCTTAAGGAGTCCGCGGCGAGGCAAATCTTTCGCCCACACCGATAGTGATATTTTAATGAACAATACATGTCTGTCGATCGCTTTAGCGCCTCGATGGGATCTTCGACGTCGTATATTCGTTGCCGCGAATCTGCCACTGCAAACAGGCGAGGCGCGAGCTTTCGAAACAGTTCGATTTCGCCAATAAGATAGTCCTGAGCCTCATCCAGGAAGATCGCATCATAGAGGTGTCCCAGCTTCTGATTATTCACCATGTCATTCATGCGAGAAAGCAGTTCTATTCGCTGCTGGGAGAACTCGCCTTGGATTTCGGCGCTCGAGCCGTGCTCTTTCAGCAAGCTCCGTCCCCAGGAGGCAGAAGTGATCACGCTTGAAGCCGGAAAGGCATACTGCTGCGCACCTGTACGAATGAACTCTTGTAGCGTTCTGGTAAATACGAGTATCAGAATATTAGCCTTGGCGCTCATAGCAAGATAGTTCGCTCGCAGCACCAATAAATTCGTCTTGCCACACCCGGGAGGACCGGTTACTAGGTAACTTCCGTCTCGGGGAAGCGTGATGACATCCCGTTGTTCTCCGTTTAGCTCCTTTGCGTTGACCCACCAAGCGTCCTTCATTCGGTCTCTCCCTCCCCTTGTGGCAACCATTGAATTGCTCCACCGGATGATTGCGGAACCGATTGCGCTCGGTCAAGCATCGAAAGCAGGAAGCGTTTTATTCTCGATCCAAGAATGCCTTCGTCAAGAGGGCCTTCGAAAAGCAAGCGGAGCTGTAAGATCTCTGCATTGGGGGGAACGGGTGCATCGCTCAGGGAACTGGACGCCGAGACCGTGATCAAGATGGACGGCTGCGACATGAGGCAGACCTGAAACCATACCTGTAGGCATCCCCTCAGAGCATACTCGACAGCAGCATCGAACCTAACCACGAAGCGTATTTCAGTCTCCGCCGGCGGCTCACCGTCGATAACCTGAATGGGCGGGAACAATTCGCTACCGACGCATTCCATTCGCACGAGCGCTTGTATTTTTTCGCGGACAAATTCGATTGTCTTCCGCACAGCTTGCGCCCGCATTTCACCGAGCCGATCCGCAGCGACCGCGCCGCGGGCGAGAGCTTGCCTTCGTCGGATCCGCTCTTCCACGACTGTCAGAGACGGAGACTGTAGCGAAGGTGGGTCGAAATGCTCCCAGCGCACAAGTCTGAGACGCAACTCGGGCTCCTTGCACAGGCAAGATTTCGCGAGCAAAATCAGGTCTTGAGGAACATCCTCGGCTTCGACCTGAGGATCGAGGCTTTTGACCGCCTCAACTAGGGCTGCGTAAGGTGAGCACTGGGCGGCAAAAATTCTTTGCCGCATGATTAGATCGTGGAGCAATGCCCCTAGTTGATAGAATGTTAGCGCACGCCAGCCTTCGGGAGTATCGTTCTCGGTTCGAAAAAGGAACTCCGGTGAGCTGTATTGGAGGGTTCCGATGAACGTCCGGTCGTCGCCGTCCGTGATTCCTGGTTCGCCAATTGGCCGGATGATGCCTAAGTCTAGAAGTCGTGCGTTCTGAAAGTCGTCATCCACGACGATGTTGTCGGGTTTAATGTCCCGGTGAACCAAGTTCAATTGCTCTAGAAACTTTGCCGCACTCGCCACCTGCGCCGCGATGGGCCAGATCTTCTCTCGTGGAATTGTCCGCAGAACCTTGGACAAAGGCTGGCCGGAAAGGAGTTCCATCGCGACGAAGAAGTATTTAGTTTTAGGGCACTGCCCGCCGTCTAGAATGCGTACGAGATGCGGGTGTTCCTTACCCCGGAGGGCGAGTTCGCGCTCGACTCTGGCTGACTGAACATCGGTCCCGAATCTCTCGACTAGTTCCCGGTCGAAGATTTTCAATGCGCACTTTGTAGAGCCGCTTTCTGCCTCAAACACAACAGCAGACTTCCCGGAATCGAGTAGGCGCACCGGCGTCCACGAGCCAATTTTCGAGCCCAAGAGCTCCTCTGCCATCCTTGCTGCTCGCACCGGATCCATTAAAATTTTCCACTCAGAAAGCTGTCGCTTCAGTATATGGCGTTCGCGGCGCCGCTGCCCAGGTTGGAAAATTACCGGCGATCGAAATTTGATAATGGCGGATTATGAATGCCGTGCGATGCCCACGTTTTCAACCATCGCAGCCGTAGAGCCCAGATCTCGGGTTTTTTGGCCTGATTTCTGATGTCGCCTTGCGCGTGCTGCCCTGTGCTGGCCTGGAGCCCGTAAGTCTATGAAAACATGGTAGCGCTAACGGGAATCGAACCCGCTGGATACCAGTATAGTTCGGTTCAGTTGGGTCTAAGTGGTTGTGTTTTCGGTCCACTTCAGTTCGCCACCGTGGCGTGCAAGGCGTACGGATCGCCGACGTGCTGCCCTGGTGCTGCCCTGCGGCCAGGATGCGGTTGGGCTCGCCGGATAATCCAATCGTCGGCGACCGTCGCGCTCGGATGTCGAGATTAACCTTATAAGATGTCAAGTCCGAATCCGACCCCCTGTGCCCAAGGCAGATTTCGCGCTTTGCCCAAAAACGTCTATTTTCAACTACTTCCATTTCAAAGGCTTACGCGGGCCGTGTTGAACGGCGTGCGTTTGGATGGGAATCCGAGGGCTTCGGCATCCTCAATTTCATCTACGTCAACCCCCCTGGCCTGATTCTTTGAGCTCTTAACGTAAAGAGTTGAGACGTGTAAGTTATTGATTTCTGGTTGCATCGATTTTTTGCGGAGCACAACGCATCCTCACATAACGGCGACCTTGGAAATCTTCGCTAACGCTGTCTTTGCCCCCTTACGAACCCAAGATTGGGGATGCTTCAACATGCCCTCGATGGCACCCTTCGCTTCCGTCGCTTTCAAGTTCCCGAGCGCCTCGACTGCGTGACCTGCCACTTCGTCTTGTTTGAGCAAAGCCAGCAACACGGGAACCGCTTGGTGATACCGTAGTTTTCCGAGAGCCAACACGAACATCTGCCTCGCGCTCCCGTTGGAAGGATCAGCAACGATCTTGAGTATTTCGTCGGCAACGGAAGGATCAGCAATCACTTCCATCGCGTTGCCGATGGCCCAACGCAGCGAACTCGCTTCCTTGGGTGCTTTGTAAAACTCTTCCAGCACCGGCTTCGTAGCGATTCCACGCGCCCAAGGAACGGAGAGAGTCCGAACGATTGATTCCTTCACATTGAAGGCGTCCAGCTTGGGTAGCCAGGAGATCAGGATTGGAATTGCTCCTTCATACTGGGTCCCGCTTCGCCGAAGATCATCTAACGACGCGAAGCCAAAGCCAGCCGCTCGGAGTTCGGCCACAATCGGCGCTGTGAGCTTTCTGTGCTCAGCAATGGCGCGTTGACGTTCTTCTTCACTTGTAGTCTGAATCGGCATAGCTCATTGTTGTTGTCGAACGATCGACTCTATCTTGCCGCCAAGGTCTTCGATTTCTTTCTGCAACTTCTTGCTCACTTTCGACGGATCGGCCACCCGAAGGGTGATGCTATAGTTCTGTTTTTTTGCATACTGCAAGAAATCACGAAGCTGATTCGACAGGTTCAGAGTGGTGCTGAAGTTCTTGATGTCGCCGATCACTTGGTTTGCGTGGTCAAGGATGTCTGGCACCCGATATTTCGCGGTGCCGGTGGCCGATTCGATCCGTTCAGTGTTCTTGACGATATCTGCAAGAACTTCCCCTGCCCGCCCCTTCGCTGCATTGGCCGCAAGGCGCTCTCCTGGAGTGCCCATCACCACCGCAGCTAACAGCGTTCCCTTGCTATCCCCGCTCATGGCACTATGCGTGAGCGCTCCAATGCCAGTTGGATCGAGCATCAACATTGCATCGGTGACGAACGGTACCCCTTTACCGATCGCATCGGCCTGCGCTCTCACGACTTGTTGAGTGGTGGGCAAAGGCCCTGTACTGGACCCACTCGCTTCGGGATTACCCGATAGTGCATCGGTGAAGGGTTGGACAAAAGCGTTCCACCACGCTTTAGCGGCTTCGATCCAGTCCTCTCCATTTGGATCGACGTACCTCAGCGGATTGTTGCGAGTGTAGGCGTACGTGTTCCAACTCTGCGGGTCAGTGATGTCATGCGGGAAGAGCGCCGGGTCCGCCGAAGTAAACCTGCCCTGCGCACTGGAGAAGTACCTAGCCCCGAAGTAATCAAGGCCGGTTTCGGCATCGCGTTCTTTGGAGGTGAACTTCTCCGACTGCTTATCAGGCAGCGTGACGGAGTTACCGTCGTTGTACCCCATCACGGTCGTCCGTCCTCCTACGCCTGGTTGGGCCGAGGTACCTCCAAGAATCTCCTCGCCGAAAGGTAGGTAGTCATAGACCTTCTTCATGACTCCGGTGTCGCTCATCAGTAGCCGAGTGCTACCGAGATGGTCTGCGGTGAGGTAGGTGGTTCCGCTGTCGGTCGCCGGAGCCGTTGAAAACTCCGCGATCAACTGGCCGCTGGCATCGTACGCATAGGTTGTTGTGCCTGCAGAGGTGACCCTTTGCACGCGCTTCCCGTCGCCGTCGTAGGTGTATGTGGTCTGGACCCCGTTGATTGACGCCGTGATCTGGCGGTTTTCCGCATCGTAAGTGAAGTTGCGCTGCATACCTTGCACGGACAGAACGTTCCCTGGTCCATCATAGCTCCATCCGTTGATGCGGTTGGAGGCGAGGAACCAACTTTGCAAGATCGGGGTTTCCAAAGTCGGATACAGTGGGGTCGGCACCCAGCGGTTTCCGAACTGATCGTATGAGTATGCTTCAGACCAGGAGGTTCCGGAGCTAGTTTCATTTGCTCCCGTGAGCCGGTCCAACGAGTCGTAGGAATATGTCTGAATCCACACGTTGGACCCTCTTGTAATTGTCTGTTTTCCCAAGCTGCCATTGTTGGTGGAACAAGGCGACGTGCTCGGATAGCAGTAATCAAAGTTAAGGGTCACGAGCCCGGCCGCCGTAATCTGCGTCGGTTGAAGACGGTCTGGGCTATAGGTTGTCTGTTCAGAGGTTATGAGTGAAAAGACGGAGCCGGTATACCGTTACAAGCTATCAATCCTGGCGAGAGTCGCAGTGTGGTCTAGCACCTTCTTCGTGTGGATGAGTCCCTCGGCAGATGCCCAGAATCTGCCATCAACTCTCTCAACGGGAACATACCAAGCGGCCAACACACTCACCAATTGCGGAAGTACATCTCCACCGGCAAACTGCATATCCGTCACGCTGAACAGCAATGCGAACGTTACGCTACTCGCCGGCACTCAGATTGTGCTGGGTCCTGGTTTTACGGCGGTCGCCAGCAACACTTCGACTTCGCTCGTGGCGTCAATCGGATCGATAGTTGCGCCGCCAACGTTCAGTCCGAGCGGAGGGACGTATACATCGGCCCAGTCTGTGACGATAAGCACGACGACCTCGGGAGCGTTTATCCGCTACACGACCAACGGTACCCCGAGCGAGACGAACGGCACACTGTACAGCGGCCCCGTCCCCATCAGCATCTCGACCCCGCTCCAGGCGATGGCCTACAAGTCGGGCATGATCGACAGTACCGTTACTTCTGCCAATTACACCATCAATTCCGGTGGTCAGATTTCAATCACCACTGGTTCCCCTCTTTCGAGCGGAACAGCGGGCTCGTCCTATTCACAGTCGTTCAATGCCACGGGCGGTACTCCGCCTTACTCGTGGTCCGTGCTTTCATCCTCGGGCCAGCCGCCGATCGGTCTCGTTCTGGGCAGCGCGAGCGGGGTCCTCAGTGGATCTCCTGTTGTGGCCAACACTTTTACTTTTAGTGTACAGGTGACGGATTCAATTGGCGGCAGTTATAACAAGTCGTTCACGATTACGATCAATCCAAGTGCGTCCACAATTGCCGGACCGAGTTCGCTGCAAGTCAACTTAAGTTTCATGCCGTTTGACTACTATGACAGCCCGACTGGTTCTCCGCCTGCGAGTTCAAATGAATTTTCCCAAAGCTGTCCATCCGGCTCGACGGTTCGGAACTGTTTCCAAACCGTTCTCGCGAATTATCGCGCACAAGGTGTTTCTGGAATTCGAATATTCGTTGGGCTATGCGACGGCGGCCGTTCCACACCGATCACGAACTGCGGACAGGGAAGCCAAGCGTTCTATGCAGGTCCGAGCTCTCAATGGGCTAAGAATGTTCTTGAGTTCTTCCAAGATGTCAAAGCGGCGCAGATCCAAAATGTAACCATCACGCTAGCAACTGAGGACGGAGTGAGGGTTTCATTGCCGTACAGCCCCGCCATGGCATCCCCTAATCCGCTTGAGCAAGGTGGAGCGTGTTTCGATGGTCAAGTTGATAGCAACGTTTACTTCTATCCTGATGTTCCTTATGGGTTTAAGGGTGTTCTTCCCGATAGTCACGGGAATCCCACGCAATATTATCCCATTGGCCAAGGCGACAACAACGCATACAACTGCGCGCCGAGCAATCCCTATTTTGTCGGCTGGCAAACCATTTACAATGTTGTCGGCGGACTTCTCTCGGCCGCAGCAGGCAACGTGACGGTGTACGAACTCGAGCCTCACCAGGAGCTTTTTCTCCAGGGTTTCCCCGTGTACCTTCGACATCTCCTCGACAACTCGAATAACAGTGAATCCGTGATGACTCATTTTCAGGACATGATGCATACATACGGATTTAACCGTGGCGGTGTCTTCTACTCCTCCCCCTGGTGGAATTCCAGCCTCGCCAGTAACGGGTCCAACTTTAATTGTCTAAGTGTCTACGGAGACTACGCCCGCGCGATTCAGCTCGATGAGATGATGGGGAGCTTAAGTGGCGGATATATTGGATCCCCTAACAATGCAAATCAAGCGGCAGGGCAGCCCGACGGTTCCGGACTTCTGTGCGGTGGCGACGTAGGGGGGATGTTCCCTTCGCCAATTTACCTAACGCAAATGCCTAACATCGTCGATGTGCACATGTATCCACAGGCGGGCGACTATGTATCCGATGTAGGAAGCAACCCACCACAGCCACCTTCAGTGCAGACCGAGGCGCTCATCGATTTCATCGATCTGAACCATGCGCTAGCTTTGTTAAGTAGTTACGGCTTGTTTAGCAATTACCCCGGTCTCCAATCTCCCGTTTTGGTCCTAGGTGAGATTACGAGCAACACTACAGTTACTACGACTCAGAACTATAACGGTAACCCTCTGATCGTGACGTCAACGTGCGAGGTATATGCGCCACAGAGCGCAAGCCAGATCGTGGCGGCATATAACGATCCCAGCAATGCGCTGAAGGGGCAGAACGTCGTTTTTCGGCCTTGGACAGAACTGCAAGATTTCGCCGGCGCGTGCTTCACCTACCCTTCAAACCAGCAAATCAATTCTCAAGGCGCTGGCCCCTACACACCAACAAAACAATGAAGAACAAATATGTTGCGGAAGTCACAACGCCGGAGGCAACTGTGAGAAATGGAATCCGTCTGGCGTTTTTGTGTTCCTTGGCGATTTTCTTTATCCTGAGCCAAGGCCCCGCAGCGGCCCAGGCCCTGGCAGTAAGCACAATCAGCGGGACAGTGACGACTGCGGACGATGGATCTCCGATCATGGGCGCGAATATTCATTACAGGAGGGTCCCCCGCCTAGTGTCGGCGGGACACACGCCCAAGGTTGCGCCCGGTGAATCACTCGTTTCCAGTACCGTTGTCACCGACGTAAAAGGTGCGTTCGCCGCGCCGAATCTTCCTGCCGGCGATTACATCGTCTGCGCGGACGTTCCCTCGCAGCCATATCTAGATCCATGTCGTTGGAGTTCCACGCCGCGATTGACGGTGTCCTCGGGGATTCCCGCGCTGCAGCCGCTGGTTTTGAAAAAGGGCGTGTATCTCAATGTGAGAGTCAACGATCCGAAGGGCTTGCTTCCACCTTTTTTGAATGGGCCGCTACGCGCGGCGAATCTTATTGTCGGAGTGGTTTTTGGAAACGGCGCGTTCCTTGGCGCCGCCAATACAAGTATTGATAGCGCGGGACGCGACTTCCAAATGGCAATACCGGCGGGTGTACCATTGAAAGTGTGGCTTTTCAGTCGCCACGTAACGCTCACGGATTTCTCCGGTAAGGCAGTTGTGAGTACAGGGACGAGCATTCCGTTTCAGGCCACTTCCGGGCAGGATTATGCTATCACCGTCAACGTCACCGGTCTCGTTCAATAGCTGATGAGTTTCTACAATATGCCCCGAGTTCCTCTATTTCTGCTGCTCCTACAAATAGAGGCATCCTTCGTGTACGGCCAAAAGCCGGTGATTTCTCCGGGTGGCGTGGTGAACGCCGCGAGCTATTCCGCCCCGATTTCCGGTGGTTCTATCGTGTCAGTCTTCGGGCAGAATTTAGCGCAGACGACACAAAGCGCCACTTCCTATCCGCTTCCCGCAACGCTGGCCGGCACGAGCGTCAACGTAGGCGGCCTCCAAGTTCCCATCTTTTTCGTCTCGCCAACACAAATCAATATTCAACTTCCCTTAAATGCATCATACCCAGATCTACAAGCTTCCGGGTATCAAATTATCGGGTCAACGATTGTGACTACTCCCGCAGGTGTGAGCGATCCGATTTCCTCAATTTTCTACGCGTTGTTTGGAGTTTTTACCGTGGATGGGAGTGGCTGTGGCCGCGGCCAGGTTCTGAACGTGGCAGCTGACGGCAGCATCTCGCCCAACGGACCCTCGAATAGCGTCTCGCCCGGACAGTACGTCGCAGTTTTCGGAACCGGATTGGGCGGGCCATGGATTAACCCTCCCCCCGACGGAGTCCCGGCTCCATTGACTCCCCTGTCCTGGTTCTACTCCGGCGCCACTGCACGCTTTGACGTCGGCTCCGCTCAGACATCGAGTCGTGCTTATTGGGCAGGGCGTGCGCCGGGATACATAGGATTGGAGCAGGTGAACGTGCAGGTGCCTGCTGGGACTCGCGAAGGCTGCGCAGTTCCCCTCACAGTGAGCGGATTTGGCGGGGCCGGGGCAAGCCAGGCGGTCACTATTAGTGTTCACACTGGAGGCGGCTCGTGCGTGGACCCGCCTTCCACAGCGTACGGCCAAATCACATGGGAGAAATCGCTTGACCTCAGCAGCGACCCCGCCGTCGAGGCCGATGCTCTCACCGCAGTGTTCCCGGCCGCGCCTGGAGAAAAGGCTCCAACGCCGGTCGCGTTTCAAGAGGGGGGTGGGCTTTGGAACACCGGCAACCATGATCCATCGCCTTCCCGGTCTTGCTCGGTCCCCGGATACCGGTATCTGGATGCAGGAACAATCGCCGCGCGAGGGCAAGGATTCGGCCCGGTGCAGGCGAATCTCGCGAGTATCAATGCGCAAACCGTCTACCAGGCGACGTTGCCAAACGGCGCGATCCAGCCAGGATCATTTATGGCAAGCGGTAGCGGAGGAGCGGATGTGGGTGCATTTCAGTCCGCTTTGCAAATCGGGTCGGGAATTACTGTGACATCCTCGTTCCCTCCTGGAAGCTTTATCTCCGCGTATAAAAACTTGACGGTCAACTGGACGGGAGGAGATCCCAATACATGGGTTACGGTCACCCTCCTCACAACAGGTCAGTCTGCGGCTCATAATGGCTCCGGTTCCTTCAAGCAGGCGCGAACCTCTGACGGAACGATGACCTTTTACGGCGCCGGTTTTGACAATTATCTCGGTACAGGTATCGGTCCTGGCGAAATCATCATCGAGGTGACACCCGACCCGTCGCAGACGCCGACGCTATCCATCCCCGGCGTCTCTCTCGGGACGCAGTACACGTGGAAGTACACGTATAGGTTTAGCGGGTTGACATTCCAGTAGAGAAAGGAAAAAGGGGACATCCATGATAAGTAAAAGTCAATAGGGCAGACGGGGGTGCCCTTCTGACGTGCTGTTGAGAGCCGCCTGGGTGAAGTATTTGCGTGATCGAGGTTGCGCGTTGTGCCTCTCGGCAGGGTTCCTGCGGTGCGCAGAACCAGACATCCATTTGCGGTCTCGGGCCGGAAAGCCGTCACCGAAGATTGAGTTTGGGTTGCCTGCCAGCCTCGAAACAGACGAAGGGAGCCTTGCTGAATCGCTCCAGCTTGCCCAGTCCCCTTTTTGGCAAGGCCTGGCAGGACGCGCTCGACGAGTCACGCATTCTGTGAGAAACACATTCAGGCGGCTTTGTCCGGCGCCAGTTTCTTTCCTCCTTGAAATGGTTTTTCCCTGCGGTCCACCGCCAGCAGGTAGGCCACCAGCTTCCGCGCCACCGCCAGAGTGGCGCGGTTGCGGTGGCCGCGGGCGACCTCTTTGTCGTGCAGCAACGCCAGGTCGGGATTCCATCGCGGAGCCAGTTTGGCCGCTTCGATCAGCACCGTTTGCAGATGCTTGTTGCGCTGCTTGGAAATCGGCGACCGTTTCTGAACTCCGGCCGAGCTATTTTCTCCGCTGCACAATCCGCAGTAACTCACGGCATGTTTGAGCGACGCGAAGCGGCTCACCTCGCCGATCTCCAGCGCCCAGCTCAGCGCCGTGACTGGCCCGATGCCGGGAATCGTGGTTAACCGCTCCACGCGCTCGGCCAGCGCCCGGTCTCGCTGAAGAGCCCGCAGGAGGGCCTTTTCCGTCGTCGCGGCGCGCTCCACCGTTTCCCGTCCGATCTTCAGCAGAGGCTTCAAGGCGGCCGGAAGCTCGGCCGATCCTCGCAGTAGTTGCGCGAAGTAGCGTTTTTGATGGAGCTTCTGTTTGTTGTAGGTCACGCCGGTTTCCATCAGCAGGCCGGCCATTTTATTTTTCATTTGCACGCTTTGCCGCACCAGCAGATTGCGATAGCGCAACGTGCGTCTTCGCTCGCGCAGAGCCGTGGGAGCCATGTAGCATTCCGGCAGAAGATTGGCGCGCAGCAGATCCGCAATCTTGCCCGCGTCCACGCGGTCGTTCTTCTTTTTAGAAGCGGCAATGGCGCGCAGCATCAAGGGATGCGCCACTTTGAGCGAGCCAGCGTGCGGCCGTAAGTGGTCGTAGATCCAACCCGTGAACAGGGTCGCTTCCATGGCTCCGGTCCACGGCTGCGGCAAGTTCTTGATCCAGTCGTCGAGCGCGGCGCGCGTGGCGTCCACGACTCCCTCCCGGTGCACCGTTCCGTCCGCCAGTTTGATCGCGTAGCTGATAGTCTTCTTGTGAACATCCAGGCCAATGTAGTACATATATGCTCTGAAGAGCCTCCTTGGGTTTGACTCTGAATCAGCCCTTCGCTGAGTTCAGCCTTTTGTACACCAGGTTGGCTCTTCGCACTTATACATTCAAACAGACGCATTTTCCGAGAATCGTTTGTCAGATCAAGTTGAGACTAGTACATGTAAAAAGAAATGTGTCTGTCCCCTTTTCCTTGGAACCTGCTACTTGTACTATGGGTCGAATAAGCTGTGGCTCCTGAACGATGCCGGAACGAATTGGGGCTCGGGAGTGATACCCTCGGGAAGCGGAACCCTCAGCAACAGCCAATGCTCCCTCAGCGCCGGAGGATCGTCCGTGTCAGGGGCCGGAAGTACTCTGACAGTCAACGTGGCCTTGACGTTCAACGCCTCCTTTGCGGGTCAGAAAAGCATCTTCATGAACGCGCAAAACAGCTTTGGACTGTGGAGCAACGCGGAGTCCGAGGGCAGTTGGACCGTGCCTAGCCTTGGGCCGCCAACGAGCATTTCCGTGTTACCGAATTCGAATTCTAGCCCGACACCTTCGCAAATGTTCACCTTCCAGTCTCGCTCACCTAACGGTACCGATCGGCTTGGCTGGTTCAATCGGCATCTCCGTTCGGATACACTCCGCGAATTAGCTTGATGTGCGCTCCGACCCGAGGTAATGTCCACATGACGTAGCTACCGATAATGCCCATCATCTGTACCGATCGAGAGATCGCGCCGCCGCTGAAGTTCACCCTGCAGTCTTCACCGATCTCCGAAAACTTCGGACGGTCACTGGACTTTTGTTTCTGGGCTGTCCGGTGTGCCCCTGCGTTGAAATTCATCCCAACGCCGGGCCGCGTCATCGTCTTG
>PNAJ01000137.1 GCA_003170295.1 Bryobacterales bacterium | reverse complement strand
CGGTCGCACGCTGACCTTGGTACAAATTGGTCGATCACCCTGGAGGTACGCGAGCAACATCGACTCATCACGCAGGGCGTTTATCGCCGCATCCGCCATCCGATGTACTTGGCGCTAGCGTTGTATTCCATCGGCCAGGCGCTCGTCATCCCGAATTGGCTGGCAGGGCCGTCAAACTTGATCGCGTTCGCGATCCTCTGCGCACTTCGCGTCCGCGCGGAAGAGAGGATGATGGTTGAGGAGTTTGGCGACGAATACGCGGCGTACTCGGCACGGACGAAGCGTCTTATTCCTGGCGTTTGGTAGACAATACCCACCGGCTAACAGGCGCATGCACCACTTCGCGGGTTCGTCGGCGTCCAGTAGACTCGCCGTCGACCTGAAGCTCCCAAGATACGGATGAAACGTCAGATTGGGATTCCGTCCGGATGGTGGCTAGCACTCTTCCCCTACTTATTGGCGGAGCCTCTGCTCCACGCCGAACCTCCAATTTGGAACATTAGTGTACGGTTGCGCCATTAGCCAGGACCTTCGGTCGCCGGGACAACTTTCCACAACGGCACCTATGGCCGCGTGGGCCAGTTTCCGATTATTAAGGTTTCACGGCCAGTGGCATCAGAACGCTGAGTTGCGCCGTCAAAGTGGGATTGATGTGCCCACTCGAATCGCCTCTGGAGGTAAAATTCATCAATGTACCGTTTTTTCGCTGCTTTTGCTCTGCTGGCCTCGCTCTGCCATGCGCAGGATTCCAACGCTCGTCTCGCTGCCGCGGCGAAGCTGTGGAACTATGTGAAATATTTCCATCCGCGCGTGACATCGCCCGATATCGATTGGGACGAAGCGTTTGTGCGCGCGGCTCCCAAAGTGCTCGCTGCCGCGACGGACGCCGAATTCTCCCAGGTGCTGGACGAAATGTTGCGCGCGCTTAAGGATCCGGCCACTCACATGGCGGCCGCGCAACCGCAAGACTCCCGCGTTTTGCTGGTGCCGAAGACGCAGGATGGAGTCACCGTGGTCAGCCTGGAGTCCGGGGACATGAGCAAGGCGACGGAGTTGAGCAACTCGCTCTTTGCATCTTCGCGCGGCAAAGGGGCGGTGGTATTTGATCTGCGCGCATCGCGAATGGCGTGGTCCCTGCTACCGCTCAGGCTGCCTATTCGCAAGCTCTCTGTGGGGCCGGGCCACGCGGTGCGCGTTCACTCCGGCTATTCGCGCGATATATCGCCCGGGTTTCCCGGCTCCACCGATTTTGACGAATATCAATCCTCCTGGGAAATCGCCGATGGCGCCGCCATCGCTCCGGCTACGATTGCGGCCAACGCGATCACCCCGGTGTTCCTGGTCAACCACCAAACCGACATTCCGTATTTTGCCCTGGCCGCTCAGAACTCCGGAACGGGCGCCATTGTCACCGAAGACTCCCTCGGTGAGCAGTACCAGAGCCTGACCCGCAGCGTGGAGGTGGCCCCGGCCGGACTGCGCGCCGTGATCCGCGTGAGGGAATTTGCGTATGGTGACGGCAGCACCGGCGTCAGCGCCAATCTCGTGCTGCACAAGACCGGCGATGAGGCGCTTAAAGCCGCCATCGAGATCGCCAAAGCCGGCAAGTGGCCGCTTCCCGAACCACGTCCGCATCTCAAT
This sequence comes from Bryobacterales bacterium, assembly GCA_003170295.1. Taxonomy (GTDB): domain Bacteria; phylum Acidobacteriota; class Terriglobia; order Bryobacterales; family Bryobacteraceae; genus Palsa-187. The sequence goes on along the minus strand of PNAJ01000137.1, from coordinate 3,482 downwards.
CTGCCGCAGGCGCGATTCTTCGAGAAGAGCTACGTGGAAACGCCCTATCCCTCCGCCGAACTCCGCATGCTGGCGGCGGCGCGCGTGTGGGGCGTGTTCCACTACTTTCACCCGTACACGAATCTCTATGGCGAGGATTGGGACGGCGTGCTGGCCGAATTCCTTCCCGGGATGGCGCAAGCCGCCGGCGCGCGCGAATATCACCTCGCGGTTGCCGAAATGGTGACCCACGTCCACGACAGTCACTCCTTTATGAGCAGCATCGAGCTTGACAAGTTCTATGGAGCAGCCGCGCCTCCGGTGGAGGTGCGTCCGATCGAAGGCCAGCCCGTGGTGACCAGAGTGTTTGACGCCGGCATCGCCGGGACGATCCACCCGGGAGACGCGCTCGTCAGTATCGACGGCGAGCCCTGGACGCACCGCGCCGCGGAACTGGAAAAGCACATCGCCGCCTCCACTCCGCAATCCATGCAACGCGACATCATGGTGCGTTTGTTGCTGGGCCCGGCAGGCTCCGTCCGTCTCGCCCTGAGAAACGCCGAGGGCAAGGAGTATGAAATCGAACTGCCGCGGACCGCGGAAAACCTCCAGAAATTCTCCCCGTATCGCACCGGCGAGACGTTCCGGCTGCTCACTTCGAAGATCGGCTACGTCGATCTGGACCGGCTCACCAACGCCCAGGTGGATGCCATGTTCGAAGCCTTCAAGGCCACGGAAGCCATCGTCATGGATATGCGCGGGTATCCCCTGGGGACGGCCTGGAGCATCGCGCCGCGCCTGACCGAAAAGCAGGAGCCCGTAGCCGCGCTGTTCCGCCGCAATCTGGTGCGCGCCGACAACCTCGAAGGAAATGAAATCGGCACGCTGTTCTTCGAGCAGCGCGTTCCGGCCACCAACAAGCCGCGCTACCAGGGCAAGACCGTGATCCTGATCGACGACCGCGCCCAAAGCCAGTCGGAACACAGCGGGCTGTTTTATAGGACCGCCGGCGGGACTACGTTTGTCGGCAGTCCGACTGCCGGCGCCAACGGCGACGTTACTTATTTCATGGCGCCGGGCGGCATCCGCATCCACTTCAGCGGCCACGATGTGCGCTGGGCGGACGGCAAGCAACTCCAGCGCGTGGGACTCATTCCGGATATCGAAGCACACCCCACCATCGCCGGAATTCGCGCCGGCAAGGATGAAGTCCTCGATCGCGCGGTTTCCTACATCGAAAAGGGAAAGTAGGGGGGCGGATCGCCTTTCCAACGCGATCAGGTCGCCCTCCATTCCCAGCCGGCCTAATCGCTCCATCTCTAGCAGAGCCGCTCTGCCAATTGTGCCGGATTCGTAGCGCAGCAATGTGGATGCGATCGGTCCTTTCTCCGGAGTCGCTGACGGCAGGGGGGTGCGCAGGCGGAGCAACCTTCACCACATTCCGACTCGTTGAATCACAACGACGTCGCCGTCGCGCCGAACTGACCACCGGCACATTCGGGTAGCGCGCGATGACTGCAAGGTCCCACGCAGGCTAACGAGCTCTTTTTCGCTGAGTGGCGTCTCGTGAGCATATCGATATGTATCGAGCCTGCGAAGCTTTTGGATGATGTCGTACCATTTCCGACGCGGCGTATTCCACTTGACTCGTGATTTGCGCCACTCCACGTAATACCCGTCAATTTGAACCTGTAATTCCGGCGAACGCATAAACTCCTCCGGTTGCCACCTCGACTGCCCAGCTTGCTCGTCACTCCGAGGCCAAAGACCGTGCGATTCTATCAACGACACGGTTCGCCTTGGACTAATCATACGCGGCGCCGGCAGCGGCTAGGATGGGCTGACGTGAGCGCCGACAACGACCGTTGTCAGTCACCTCTGTCCGCGTGATCGTTAAGCAGAGCGTCACCCAAACTTGATGCGTGCGTATTCCCAGAATGTGAAGCTGCTCGAACAGGCGAAGACGATTTTTGCTCGTCTACAGGAAGGCCGACTGGACCACGCGCTGTTCACGCCAACGGCAATTCGTACTTCACGGCTGAAGTAATCGGTGATTATTCCGCTAGCCTGAAACCGCTGGGCGCACCCAAAGGCTTCGAGCTCTTGCGCTCAGGCTTGCGCGGCGGATTCACCGAGCGGAGCTACCGGATTGTGTTTCCTGAGAAAACGTTGAACCTGGTGGTCCGGGCAGCGATGGACGGGAAGCTCGAACAGTATCAGATCTCTGAATGAGTTGCGATAATGACCGACATCGGGCCAGAAAAGGCCTCCAAACCGTCGCTTTCCTCTTTGCGTTTCAGGATCGCCCGCCAACTGCGGTCTGATCGCCCAACGGCAAGGCGAAAGCAGTCGGAGCCGCAGCAGCAAAGGCTGGGCCTTCGAATCTCGCTAAATCTCTATAATGGTTTTCAACTTCGATGCAGACCGAATCGCAGTTTTTTGGACATTGCGAGTAGGATTCATCAACAATGAAGATCCTGTATACGTCCGCTGAGGTGCATGATGCAATCAAGGCCCTGCTTAGTTCGCCAGCGATCGGAGAACAAAGGGTGATCTTGGTCGCGTATATCGGCAAGAGCGCTGAAGCCTTCTTGCCCCATCCAGATGGTCTCGAAATCGTTTGCGCTCTGCAAGCCGGGCGCGACGAGCGCTGACGCGCTTATCCGCCTCCGCGAGAGAGGTGCATTAATACGCCAGTCTGATCGGCTCCACATGAAGGTATATTTGTCTAGCAACAGGGGCTCGGTAATCTGCTCAGCGAACGCTTCGTCACATGCTCTGGGTCGAAACGGCCTTAAGGAGGCAGGCGTCTTCCTGCCACCGGGGGCTGTCGAAATGGGCCGACTGCTCCAGTACGTCCGCCCTCGACCCATCAGCGATGCCGATCTGCGTAAGCTCGCACGAGCCTCAGATCGGCTGTCTGCGGGCCGACCTCATTCTCGTTCTTCAATCGAACCCGCTTCGCTCCGGGAGTGGCTGGCTTCAGAAGGGCGAAAGAAATGGAAGCTCGGTTGGTGGGATGAGGCAGGTGCCATTGCAAAAGTTGTGAAGGCAGAGGCCCAAGCGCGCTATGGAATCGCTGAGCCCGCGTCCTCTCTGAATTGCCGGAAGAATGACCATCATGCGGGGGACTGGGTTCTTGAGTTTCGGCGGGAAGGCGGGCGGAACGCCTCTTGGACGTACATCGATTTCGTCAGGAAAGTGTCTCCATCAGACAAGCGCGCATATAACCGAGCGTACCCATACCAAGCAGCGCAAGTCCACGCTGCCTCATACTATCCAGCGCCTCCGTTCGTACTCGATGCCGTTGCTCGGAAAGCGATCGCCGGAGCGGTTAAAGAATTTGGTTCGGCACGAATTGAGAATCTGCGCTCTGTCAATGTACCCAAGTCCTTTAAGAAGCTCTTATATAAGCACCTAACGCTGCGATGAAAGCCCAAACGACCGACCACCGGACATCGCGCTCAAACTGGCGCCTGTCGATAATGAAAAGGATTCTATCG